>CAYPFP010000038.1:0-40627 GCA_964409935.1 uncultured Planctomycetota bacterium | reverse complement strand
TTGTCATGTAGCCGGTTGAGAAGACGATCGCGGCCTCCGTGCCCTCGAAATCCGCTATTTCAGCCTCCAGTTGCTCATGCAACGGCGAGGTCCCAAAGATGAGCCTGGCCCCTCCAGCGCCCCACCCATGTGCTTCCGCCGCCCGCCTTGCCGATTCGGCCAAACGCGGGTCGGCGGCAAGGCCGAGGTAGTCGTTGGAGCAGAAGGCGACGCACTCTCGGCCCGCCACGCGCGCCCGGGTCTGGCCGATACGTTCGACCACCGTGGGGCGACGAAGCAACGCCGCGGCCTGCAGGTCATCGAGTTCTTGTTGAAAGGGGTGTTTCGCCATCGAAGGCTGCTAAAAGGAAGGCTTCGACACCACCATCGCCGCCACGTGCCCGCCAAACCCGATCGAGATCTTGAGGAGATGTCGGATGCGCATGGGGCGGCCGTGGTTCGGAACGTAGTCCAGATCGCACAGCGGATCGGGCGTGTGCAGATTGATCGTGGGAGGCACAAAATCGTCGCGCATGCCCAGGAGGCCAACGCTCAATTCCGCCGCCGCGCAGGCCCCCAGCAAGTGACCGATGATGGACTTGGTCGCGGTGACACACACCCTGCGCGCGTGTTGGCCGAGGACCTTCTTCAACGCTTCCGTCTCGACGCGGTCATTTTGAGGCGTTCCGGTTCCGTGCGCGCTCACCACGTCCACGTCGGCCGGCGTGATGCCCGCCCGATCCAGCGCCGTCTGCACCACGCTCGCTATTACGCTCCCATCCCGCGGCAGGGCCAGGATTTCGTAAGCCAGCGATCCCGCCCCCCAGCCGGTGATTTCTCCATAGATCTTTGCGCCGCGCCGAAGCGCGGCGTCCATGCTCTCCAGGATCAAGACCGCCGCCCCTTCGCTTACGGCAAAACCATCGCGCTTGGCGTCGAAGGGGCGGCACGCCTCCTGCGGACGGTCGTTGCAGCGGGACAGTACGCCCAGGCTGTTAAATCCGCTGATGATGAGCGGCAGGACCGACGCGTCCGTCCCGCCCACCAAGGCCGCGTCACACCGGCCGGACCGTATCCACTGCGTCCCTTCGATGGCGCAGAGCAGCCCTGTTGCGCATGCGCCGACCGGATTCGCTGAGGGACCGCGCAGCCCCAAGGTCGCGGCGAGGTAACGATTGGTCGCGCTTGGCAGAAAGGCTGAGATCACAAACGGCGACACTGTCTCCCCCCGCTGCATCCGCGCGTGTTGGCCCAGAAGATACGCAAGCCCCCCCTTGCTGCAACCGACGGCGCACCCCGTACGACAGCCGTCCTGCTCGTCCAGCCGCAGGCCGGAGTCCTGCCAGGCCTCCATGGCCGCCGCCAGACCCAGAGTCACTACGCGATCCTCCGTAAAGCCCGGCGGGTCGGTGATTTCCCGGCACTGACCGCCGATGCGAACATCGAGGCCCTCAAACTCCGGCCCGGAAAGATGGCCAATGGCGCTCCTGCCGGCGCGCGCGGCCGCCCAAGTGGCCTCCCGCTTCGCGCCCAGAGGAGTTACCAAGCCTATTCCTGTTATGACGACCCGCCTCGTGAACATCAGTTTCCCATCACTGGCCTACTGGCCCTGCACCTGTCCCATCCACGCCAGGCAATTGCCGCCTACGACACAAGCTCCAAGTCCATCAGCATACGCAGGTCTTCTTCAGCCGGCCTGCCCTTCGTCGTCAGATAATTCCCCACCATGGTCCCACTCGCGCCGGCGTAGAACATCCAGCTCTGAAGGTCTCGCAGATTCACTTCCCGTCCGCCGCAGACCTTGATCTCCTGCTTCGGCAACAGGAACCGATATACTGCGATGATTCTCAGGATTTCCATCGGACTCAGCCGCGTGGCGCCCTCCAGGGGCGTCCCCGCAATGGGGTTCAGGAAATTGAGGGGCACCTGGTCAACTCCCAGCTCGCGCAGCGTGATCGCCATATCCACCCGGTCTTCCGGAGTCTCTCCCATACCGAAAATCCCGCCGCAACACACTCGCAGGTTTGCGGCCTTCGCCGCCAACACCGTTCGCACGCGATCGCTGAATGTGTGGGTGGTGCAGATTTTTCCAAAGTACCGCGCCGACGTTTCGAGGTTATGGTTGTAATTCGTCACCCCCGCCGCCTTCAGTGCGGCGGCTGTGCCGGGATCCAGTTCACCCAGGGCTGCGCCGATGCTGACACCGCCAGTTGTCGGTATGGCCTTCACCGCCTCCAGAACAACCTCCAGGTCCTTCTGCCGCGCGGCAGCGGCACGTCCGCTCGTCACGATCCCAAAACAGTTGGCGCCGTTGACTTTCGCCTTCTCGAAGGCCTTCACGATTTTGTCCGCCGACAGCATGGCATGCGGCCTGGCCGGGGTCTTGTAACGCCAGGACTGCGCGCAGAACGCGCAGTCCTCGCTGCACGCCCCTTGCCGCGCGCTCACTATTGCGCACAAATGAACTTTCCTTCCCCGGAAATGCTCGCGTATCCTGTTCGACCAGTAGAACAAATCATACCGGTCTCCGTGCGAGGCGCCCAGAAGCTGCAACCCCTGCTTGCGCCCCAGGAGTTTGCCCCCAAGCACTTCCTCCGCCAATGCTGCGATCGCCTTGTTCACTGTTCGCCCGCCATCGTTTGGCCGTCGTCATCGCGCCGCCGCTCATATGGTCATGCGCGTCTCCGGTTTCCTATCCCTGCAACGCCCTTCTGACAAACCCCTGACAAGCCTCCAGTCTCTTGACCGCCTCCGAGTACTCCAGGCCCAGCTTGTGCATCACGATCGCGACCTTGGCATGCCCTTGCGCCTCGTTCAGAAGACGCACCGCCGTCTGCCGGTCCACGCTTGCCGTTTCCATAACAATACGCTGCGCCCTGTCGTGCAGCTTCTCGTTCACCGCACGCAAGTCCACCATGAGATTGCCGTAGACCTTGCCCAGCTTGACCATGGCCGACGTCGTGATGGTGTTCAGCACCAGCTTTGTGGCCGTCCCCGCCTTCATCCTCGTGGACCCCGTCACGACCTCCGGCCCCGTGATGGGCGAGATGACCAAGTCCGCCCACTTCGCCGCATCCGGATCTCTGGAACAGGTGAGCAGGATCGTCCTTGCACCGAGTTCCCGCGCCCGCGCGAGCGCTCCCTCAACGAACGGCGTCCGTCCGCTGGCCGCAATCCCAACGACAATGTCCTTTGGCGTCACCTGCCGGTCCTGGATGGCCGCCGCACCGCCTCCGGACTTGTCCTCCGCCCCCTCCACGGAGCGCGTCAGGGCCTCGGCCCCCCCGGCGATAATCCCCTGCACCATCTCGGCGTTGGTCCCGAAGGTCGGCGGACACTCCGCCGCGTCCAGCACGCCAAGCCGACCGCTTGTCCCTGCGCCCGCATAGAACAGTCGGCCGCCGGCCCTGAAAGCCTCCGTAACCCAGTCCACGGCCGTCGCGATCCTCCGGCGTTGCGACCGCACCGCGCGGATCACGTGCGCGTCCTCTCTGTTAATCAGATCAACGATCTGCAACGTCGAGAACGTGTCTATCTTCTGCGACCGCCGATTCCGCTGCTCGGTCGTCACTCTTGACAGGTCCACCATCGTCAGCAGTCTCTTCTGATTCGCGGCTCCGCAACGCCGGCCGGACCTTGCGGATCACCGGCCCGGGACAATCTTGCCCAGAACTACTGCACTCCTTGCGCCAGTTGCCGAGGGGACATTGTTCGGCTTCCCGTTCATCGTCTCATTCGCCAGAATCGCGAAGGACAACGCCTCCTTCCCGTCGCAGGGGATTCCGTAGTCATCCATGCGACGGATGGGAGTGTCGCCCAGGTAACTCTGGAAGTATTTCACCAACGTCTTGTTGTAGCTTCCGCCGCCGCACAGGATCACCTCCGCAATACTCCCGCGCGGCATCACGAACCGCTTGTAGGCCTCCGCCATGGACTTAGCGGTAAAGGCCGTTACCGTGGCCAGAAGGTTCCCATGAGTAATCCGCCGTTTCCTCGCGCCGTGATAGAGCTTGTCGGCGTAAAGCACGCCGAAATCCTCGCGGCCGCTGGTTTTTGGGGGGTTGGCCGCCAGGAAAGGATGGGTCATCATTTCCTGGAGGAATTTTTCGTCGGGTTTCCCTTCGGCTGCCATATCCCCGTCGAGGTCGTAGGCCAAACGGCCGTGCGTGGCCAGCACAGTAACCCGGTCAATGATCATGTTGCCCGGCCCCGTGTCGAAGGCGATGATGTCCTTCGGCGTGCCGCCCGGCGGCAGATAGGTTACGTTGGCGATCCCGCCGATGTTCTGCAGCGCCCGGCCCTTCGTCTCGTCCGCAAACAGGATATAGTCCGCGTAAGGCACAAGGGGCGCTCCGAACCCGCCGGCGGCGACGTCGCGCGTCCGGAAATCGGCCACCGTGGTGATCCCCGTCGTTTCCGCGATGAGGGCCGGCTCGGCGATCTGCAGGGTGGATCGCACCATCCGCTCGCCTTCTTTCACCCCGCCCGGCAGGTGCTGGATCGTCTGGCCGTGCGAACCGATCAGGTCCACGTCCTCAGGCTTCATCTTCAGTTTGCGGATGAGCTTCAGCGCCGCCTCGGCAAACATCTCGCCCAGCAGGAAGTTCATGTGGCAGATTTTGTCCACCGAACCCGTTTCCGGCACACACAGATCCAGGATTCGCTTTCGCAGCTTGTCCGGATACTCCAGTCTATCGTAACCCAGCACGGTCACCTTGCAGTCCCGACCTTCTCCCGCAATATCGGACATGCACGAGTTGATCCCGTCGCATGACGTGCCGGAATTCAGCCCGATCACGCGCCGCTTCCGCTTGGTCATGACCTCAGCCAGATTGCTCATCTCGACGTCGTCACCTCTATCGGTTTCCCACGTAGCCGCCCTACGCCCGGCGCAACAACCTGCCGTGCAGGCCCCCCGTCGGCACGCCCTCCCGAACGGCCGTCCGCCCATTCACGAAGACGTACCTGATGCCCTTGGAGCATTGATGCGGCTGCTCAAACGTCGCCTGGTCCGCCACCGTCAGCGGATCAAAGATCACGATATCCGCAAAACACCCCTCCCGCAGCTCCCCGCGATCCCTCAGGCCCGCCTGCCGGGCCGGCAAGACCGTCATCTTCTTCAGCGCTTCAAGCAGCGGGAGCGCTCTGGCCTCCCTCACGTATCGGCCAAGCACTCGCGCAAATGTCCCGTACGCCCTGGGGTGGGGCTTTCCCTGGCTCAGCGGCCCGTCGGGGCAGCGCACGGAGGCGTCCGACCCGACGGCGACAAAGGGCCAGTTGAGGATCTCCCGCAAGTTCTCCTCGCACATCGAGAATATTATAGCATCTACCTCCAGTCTTTCCGCCGTCAAAAGCTCGAAAACGGCGCTGACCGGATCGCACCCCATCATTTCGGCGATCTCAGCCACGCGCTTGCCTTCATACTGCCTGTTCCGCGCGCTTGCCACGCAGGACACCACGATCCGGTCCCACGACGCGGGGTCGGCATAATCGGCAGCCACGGCCTCCGCCACTTTCTTTCGGGTGGCCGGATCAGTCAGCCTCTTCAGTTCCGCCTCGTGGCCCCCCTCCTTTGCCCAGTCCGGCAACACAACGTGCAATCCCGTCGAGCCGGCGATGTAAGGATACCGATCACAGGCGAAATCCAGGCCCTTGTCCTTCGCGCGGAACAACCTCTCCTTGAGCCACGCGATCTTTCCCCAATTCCGCTTCCCCGCCGTCTTGACATGCGAGAGTTGCAGCCGCACGCCCGACCCAGCGGCCACCCCGAGCGCCTCCTCGACGGCCGCCTCCAGTCCGTCCCCTTCGCTCCTCAAATGCGTGCTATAGAAGCCGCCGAGGTCAGCGACGGTTCGGCACAGGGCGGTCACTTCCTCAGGCCCGGCGTAGCAACCGGGCGCATAGATCAATCCGCTCGAAAGCCCCACGGCGCCCGCCTTCATCGCCCGTGAGACCTCGGCCTTCATCTCTTCCAGTTCCTGTTGGCCGGGCGGGCGGTTCTCGTGCCCTATCACCACCCCGCGCACCGTCCCATGCCCCACCAGGTACGCGCGGTTGATCGCCGTCCCTACCCGCTCCGCGCGTTCGAAAAAGCCGTCCGCATCCTCCCAGTCAATCCTCAATCCATACCGGTTGCTCTGCGCCTGCTCCTGGTCCCGCTCCTTCCCCCGCAGAGGAAAGGGCGACGACCCGCAGTTCCCCGCAACCTCGGTCGTCACGCCGTCGCACACCTTGCTCCGCGCGCTCGGATCAATGAGGGGGAAGGTGTCGCTGTGCGAATGGATGTCCACAAATCCGGGACTCACGACGCAGCCGGCGGCATCCACCTCCCGGGATCCTCTCAAGCGTCCCCGCTCGGCAACGGCAACAATGCGCTCCCCCGCGATGCCCACATCGCGCTTCACCAGGACGCCCTGGTTCACGTCCGCCACATCGCCGTTCTGTATTACAAGGTCAACCCTCATGCCGCACGCTCAAGAAACGAGACGGAGAATAAAAAACCCGAAGGGCGGAAGCCGTTCCGCCCTTCGGGTCCTCTGCCTTGCGCTTTCGGTTTCACGCCCTGCACACCGCACTTCCACCCAGTGGCCTACCGGAGCGCTCATCAGTAATTGGGTCTTGGATAGTCGTCGTAATTCTGGGAATAGTTGAGGCCGAAAATGGAGTCGAAATCGTACGGGATCAGGCGCAGATCGCGATTCACCGTATCGGCTCGCTGCGCATTCCGGGCTTTCGTCATGAGTCGCGCATCGTAGTACTTCGAGTCGTAGCAGCCCATGGAGGAGAGAATTCCAACGACCGACAGCGCCACACATACACCGACGCCCAACAGCCTTTTCATGGAGCTAGTCCTCCTCTTGTCTGCCACGCAAACGCAACGGGCCAGGATTCTTCGGATAACCGGGAATTCTACGCCCCGGTCGGATGCATGTCAACAGAAAAGTCCCTCGACTCTCTAGCTGACGATGATGCCTGCATACCCCACCACGCGGTTGTAGTCCCCTGAGGTCTTCGCGCTGGTTTCATACATCACCAGTTCCGCCTTTGTCGCCCCCAGGCCGAGCGCGCACTCCAGCATGGAGACGGTCGTCGCCATGCCGCACATGCTTATGGGCGTGCTCATCACCTTTGTCCAGAGGGCGTCAACGTCCAGACTGAGGACCTCATCAATAGCCAGCTTGTCCTTCTTCCTCGCGGCCTGCTCCGACTCGTAGTGCGTCATGTCGCTGCTGGCCACGAGCAACGGCTGCGGATCGAGACCCTTCAGCGCCTTCGCCATGTCCGCCCCAAATCGCTTCAGCCCGTTCAGATCGCGCGTGGCGATCACGATGGACACGATCTTCACCTTCGGGTTCACATATTGAAGGAAGGGCACCTGCACCTCGCCGGAATGTTCCGCCACATGCGCGTAATAGTCTTCCCGCAGGTCCGCCACCTCCTTCAGGAGCTTTTTCGACAGGACCTCGTCTGTCGGCACGCTCCCCAGCGGCGTCACCCACGCCCCCTCGGTCCAGAGCGCAAACGCCGCCGTCGCGTGCTGATGCGCCGGAGCGAGCACGATGGCCGTGTCCGTCACTTCCACTCGCGAGAAGACCGCTCCGGCAACCTGCCCCGAGTAGACGTAACCGGCATGCGGAGAGACCACCCCCTTTGCTTTCATCCGCTGCACACCGCTGGGCATGAACCGACTCAGCATCCGACGCAGTTCTGCTGCATCGCCCGGATAGAATGATCCTGCCACCGCCGGTCGTCTATTCATGATCTGATCCTCAATAACCCGTCCGCCGGTCGTCTTTCCCGATTAACTATAGCCCTGCTTCTGCGACAAGTCAACCTTGCTTGGGCCTCCGAGAGACCCTCGCGTTCACATGCCCCCGGTCCCTGCCGCCTCTCAGGTCTTCCGGAAGTCCTCGGCCCTCACCCCGCACTTCTTCATCAAGCGATGCAGACTCTCCCTCTCGATGCCCGCCGCGGCCGCCGCGCGCGTCACGTTGCCCTCGTGCTTCTGCAATAGGCCGCGCAGATACTCCTCCGTGGCGGTATTGGTCACGATCTCGATGGCGTCACGGTACGGGAGATCCACCCGCGGCGCCGACATCCCCCCTGCCATCCGCCGCTTCATAGACAGGATTTCCTCGAACACCTTCGGTCCGATCCGCCCCTTCTCCGTCAGGAGCACGGCCCGCTCGATCGCGTTCTCCAATTCCCGCACGTTGCCGGGCCACGAGTACCCCCTGAGCGCCGACATCGCCTCAGGCTCCAGCCCTTCGACGAACTTGCGCTCCATCGCGTTGAACTTCATCACGAAGCGCGTCACGAGCAGCGGCAGATCTTCCATCCGCGCGCGCAGAGGCGGCAAGTATATCGGGAATACGTTCAACCGGTAGTACAGGTCCGCCCTGAACAACCCCTCGTCCACCGTCGCCTTAAGGTCCCGATTGGTCGCGGCGATGATCCGCACGTCCACGGCCTTGTCCCTTGTGTCGCCCACCGGCCGGATTTCTCGCTCCTGGATCGCCCGCGTCATTTTCACCTGCAAGTCCGGATCAAGTTCGCTGATCTCGTCCAGGAACAGCGTGCCTCCCGCCGCCTCCTCAAACAGTCCTGATTTCGACGCCAGAGCGCCGGAGAACGCGCCCTTCACGTAACCGAAGAGCTCGGACTCCAGCAGTCCCTTGGGTATCGCCGCGCAGTTCACGGGCACGAACTTGTTCCTGCTCCGCAGCCCCGTGTAGTGTATCGCCTGCGCCACCAGTTCCTTGCCCGTGCCGCTTTCGCCCTGAACCAGCACCGTGACATCGGTTTCGGCCGCCTTCTTGATCAGTTCGAAGACCTCGCGCATCGGCGCGCTGTCCCCGATGATGTTCTCCAGCCCGAATTTGTCCTCGACGGCCCGTTCCAGGAACCGTGTCCGGTCCACAAGGCGTTTGTGCTCGAGCGCCTTCTCCGCCGCAATCCGCATCTCCTCCGGCTCGAACGGTTTCTCGAGGTAGTCGTACGCCCCCGCCTTGATGGCCGCCACCGCTTGCGCCACCTCCCCGTACCCCGTGATGAGGATGACCTCGGTCAGCGGGCGGAGGCGTTTGCAGTGTTCGAGCAATTCCATGCCGCTGATCTCCGGCATCTTGATGTCCATGATCAGCAGATCGAACTCGCGTTCCTCCAACAGGTTGAGCGCCTCCCGCGGACTGGTGGTTCCCGTCACGGCAAAGCTGTCGCCCAGAATCCTCGTAATCAGCTTCACCATGTTAGCCTTATCGTCCACGACGAGGATTTCGCGGCGTTTCATCGGCCCACCGCCGTCCGGGGACGAAAGTTCGGTACTCATAGTGCCCTGCGCTCGCTTTGGTGTTGAGGATTGCCCTCTCGATACCGTGTCATGTCTCTAGCCGCGCGGGGATCGTCTGTTCACTTGGCCGCGGGTATGCCGATCGAGAAAACGGACCCTTTGCCCTCTGCGCTTCTCGCCTCCATGAAGCCGCTGTGCGCTTTGACGATCGCGTAACTGATGGCCAGACCCAGGCCCATTCCCCGTTCCTTCGTGGAAAAGAACGGATCGAAGAGCCGCTTCATGTTTTCCTCGCAAATTCCGCACCCTGTGTCTGCTATCTCCACCAGCACAAAGTCGCCGCGCGCCGTCTCCTGGCCGTCCCTATGCTCATAGTCCGACACTCGCCGTATCCCGACCCGGATTTCGCCTCCTTTGGGCATCGCGTCCACGGCGTTTTCCACCACATTTAACAACACCTCCCGCACTTTGCCCCGGTCCGCCGCAATGAACTGCGGCTCGGCCCCGTACTCCCTCCTCACGCAGATCAAAGCCCCTTTCGCCCTCTCCACGCGATCCAACCGGTCCAACGCCTCGTCAACCACCTCGCGCGCATCCACTCTCTCGATGGCCAGATTTGTCGGCTTCGAGAAATTCCTCAGCTCGCTCACAATCCGCTGGCAGTGCGCCGCCTCCTCCTCGATGGCCTTCAGTTCCTCGCCATACTCGCCCGAGGACTTCATGCCGGCCTGCAGAATCTTGATGTAGCCCCGGATGACCCCGATGGGATTGTTGATCTCGTGCGCCACGCCGGCCGCCAGTTGCCCCAACGACGCCATCTTCTCCGACTGTATCATCCGCCGCTGGTGCTCGTGCAACTCCCGCGTCATTCGGTTGAAGCTCTCGGCCAGCCGCCCGAACTCGTCCTTGCGCTCCAGCTTGATCCGGGCCGCCAGGTTGCCCCGCGCAATCTCCTGCGTCCCCCGAATCAGTTCCTGGACAGGCTCCGCAATGCTGCGCCCCAGGTACACGACGATCAGCAGAGACGCCAACACTGCCGCCCCGAAGAAGATGAACGGCGACCGCTTGGCGCCCGCGGACAGCTCCGCCTGTTTCTTCTGCGCCATCTTGATCTTGCGCTGGAACAGTTGCTCCAAGTTGATGTTCAGCGAGATCGCCTGCTGAAGGAGACTCTCGGACTCCTTCTGAACCCGGCGCACGCGGTCAATATCGTTCTCCGCCACGGCATCGCGCAAATCGCTCTCGAAGACATCTTCGAACTTCTGGTGCGCGTCCTGGAGCATCCTGATGACGCGCTTCTCGTCTTCACTCCAGATGTCCTGTTCGGCCACCTGCTTCTTCAAGGGAGCCATTCGGCGCGACAGGTTCTCGAACTGATCCACATAGGTCCAATCCCGCGTGATCACGAACTGCGCGAGTTGAATGTACTGGTCGCGCACGACCTCCGTCATCATCCGCCCCGCCCGCACTCCCTCGGCGATTTGGGCCAGCCGCTCGGCCGATTTTTCGACCTTCTCCAGACTCCTCAAGGTCAGAAATGCGGCCCAGAAGAACAGCAGCAGGATGGCCAGAAACCCCCCGATCAGCTTGACGCTTGTCCTGGAAGGCAGATTCGGCATGAGCCACCCGGAACCTTGCGGCCCTTGAACGGTGAACTGCGGATTGAGCGACGCACAACCCGCCAGAACGCGCAATCTCCGCCTACTTGGGTATTGAGTTCGCCAGAAGCAGCTCGGCCAGCATCAGCGCAAGCGCCGCCACAAGCAGACCCCGCCACAGCCCGCCCGGGTCCTCGCTCCCGCGCTGCAACCCCGCCTGTTGGGCGGCCTTGGCAGCCGCTTTGTCGCCCGAATCGCCCAGCGCGCCCAGCCGCTCGATCATGGCCGGGGTCGCATGCGTGAGGTCCGACTCCGCCGTGTCCACGTTCACGGCGCACTGGCCGACCGCATGGCCGTCCACTCGGAATGCATAGATGCCGGGGGTGCGGCTTTCCCGGTAGACGAGTTCGGCCCCAGGCTCAATCTTCACCTCGCGCCGCTCCTCGTCCGTCACGCTCAATTCTACTTTCTGGCCTTCCTTCACGCCAGCGCCGACAGGCAGCCGCAGTGTCTGGCCGACAGTGTACCGCGTCTGGGCCGCCGTCTCTTTTCCCGTCAGGTACCGCATGGCCTGATGCACCAGCGGAAGGTAGACCATGCGCTTGGGCATGTCGCTCCATTCCGCGTCGCTCGTGCTCGTGAACAGGACTGTGCGCCCCTTGCCCGAGGCGCGCTCGATGATCGCCGGCGCGTCGTTGTCGTAGGACGCCAGCACCTTGGCCCCCATCGCCAGGCCATCGCCCAACTCCACCGTATACGTCTGGCTGAATCGCGGCAGTCCCAGATCCGCGTCGTCAGGCCCCTTGAAGGGTCTGAAAAGATAGTGCGTCTTGTCGAACTTCGTGATGTTCCAATACCCTCCCCCCGAAGGCTTTACGGGTGCCTTCAGCCGACACGGCAATACCCCGCTGCCGGCCTGCCCAAACAAGCGTTCGTTGTACACGGCCGCGTCCACGTCCGGCCCCAAAAAGACCAGCAACCCGCCGCCCCGTTTCACGAAGTCGCTTATCTTGCCGGCCTGATCCGCCGTCACACCCGTCACATTCGCCAGCACCAGCACATCGCAATCGGCCAGGGCCTCTGCCGTGAGGCGGCTCACATCAATCAGATCGGGCAGGATCAGGTTGGGCGATTCCCCGCTCGCCAGCTTGGGGTTCATGGCCTTGCGAAGGTAATAGCTCTTCTGGAAATAGGGGACCTCCGCCACCGCGTTCTCGACGCAGAGCACGCGAATCGGCTTGGTTGCCAGGAAATGAAAGTAGAAGCGATCGTCCAGCGGCAGCGGATCGCGTCCGTTAATCTCCACCCAGCCCGCCGCCTGCCGGCCCTCCGGGAAAGTAGCCGTGACCGCAATCTCCTTTGTCTCGCCGGGATCCAGGTCAATGGTCTTTCCCGGGAACTTTTCGCCGCCTGCCAGTTGCAGCGCCACCGTCGCGTCGCTCACCCTCGACTTCGAGTGGTTTGCCACGGCCACCACCAGCGTCAGGGGCTGTCCTGAAACCCAGCCCCAGTCCGGCGCGCGCACGTCGCGGATGGCCAGGTTCGACGACTCGGAGGGCGTCGCGCCGCCTTTCGGAATCGAGACGTCCGCCAGGAGCACCTGCGCCCCCTGCCCCAGCGCCTTGGCGGCAGCGGCGAGCGCCTCCCCCTCGAAACTCGCCTGCTGCATGTCGCCCACGAAGAACACGTACTTGTGGTCGGCCGATGACTCGGTCAACAGCGCCCCCGCCTTCTTGAATGCCTCGGCGAACCGGCAGAACTCCGCCGAAGGCGTTGCCGTCCGGATCGCGCCGGCGGCGGCGTCGAAATTGGGCGTCAGTTTTACCATGACCTCGCCGCCCCGCGATGTCCTGATTACCCCCACGCGGTCCCCGCTTCGGAGCCGCTGCACCTCGTGCAGCGCCGCGGCCCGCGCGCGCTCGAAACGCGCCGTGCCCGTCGTCTCCAGGTACCTCAAACTGTACGAGTCGTCCAGAACGATCACCAGATCCACGCGCCCTGCAAACGCATACGCGCCCCCCGGCCCGCGTTCCAGGTACGGCCTGGCGAAAGCCAGCGCGATCAGCGCGAACATCGCCACCCGCACCATGAGCAGCAGCAGCTCTTTAAACTTGATCCGCGACGATTTCCTCACCGTCGAGGCCAGGATGAACTGTATGGAGCTGAACAGCACCTTCTCCCGCCGAGCCTTGAACAAGAGGTGTATGATCACCGGCACGGCGATCGCCGCCAGCCCGGCAACGAAGATCGGATTCAGAAACAAATACCCAAACATGTCTGTGCGTTCTCTGGTCTTGCCTTACGCGTCATGCCCCGGCCGGAGGCTCAGTAGTGTTCGGCCCTCCTGGCCATGTAGGTCATCAGCGCCTGGCCGAGATCATCCGAGGTGGCCAGCGGCAGAAAGTCCACATTGATGTCCCGGCACGCCCTCTTCAGGGTGTCCACATGCCCGGTCAGAAGGCGCAGGTACTCTTCGCGAATGTACGCCGATTCGGTGATGATCTCCTTGCCCGTCTCCATGTCCACGAAGTTTGTCTGACGGTTGAACGGGAACTTCCACTCGGTGTCCGTCATCACGTGAAAGACGATTACCTCGTGGTTCTTGTAGCGGAAATAGCTCAAGGCCTCCAGGAGATCGTCCGGCGGCGCGAGCAGGTCGCTCGTGATGATGATAAGGCTTCGTCCCTTGACGCGCTCCGACAGCAGGGAAAGCCCCCGCCTCAGCCCCGTCTCGCCGCCCGGCTTCAACTGCGACATGCGCGTCAGGAGCTGCATGAGCCAGTTCGTCTTCGCGCTGGCCGGCAGGAACTCAAACGTCTGCGCGTTGATCCCCACCATGCCCACGGCATCGCCCTGCCGCAACATCATGTAAGCCAGTCCCGCGTTGAGGAAGGACGCGTAGCGCAGTTTCGTGAGGCCCCCCGCCTGCCCGTGCCGGTCCGCATACTCCATCGAGGCCGAAATATCCATCACCAGATAGCAGTTCAGGTTGGTCGTCTCCTCGAACTGCTTCACGTAGTACTTGTCCGTCCGCCCGAACACGCGCCAGTCAATGAACTTGAGTTCATCGCCGGGTTCGTACTTGCGGTAGGAGGAGAACTCCACGCTGAATCCGTGGTAGGGGCTGCGATGAAGCCCGATCAGGAAGCCCTCCACGATGAACTTCGCTATCAGTTCAAGGTTGTCCACCTTGGACAGGATGGAAGGTTGCAGGTATTGTGTGAGATCGTTCATCTGCCGTCGTCGTCGTTCACTGAATCCTGAGACCCGCCGTTCAGGCCTCCGGCATCCCCTCCATCTCCAACAGCCTCTTCACAAGGTCAATGGACTTGATCCCCTCGGACTCGGCGTGGAAGTTCGTGATGATCCGGTGTCTCAGCACCGCCGGCGCCACGGCCCGCACGTCCTCCTCGGACACGCAGTAGTTCCCGCGAATCACGGCCCTCGCCTTCGCGCCCAGGATGAGATACTGCGACGCCCTCGGCCCTGCGCCCCAGCGGATGTACCGCTTGACGAAGTCCAGCTTCTGCCCCAAGCCGCCCGGCCGCGTGCAGTTCACGAGCTTCACGGCGTATCCCACCACTTCCGTCGAGGCCGGTATCTTCCGCACGATATCCCGCAGCGAGATCACCTGCTGCGCCGTCAACACGTGGCTCAGCCGGTACTGCTGCGCCGTCGTCGTCGTCTCGACGATCTGGATTTCCTCCGGGATCGAAGGATAGTCAATGTAGATATTGAACATGAACCGGTCGAGTTGCGCTTCGGGCAGCGGATAGGTCCCTTCCTGTTCGATGGGGTTCTGGGTGGCGAGCACGAAGAACGGTTCATCCAGCGTATACGTCACGCCCGACACCGTCACCTTGTGCTCCTCCATCGCCTGCAACAGAGCGGCCTGCGTCTTGGGCGGCGTGCGGTTGATCTCGTCGGCCAGCACGATGTTTGAAAACACCGGTCCGCGGATGAACCGGAACCGCCGCTCGCCCGTCCCCGCGTCCATCTCGATCACTTCCGAGCCTGTGATGTCCGAAGGCATCAGGTCCGGCGTGAACTGGATTCGATTGAACGTCAGTTCCAGGATGCTGGCGATCGTCCTGACCATCAGGGTCTTGGCCAGCCCCGGCACGCCCACCATGAGCGAATGCCCGCCGCAGAACAGCGCTATCAGGAGCTGGTCCACAACGTCCTTCTGCCCGACGATCACCTTCCCGATCTCGTTCAACAGCTTCTCCCGCCCCTCCCTCAGCCGCTCGATCAGTTGCACATCGCTCCCGCTGGGAACAACCGCCCTGTTCATGTTGCCTCCGTCGCTTGAAACTACTCCTGCCGTTTCCGGAATCCTTGCGGCGGCGCCGCGCCACACGCCCCTTGCCCTGCTTTCCCTACTCTATGTTCGATTCTATCAGCCTCCCCCTCTTTCCGCAACCTCCCGTTAACGACAAGAAGCGCAAGACGCTTGCGCGCGTTCTTGCGCTTCCCGAGGCGCAAGCGCTCCGATGTTGATCCGTCAACCTCGCCTCGAAGCCCCCTGGACGCAGCGGTCTTCGGCCGCTCCGAGCCGCTACGGTCGTCCCGCCTTGCTGCGGCGCTCTCGCCCTTTCCCTCTATGCGGCCTAAGGTACAACTGCACCGGCACCTCCCCGAAGGGCAACTCTCTCCGGAAACTGTTCATCAGATACCGCACATAGACCGGCGTGAACAGTTTAGGATCATTGACGAAGAGCACGATCGTGGGCGGCGCCACCCCCGTTTGAGTCCCGTAATAAATCTTTGGGAGCCGTTTCCCCACCGGCGCCGGCGACCGCGCCTTGACGGCCTGCTCAATCACCTCGTTGATCCGCGCCGTCTTCACGCGCACCTTCGCCTGCTCGTAAAGCTCCAGGGCCAGTTCGACGCTCTCTTTGACGTTGTGCCCCGTTTTCCCGCTGAGGAACGTGATCGGCGCGAAGTCCAGGCCCGTCAGCTTCGTCCGCACGTAGGCCACGTACTTGTCCGGCTTAATATGCGCCGCCAGGTCCCACTTGTTCACCGCGATGATGCACGGCTTCATGTGCTCGATCACGTGCCGCGCCAGCTTCTTGTCCAGTTCCGTAATCTCCGCCTGCGCATCAATGAGAAGCGCCACCGTGTCCGCGCGACGAATGGAACGCTCGGCCCGCGACAGGCTGTAGAAATCCACCCGCTCCTTCAAGCGGACCTTGCGCCTCACGCCGGCGGTGTCAATGGCCGTGAACCGCTTCGTCCCCATCGTGAACTCGACATCTATGGCGTCGCGCGTCGTACCCGGGGTTTCGCTCACGATTACGCGCGCTTCCCCAGCCAAGTGGTTCACGAGCGTGGACTTTCCCGCGTTCTGCCGCCCCACGAAGGCCAGCTTCATCACGGGCCGCTGTCCGCCCTGTTCCCCGCGCGCTTCCGGCAGCAGGGCCACAATGCGCTCCACAAGCTCGGTCCGGCCGACGTTCTCCAGCGCGCACGTCAAGACCGGCTCTCCCAACCCCAGTTCGGAGAATTCCGCCGCCGCCGGCTCCTCCCGCGGCGAATCCACCTTGTTCACCACCAGCAGGATCGGCTTGCCCAGCGTTCGCAGCCGTCCGGCGATCTCGCGGTCAAAGGGCGTCAACCCGCCCTTCACCTCGGTCACAAGCACAATCACGTCGGCCCTTTGCAGCGCGATCTCGATCTGAGCGCGGACCTCTCCCGCCAACTCGTCCGCCTCGATGTGGCCCATCCCCCCCGTATCCACCACCTCGAACTCCCGCCCCCCATACTCGATCAACGCGGAGACCCGGTCCCGCGTCGTGCCCGCCACGGGGTCCACTATCGCCACGCCCTTCTTGGCCAGCGAGTTCAGAAGGGAAGACTTGCCGACGTTGGGCCTTCCCACAATCGCCACAACCGGAACTTCCATACTCAGCGCCTCAATCTTCCCCGAATGGTCCTCAACCATTCTATCAGAGAGGGAACCGCCTTCCCTCAAAAACGTAAAGCGTAAGACGCAAGAATTGTTGGCCGTACTTGCGTCTTACGCTTGACGTTTACGCTCTGCGTTGCGCCCCTCTATTCCTTGCCTACTCCTCGGACTCCCCCTCTTTTTTCTTCCTGGGTTTCTTGACCTCTTCCGTTCCCGGAGCCTGCTCCTCTTTCTTCGCTTCCTTGGGAGCCTCAGCGGCCTTCTCCTCTTCGGCCGGCGCCGCCGCCTCGCCCCCCTCCGCCAGTTCCTCTTCCTCCTCGAACACCTCGGTCATCTCCGTACCGTCCACGGCCTTGCGCATCAGGAAGTAAACGATCGTGCTTGCCGTTATGACCATGGAGACCACAAAGCCCCAGAACAGCGCCCATACCAAATGCGCCCAGATCCCGATGACGAAGGCCCAGATGTGGGTCCACACGCCCTCCCGAGCGGCCTTGGAGAACTCCCATGAGGAGTAGAAGCGGTAAATGTCCTCGAAAGTCCATTTGCCGTACAATGCCTTGAGGCCGACCTTGCCCGCCCAGAACGCGCTCTCGACCGTAAGCCACGTAAACAGGAACACAAAGGCGAGGCAAATCAGACCGTACACCTTAGCCACGCCAACGTACCAGAGGTAACGCCACGGTTTGGAGTACACGTAGCTGTACGCCCGGCTGATTCCGTCAAACGAGTCCGTCCCCTCCGCGCTGATGGCCGGCATCATCATCGCACCGCCCGCCACCCCGCCGACCAGGATCAGCGCCACGAGGAATCCCGCCAGCAACGCGAGCGGGAAAAACAGCCCGATGACCGCCACTCCCAGATAGGGAATACATCCGATCAGCCCCCCGACCACAACGCAGCCGGCGAAAATGCCCACCCCCACGGTCGGAACGATCGGCGCCCACAGATACGCCCAGTATTTCTTGCAGGCAAACTTGCGCGCCTCCCGAATCTCAATCCGCTCGTCTTTCGCCAGTTCCACCGCCGCGATCCGACTGATCGCCCCGCCAAAGAAGGACCATATCGCGATCAACCCAAGCACCAGGACGCCGATGGACACATAGGCCCGCGGCTTCGGCGCCTCATGGCTCGTGCGCCCGTCCTTCTTGACCTTAACGCGGAATACCTTTGCCGCACGTTTGACCGAGTCCACAGGATCGGAGAGGAATGTCAGCGCGCTTGACCGTATCACCTTGCTCGTGGCGCGTTCGTGGATGATGTTCATCTTGTGGAATCCCCAGGCGAGGAACCACAGGAACACCAGCGTGACGATCACGCCCGCCGCGCCCAGGAGCACCTTGCGGGGGTCCCGAGCGATGCGGAAGCTCAAAAAGACATCTCTCCAGTCTTGCCTCAGTTCTCTCATGCAAGTCCCCTCCTCGTTCGCCACGGTCACATTCGGCTGACAATACGGCTGGGAACGGCAGAGACATCAGCGGGTGCGTTACTGCGCCCTATTCACTCGCAACCCATCCTTGCGGCTGGAGTGTGGGTGAACAGCCGGGAAACTGCGCAGAACTGCGCGCAACCCCGGTTTGTACGTAGATTGCGCATTTATAGCACCCGGTTCCATTCCTGTCAAGCGATTTCCCCACTCCCGCCAATAATTTGCGGCCCGCCGCACCCCGCGTTAAACGCTTCAGGACAGGCCCAAAACCCGTCCTGTGGTGAATCACTTCTAGTCCTCTTCGCCCGCAACCGGCCCCTTGCCTTCAGCCCCATCTGCCGACTTTGTCCCGCGTCCTGGCATCCGGTGCTCCTCCCGGAACCACATCCCCAGATCGGCCATCTTGCAGCGCTCCGAGCAGAAGGGATGGTACGGTTTCCTGGCCGTCCCCGCCGTTTGCGCCGGCTTCTTGCAGTGGGGGCACAACCCTTCCTTCATGTCCAGAATCCCTTCCCCGTTTCATCCTGGTAGTCACCGCCCACGTGGCCGCCTCCTTCGGCCCGACGATCAGCCCGCCTGCCCCCCGGCCGGAAGGTCGGCCCAGGAACCGTTGGCCCTCACTTCTTATCTTTCTTCCCTGCCTTGGTTCCGGTATCCGTTCCCGCAGCAGTTGAGGAAGCGGTTGTGGCGCTGCTTTCGGCCTTGGCCTTCTCCTTGTACTCTGTGCTCCGGTAATCCGTCTGGTAGAAACCTGTTCCTTTGAAAATGATCCCCGCTCCCGCCCCGATGAGGCGCTTCGCGGCCGGCTTATTGCAGCGCGGACACTTCTTCACAGGCCGTTCCGTGATGGATTGGAAAAGCTCAAACCTCTCCCGACAAACGTTGCATTCGTATTCATAGGTCGGCATTTCTGTTCTCCTGCAGCACGGCAAGACGGCTCACCGCGGAACTGCTGCTCTGAAGTCGCCTCTGGGCAATCGCGTCTCTACTTCTGCTGCTCTTCCTCCGCGGCCCCGTCCTTCGGAGCCTCGGCCTGTTCTTCCGCCTTCGCCGGCTTTCTGGCCACCTTCACTTTGGCCGCGCGCAACACCCGGTCGTTCAGCATGAAACCCCGCTCGAACTCCTCCAAGACCGTCCCCTCCGGCACATCGGCGCGATCCTCCTGCATCAGCGCCTCATGCAATGCGGGGTCAAACGGCTTGCCGACCGCTTCCACGGGCGTGATCCCCGCATCCGCGAGCACCTTCTGGAACTGCGTCTCGATCAGTTTGACGCCCTCAAAGAACTTCTGGAAGTCCTGGGTCTTCTCCGCCGACGCGATGGCCCGCCCAAAATCGTCCATCACGGTCACCACTTTGGCCGCGAAGTCCTGCACCGCGTACCGGATGGTGTCCGCGCGGTCCTTCTGCGCCCGCTTGATGTAGTTCAGATACTCCGCGCGCGTGCGCTGGAGCAGGTCCAGATACTCGTCTCGTTCGGCCGCTTTCTTCTTCAGTCCTTCCAGTTCTGCCCCGGGGACTTCCGTTTGGCCGGGCTTCGGTTCCGCCCCGACCGTTGAGTTCTCCGGCGCCTGCTCCGCAGACTCCGGCGCGTTTTTCGGCTTGTCGTCATCATTGTTCTTCTTGTGAAACATTACCTACTCCATACCCGAACCATCGTCTGAAATCCGGCATCCCTCTCCCGGCCGGTGGATGCGGTCCGCTCAGCCTTTGCCCTTCCCTTCGAAGTAGTCTTTCACCTTGTCGAAAAAGCTCTTCCTTTTCGGCGAGACGTCTTTCTCCTCTATCTCCGCCATCTTCCGCAGCAGTTTCTCCATATCGGGCGTCAACTGCCGCGGCGTCTCGATGACGACCTGCACCAGTTCGTTCCCGCGCCCCCTCCCGTGCACGTTCGGCAATCCGTTGCCGGACAGACGGAACACCTGCCCGCTCTGCGTGCCTGCCGGAATCGTCAAGAGCGTTCTTCCCGCCAACGTCGGCACCTCGACATCCGCGCCCAGCGCGGCTTGCGAGAAGCTGATGGGCACCTCGCACAGAATGTCGTCTCCATGGCGCTCAAAAATCGGGTGCGGCGTGACGTAGATATCGCAGAACAGGTCGCCGCGCGGGGCGCCGTTCTCGCCGACCTCTCCTTCGCCGGCCACCCTCATGCGCGTCCCCGACTCGACCCCGGCCGGTATCCTCACCTTGATCTGGGTCGGCTTTACCTCGCGTCCCGTCCCCCTGCACGTCTCGCACGGCTGTGTGATCATGCTGCCCTTGCCGCGGCATCTGGGGCACGTGACGCGCACGACAAAAAAGCCCTGCGACTGCTGCACCTCGCCTCGCCCGCCGCAATAATTACACGTCACCGGCAGCGACCCCTGCTTCGCCCCGCTGCCCTTGCACCGGTCGCAAATCTCGTGGCGCCGGACCTCGATGGTCCTCTCCGCTCCCGTCCCCACCTCCCCGAGATTAATCGTCATCTCACACCGCAGGCTCGGCCCCCGTCGGACGGCCCGTCTGCCCATACGTCCGCCGAAGAGGCTCTCAAATATGCCCCCTTCGCCGCCAAAGATGTCGCCGAACGCCTCGAAGATGTCCTCGAAGGTCGAGAACCCGCGCATATGCATCCCGGCCAGACCTTCATGCCCGTACTGGTCATAGCGGGCGCGCTTCTCCGGATCGCTCAGGACCTCATACGCCTCGGCGGCCTCCTTGAACCGCGCCTCGGCCTCTTCCTTCTTGTCCGGATTGCGGTCGGGATGCCACTTCAGGGCGATCTTCCGGTAGGTTTTCTTGATCTCCTCCAGACTGGCGTTGCGTTCGATGCCCAGAACGCTGTAGTAGTCCGGTTTCTTGTCCATCCGCGCCATCTGTCGTGCCTCTAAATCTTTCCTTACCCCAAACTCTTTAGTTTAACACGACAGCCGCAATGCCTCAAGCGCCAAATCCCCGTCCCAAAAACCGTTGCTCCGCCTTTGCAGCGCCCGGTGAACGCAGAAGGCAGAAAGCAGAAGACATTACAGCCCTGCCTTCCGCCCTCTGCCTTCCGCAATATCACAGCCTCAATCCAGCGCCGTGCGCCTCCCGGCGGCGCGTGGGTTCTCACCTCACTGCGCCCTCGATGACGGGCGCCTCTTCTCCCTCTTCCTCCTTGAACTCGGTGACGAGGGTTTCGGTCGTGAGCATAAGGCCCGCGATGCTGGCGGCGTTCTGCAAAGCCGAGCGCGTCACCTTCGTCGGGTCCACGATCCCGGCCTTGTACATGTCTTCGTATTCACGCGTCAGCGCGTTGAAGCCCACGTTGGCCGCCTTCTCCTTGGCCTCCGCCACGGCCACAAAGCCGTCAACGCCCGAATTCGCCGCGATTGTCCGCATGGGCGATTCCAGCGCCTTCACGATGATCTCCACGCCGAACTTCTCATCGCCCTTGGCGTTCTTCCGCACGTTTTCCAGGGCCGAAACGGAGCGCAGAAGCGCCACGCCGCCTCCCGGCAGCACGCCCTCTTCGACGGCGGCCCGCAGGGCGTGCAGCGCATCCTCGACCCGCGCCTTCTTCTCCTTCATCTCCGCCTCGGTCGCGGCGCCGACATTGATCACCGCCACGCCGCCCGTCAGCTTGGCCAGACGCTCCTGCAGTTTCTCCCGATCGTAGTCCGACGTTGTCTGCTCGATCTGCTTGCGGATCTGCTCGATGCGCGCCTGAATCTCCGACTTCTTCCCTGCGCCCCGTACGATGGTGCAGTTATCCTTGTCAATCACGACCTTCTTAGCGCGGCCCATGTCGTCCAGTCCCACGGTCTCCAGCTTGACGCCGAGGTCTTCGGACACAAACTTGCCGCCCGTCAGGATCGCGATGTCCTGCATCATGGCCTTGCGCCGATCGCCGAAGCCCGGCGCCTTGACGGCCGCCACCTGCAAGACGCCCCGCAGCTTGTTCACCACAAGCGCCGCCAGGGCCTCGCCCTCGACCTCCTCGGAGATCACGAGCAGCGGTTTGGCGATCTGCGCCGTGCGTTCCAGGAGCGGCAGCATCTCGCGCAGGTTCGAGATTTTCTTCTCATGAATCAGGATGTACGGGTCTTCCAGCTCCACCTCCATCGTCTGCGTGTTCGTGATGAAGTAGGGCGACTGGAAACCCTTGTCGAACTGCATGCCTTCCACAAACTCCAGCGCCGTCTCGATGGTCTTGGCCTCTTCGACCGTGATCACGCCGTCCTTGCCGACCTTCTCCATCGCGTCGGCGAGCATCTTGCCGATCTCGCTGTCGCTGTTGGCGGCGATGGTGGCCACTTGCTCCATCTCGCCTTTCGTCTTGACGGGCCTGGACATCTTCTTCAGGTTTTCCACCACGGCCTCCACGGCGAGGTCCACCCCGCGCTTCACGGCCATCGGGTTTGCGCCGCCCGTGACGGCCTTCATGCCTTCGCCGAACACGGCCTCGGCCAGCACCGTGGCCGTAGTCGTTCCGTCGCCGGCGACGTCGCTCGTCTTGGAAGCAACCTCATTGACCATCTTGGCGCCCATGTTCTCGAAGGGGTCTTTCAGCTCGACTTCCTTCGACACTGTCACACCGTCCTTGGTCACCCGAGGCCCGCCGTAGCTCTTCTCCAGAATCACGCAGCGGCCCGTCGGGCCCATCGTCACCTTTACGGCGTTCGCCAACTGTTGAACGCCCTTCAGGAGCTTCTTGCGGGCGTCCTCGCTGTATAGCAACTGCTTCGCAGCCATCGTCATCCTCCGTTCATAGGTCGTCGCGCCAACGCATCCCCGCGCCTTCGCGCCGCGATCACTCCACTTTCGCCAGGATATCGGACTCCCGCATGATCAGGTACTCTTTGCCCTGGCACTTGTATTCGGTCCCGCCGTACTTCGAGAAGATCACCTGGTCGCCTTTCTTCACCGCCGGCTCCAGGCGCTTCCCATTGTCCATCAGTTTCCCTTCGCCGACAGCCACGACACGCCCCTTGATGGGCTTCTCTTTTGCCGTGTCCGGCAGCACGATCCCGCCGGCAGTCTTCTGCTCGGCCTCCAGAGGCTCAATCACGACTCGATCATCCAAAGGTCGAATGTTCAGCGCCATATCCAACCTCCAACTTTATCTATCTGAAACTCGGGTTTTCACACATTACATTGACAATGATCGCGAACGGCTTCAGCCTTCAACGTCACATCATCCCCATATCGCCCATACCGCCCATACCGCCGTGCCCATGAGGCCCGCCCGGCGGCATCGGGGGTTTCTTCTCGGGTATTTCGCCGACCAGCGCTTCGGTCGTCAGCAGAAGGCAGGCCACGCTCGTGGCGTTCTGCAGGGCGCAGCGCACCACCTTGGCCGGGTCAATGATCCCCGCCTTGAACAGGTCGCCGAATTCGCCGCGGTCGGCGTCGTAGCCGAACGCGCCCGTGCCACCCAGCACCTTCTTGACCACCACCGCGCCTTCCATTCCCGCGTTGTCGGCGATGTACCTGCAGGGCAAGGCCAGTGCGCGGCGCACGATGTCCACGCCGATCTGCTCGTCGCCGTCCAGTTTCAGGCCGTCCGTCGCCGCCATCGCGCGCAGCAGCGCGACGCCGCCGCCCGGCACGATGCCTTCTTCAATCGCCGCCCGCGTCGCATGAAGTGCGTCTTCCACGCGCGCCTTCTTTTCCTTCATTTCGGTTTCGGTCGCGGCGCCCACGTTGATCTGCGCCACGCCGCCGGCCAGCTTCGCCAGCCGCTCTTGGAGTTTCTCGCGGTCGTAATCCGACGTCGTCGTCTCGACTTCCTTGCGAATCTGCTCGCAACGGCCCTTGATGGCGGAGGAGTCGCCCGCGCCTTCCACAATCGTCGTGTTGTCCGCGTCAATCGAGATCTTCTTGGCCCGACCCAGGTCGTTCATCTGGATATTCTCAAGCTCGATCCCCAAATCCTTGAAGATCGCCTTGCCGCCTGTCAGGATCGCCACGTCTTCGAGCATCGCCTTGCGGCGGTCGCCGTAGCCCGGGGCCTTCACGGCAGCCACCTGGATGATGCCGCGCAGCTTGTTGACGACCAGCGTCGCCAGCGCCTCGCCCTCCACCTCTTCGGCGATGATCAGGAGCGGCCGCTTTGTCTTGGCGATTCTCTCCAGCAGCGGAATCAGCCCCTTCACGGTGGCTATCTTCTCCTCGTGAATGAGGATGTATGCGTCCCTCAGCACGACTTCCATGGAATCGGCATCGGTGATGAAGTGAGGGGAAAGGTAGCCGCGGTCGAATTGCATCCCTTCGACGACCTCCACGGTCGTCTCCAGCTTTTTGCCTTCCTCGACCGTAATCACGCCGTCCTTGCCCACCTTCTCCATCGCCTCGGCGATCATCTTGCCGATTTCGGTGTCGCCGTTGGCCGCAATCGTGGCGATCTGCGCAATCTCCTCTTTTCCCTTGATCGGCTTCGACAACGACTTGATCTTCTCAACGACCGCTTCGGCGGCCCTGCGAATCCCGCGCGCCAGCGACATCGGGTCTGCGCCGGCGGTCACGTTCTTCATGCCTTCCACGAAGATGCCCTCGGCCAGCACCGTGGCCGTGGTCGTGCCGTCACCCGCCACGTCGCTGGTCTTGGAGGCCACCTCCTTCACCAACTGGGCGCCCATGTTTTCGTACGGGTCCTTCAACTCGATCTCTTCGGCCACCGTCACGCCGTCTTTGGTGACCGTTGGCGAACCCCAGCCCTTGTCGAGCACGACGTTGCGACCGCGCGGTCCCAAAGTCACCTTCACTGCCCGCGACAGCTTCGTAACGCCCTGCTTTATCGCTTCTCGGGCCTGCTCATCAAAAGCCAACTGCTTCTTGGCCATGCCGGCTCCTCCTCTCCAAAAAAGTCGTCCTCGTCGCTCGTTCTCGTATTCGTTCTGGAGACAGCCTCACGTATTCCAGCTAAACATCCTCCCTACGGCGTCCTGTAGGGTTCGCAAACTTCGTGCCAAGCCAACCTTCAGCGAAAACAGAATCTCTAACACCTTCTTACATTGAGCTTAATGATAATTCCGTCGTATGCCTGCTGCGCTTGACTACCCTAAGAAGGCTGTCATACTGACAGATGCGCCCTTGCGCTGCCATTCTGACAGCCGGCGCGTTTGCGCCCCTTAAAAAAATCGGAGTCCGCACTATTCAGCACGGACTCGTTTGCATTGGTTGCGTTTGCGGAGAACCGTCACCCCGCCGATCGAGGCGCCAGCCATTCATGAACCATGACCTTGGCCTCTGCTGCCCGGCTCCTTCGCGCAGTCTCCATGCCTACTTGAACTTCACGTAGGCGCGGTCCCACCGAATGTCAGCATAGTCCAGTTCATGCAGTTGGCGGTCCTCATTCTGAAGGACGGCGACAAGGTTGGCGAGTTTGTCCAGCGGAGCGACTTCCCCGCTGTCGGCCTGGCCCGGAGGCCGTCCCCACTTGATGCGCATCTGCTCTTCTGTCCACAGGATGATCTCGGGTTCCTTGCGGCTCAGACGGCCTCCCACGTTGGCTACGTCAATGGCCGCGATGCGCACCAGCTTGTCCACACGGTACTTCAGCAGGAACAACAGCAGGTCTATGCCGGCCTGAACGCCCGCGTCGTCGCAACGCGTCCCAAAGGGCGGCATCGTCACCGTAGGGTCGGGGATGATCGGCGGCGGCAGCTTGCCCTGCCCCAGCGGGTAATCCTTGGGCCACTGATACAATTCCGGCGTAAGCACCACGCCCTCAGCGTCGAGCATATAGGACCGGTTGTTGCTCTTCACGATGGCCACGGGCCGCCGAAGTTCAAACTGCATCGAGAGACGGTTCGGGAATTCTTTCTTGATGTACCGGATGCTGCAAATCCAGGGGCTTTTCAGGTATTCGCGGGCGATCCGTTCGACGACGTTAGGCTCGAACATGCTGATCTCGCCGCGCAGGCTCGAACACTTCTTGATCTCCTCGGCGATCCTGGGGTTCACCCATTCGGGCAGGCCCTGCATCACGAGCGTCGAAGGGTCAACCCGGAAATCCTCCATCTTCTTGACCCTCTTCCATGTCTCTCGGAAGAGGATCAGGCCGCCCCCCGCGATCAAGGAAACGATGGTCCCGAAAACGAGCACGGAGAAGAACACGCGCCGCCCGCCTCCGGCAGGCACCGGAACGAACGGCTCCTTGGAGGTCTCTTCGGTTGTCGGTTTCAGAAGGAATCCCATAGTTCGCACAGAAGCATAGGTTCAGTGTTCGGAGTTCCGGCCCAATAGCGGCCGTTACACTCTTATGGCGGTCTCTTCGCGCGCCGCCGAATCCTGAGGATACAGCGCCGAGGTCGCCGCGGCGTGTTCCCGCAGCGACACTTCCACGATCCTCTGGCACAGATCGCCAAAATCAATCCCCGCCGCCTTGGCTGCCTTGGGCAGCAGGCTGTGAGAGGTGAATCCCGGGATCGTGTTCACCTCCAGAACGAAGAAGTTGTTGGCCGGGTCCAGACGTACATCCACGCGCGAAAACACCTTGCAGCCCAATGCATTGTGCGCATTCACGCACGCCTCCTGCATCGCCCTATAGACCCCGCTGTCAAGCTCGAATTCCGTCAGATACTCAGTGTCTTCGGCCTTGTATTTCGCATGATAGTCATAGTAGCCCCCCTTGGGCACTATCTCAACCACGGGCAAGGCGCGGCCATCCAGGATGCCCACCGTCATCTCGCGGCCCGGGACGAATTTCTCAATCATCGCCTCCCCGCCGTACACGAAGGCATCCTTCAGGCCGGCCTCAAGGCCCTCCATCTCTGTGACGATGGTCACGCCCACGCTGGATCCCTCGGCCACCGGCTTGACGACCACCGGGAACCCCAGCCTCTCCGCCAGCGCCCTGTGCGACGAAGACGGCGCGCTGCCAGTCACACCGAAGTACTCCGGCGTGGGGACGCCGGCGGCAAAGAAAAGCTCCTTCGACGCCACCTTGTTCATGGCCAGCTTTGAGGCCTCCACGCCCGACCCTGTATAGGGGATGCCGCGGGCCTCCAGCAGCGCCTGCATCCCGCCGTCCTCGCCGAACCCTCCGTGCAGAGCGACGAAGGCGATGTCCGGCCTGAAACCGCCGAAACCGTTCAGGCTGTGATCGTTCACCACCACTTCCAGCACGTTGTGGCCCAATGCGCGCAAGGCATTGGCGATGCACTCGCCCGAATCCAGCGATACCTCTCGTTCCGATGATCTGCCCCCTTTGAGAACGACGATATTGAGCGCCCTGGACAATTTAGTCTCCTTTTTTTATGGGGCCGCAGACCAAAATCCGTCCGATACGTCTCACCAGATTTCAACCTCCAACTGCAGCGCAACACCAAACTCCTTCTGCACGCGCTCCCGTACAATGTCTATCAGGCGCAACACATCCGACGCCGTTCCACCCCCTTCGTTCACGATGAAGTTGGCGTGCTTGTGCGAGACCGCCGCGCCGCCAACCCTCGTGCCCTTCAGGCCCGCCTTGTCAATCAACGCGCCCGCGCTGCCGCCCGGCGGGTTCTTGAACACACAACCCGCGCTCCAGTCCGAGAGCGGCTGCGAGCTCTTCTTTTCCTCATAGATGGCGTGCGTCTTGTCCTTCACTGCCTCAATGCTATCCTTCTTCAGCGCCAGTTCCATCTCCAGCACAATAAAGTCGCTCAGGTTCGACCTGCGATAACCGAAGGCCAGTTTGTCGTGCGGCAGGCGTTCGGTTCCGCCGTCGCGGCGCAGGACCGTGGCGGACTGCATCGTCGGCCCGATGTTGCCGTGTTTTCCGCCGGCGTTCATGCGGGCGGCGCCGCCCATCGTCCCCGGAATCCCCACCAGCCCTTCAAGCCCGCTCAGGCCGCTGCTCGCGCACTGCTGCACCACCTTCGGCAGCATGGCGCCGGCTCCCGCTTTCACCCGTTCCCCCTCAATCTCCACCTGCCGGAATCCCCCGCCTTTGCGAAGCGAGATGACCGCGCCTTTGACCCCTTCATCGCGCACCAGCAGGTTCGACCCGCCGCCCAGGATGTATACACGTCTGCCTTCCCGCTGGAGGCATTCCAAGGCCTCGGCCAATTCCTGCAAATCCTCCGGCTCAAAGAAAACCTCCGCCGGCCCGCCGATGCGGAAGGTGGTATGGCGGGCCAGCTTCTCGCCGGATCGGAAGCGAGACCGCAGTCCTTCGGAACACTCGACGCGCACTCGGCCGCCCCTCCTTACGCCGGAACCTTCCGCACTTCGCCTGAACCCGTCAGTCTGGCCAACACGTCCCGCGCCACCTCGTCCACCGTTCCCGCCCCCATCGTCAGCAGGACGTCGCCGGGCGCCAGGTTCCGGCACAGGTACTCGACGATCTCCGGGAACGTGGGCAGGTACGCGGCGTCGCCGCCCAGATTCGATATCTCCCCGACGAGGTCCATGGAACTCACGCTCTTGCGGTCCTCCTCGCTATCCCGCACGAAATAGATGTCTGGCACGATGATCTTGTCGGCGTTGGCGAAAGACCGCGCAAAGTCCTTCAGCAGGAAACGCGTGCGGCTGTGCTGATGGGGCTGGAAGACGCACCAGATGCGCGCGCCGTCGTACTTGTCGCGCGCGGCCTTCAGCGTGACCTGAATTTCCGTCGGGTGGTGCGCGTAATCGTCCACGACGGTGATGCCGCCGCACTCGCCGACGACCTGGAAACGCCGGTCCACGCCCGTGAAGTTTGCAAGCCCCGCGCTGATGACCTCCCGGTCCACGCTCAGGCGGTTGCACACGGCGACAGCCGCCATTGCATCGAGCACGTTATGAACTCCCGGTATCTTCAGTTCGAAACTGCCGAAGCGCTTCCCGCGATACATGAGGTTGAAGTAGTTGCGATCTTTCTCCCAGCGAGGCTCGCCGGCCATCCAGTCGGACTCCACGGTGATCCCATAGCTCTCGACGGGGCACCTGCGCCCTTCGATGGCCGCGCGCACGTTGCGGTCCTGGTTGTTGGCGACGATCAGCCCCTCCGGAGGAACCAGTTGCGCGAACTGGCCGAACGCCGCCACGATCTCCTTGATGTCGTGATAGTAGTCGAGATGATCTTCCTCGATGCACGTGAAGACGGCGATGTTCGGCAAGAGGTTCAGGAAGGAGCGGTCGTATTCGCACGCCTCGACCACGAACAACTCGCCCACGCCGACCTTGGAACTGCCCCCCAGCTTGTCCACATCGCCGCCGATCACGAACGTCGGGTTCAGCCCGGCGGTTTGCAGGATCGTGCTGATGAGGGCCGTCGTGGTGGTCTTCCCATGTGTGCCGCTGACGGCGATGCCCTTCTTCTCGCGCATCAGAAGGCCGAGCATCTCCGCGTATTTCATAATTCGAAGCCCGCGCCTGGACGCCGCGCGGAACTCCACGTTCTCGCGCTTGATGGCCGCGCTCACGACCACGGCCTCCGTCTCTTCGGGCACGTTGTCGCCGTGGTGTCCGACGGCGACCCGCGCGCCCATTTCCTGAAGTTGCCTCACCTTTCGAGAGCACACAAGATCCGAACCGGTCACGAGCGCGCCCTGCGACAAAAGCATCTTGGCGATGCCGCTCATGCCGATCCCGCCGATTCCGACGAAATGGATACGTTTTCCGTGCCAGTTCATTGCGCCTTCACGCAGAAAAGAAACCTGATCTATGCCGACCAATTCCAATCCCCAAGAAAGACGGTCTTCGCCTCAACCCCGCGGGTTCTGTTCGAGCGAAGGCCCGCAATCGCCATCCTTTACCGAATCAGGCGGATTCGTCTCTGCTTGACCAGCCCGCAGATTCGATTCACGATCGTTTGCGTTGCGTCGCGCCGGCCCATGCGCAGGGCCGCCGCCCGCATGCCTTCCAGCTTTTCGCTCTCCAACGCTTCACGGACTATAGACGCTAACTTCTCGCCTGTCAAGCCGTCCTGCTCGGCAAAGATCGCCGCGCCGCCGTCTTGGACGGCCTTGGCATTCAGCCGTTGGTGGTCCTCCGCGGCGGAGGGCAGGGGGATGAGGATGCTCGGCACGCCCGCCGCCAACAGTTCGGCGATCGTCGTCCCGCCCGCCCGCGATATCGCCAGGTCGCTGATCCCATACGCCAGCGGCATCTGGTCCAGGTAGTTGACCACGTAGCTCTTCAACGGCAGGCCGCTATACGCGGCGCTGACCATCCGGTAGCTCAGGTCGCCCGTGCAATGGATCACCTGGAGGGCGTCAGCCATCTTGCTCAACATCGGCAATGCCTCGACCACAATCTGGTTCATCCGAAGCGCGCCGAGACTGCCGCCTGTCACAAACAATGTCTTCTTTCCGGGATCGAGTCCGAAGAACTTGTACGCCTCCTCGCGCGAGCAACTGAACACGCCTTCGCGCACGGGGTTCCCCGTAACGCAGACGTTGGTCTTGTGGCCCAGGTAGGACGATGACTCCGCCCACATGCAGTCAATCTCGTTGACCCATCGCGACAGAAAGCGGTTGGCGCGGCCGGGCAGCACATTCTGTTCGAGCAGAATCGTCGGGATGCCGCGCATGCTGGCGGCCAGCACCGGGAACACGCACCCAAAGCCGCCCAACCCTACCAGCACGTCGGGGTCAAACTCCCGCACGGCCCGGCACGCCCGCACAAAGCTCACGACCGAGCGCATCGCATACACGGGAAGACTCAGGATGCTTCCCCCTCGTTTCTCCGTGTAGATTTGCTGCAGGCGCAGCTTCGCTCCGCCGACGACGCGCTTCTCCAGTTCGCCCTGTGTGCCCAGGAAGATGATGTCGGCGTCGGCGTACCGTTTCTCCAATTCCTTCGCAACGGTCACGCCGGGCATAAGGTGTCCCGCCGTGCCGCCGCCGGCAAAGGCGATCCGCATTCGCGCCAACAATGCTTCATCGGTAACCATGAGTGATTCTAGCTTTGCATCCTCTCTAAGCGCCGCCTCGTTTGCCATGGATGTCCTCTGCGCAGGAGTCTGCCGAGCAGGTCTCTAGCCGCATCAACCGCCGGTCGCGGCGGCCGGCGCCGCAGGTACGGGCGCCGCTTGCGATGCCGGCACGCGCTCCACCGAATGCCGCGCAATGTTCACCAGAATTCCCACGGCGGCGAGCGTGAACAACATTGAGGAGCCGCCGAAACTGATGAACGGCAGCGAGATACCTTTGGTCGGCACCGCCTTCGTCGTTACGGCGATATTGAAGAGGGCCTGGAAAGAGATCATCATGGTGATACCGAAGGCCAGCACGGACCCAAAGAGGTCGGAAGCGTTCCTAGCCACCCGCATTCCTTCGCGGAAGAAAAGCGCAAACAGGACGAGAACGAAGACCGTGCCGCACAGGCCGAACTCCTCCCCGATGATCGAGAAGATGAAGTCCGTGTTGGCCTCGGGCAAGTACCACAGCTTCTGCTGGCTCCAGGCCAGGCCCTTGCCCCACAGGCCGCCGGAACCGATGGCGATGAGCGACTGGATGATATGATACCCCGTGCCCTGGGGGTCGCGCCAGGGGTCAATGAACGTCCTGACCCGTTCCCACATGTAGGGGACAAGGTACGCAATCGTGGCCATGCCAGCCACCGCCGGCAAGATCATCATCAGCGTATACCCGAGATGGACGCCAAACACCACCAGCGTGATGAACCCGATCGCCCCGATCAGGGTGGCGGTGCCGAAGTCCGGCTGCAAGAGAATGAGACCCGCCGTGAGGCCCACCACCGCCAGCCCCGGCACAAAACCGCGGAAAAACGACCGCAGCCTCGCCCGGTCCTGCGCCGCCACAAACGCGGCCACAAAGATGGGGATCGCTATCTTGGCCACTTCCGACGGCTGGAAGGCGATGGACCCATACAGAATGAACCACCGGCGCGCGCCGTTGCGGATCGTCCCGAAGAACAGCACGGCTACCAGCAGCGCGAGCGTCAGGATCAGCACGCCCTTCCACCCCCGCCAGGCGTTCTGCCCAAGCCGCCGGTAATCCAGGTTCATCATGGCCAGCAGCGCGCCCACCCCCAGGGCGATGCAGATCAGGTGCTTGACCACCGGCCCAAAGCTCTGCTCCGGGTTCTCGCCATACTTCCCGGTGCTCACGCTGTAGATCATCACCAGGCCGCATCCCACGAGCGCGCTCACGACGCATATGATGGCGTTGGCTGATTTGTTCACGCTCGACTCCCTCTGAAACTCGCCAGTCGGGAAATTGGTCTCTCTCGCTCTCTATGCAGACCCGGAATCGAGAACACGCACACGCGCCACGCCCGCATCTGAGTCCCAAAAACGGGGTGCGACTAAAAGTCTCGCCGGCTATATGATGGTCCGGGACGCATCCCCAACTGCGGGGACCGTATGGCCGGAGCAACAGCCGTGGGCGCGAGACTTTGTAGTCGCACTCCGCACTTCCGCATCCCGCCTTCTGTCAGACTCCGAAGCCGTGGCGTCCATTCTGCCAGGAAGGCTGCCGCCGTCCTTGCGCCCTGGGCCCGCCCGGCAAGGCGCAATGGCGCGGCCCCTACGGCGCGACACCGAAACGCCGCTCTATCGCCTCAACCACCTTCTCCAGGGCCATGCCTCTGGAGGCCTTCAAGAGGACCGTGTCGCCGGGCTGGAGCGAAGGGGGAAGTCGCTCAGCCCCTTCCAACGACGACACGGCCCTGAGTATCTTGTTCGAGGAACAACCCTCCGACGAAGCCGCCTCAGCGCTCAACGCCGACATTGGGCCGACCGCCATCAGCAGATCAAAGGGCTTCTTCGCCAACAGGCTGCCTAATTCCCTGTGGAACTTCTCCGAGCACGGCTCCAACTCCAGCATATCGCCAAACACGAACACCTTCCGCCCGCTCACCTTCATTGCGGCAAAGGTCTCCACAGCCGCCTTCATCGAGACAGGGTTGGCGTTGTACGCGTCGTTTATGACCAGAATATCGCCGATCTTCCTCTGCGCCAGCCGCATCGGCGGGGGAGCGAAGTCCCTGAATCCTTCCCGTATTTGCTCCTCCGAAAACCCCAGTTGGAGACATATAGCCGAGGCGGCGAGCGCATTGTAAACGTTGTGCTTGCCCAGGATGGGAATGGTTATTTCCGCGCCCCCGTTCAGCCTGAACTCCAGCGACTCGCCCTCCGTGACGTGGGTCCCCCTGACGTCGGCGGCGGCCGAAAGACCGAAGGTCACGACCCGCCCGCGACATCGCGGCGCAATCTGCGGCGTCCATGGATTCTCGGCATTCAGTATCCCGATTCCATCCGGTCGAACGGCATCCATCATCGCGGCTTTTTCGTTCGCCACGCCCGCCTCGCTGCCCAAGCCCTGGAGATGCACCGGCCCGACCATGGTGATGACCCCGATGTCGGGCAGTGCGATGCCGGCCAGGTACTGAATCTCGCCGGGGCTGTTCGTGCCTATCTCAACAACCGCGAACTGGTCTTCCGGCTCGATGCCGAAGATGGTCAGCGGCACGCCGATAAAGTTATTGAAGCTCTTCTGGGCCTTGGCCACGCGGGCCGTTTTGCTGATCAGGTGGTAGCACATTTCCTTAACCGTGGTCTTGCCGCACGAGCCGGTGATGCCGATGATGCGCGCCGACAATCTGCGCCGTATGTGCCGCGCCAGATCGCCCAGGGCCTTGCCCGTATCGGGCACGTAGAAGACCGCCCGGTCGGTGTAAGCTTCGAGGCCCTTGACCTGCGAGGAAATGATCGCTCCGGCCGCCCCCTTCTCAAAGGCAGGAATCACGTAGTTGTGACCGTCGAAATTGTCCCCCCTCAATGCCACGAACAGCTCGCCGTGCCTGATCGTGCGGCTGTCGGTAGAGACGCCCGGGAATTGAGCATTCACCTCCCGTCCCGGGCGCCTCTCCACGCCGCGGACTCCTTTGAGGACCTCCACACAGTCAAGACACAACATAGCTATCTCACCTGTCTCTAGGCGGGCACACGACCCGCCGGCATTTGTAAACGGGACGCACCCGAAGCAATCCGATACGCATACCCGTCTCTGCCTTTCTCACCGGATGCCGTCACTGCTGCCTCTTGCGCCGGCCCACCATGGCCGCCGCACGCAACCCCGGGTGCGCCCTCGCATGTCAAGCCTCGGTCGCTGCGCGCTGCCCGAGTCTCAAAGACCCTCCAGCGCCTTTCGCACCGCCTCGCGGTCGTCGAACGGCACGATCGTCTCTTTGAAGATTTGATATCGTTCATGCCCCTTGCCGGCAATGAGAATCAGGTCGTCCGCCTGCGCCTGCGTTACGGCCTCGCGGATCGCCGCCTCCCGGTCCGGCTGAGTGCGGAACTTCGAACGATCCTTCACCCCTGCCTCGATCTCGGCAATGATGCCCATCGGGTCTTCCGTGCGGGGATTGTCGCTCGTGATCCACACCAAGTCCGCCATCCGCTCCGCGATCCCGCCCATGATGGGCCGCTTGGTGCGGTCGCGGTCGCCGCCGCATCCGAAGACCAGCAGAAGCCGTTTCTTGGTCAGCGGCCTCAAGGCGGAAAGCACGTTCTCCAGGGCGTCCGGCGTGTGCGCATAGTCCACCACGATGTAGAGACCCCGCGAATTGGGCACCGGCTCCAGCCGTCCCGGCACGCCGCCGAGCGCCTCCAGGCCCTTCTTGATGGCGTCCAGATTCATCTCGAACGCAATCCCGACGCTGGCGGCCGCCAGCGCGTTGTAAACGTTGTGTCTGCCGATGAAGGGGGAATGGATTTCCAGGCTCCCGGCGCTCGAACGCAGCTCAAACCTCATCCCATCCAGGCTCACCGAGTGGATCTTGGCCGTCACGTCGGCCGCGGCGGCGATGCCGTACGTTATCACTCTTGCCCTCGTGCGTTTCCGCAGCGACTCGCACGCCGCGTCGTCGGCGTTCAGGACGGCGAAGGCCTCAGGTTCGAGGCCCTCGAACAACCGCGCCTTGGCGTCCAGGTACGCCTCGAGGGTCTTGTGATAGTCCAGATGGTCTCGAGTCAGATTCGTGAAGACCCCCGCGGCAAACTTCAGGTGCGCCACCCGGTGCTGCATGAGCGCATGCGACGACACCTCCATGGCCGCATACCGGATGTTCGCAGCCACCATGTCCGCCAGGTAGGACTGAAGGTCAACAGATTCCGGCGTCGTGGTGGTTGCCGGCAGTTCCCGCTGCCCAATCCGGTATCCGATGGTCCCGATCAGGCCGGCCGGTTCGCCGCTGGCCTCCACAATGCTCTTGATGAGGTGGATAGTTGTTGTCTTACCGTTCGTTCCTGTAGTTCCAATCACGCGCATCTTCGCGGAGGGGTGATCGTAGAAGCAGGCGGCCAGCGCGGCCAGGGCCAGGCGCGTGTCCGGCACGACGATCTGCGGGATGTGTTCGGGAAGCTCCAGCCTTCGCTCGGCCACCACGGCCGCCGCTCCCCGAGCAACGGCCTCCGCCGCGAAATCATGTCCGTCGGATTTGGCGCCCCTGATCGCAACGAACACAAAGTCCTTCTTCATCCGCCGCGAATCGTGGATCACGCCGCGGACGTCTCCATCGCTGAAGTTATGGGCGCGCTCACCGTTCAGGGCGGCGCGAAGCTTGCTCAGTTTCATGCTGGGTAACGTTGACGCCGTCTCCTGCGGATCTCGACCGAAGATTCCCCGATTCCCCGAAACCAAGCCCCCCGAAGCCGCACGGAGCCGCCGCTCCGTCACCACCGCTCTCCTTCGTGGGGCTATCATTCGGAATCCTGTCCTCCGTCAGCAACCCTTCGCCCGCGCGGGTGTGGCGACCGGATCGTTCTTGTGGTCAGTGCGGCTCTCTTAGGTTGGAGTTTTGCTGCCGCTGCCAACTCAACGATCCGGTCGCCTCGCCCGCGCGAGCCTGGGTTCTCCCTCATCTAGAGGTAATGGTCTCTGTCTTCCTCTTGCCGCGCGACAGGTCTTGCGATGACCCAAAACAGTCCCCGCACTACTACGGAGGTGAGGCGGAACAACCCGGCCACTCGCCTCACTCCCCACCTGCCGGCCAACAGGTAAGCGCTTCTGACCGCCATGGCCTGACCCCTTTCTTCCGCAGACGGATTCTGTCGAAGCGGAAGATTCCGGCCGCCCTAGCCGACCTTATCCTTTTTCTCGGTCTCGGCGCGCTGCTCGGGCGCATCGGGCGGAATACGCCAGTACTTCAGCGTTCGATAGATGATCTGCCCCGCCGCCGGCGCCGCCACGGTTCCACCGTAGTACGCGCCGTTCCGGCACTCGTCCATTAACACGAGCACTACGATCTTCGGGTCGCTCGCGGGGGCATAGGCGACGAAAGAACTGACGTGCTTGCCCGTCGGTCCTTCCTTCGTGATCTTCTGCGCCGTTCCCGTCTTGCCGGCGGTCGTGTAGCCGGGCACCTTCGCCTTGGTTCCCGTGCCCTCGTCCACAACGCCGGTCAGGATGGGCGTCAGCTTCTTGACCGTGTTCTCCGAACTGGCTATGCGGCGAATCTTGCAGGGCGTCGGGAAAAGCCGCAACATCTTTGTCCCAGTGCTGTCGGCGACGCCGCGCACAATCCGAGGTTTGTAGAGATTGCCGCCGTTCGCCATCACTGTATAAGCCGTGACCAGTTGCAGCGGCGTCACGGCGATCTCCTGGCCCATAGGCACCGAACCTGTCGTGTACTCCGTCCAACGCTTTTGGACAATGCCCGGGTCTTCAGCCGGCAACTCAATCCCCAAAACCTGCCCAAAACCGAACTGCTCCAGGCAGTTCATCAGGCCGCGGCGCCCCAGCCGTTGCCCGATCTGGAACATGCCGATGTTGCTGGAGTGGATGAGCACCTGAGCTGCCGTAATCCGGCCGTAGGGATGGCCGTCGTGAAGCGCCCGGCGCCCGGCTCGGTAAAGCCCGTTGTGGCAGTCAATCACCTCATCCACGCGGAGCAATTGCTGCTCAAGGGCCGCCAGGAACACCACGGGCTTGAACGTGGATCCAGGCTCAAAGGGGTCGGTAATGGCACGGTTGCGGCGAACATCGGCCTCCAGCTTGGCCTGTTCCTCCGTGCGCACGAAATAGCGCTCATTTGGGTCAAAGGTGGGCCGGTTAGTCATGCCGAGAACTTCGCCCGTCTGCGGAGACATTGCGATCGCCACCGCCCCTTTCGGGTTGTGCTGCCGCACCGCGTTATCCAGTTCCTCTTCGACTATCTGCTGGATCACCGTGTCCATCGAGAGCACCACGGTATAGCCGTGGCGCGGCGGCTTGTAGTCCAGGCCAGGCGACGATATGCTTTTTTTCCGGGCATCCCGGCTGACGTACTGGTAACCGTCGGTTCCCGCCAGGCACTTGTCAAAGAGCATCTCGATCCCGGCCAAGCCCCTGTTGTCCACGTCCACAAACCCGATGACGTGACTGCCCGCGCTGCCGAGGGGATACACCCGCTTCTCCTCGGGCGAGAGCGAAACTCCCGGAAGCTTCAGCTTCATCACTCGGTCGGCTTCTTCGCGCGATACCTTCCGCTTGATCAGCGCAAAGTGCGTCCTGTCGTTCTCCAGCTTCGTGAGGATGTCAACATAGTCCACTTGCAGGATTCCGGCCAAGGCTTGTGCTGTCGCCGCCCTGTCCTGAATCAGTCGCGGGTCGGCCGCCACGGAATCCACCGCTGTTGAAATCGCCAGGGCGCGGCCTTCCCGATCCAGGATCATCCCCCGATGCGCGTAAAGTCTCACTCGCGTGCGGTGCTGCTTCTCCGCTTCTTCCCTGTAGAAGTTGTGGAAGTACCACTGCGTTTGGACAAGGCGGAAAAGCAGTCCGCCAAACAGCAACCACACGCAACAGGCCGCAACGAAGAAGCGTCTCTTGTGCGACTTTTCGAGGACCATGAAAACTCCCCCGTGCTTGGGAGCCAGGGCATATCCCGACTCGGGACCTTTTTGCCAACCGCGCTCGTCGCCTACCGCACGCGCGTTGTCGGAATCCCGCTTCCGCTCGGCGGCAGCGCGGCCACGCTGGCCGCTTGCGCCGGAGTCTTCTTCTCCGGCTTCGCCTCGCTTACGGCGGGACGCGACACATCCGCGTCGGTAAGGCCCAGATCCATCGAGCGCGCCTTCAACGCGATCAACTGCGGGGACTTCAGGGCGCTGATTTCCGAAAGCAGCCGACGATTTTCCTCCTGCAACTGCAGTGCCTGCCTGTGGAGCGCTCCGCATTCGTACCCTATTCTGCGGGTCTCAGAGCGTTGCCATACCAGGTACATGCTCATTGCCACCACAAATACCACCAGCGTGAGGAAACTCGCCGTCTTCATCTCTGACCCTGACCTTGTATCTCGCGTTTTACGGGTCCTCTAGGGGCGACTTATTGTACCTACTCTCTCTGCGGCCCTTAGTCTGGCGCTGCGACTCCGCGGGTTCCGCCCGACCTCCTCCAAAGCCGGTTTTACGACTTTAGGAGTCGCTATTCGCAATAAGCCTCGGGCCTCCTGCTCCCTGAAGGTCTCCTTGACGACACGATCCTCCAAGGAGTGGAAAGAAATAGCCACAATACGTCCGCCGTCCTTGAGATAGCGATATACAACAGATAGGGCTTCCTGTAAAGAAGAAATTTCGGAATTCACGAAAATTCTTAATCCTTGATAACTACGGGTAGCGGGATGGATATGGCCTTTCCTACCACCGATAGTCCTATAGATCAGGTCCGCAAGCTGAATTGTGCCTCGGATAGCCCCTTTCTTGCGCTCCTGGACGATGGCACGCGCGATCCGTCGCGCATGCCTTTCCTCCCCGTATCTCCAGAAGATATCCGCCAGCTCTCGTTCCGAAAAGGTGTTTATGACCTCGAAAGCTGTCATATTTTGAGACCGGTCGAGGCGCATGTCCAAGGGGCCTTCCTGCTGGAAACTCAGCCCGCGACCCGGGTCGTCCAGTTGGGCCGAGCAGACGCCCAGGTCGTAAAGAACGCCGTCAACTTTCTCATAGCCAGCTTGTGAAAGAACAGTTCCCAGATCGCTGAAGTTGGCGTGAAAATAGCGAACCCGCCGCCCGAAGGCGGCAAGGTTCCTGCGCGCCAGTTCCAGCGTCTCGGCATCGCGGTCCAACGCGATGAGGGTTCCCCCTGGAAGAATCTTCTCCAGGATGGCGCGACCGTGGCCGCCGAGTCCTGCGGTGCAGTCCGCGATAACCTTACCCGGAGACGGGACGAGGAACTGCAGGACTTCCTCGACCATGACCGGCTCGTGTCGCGGTTCGGCTTGTGCCTCCACATTCGCACCAGGCATTCTATTTTTAAAGAACCGTCGCTTCGGCAATGTGCGAGGTAATGGGCGAGTCCGTTCGGCCCCGGGTCGGGTTCAGGACAACGGTGAGGCCCTCACGCCGGACGTAGCAGAGGATGTCCCCGCGCAAGTCCGGAACATTCGACTCCGGGAGCGCCCTGTGCGAACGACGCGGAACGGGCGGCGCGAACACCGAACCTGCGCAGGAAAACCTCGGGGGAAGACCCAGGATTCCCCTATCATTCAAGATGGTTTGGAATGGGTCCTCCCCCGAGAGAGGGTTCTCGACGGCTTGCGATATCCGCGTGATCTCCGTCATGCCGGCCCGCCTCTGGCCGAGGGTCTTCGCAGACGACGCAACCTTCGCATGACGGTATTGCATGTCAGTCACGTCTCCGAGATACGCACGAAACGGTTCGCGAGCGGCGGCCGCGCGGGCGCGGCACACAGACTACGACGTAACGTCTGGACCGGACTGCGACGGCTTCAGCATTGAACGCTTGGCGATCTCGTTGTCAATGTCGTCGTAGGTTGAGGAATGCTTGGCCTCGTATGCCTCCCAGTTCTCTTTGCTCCAGATCTCGATGTGGTCATCCACGCCGATGATTATGACGTCGCCGGTGATCTCGGCATACTTCTTGTGGTCGGGCGGAAGCAGGATACGGCCCTGGGAGTCCACGGACACCTGCTGAACGGAGGAAAACAGAAGGCGATTTCGCACGAGCATCATGTCGGGCGGAGCCGGCGAGTTGCGCAACGCTTTGACGCGCTCCTGCCAGTCGCGCTCCGTGAACATGGTCAGGCACTTGTCGTGCCCCCGGCACAGACAGAAGGTCGTGCGGTCGGCCTGAAGCGGAATGGCTTCGCGCAATCTGGCTGGGATGGCCAAGCGGCCCTTGTTGTCCACCGCGTATGTGTGCCTTCCCATGAACATGAGGCCGACCCTCTGGACTTTTTTGCTTCCCCACCTTCCCCCACTTTTCACAAGAGTTTACTATCTATGGCCGAATTGTCAAGGGCAAAATTCCTGAACCTCAAAACTTTTTTTGGCCTCATTCGCGCACTCTCTACTATACCCCGTGAGCGTGAATTATAACGCCAGTATAGGCCATTTACTGGAGGAGGCCACAGAGCCGTGTCCAAATCATCTCGTGGGGAAATGTGGCACATTTTCCACATATTCCTGGGTTTCTCCCCCACTCAACGGCAGAAAATGGACGTTTGTGGCCTTAGGCGCGCAGGCAACGGAAGCTGCCGCAGAGCAGCGAACAACGAACGCCTGCCTTCCACCCGTGCCGA
>CAYPFP010000037.1:0-40802 GCA_964409935.1 uncultured Planctomycetota bacterium | reverse complement strand
TTTGCGACTCTTGCGCCTTTTTGCGGCCTTTTGCCTTTGCCGTTCTACGCCGCATCCCTCGGAAAAGCAGCCTGACCCCTTTGCGCACTTTGCGCTTCCTTTTCCGCACACTGAACGCACGGCCTTCACCTTCGCGGTCCGTAGTGCGGCAGGGGTCTGCCGAACTCGTACGCGCCCAGATCGGGGGCCTTGCCCGCGTAGTCGACGTTTATGTTGGGAAGGATCGCGCCGGCGTCAATGGCGTTGCAGCCGGCCTTGAGGGTGAGTTGCGGAGGCGCAACGGGGGCGTACTCCTCGGGCAAGTCCCACTTCTCGAAAATCTCCTCCTTGCGCACGCGAATGCCATGCTTCTCGATGCCCATCGCTTCCGAGAAACTCCGGAGGTCCGCGTAGTCCTGCTTGTTCCACCTGAAGGCTACCGGGGAATCGCCCCAGTCGAAGCCGTCGTAGTCCACGTCGGTCATCCAGTTCGTGACGAAGTTGTCGAGGAGCGTGTACTTGTTTTTCTCGGAGGCATAGGCCTGCCACACGGGAGATTTCCCGCCGAGGGAGATGAAGAGGTTGTTTCTCGACATCCCGGTAAACAGATGATGCATGCGGCCGTCCATGGGGCCCCATCGCACCAGGGTGTTGTGGGCAAGCACAAAGCGGTCTTGCACGCGGAACTTGAACATGGTGCCGCGCGCGACGGCCTGGTTGCGGATAAAGTACCACGGCCCGCAGTACTGAGGCTGGAAGCTGAGGGCGGCGTTGAAACAATTGGTCAGCCGATTGCCCCACATGCGATTGTTTGCATAGCCGTAGTCGGGTTCCAGGCCGTCGTCGGAGACGTCGAAGATGTCGTTCCCGTACATGTCGCAGTTGCGACCGGGGTACGAGATGCCGTCCGCCGTGCGCGAGATGCGGTTGAACGCCACCACGTTTCCGCTGGAATAACCCAGTTCGACCCCTTCGCCGCTCATGTTGCTCTTGGAGGGATCGTTGTCTCCCACAATGACGTTGTCGGCAATATACCAGCCGCGGCACGCCTTGTTTAGGAACACGGAGTAACTGAATCCGTCGAAGGAATTGCGGGACACCACGACGTCCTCGACAGCCCCATCGCCTTTCAGCCCGTTCGGGACAGTCCCCCGCTTGAGCGTCAACCCCTCGAACCACAGATGGCTGCCGGTCACGGGAATGTGCTCGAACTGCGCCTCGCCGTCGCCCGCCGCCTTCCAGACGATGTAGCGGCCGAGCGCGCCGGAACGCTCAAACGTGAATGTTCCATACATGCCTTTGTGAAGGAGAAAGACATCCGCCGGCCTTGCGGCGGCCTGCGCGGCGGCAAGCCCCTGGAACGGATGGCGTGCGGAACCGTCGCCGCCGCCCACGCCGGGGGCGACGTGAAACGTTCGCCCGTCCTTGGGCAAGGAGGGCGCCGGGCGAGTCTCGATCGAGAGCATCCGACTGTTCGCGCCGCCGTCGGGATCGGCGAGGTCGAGCTTGACCTCGTAGGCCGTGCCCGGGTTGAGGAAAAGGACGCTGCCGGCGAGCATATTGTAGGGACGGTCGGCCTTGGTGTCGGCGTACCATCCGGAGAAGTCCACGCGAAAGAGCGGCAGCGCCTCCTTCCAGTCCTTCTGACCCGCGGCGCGGTATCGAACCGCGCAAGAGGCGTTATGGTTGGCGTCCCCGGCGACGTCCCACTCCACGCCGATGGAGTGGAGGGTGGAATAGCTCCGCAATTCGCCCGGCGCGCAGCGATTCTGTTGGGAGCCGCCCTGAGCACAGACGTTCTCAGCGGAGAGCGCGACAACGATCAGGAGCACGGCAAACCTTTGGCGCATGATCGCAGTATCTCCTCCTATCTCCAGTAGTTGAATAGCTTCGCGTGATTCACGATCGGCCCGTCGGCGAAGGAGCTCCACTTGTTCAGATAGTCTTCGACCGAGCCGGCCTCGGCCCAGAAGCGGTACTCGTCCGCGCCGATGACGGCCTCCGCATAGCACGCGAACTCTACGTACCCTTCGCTGCGCTCAAGCGACAGCGGTTCAAGCGTCTCGGTCTTGAAGGCCTTGACGTTCAGGACGATCTCCGGATTCGGGCCGTACCTGAAGACCTTGGTGATATGCGGGAAGGAAATGACGAACCCCACGCCCTCGATTTGTTTCTGCGCCAACGCCTCCATAAAGTCCTTGCGGCTCCGACCGCACAAACTCCAGACAAACCGCTCGGGCTGTTTTCGCCCCGCGATGTCCACGAAGTAGACCTTGAACACCGTCTTGCCGCCTGCCGGCTTCAGCACGTCGCGTCCGGCGTCTTTTCCGTGATACGTGTTGCAGGGCTTGATGGGTTCCATGGACACTTTTTCTCCTTAGGGCAATTACGCAAGAAGAAACCCGTTTTCCGCGCCGTGAGGGCCGCAGAAGAACGGGTTTTCGGCATGAGCGCGCTACGCGGCCGAAAAATTATTTTTTCTTCGGCGCATGCACCTTCATTGTGCGGACCAGACTCCAGTACTCCGAGGCAAACCGGTCTCTTGTCCCCTCCCACTTGAAGACGGCCAGCGAGTCCGTGTTCCAGACATCCGTCATGCGGATCTCGACATCCAGATCGTAGCGCCGGTTCTCTCCCAGGAGGCCCTTGCTGTAATAGGGCATAAGACGAACGTAACTCTCCACGACGATGTCGCCGTCGCTCTTGCGGGCTGCGTTCATGCAATCTTCGTGGTCGAGGTGGGTCCCGTACAGATCGTTGGCCTTCAGGAAGGCGTCCACCTTCTCATCGGGCACGACGACCAGACGCCTGGCCAGGACCGACTCGATGTCCCGGCGCAGCGAGATGGCGTAATTGTGCGCCGCCTGTCTGAGTTCCTCCTGGGTGAAGCCCTCGTAATTCAGCGGCCACGCCATCTTCGGCAACATCACCACGACGTTGCCGGACTTTTCCACGGCCAGTTCCTGATATAGACGTTTGCATCCCAGGGCGGAAAAGACGAGGAAAACGGCCAGCAATCTCACGACAGCACCCTTTCGCGCCGTCATAGCCATGCCTCCGGGACTGAACAAAGGTTACCGACATTCCACCCATATCATACCGGCAATCCGCTAACAGTATAGCGAAGCCCCGCCCAGGAGTCTATCGCGTTTTTGCGTCGGGGACACCCAGGCGCGCCATGTAGCCTCCGCCCGCGCCGGACCGGGGCAGCAGGACCTTCTCCCGCTCCAGGCGCAAGCCCGGCATGCCGGCAAGAGCGGTCTGAACCACGTCCTGATTTTCTTCCGGCTCGATGGCGCACGTGCTGTAGACGACGGCGGCGCCCGGCTTTGCGGCGGCGAGGGCCGCGCTCAACAAGCGGCGCTGACGGTCGGCGCATTTGGAGATCGCCTCTGGAACGAGCCGCCACCGCGCCTCCGGGCGGCGGCTCAGCACGCCGGTGTTGGAGCACGGAGCGTCGAGCAGCACGGCGTCGAAGGCCGTCCGGAGCGTTTCGGGCAGACCTTGCGCGGCGTCGGCGGTGACGGTCTCCACAATCGCGATGCCCAGGCGCTTGCAGTTCTGCTCGATCGTCTTGACCCGCTCCGCCGAAATGTCCAGCGCCGTGATGGAACCCTGGCCATTCATGCGCTCGGCCAGGTGAGTGGTCTTGCCGCCGGGAGCGGCGCACAGGTCCAGCGCCCGCTGGCCCGGCTGCGGGTCCAGGAAAGGCGCCACGAGCATGGCGCTCTCATCCTGCACGATGAAAAGTCCTTCCACATAACCCGGCAACTCGTCCACGCGGACATGGCTCGGCAGGCGAACCGAGTCCGGCAGGCCCCCCGGCTCGGCCCAGATTTTGGCCTCGCTGAATCTGGCCAGCAGCTCCGCCGCCGTCGCCTTGAGCGCGTTGACGCGAATCGTGATGGTCGGCACCTCGTTGTCCGCCTTGCAGATGCCGGCTGTTTCGTCGCCGCCGTATCGCTTCAACCAGCGTTCGACAAGCCATTGAGGGTGCGAGTAGGCGCAGGCAATGTGACCGGCCGGAGACCTTTCGGGCGGCGGAAGAATCTCCTTCCGGAAGTTGCACCACGATTCCGGACGCCGGTAGATGGCCCGCGTCGGCGAGGCCGCCTTCCCGGACACGCGGTCCTCGACATCGCGCACGGCGTTGCGCAGCACGGCGTTCACGAAGGGCGCGGCCGACTTCAGATGAAACGCCTTGGCCAACAGAACGGCTTCGTTCACGGCTGCCGCCGGCGGAATCCGATCCAGAAAGACAACCTGATACAGCGCCGTGCGCAGGATCTCCAACACCGGGTAGTCCAGGCGGTCCAGCGACGTCCGGGAGAACCTCGACAGGATCGTGTCGAGCGTCAGCCGATGACGGACGGAACCGTAAACAAGCTCGGCCAGCAGCCGGCGGTCCGCCGCCTGGATTTGGGGGTTCTCCAGGGCGCCTTCAAGGAGGTCCTGCGCAAAGGCGTCTTCCTGCTCGACCCGCACCAGCAGCTTCACGGCGAGTTGACGCGCGTTCACGGCCGCAGGAGCCATTCGATCGCCTTTCTCACCTCGCCCAACTCCACGTCCGTGTCCTTGCAGGGGCCGTGCGGCCGCAGGTTTTCGACGGCGATCACGGCCTTGGGAAAGGCCCCCCTGACGCCCTGGGAAAGTTCTTTCTCGCACGCGACGGCGACCACGGCGTGGACGCCGTCCTGCTTCACGCGCTCCAGGGCCAGCCGCCCGCCTGTGGCGACCGCACACTGCACGCCGAGGGTCTCGGCAAGCTCCAGGATGTCCTTGACCTTGCACTTGCCGCAGCGCTTGCAGAGGCTCAGGTCGCTCGTGATTTTGTGCGGGCACTTTGAGTTCTGAAGGCAATGGGGAAACAGCAGCAGAATGCCGGCGGCCTGCGCTCTCTTGCGGCGCAGCCGGACGGTGAAGTTGTTCAGTCGGACGATTTGTCTGTCAAGCATGTCAGGCGCCAGGTTTTTTCCCAATAGTCCTTGCCGGGGTCGTGAATGCGTCTCCGGGTTTCGTGGCATGGCCGCGCACGTATTCTTCGGCGGTCAGTTCGCGCCCTCCGGCCGGCTTAAGGCGCTGAACGTGGAGCACGCCCCGTCCTGTGGCCACAGCGATGGACGTCTTCGAGACGCCGAGCACCGTGCCCGGCGCTGCGCCGGCGGCGGATTCCTCCGCTGCGGCCGCCGCAGACAGCAGGATGACGCGCTCCGGCTCCGCCGATTCCGCACCGGCGCGGAACGTGAAGGCCCCCGGCCAGGGTGTCATGCCCCGCACGAAATTGCGCAGCTCCTCGGCAGGCCGTGTCCAGTCAATCTCGCCGTCCTCCTTTTTGAGCATGGGGGCGCGCGTGGCGGCCTTTGGGTCCTGCGCCCGAAACGCGGCGCGACCTCCGCCCAGATCGTCCAGGACTTTCACCAGCAGCTCCGCGCCCAGGCCGGCCAGTCTTGCGCTCAACTCGCCGGCGGTTTCGTCCGGCTGGATGGGCGTTGCCGTTTGCGCGATGATCTCGCCCGCATCGAGCCGCTCTGCCATGCGGAAGATCGTGATGCCCGTCTCGGTCTCTCCCCGAACAATGGCCCAGTTAATGGGCGCCGCGCCGCGATACTTAGGCAACAGCGACGCGTGGACGTTGACGCCGCCCAGCTTGGGAATCGCGAGAACTTCGCTTCCAAGCTTCTGCCCGAACGCCGCCGTCACGATGATGTCCGGAGCGGTCTGTCGGATTCTCTCCACTGCCTCCGGCGCGTTGACGTCCTCCGGCTCAATGACGGGCAGCGCATGGCGCCGGGCGGCCTGCTTGACCTCGGAGGGGACCGGCTTGCCGCTCCGCCCGCGGGGCTTGTCGGGCCGGGTCACGACAAGGGCCACGTCATGCCGGGCGTTCCTGAGCGCATCCAGCGACGGACAGGCAAATTCGGGCGTTCCCATGAAAACAATACGCATGACAGGCTTCCAACCCCCGGCAATCCGGGATGCACAAGAGGACGTTGCGGCGCGGTCCGCCTCAGGCGGGCGCGCTCATGATTCCCTGGAAGTCTCCTCCAGCCCCCTCAGCTTTCGCGAGTTCGCCAGCTTCGTGGCCGGCGACATCCGCTGGATGATCAACCGTCCGTTCAGGTGGTCCACCTCATGTTCCCACGCGCGGGCCAGCAGCCCCTCGGCCTCCATCTCAATCTTCTCTCCTTCAAGGTTGGTGGCCCGCACCTTCACGCGCAGCGATCGCTGTATGGGACAACGCACGTCGGGAACGCTCAGACAGCCCTCTTCTTCGCGCTGGACGCCCGAACGGCCGAGAATCTCCGGGTTGATGAACACCTCCGCCTTCTTTGCCTCGCGGTCCAGCGCCAGGACGCACAGGCGTACGGGCCATCCGATCTGCGGCGCGGCGAGACCGATCCCGTTGGCCTCCCTCATCAACTCGATCATGCGCCTGGCACGCGCCTTGATGAGTTCGTCTATCTTCTCCACGGGTCTTGCAGGCTCGGCCAAGGCCGGATCGGGGTACGCGAGAATGCGCAATGCGCTCAGCGGCGTCTTGTCGTCAATGCGCGGCACGGCGCTGCTCCTCCAAGACGGTCACGGCGTCGCGGCCGGGCGAGCAGGGCCGCCTTCTGCCTTGCGATTATAGCAGATTGACCGCTCTTGCGTCAATTAAGCCCGCTTGCGAAGCCGCTTGACAGGCCCGCCGGAGCGTGTCAGAATTTATTGTAGCCGTCTACCGGCATAATCAAGTAGACGCGGGGGACCGGTTTTCTTACAATACCCGTGTGTCGGGCTTTCATAGGCCAAACTGGGAAGGGAGGGTGCGCAATGGCAAAGGGCAATGGCCACGGAAGCAAGGAAGACCTGGGGCTTTTGCTGAAGGTAAAGAAGAAAGTGAAGGGGGAGAGCATCACCTGCCGTCAGGCCTCCTCGCTCGCGGAGGAGTTCAAGGTCACCAAGATGAGAATCGGCAGGATGCTGGACGAGCTTGAGGTCAAGATCACCAAGTGTCAGCTTGGGTGTTTCTGAGAACCGGGCGAAACACAAGGCGCAGGATGTGGTCGAGAGAGATGTCTCTCGCGTCCTGCGCCTTGTTTCTTATTTGGGGGAGGGAACGATGAGGCGGCGGGGATCGTCGGCCACGTAAGGCGGTATCTCCGGGCCGAACCTGACCTGGATGTCCTCGAAAATCCCGACAGCCCCCTTCGTCAACTCCAGCCGCCAAGCCTTCCCGTCGGTGTCCGGCGGCGCCTCCACACTCAGCGTGAAGGCGCCCTTGTCCACCGAGGTGTCCTCGGCGGCCAGCCTGCCGGTCGGGTCGAACACCTTTGCGAGCGCCGTCTCGGTGCGCGTCTCCGCTTCGACGCGGATCGTGAACTGCCGGACGCCACCCGGCACAAAAAACCACAAGGGCCGCGAGAACTGGCAAAGGTGAAGCGCCGCGGCCTCATAGGAGGCCAGGGCGTTCCTGGGCGTCAGCGAGTACGTCGGGCCGCGGCTGGTCAATGCGATCAGGTACGCGCCGGGCTTGGCGTCGGCGATCTCGATGGCGGCGGAACGGCCCACGTCGAAGTCGCCTCGCTTGACTTCCTTGCCTTCGGCGTCGAAGACAAAGTAGCCGCAGGGGCCGGGCAGGTCGCCCAGGTTGTATGCGGCGGCCGCCGCCGAGAGGCCTTCGCCGGGCTGCACGAGCACGACCGCCTGGTGCAGGCCGCGAAGTCGCGTGGGCTTTTGGGGGACCTGGACGGGCGCAGCCTTCTCCTGCGCCGGCGCAAACGATCCGGCGGCCTTCACGAAACGCGCGACGACGTCGGCCTTGGGATTCGGCGGGGCGATGACGAGCTTGAGGCTCGTCTGGTGTGCGCCGCCGGAGGCGGCCCACTTTGCAATCTCCTCGTTGCCGAGGCGGTACGCGGCCCAGTACTTTTCATTCAGTTCGGCTTCCGCCCCCGTCGGCTGTCCGTAAGGAACGTGCCAGACCCAGTAACCGTCGGCGCGGGTCGCGCAGAGGTAGAGGTTCGCGGGCAGATGTTCGGGGTCAATGAGGGCATAGTTTGGGTCCCATCCGATGCCGGGCAGGAACAGGGCGTTGATGCCGGCGGCCCTTAACTTCTCCACCTTGTCGTCCACCAGGCCCTTGCTGTAACCGACGAAGTACGTGTTCTCCGGAGCAAGCAGGACGGGGACCTCCTCGGTGGCCCACTGCTCCATCGCGGCGTCGCCGAACCAGTTCATGCCGGGGTAGAAGAGCAGCCAGCCCAGAAGAAACTCCGGAAATTCTTCGCGGAGCTGCTTGCGAATGGCCTTGGTGATGATGCCGATCTGCGCGCCCTGCAGGATCGCGTACTCCTTCTCGCCGTCTTCGCGCTTCTTCAGGTACGCCTCGCGCTCGTGCAGCGGGATGTTCGGCGCGACGGCCGTGCACAGCGCGGCGAGCAGGTACTTTTTGAAACATTCGTCGCACATGCACGGGGCGGGATAGACGGTCGCCTCCGCGCTGTACATCTCGGGATCCACAATGAGGCCGGCGAGGTTCGGGTGGTCCTTGGACATCTTCGCCGCTTGAAGGGCGCGGTCGGCGACGGCCTTCTGCCAGAAGTCCTCGTCCAGGGGGCAGGCGGTCTTGGGGCGCGGTCCGTCGGGGCGGGTGTAGCGCAGTTTGGATTGCGCCAGGAAGGTCCGCTCCACCCCCGCGCCGAGAAAGTTGACGCAGACGAAGAACCGGATGTCGTGTTTCGCGGCGGCGCTCACTTTGGCCGCAAACTCGTCCCATTTCTCCTTCGTCGAGACATCGAAGTCCGTCTTGGCGAAGTAGGCGTTGAAACCGTTGGCCCGCATCTTGGCGAAGAGAGACTCCATCTCTGCGACCGACGCCTTGGCTCCTCCGTAGCCGGCCCGGATCTTTTCCTTCTTGATCCAGTCAAGATCGCCGGCCCTCAATTCGGCGCAGAGGATGCAAAGCACGACGAAGGCGATGCGAGAGAAGAAGCAAACGTTGCCCGCATCTTGCGGCGCCGCTTCTTTTCTGTACATTTCAGGTGTCCTCGCTTCCGTTTTTTACCCGCCCTTGCGCAAGACACAACCGAAGGAATCGGGCATGGTCCTGTCGTCGTGCACGGCCAGGCCGCCGTTGACGAGGATGGCCTTGAAGCCGACGGCATACTGGTGCGGGTTTTCGAAGGTGGCCATGTCCCGAATCTTCTGCGGATCGAACACGACGATGTCGGCATGGCAGCCCTCGCGCAGCACCCCGCGCTTGGGGATGCGGAACTTGCGGGCCGGCATCGAGGTCATCTTCTGGATTGCCGTTTCGAGCGAAAACAGCTTGTCCTCGCGAACATATTTCGCGATCACGCGGGGGAAGGTCCCGTAGTTGCGCGGATGGTTGTAGCCGTCGTCGGTCGTGCGGAGATGGCCGTCGGTCGCGACCATGACGAGCGGGTGCGCCAGAATGCGGCGGATGTTGTCTTCGCACATGGCGCGGCGCACGAAGCTCGTCTTGGGCCGGAAGGACATCTCCATGACGACGTCGGCCGGATGCATCTTCTGCTCCTGGGCGATCTGGGCGATGGTCTTTCCGCCGAACTCCGGGTCGGGCCACCACGGGGCGACGATGATGTCCTCCGGACCGCACATATTCTCGAATCTGTCCTGCACCTCCTGCCGCATGCGCTCGCGGTCTTCTGGGGTGAGGCCGCTCTTCCAGTACGAACGCGCCCAGGCCGGACAGAAGTCCGAGATGCCGCCGTAGGCGGCAAGGTAGGTGTAGCGGTCCGCCGTGACGGGCACGCCGCGCGCGGCGGCCTGGTCAATCATCGCCAACAGGGCGTCGCACTTGTACCAGTTGGCCTTGCCGAAGGTCTTCATGTGCGAGATCTGGACGGGGACGCCGGCTCGCTCGGCAACCTGGATGATCTCTTCGACGGCCTCCAGCAGGCCGTCGCCCTCGCTGCGAATGTGGCTGGCATACACGCCGCCCTTGTCGGCGGCACCGCGCCCCACGGCGACGAAGTCGGCCAACTGGACCGACGGCGCCACGTAGCCCGTTGTTACGCCGAACGCGCCTTCGCCGACGGCCTCGGCGGCAAGCCGGCGCAGGTGGTCGAGTTGTTCGGCGTTGGCTACGTCGGCCTTGCCCTGCATCACCCGCTGGCGCAAAGGATGTATGCCGGCGAGGATGGCGTAGTTCTGGCGGACCTTGAGCTTGGCGACCTCGTCGAGGTGCTTGCCGATGGGGAACGGCGATCCGCCGCAGTTGCCGCAGAGAATGGTCGTGACGCCCTGTCGCAACATGTTGTCGGCGTGAGGGATGCGCAGGATGCCGCCGTCCACTTCGTTATGGCCGTGGTTGTGCACGTCAATGAAACCGGGGGCGACGACGTGGCCGGCGGCGTCAATGACTTGGCGCGCTTCGGCCTTCGCAAGTAGCCCGATAGCCGTGATCTTGTCGCCGTCCACGGCCACATCGGCGCGGGTGAGGGGGCTGCCTTCCCCGTCGGCGAGCATGCCGCCCCGTATGATCAGGTCGTGTGACTCTGGCATAAGCACTCCTTCAGCGAACTCGAGGGTTTTTTGTGCGCTTCCTATGATTTCAAAATGCTGCGCCCCTCGCAAGAGTATGGGACGTCAAGAATATCGGCGAGCGTGGGCGCGACGTCCACGATCTCGGCGCGATCGAGTTTCTTTCCGCGCAACGGCGGCGTCAGGGCGCCGCCGGAGACGATGAAGGGGACGCGGCGGCTGCAGCCGGAGTAGACGCCCGTGGACCGGTCCTTGTCGAAGTCCCACACCTCGCAGTCGTGCGGACCGGGATGATCGGCGCACCAGTTCGGCCTCGGCGCCCCCGCCTTCTTCGCCGTGGAACAGCCCAGATGATAGCCATGATCGGCGGCGAGCACAACGTACGTTTCCGCCCAGAGTTTCTTGATCTCCAGGAACTCGATCATCTCGCCGATGAGACTGTCGAGGTAGAGGATGTACGCGTGCTTGGAGGACCAGCGATGGGGGTTCGAGCGCTGGTACGAAGGACAGAAGGAAATCTGGTCGTTCGTGGCCAGGTAGACGTGAACGAGGTTCCAGTTGGTGTTCTTTCGGAGCCAGGGCAACGCCATGTCGTGCCACATGGGGTCGTCGGGAAAGTAGCTCGGGAAGGCGTGCATGTCCTCCGGCGTGTAGAAATAGCCCTTGGCGATCCAAAGATCGGTCGTGAAGACGGCCACGCGGATGTCGCCGCGATGATGTCGCTTGGCGACCTCGAAAAAGGACGGCTCCTTGTCTTCCTCCGCATAGTAGCGGCCCTTGCCCTCGCCGAACCAGAAGGACTTGTGCTCGTAGCGGCCACTCGCCAGGTACTTCATGCCGTGCGCGGTGTCGCAGTCGCGCATGTTCCACGCAGGCGCCCAGAGGCCGCCGTTGATGAGGCGCGAGAAGTTCGGGATCAGCCCCTTCTGGTGGTAGCCCCAGATATTTACCGGCGGCATGTCCGGAGCCAAGGTGACGCCCTCGGCCCAGTGGCCGGCCATCTGGTCAATCACGATGAACAGCACTCGCGGAAGCTCCTTTTTCATCCGATGCTCCTGTCATCTGGCGCCTTCGATCTCGACGGTCTTGCCGCAGCGCATAAGCAGTTTCACTCGGCTGCCCTCCACCTCGGCCTCCCGCACGCCCGGACAGCCCTCGTCGGCCGGGACGATGAACAGGGCGTAGGAGACGGTGATCTCGCCCTTGGCCGGAATCCAACGGTAGGTCGGCGCGCCCTGCAGCGACCCCACCATCACGGCCTCGCGCCGCGTGACGGGAAAAGGCGTGGTGCTGAACTCCATCCCGCGCGCCAGGGAACGGCCGTCCCACGGCTTATGCTTGCGCCCGCCGAACTCCTCCCAATTGACGACCCACGGGAAGTCGGCGCGCTTCCACACATAGCCGAAGGCGACGCGCTGCTTCGGGTTGACGGCGGCGCACCAGGCCCACTCGCGGTTGGGATCCATGAGTTGCGTCGTCAGGTCGCTGGAGGCCTCGCCGGCGGGGATTGGACGCAGGTCAACCTCCTTGCCGTCGGCGCCGACGGCCATCGGCCACGTGAACTCGGCTGCCGTCCTGAGGCGCTGAGCGCCGCTGAACTCGCGCGGGAAGACCTGGCCCCATGTCGCCGACATGTCGAAGAGCGTCACGCCTTTCTCCAGAAACGGCGGGCCGGTCGTCGCGTGCTGGCACCAGCCGAAGGGGCGGTCCAATGCGGAGAGGTTCTTCACCGTCTCCTCGATCCAGGCCGCATGGCCCTGCGGGGACAGCGTGATCGTGCGCTTGACGGTCATCTGCGCGGCGAAGAGCGTGGCGCGGCACACGAGCGTAACCCGGTCCGCTTCCGCGCCGCCGCCCGCCACTTCCCACATCACGACGGGGCCTTCCCCGTGAGAGACGATGCCGACGGCCGTCTCCTCCGACGACGGCGGGCCGAAGAAGTCGAGACAGATGTTCTGGCCAAGTATCGAGGCGAGCAGCTTGCCTTCCGGCGGCTTCCCGTAGACGGCCTCGTGCTCGGCGGGCTTGAAGTCGGACGGCTCGATGGTCGGCCAGATGGGCGTCCAGAGCGGGTTCACGCCGGCGCCGGGGCCGCCTTTCATGACGACCGAGGCGATGTGCCCGCCGCCGAGCGTCGTGGTGACGGCGATGCGCTCGTTCTCCACCGTGACGGCGCGGCGGCCGTGGAAGACCTCGTCCTTGATGCCGCCCGCCTTCTGGGCCGACGCCGAAGACGACGCGAAGCTTGCGACGAGCATGACGGAGAAGATGGTCCGCCTCAAGGGACGCCTCCTTTCCTGACGGATTTCGGGTTGCGTTTCCGCTTCGGCCCGCCGTCCTGCCGCTTCACGATCTCCACCCTGCACACGCCGCGTTCGGGGTCAATGTAGCTCACGTTGTAGTCGAACCCATAGTCTTCGACGACGCGGCGATACAGGATGTCGCAGTGTTCGCAGTACCGTTTGTATCTCTTCATCCACGCCGCGTTGCGCAGCAGGCCGACCGACGGGCAGCGGCGCATCTCGATGACGAAACGGTCCGGCTCGCACGTCATGACGTGGTCGGCGCGCTCCTCGGTGAGGGTGTGGGTCCAGTACTTGCGCATCCCCTCCGTGCCTTCCCTGCTCACGTATCGGCGCAGGTTCGTGAGGAAGTTGTCGGAAATACCGATCCAGAAGTCGCGCACGGCCCCGAAACCGTGGTGTTCGTCCAGGTACTTGAAGAGTTCGCTGTAGGCCAGGATGAATTCGGTGCACGAAATCATGGTCGCTTTCTCCGGTTCGGCTTCGTCCAGAACCGCTGGACGCAGCGGCCTTTCGCCTGGTCGTACTCGACCGAACATTCGCAGCCGGCCGCCCTGCAGATCTCCTCATTCACGACGCGCGTCGTCTCGCAGAAACGGTCGGCGATCGCATAATCGTGCTTCTTCATGTGACAGACGGCCGGACATTCTTCCACGCGGAGTTCGAGGACCGGCCCCTGGCGACGCAGCGCGAAACGGCCTCCTTCCAGGGCGAAGATGCGCCGCCAGTGGTCGCGAAGGGCCGACAGGCCGCGCGCCTTGATGCGGGCGACGAGGGGCTTGTACACGGCCCGGGCCATCCGGCGCAGGTACGCCTCGGCCTCGGCCCAGCCGTACCGCTCCGTAAGGAACTGAACGCCGTAGCTCATGGCCCCGTGAAAATCCTTATGGACCGCGACGCCGTCCCGTCCGCCGGAGCGGACGCGCGGCGTCGTCACGGGGCCGCGGCGAGGGCGCTGCCTTTTGAGGCGCCCGGCGACTTTCGCCATTTCCTTCTCCTCATATCATCTCTATATGCTGGTATTCCCAGCGCGTAAACGGCAGCGCGGCCGCCACGGCCTCGACCTCGGCCCGCCCCCCGCCGACGACGCTGACCAAGTCGGCCTCATAGGCCGCGCGAAGGTCGAGCCGGCAGAAAACCAGGCGCGCAAGAAGATCGTCCTTCATCTCAAGGATGATCCGCCGCCCGGCCTCCGCCGCCTTGTGGAGCGTCACACGGTAACGCGGAGACCACGCGGACACGTCGGCGTCCTTCAGGGCCTCGCTCTTAACCCACGCCTTGCCGGCCACCGCCTCGGCGTTGAGCGGATGGGCCATGATCATCATGGACGTCCTGCCCCGCTCGCACGGCGCAAAGCCCACGGCGCGGAAGGCGTCGGCGTACATGCCGCTTTCCGGATAGAACGCCTCCACTTTGGACTGCAGCGCGCCGGCGAAGGCGGCCACGGCATTGAGCAGCATGCGGGCGCGGGCGGTGTCGGCGTCGCGCGTGACCAGCTCCATCAGGCGCACGACGGGCTGTCCCGTCTGTTTGCCCGCCACGGCATAGGCGATGATCCGGTCTTCGCGCTCGAAACAGAAAAAGCGCATGTCGTGCTTGACTTCCTCCCAGTTGCAGTTTTCGAGCATGGGCCGCCAGAAGCCGGGGCGGCGAAGGGCGTAGCCGCCGCAGTCGGGAAAGGCAGACTCGAAGACCTCCAGGACTTCCTTCTCGCGCCGGTACAGTTCCTCGATGGGATGCAGGTCCACCTTGCCGGGGGGGCGGTCCTGGGTCTCCTCCAGCGTCCAGGCGCGCGCGAAGACAAGATCGTAGTGTTCATTGAGGGCATAGAACCGGTAGGCGGGCACGGTCTCTTCGCCGCGAAAAACCATGAGGGCATCCGCGCGCGGCTTCAGGATGTCTTTGGCGCACGTCATCATGGCGGAGCCGACGCCCAGGCCGCGCAGGTCCTCGCGCACGCACACCGAATACTCGAACGCCGCGCGGATCGCCGCCCCGGGGCGGATCACGTAGTCGCGAACTTGGAACGGAATCGTGCCGACGATCTCGCCGTCGCGGACGGCGACGACGGCGGTCACGTCCTCGCGCGCCGACCACCGGTCCCAGTAGTCCCGCGCGATGGGCGGGAAGACGCTGTCGTGGAGCTTCAGCCACGACGCGGCGTCGCTGCGCGTATATTCGCGGTACGTGATGTCTCTCATTTCCCGGCTAGGCCTCCCATCGGAACTTCGTCTTTCGGCGCCCGCCCTTGACCTCCAGAAAACGAGCGAGGGCTTCGACCTTTTCGCGGAGCATCTGTTCGTCGCGCACGGCCTCGACATTCAGCCGGACAACGGGTTCGGTGTTGGAGGAGCGCAGGTTGAAGCGCCAAAGAGGCGCCCGCGCGCCGCTCGTGTAGTGAACCGAAAGGCCGTCAACGGGTTCTTCCGCCACGGGGTTTCCCCATCCCGCCAGCCCCGAACGGACGGCCGCCACGACCTCGGGCGTCTTCTTCACGTCGTCAAACTCGAAGTTGATCTCGCCCGACACGGGGAATTCCCTCTTAAGCGCGCCCGCCCACGCCGACAGCGGCGTGCCCGTCTTGCACAAGTGCTCCAGCGCCAGGAGGAACGGAATCATCCCGTTGTCGGCGTAGAAGTTGCGGCGGAAATAATAGTGCGCGCTGGTCTCGCCGCCGAAGAGCGCGTCCTCTTTGCGCATCCGCTCCTTGATGAAGGAATGGCCACACTTGTTGATGAAGGGCGTGCCGCCGGCCTCGCGCACGAGCTTCTCGGCGGGCCAGATGATGCGCGGGTCGAAGATCACGCCGCCCCCGCCGTAGCGCTTGACGAGCATCTCGCCCAGCAGCGCGGTGACGTAACAGCCCTCGACGAATTCGCCCGTCTCGTCGAAGAAGAAGCATCGGTCGGCATCGGCGTCCCACGCGGCGGCGAAATCGGCGCCGGTGCACCTGACGGCCTCGATGGTGAGGGTCCGGTTTTCCGGATAGAGCGGGTCGGGGCGACCCTTCGGAACGCTCCTGAACGTCCCTTCCGGCTCGCAGAATATCCTCTGCGCAATCTCCACGGGCGTGCCGGCCAGCAGCCGCTCCGCCACCAGCCCCGCAAATCCGCAGTTGGCGTTCAGGACGACGCGCTTCCGGGTCAGGGCGCGCATGTCTACGAAGTAACGCAGGTGCTGCAGATAGTCCTCCATCAGCGCCGCCGTGCGCATGACGCCGCGGACCTTCGCGCACGTCCCCCCCGACCGCCCCAGGCGCAGGGCCTCGTCGCGTATCTCCATGATGCCGCTGTCGCCGGAGATGGGGATGGCCATCTCGCGCACGAGCTTGAGGCCGTTGTACTCGCGCGGGTTGTGCGAGGCCGAGATGGTGATGCCGCCGTCGGCCCTGCAGTTGGCGACGGCAAAGTACAGCATGTCCGTGGACACGCCGCCGATGTTCAGCACGTCCACGCCCGCATCCATCAATCCCTCGGCCGCCTGCCCCCAGAGCTCGAACGAACTCTCGCGCACGTCGTGTCCCAGCGCCACCGTGCGCGGCCGGAAGAGGCGGGCGTAGGCCTGCGCGATCAGGTAGACGTCTCGCGCCTCAAAGTCCTTGCCGTAAACGCCCCGAATGTCGTAGGCCCTGAATATCTCCGGATTCATCCTTGCCCTCCAACCTCATGCGGGTCCCGCGCCTGTCTTCCGAACGCGCAACACCCCGAACATTTTACCAGTTTGTCCGCGCGCCGCAAACAAAGTTGCTCCCCCCGATGGCGCGGCGCTCTAGTTTGTGCTTGAACGACGCCCCGCCGGAAAGTAACATTCGGTTAACCGCAGGCAACGGGTAATCGGTCGGGATGCGCGCCTGCGGCGACCCGCGAGGCCAGGACCTCGGAGACTGTCTTGAGAGCCGGGGGCCATCCCCCGGAATGCGACATCATGATTCGCGTCAAATGTCCTAATCCGGCGTGCGCAAAGGACTTCAACCTGAACCCCGAACTGGCGGGCAGCCCGCTGCGCTGTTCGGCCTGCCAGCAGAAGTTCGTCGTCACCGGATCAGGGCAGGTTACGGTGGTGTCCGGCGGCGGACAGGCCGCCCCGGCGCAACCCGTCCAGGGCGCACCCCCTCCAAGCGAACCTTCTACGCCCCCTCCCGCCCGCAAGCCCGAGAAACCCGACCCGCTCGTCGGCCAGAAACTCGGCCACTATCGCGTCCTGGAGTGGATCGGCAAGGGCGCGATGTCCACTGTCTACAAGGGCCGCGACCTGCGCCTCGACAAGACCGTCGCGCTGAAAGTGATGTCGCCGGCGGTCATGGCGCACGGGCGCGAGTTCGTCCAACAGTTCATCCAGGAGGCCCGCACCGCGGCCAAGGTCGAGCATAACACCGTGCTGCCGGTGCATTTCATTGGCCTGGAGGGCAGCCATATCTTCATCGCCATGCAGTACGTGGACGGCGGCACACTGGAGGAACGGATCGTGCGCGAGGGCCGCCTGCCCCAGCGGGATGCTTTGCAGATCATCGGCTCGGTGGCGCTGGCGCTCTGGGCCGCCCACGCCCAGAACATCGTGCACCGCGACATCAAGCCGTCCAACATCATGCTGATGCGCGACGGGCGCGTCCTGGTCTCGGACTTCGGGATCGCCAAGATGGGCGACGCCCCAACCGACCTGACCACCGCCGGCCTCGTGATGGGCACGCCCCATTACATGGCCCCCGAACAGTGTCAGGGACAGAAGGTGGACGGACGTACGGACCTCTACGCGACCGGCGTCACGCTCTACCGAATGGTCACGGGCCGGCTTCCCTTCAAGGGCGACTCGCCCGAAGCCGCCGTGAAACTGCATCTGACCGAGCCGGTGCCCGACCCGCGGGCGCTGGTTCCCGAACTCGACGCGCGGATCAGCGCCGTGATCATGCGTCTTTTGGCCAAGAAGCCTGAAGACCGATTCCAGTCCGCTGCCGACCTGGTGAAGGAGATGAGCGCCATCCTGAGCACGCCGGCCCCGCCGCCCCCGGACGCGGAGCCTTCCGAAACGGCGCCGAAACGAAAAGGCCGCCTTGTCGCCTTCCTGGCCGCGGCGGGGATTCTTCTGGCCCTCGGCGCATTTGCCCTGCTCTTCCACCTTTCCCGACAAAGCGCCGAGACTGAGGCGCCGGTTCCCGCCATGCCGGAGCCTGTGGACACCGCCCCCGCAGAGCCCAAGGCCTCCGCGACACCGCCGGCTTCTGTGCCTGCGACGGAGCTTAGACCGATTGTCCCGGAATTGCCCAAACCCGTTGCGCCGGAGGTCCCCGGGCCCGCCGCACCCGCTGCCCCTAAACCGCCGCAAACGCCTTCCACACAGGAACAGGCCCCGCCCCCCGCGACCGCAAGCCATTCCGCCGCGGCGCCTGCCCCTTCGCCGCCCGCCTTTGACCCGGCGGCCTACATGGAGGACGTCAAGCCCGTGAATGAGCGCATCACCGCCGGCGATTTCTCCGCCGCGCGGTCGCGCGCCAACCTGCTGAACGAAAAATATCCGGAACTCATCGCCGTGAAGCTTTCAAACATTGAACGCATCGCCGCCCTGCGCAAACGGTGTTTCGACAGTGTGAACTCCGGCGCTGCCAAGGTGATGATGGCCGACGTCTCCAAGCGCTACGGCTTTGCCGGCGAGATCAAGAAGGCCGACGACTCCGGCCTGGCCGCCGCCATCAAGAAGGGATGGGACGCCTTCACGCGCGAGGAGATCGCGAACTTCTATCGCAAGGCGAGCGACCCGAAAAGCGCCGACGACCTCGTCGGCATCGCCGCGTTCCTCGTCGAAGGAAACGCTACCGAGAAAGACTGCGATCAGGCCCTCGACATCCTCGGCGAAGCCAAGGGACTCGGAGCCGCCGTCGCCCCTCTCGTTGCGTATGTCGAGAAGCTGAGGCCCGCCCTTCGAGAGACGCCCGCCGAGAAACCCAAGACCGCAGAGCCTCCGGAGAGCGCCGGAAAAGGCAGAGAAGCCCCTCAAACCGGACGGGAGGAGAGGCCCTCTGCATCGGCCTCGCCCAAATCGTTTGACGACGTCTATGTTGCCACTGCCGCCACAGGCGAGAAGATCCCGCATCCGCGTTCGGAAAAGACGCGCACGCACACGTTCAGCGGCAAGGCGGTGAAGGTGCCGGAGGGCATGGTGTACGTGCCTGCCGGCCCCTTCGTGATGGGCGATAACGACCTGCCCCTCGCCGCGCCCGCGCACAAAAAGGAGGTCGAGGGGTTTTTCATTGACAAGTATGAAGTCACCAACGCGCAGTACCTGGAGTTCATGAAGGCAACCGGCCACGCCATGCCGGAACACATTCTGAACAACGGAGGCCAGATACCGAAGGGCCGCGAGAACCATCCCGTAACACAAGTAAGCTGGTGGGACGCAAAGGCTTACTGCGACTGGGCCGGCAAGCGCCTGCCCACCGAGGCCGAGTGGGAGAAGGCGGCGTCGTGGAACCCCCTTTCCAAACGCAAGCTCCGGTTTCCCTGGGGCGATCAATTCGACGAGAACAACTCCAACTGGGCATTCCGCTGGGGCTGGAAGCCGCCGATGGACTTCAAGACATGGAGCGCCAACTTCATGGAGAGCGAGAAAGGCAGAACCCTCATCGCCATGGGCGGGGCCACCATGCCCGTGGGCAGTTTCAAGAAGGGCGTCAGCCCCTGCGGCTGCTACGACATGAGCGGCAACGTCGAAGAATGGGTTGCGGACTGGCTCGAAAAATATGAAGGAAACACATCGAGCAACGAGAGAGCGGAAGGCGCGTTTGAGCGAAGAGTCAAGGTCATGCGCGGCGACGACTGGGCGCAGATTCGGCCCTTCCCCTGCGCGCAGCGCGGACACGCGCCCCCCCGACACCACAACATCAACGTTGGCTTCCGCTGCGCGAAGACGCCGTGAACGTCCGCCGTTCCCCCTTCCCCACCTTGACAATTCCTTCTCCGCAGGATTAGAATTCGCACTCTGAAGGCGCGACGCCTGCGCCGCGCCGGTCGAGGAACACGGAAGGAGACCGTCTCAATGCCCGATCACAAGACTTTCGAAAATCCCCCCTGCGAGTTTCGCAGCGCGCCGTTCTGGTCGTGGAACGATGACCTTCAGCCGGACGAACTGGTGCGCCAGGTGCGCGCCTTCCGCGAGCAGGGCATCGGCGGCTTTTTCATGCACTCGCGGCCCGGCCTGTTGACGCCCTACATGTCCGAGGTCTGGATGCGCTGCGTGGAGGCGTGCGTGGACGAGGCGCGGCGCTCCGGCATGAAGTCCTGGCTCTATGACGAAGACCGCTGGCCCAGCGGCTCGTGCGGCGGCGAGGTCACGCGCAACAAACCCGATCTTAGCGCCTGCGCTTTGCGGCTGCAGATCGTCCCTGCCGCCTCCTTCAAACGCCCGGAGCAGACCGTCGCCATCTTCAGCGTGAAGCGTCGCGGCAATCAGGTCGTCGAGTGCCGCGACGTGAGCTGTAAGGACCTCGACAGTCTGCGCGCCATGGGCGGCGAGCTGGCCGGCCTGGAGGTTGTGCGCGGCGTCAATCTGCCCTGGTACAACGACTCGGCCTACATTGACACGCGCAACCCCAGGGCCGTGGACGCCTTCCTTGCCTCAACCCACGAACCCTACCGCGAGCGCTTCGGCAAGGACTTCGCCGGCCCTGTCCCCGGCGTTTTCACCGACGAGCCTCACGGCAATCCCGCCTCGTGCCCCGGCCCCGGCATCCCCTGGACGGACGGCTTCGCGGAATATTTCGAGGCCAGGCACACCTACGATGTCCGGCCCCAGTTGCTCAGCCTCTTCTTCGACGTGGGCGACTACCGCCGCGTGCGCTTCGACTTCTGGAGCGACATGTCCCGCCTCTTCGCCGACGTGTTCTGCAAACGCGTCGGCGAATGGTGCGAGCGCCACAAGATCGCCCTCACCGGCCACGTGTGGGAGCACACCTTCCCCAGCCCCATGCAGACCGGCAGCACGATGCCCGCCTACGAGTACATGCAGACGCCCGGCATTGACCTGCTCTTCAACCAGTACGAACTGCCGGCGCACTGGGGCAGCATGCAGCGGCAGTTCGGGTCCGTCATGATCGTGAAAGAGGTGGCCTCGGTCGCCCACCAGGTCGGGCGCGAGCGCGTCCTGAGCGAGACCTACGGCGGCGCGGGCTGGGAACTTTCCTTCGAGGACCAGAAGCGCATCGGCGACTGGGAGTTCGCGCTGGGGATCAATTTTCTGTGCCAGCACCTCTCGCTCTACTCGCTGCGCGGAGTGCGCAAGCGCGACTACCCGCCGTCCTTCATGCCCCACCAGCCGTGGTGGCCGTGCTACCATCTTCTCGGCGACTACTTTGCGCGTCTGAGCTACGCGCTGAGCCGCGGCGAGTTCGTCGCCAACCTCCTCGTGCTGCACCCCTACCCCACCGCGTGGACAAACTTCGCCGTCCTGAAACCCAGCCCCGCCAACGCCGAACTGGACCGCGCCTTCAGCACGCTCAACAAGCATCTGTGCGAGATGCACCGCGATTTCGATCTCGGCGACGATATTTTGATGGAGAAACACGGCGTTGTCGAGGGCAACCGCTTGCGCATCGGGCGGATGTCGTACGAGGTCGTCATCATCCCGCCCTGCACCACGTTGCGCGACTCAAACGTCGAACTGCTGAGAAAATTCGTCTCCGGCGGCGGAAAACTCATCGCGATCCACCCCGTGCCGTCCCTCGTCAACGGCGTCGAATCGGCGGAACTGGCGCAACTGTTCAAGTCGCCCTCGGCGCGCGTCATTTCCGACTCGCGCGCCGCCCTGCAAACCGCCCTCAAGGCCGCCTGCCCGCCGGATGTAACTGTCACGGACGCCGAGGGTAACGACATTCACGCCATCTACTTCCAACACCGGCGCGAAGGCGACAACGTCCACATCTATTTCTTCTCGTCGCTGGACAAGCAACGCGCCTACGCGGCGAACGTCACGCTGGCTGCCGCCGGTTGCGCGGAGGAATGGGACCTTGCCACCGGCGAGCGGCGGCCCATCGCGTACGAGAAAGACGGCGACCGGCTGCGCCTGACTCTGGATTTTGCGCCCGTGGGGTCGCGCCTGATCGTCGTCGGCCCGAACGCCAAGCCGCCGGCCAGGCCCAAACGCCGCGTCGTCAAAGAGGCCTACTCCCTCGGAGGCCCGCAGATCGCGCGCACCGCGCTCAACGCACTGACGCTGGACTTCGTGCAGTACAAGATCCAGGACGGCGCCTGGTCGCCGCGGATCTATGTCCGCAAGGCGCACAGGGAGATCCGCGAGTTTTACCGCCTCTCCGCGGACGACTACCGCTGCACCCAGTTCTGGCTCGCCTATCGGAAGAAGCGCGACCTCGGACCGCAGGCGCGCCTTGCGCTCAAGTACGACTTCCACGTGGATGAGCCGCTGGCGCCGGGCAAGCAGCTCTACCTCATCATCGAAACGCCGGAGCGGTTCACCATCACCGTCAACGGACAGGTCGTGCCCTCGCACGACGAGGGATGGTGGATTGACCCGGCGTTCCGCAAGATCAACATCGCCGCCCTGGCGGTGCGGGGGCGCAACGAGATCGTCCTCGAATGCGCGAAGTTCGAAGAGGACGTCGAGATCGAGGCATGTTACCTGGCCGGCGATTTCCAGGCGCGCGCGGCGGGCAATCGCTGCGCCATCGCCCCCGAAACCGATCCGCTGCCGCGCGGCGACTGGACGGCCCAGGGCTATCCCTTCTATGCAGGCGGCTTCGCCTATTCCTACCAGTTCACGGCGCCCGGTTTTGCCGTCAAGGAAAAATACTTCCTCAGTCTGGATTCGTGGGAGGGCACGGCCGTGCGCGTGCTCGTGAACGGGCGCGCCGTCGGCGCGCTCGGCTGGCGGCCCTACGAGCTGGACGTCACGCACCACTTGGTGGCCGGCGCCAACACCATCACGGTCGAGGTCCTCAACAGCCTCCGCAACCTGCTCGGCCCGCACCACGCCAGCGGCGTTGCGCCCGGCCTGGTCGGACCGGGCCACTTCACCCCCGCCGACGCGAACTGGACGGATTCGTACCACACGTTGCCCTGCGGACTGACGGGTGACGTAAAGATTCTGCGAGTCGCGTATGAATAGAATCGTCGCCGTATGCGTGTTGTTACTCATTACGCCTTCAGGACTTGCACACTGGCTGGACCACACTCACCTCCCCGAATGGTCGCGCCCCGGCCGTGTCCGGTGGTCCCTCTGCTATGCGGAGGCCAAGCCGGAAGTTCTCGACCTCGTCGCCGAAGCCAGGCAGAACCTGCTTCAAGGAAGCTATCTTGAAGGAAGCGCCTCTGCAGAACGCGCGCACGCCCTGGGCATCCGCGGCATGACGTACGTCCCGCTGACGTGGGACTACGACAACGGCAAGATCTTCGACCGCTACCCCTGGCTGCGCGGGGCGGAGGCCCGAAAGCGCGACGGCTCGCGGTATTTCGAATACCACGCCGGCCGCTTCACCGGCTGCTACAACCAGCCCGATTTCCGCGCGCGCCGCTTTGCGGAATTGGACGCCTTCAAGAAAAGCGCCGCCATCTTCTTCGACACCACAAGCCTCGTTCCCTGCCACTGCCCTTTGTGCCGCAAGCTCTTTCGCGACTTCAGCAGAAAAAACCTGGGACAGGAGCTTAATCTCCCCGACTATGACGGCGTTCGCAGAACATCACGCCAGGACCGCGCCTTCTACCGTTTCCGAATCGAATCCGTCATGGACTATTTCGTGGCAATCCGCGAACGCCTCAACCGCAACAGTCCGCCGAGCCTCATCTGTCCCAACCTGCACTGGTCAAACGCCTGGCACATCGAACTCATCGCGCGTGGCCTCCCCGACCTGGTGTTCTTTGAACAGCATGGCCACCCCCCCTTCAGAAAGATGTTCATGGGTTACAAGATCGCCCAGGCTGCATCACACGGAAAGACCGCGGGACAACTGATCTATCTGCCGCCGGAGGTCCGCGCCGAACGCGGCGTTCTCCGAGAAGACCGCTCCAACGCCGGCCTGGTCGAGCAAGCCTTCCACGCCCCCCTGCTCCCGCAGGAGATACTGCTTGCCGCCGCCGAGGCCCAGGCCTGTAACGGCGTTTACATCCCGGCCTATTCCATCCAACCCGCAACGCCGCTCCTGAATCGAGCCGATCCCATAGTGTCCGAGTGTCTCGCGGCGCTGAAAAAACATTACGAGTTCGCGGCCAAACACGAACGGCTCTTCGTCGGCGCGCGGCCCGGTTCGGACGTGGCCCTGCTCTACCCCATCCGCAGCCAGTTATGGCGCCCTACGCCTCTTTATGAGGACATGAAGGCCTTGGGAAACATTCTTGCCGAAGCGGGCATACCGTTCGAGTGCATCGTGGACGCCGATCTTGATGCGGCGCTGCTGGGGGCATGCAAGGTGCTCATCGTCCCTGGAGCAACCTGCCTTGCCGCGCCCCACGCCCGCGCGATTCGCGATTTTGTCGAGAAAGGGGGCATGGCCGTTCTCTCGCAGCAGACAGGCGCTTTTGACGAAAACGGCGACCTGTCCGTGCTGCCGCCTTTTCCGGAACTGCGGGACCTCAAAGAGGTGGCGGAAATCTCCCTCGGCAAAGGACGCATCCTGTTCTCGCCAAGTCCCTTGTCCGAGCTGCCCGGCAGACAGGCCGCCGGTTTGATCCGCGGGTTCTGCCGCGACGTGCGGTGCCGCCTCGATACTCCGCTGCCCACGCTTTTTGCGAACGTCCTCGAACACAAGGCCCTCGGCCTCGTGCAGATTCATCTGGTCAACTACAATCTCCGCTACACGCCGCTGCGTCTCACCGTCTCGGACGATGACGGCACACAGGAAGCGCGAACGCCCTTTGTCCACACGAAGGCCCGCGCAAAGAAGGTGCTGAACATCGCCGACCCCGGCAAGTTCGGCAGGCCCGTTCTCCGTTTCAGCGGCATCAGTTGCTCCGACAAAGGGTACGAGTTGGTGATCGCCCTCAACGGCGCAGACGTCGCATGGTTCGAGGCAGGAGACCTCCGTTCCGGCGGCTGGCACGACGTGCCGCTCCCTCGCCTCTCCCTGCGCAAGGGAAAAAACGAGATCGTCCTCCGGGCCGAGGGCCGCCCCAACGCTCATCCCGACTACTTCAACCTGGCTGTTGACCGCAGCTCCTCGAAGAACCGATCCTTCTGGTCCGAGGATGAAGGGCGAACCTGGTCGAGCGAAGACCTCTCCCGATTCGACCCCGGCGCCCAGCGCGGCGAGTACCTGATCCGAATCTGCGAGTGGCGCGACGTCGCGTTGCCCTGGCCCGCCGAACAACTTCTCGACAGCGTGAAGGTCATTCCCGCCAAAGACGTGGCGATCTCGTTGCACAAGAGCGAACTTCCCTCCGCCGGCCGCGCGCCGCTGCAATGCGCCGTCCTCTCGCCCGACCGCGCGCCCGCGCGCATCGAGCCGGAGCACGTCGGCGACAGGATTCGCATCGTCCTGCCCGTGACGGAGATCTACGAAGTCATTCTTGTTGGGTCGAACACAAAGTTCTTTGAAGCCCTCTGTCCCAGCGCCCGCTAGCCGAGCAAGGGAGAACGCCCTCCCGCCGATGGACGATTCATAACCCCCTGTGTACCACACTGTTCCAACGCGCGCACTTGCAGCCGCGCCGCGCCTCCGCGAGATGCCGAGCGCCCGACTGCAGCAAAAAATTTTTCGATTTTTGCCATTTTTCACTTGAGGAATAGGGATTTAATGATGAAATGATTATTAGGCGATTGATGTTTGTGCCCAACTTCGGCGTTGGCGTTCGCGTAGACTTTCTTGCGATCAATTCCTTGATAGCACAAGCTCACAACTCAATGCGTCAAGACCCCAAACACAGCGAGCAAGGGCGGGAGAGTGCCATGTGCTGAGACGCCATGGCGTCGGGCCGGCGTAAGCCCGTAACGCCATGCGTCCTGGAACGACAGGTCGTCGAGGAGGACGGTTATGGCCAACGCATACAGAACCCAACGGCGCCTGAAGGTGGAAGAACTCGAAGCGAGGTACGCGCCCGCGCCACTGATCTTGGATGCCAAAGCCACGACCGCGGCGACCTTCACGGACGCCAACGGCGATATTGTGGATCTCCGCCTGACGGGGGGGATCGGGCGCGTAGAGATCTCCGATGCCGGGGGCAACGCCCCCAGCAACACCGACATTGCCTCAATCAACTTCACTTCGTCGGCCGCCTCGACCTCCCTCGTAGCCGCCATCATAGGCGGGTCGGGGGATGGCCGCACGCCGGCCGGCAACATTGTCGCTCGTAACGCGGGCGGGCAACTTCTGGCCCTCAACAACATCTCCTTCCCCGGCAATCTCACGAACCTGACCGCCGATCAGATCCGTCTGCTGACTCTGGATGGCGATATCACCGGCACCGTGTCGCTGGGGAAATTCACCGGCGGCCGCATCACCGCCGTGAACATCAACAACATATCGGTTGCCGGCCCCGTCATGGGAAGCATCGTCGCCTCTGGCCACCTGAACGGCTGGATTCAGAGCAACGGTCCCATCTTCGGCGTCTTCACAATCGCGGGCGACGTGAAGGGAGGCGCCGGCATTCGGGCGGACGGTTTTGTCCGCATGGTGGCTGTGGGCGGCAGTGTAAGCGCGGGCGCAACCATCGTGGCCGGCGGCGAACTAGGCGTCCTGTCGGTGGGCGGCAGACTCGACGGCAACGTGGACGTCTGGGGAGTCCGGGGGATTCGCTCGATTACGGTTGCCGGCGGCGGCCTGGCCGGAACCGTCACGGCCCGCAACGGAGATGTTTCCGTCGTCTCATTGGCCGGAGACCTCAGGGGAAGGATCACGGCCCAGAACAATATCCGGATGGTCGCGATGTCCGGAGACCTGCTGGGCGGGGCCGGCGTAAGCGCGAACGGCTCCATCCAGTCCCTCATCGTCGGCGGTTCCAACGGTATACAAGGAACCGTGTCGGCGGGCGTGAACCTCAGTCGGCTCACGGTCAACGGCGGTCTGAGCGGCGCCGTGACCGCCGGTAACGGCATCTTGGGGTACAATCGCATCGGCGGCAATCTGTCGGGCACTCTGGCCTCGGCAAAAGGGATCACGGCCCTTATCGTCATAGGCGGCTCGCTCACCGGCGCCATACAGGCCGCGTCGGGTTCCATCAACTCGGTCACCGTCCAAGGAGCCAGCCTGAACGGAGCGATTACGGCTTCCAACAACATCCTGTCGGTTAACGTCCTGACCGGCGGCATCGGCGCGTCGGCCTCCATCACCGCCGGCGGCCTCATCGGCAGCGTATCGGCCCTCGGCGTATCCGGAAACATGGCTGCGGGCGCCGTCATTCAGGCGGCACAGAGCATCGGCCGCGTGACCCTCGGCGGTTCCCTGGCGGGCACCGTTCAGGCCAACGGGCCGGGCGGCCTCGGCCAGGTCTGGGTCGGCGGCAACCTCTCCACCGGCGGCACGGTGCTGGCCGGCTCCGGACACCTCTTGCAACTCACCGTGGGCGGCAATCTCCAGGGCAGCGTGAGCGTCGCCCGCCTGGTCAACGTCGTCGTGACCACCAACCTGTCGGGAACCATTACCGTCGCCGGGAACCTGGCCAGCAGCCAGACCAATGCGATCCAGATCGGCGGTTCCGTGACGGCGGCCGGCAGAATCTATGTCGGCGGCACGGCCACCTACGGCGCGGGCCTCGGCTACAACCGCATCCGCGTCGAAGGCCAGATGAACGGCATCATTGAGGTCGGCACCACCATCGCGAACGGCGCGTTCGGCGACGTCGTGATCGTGGACGCCTCGAACCTGAGCACCGGCCAGTTGCGGGGCGACCAGGCCAGCGGCTCGGCCACCATCTACACCAACAGCCCCACGAAGCTTACGTACAGGGCCGGCGCCACAACCAACACCAACTACCTGACGCTCTTCGGCAGCAACGCCGCGCCGGTGTAACACCCCGCCGGCGCCGCGCTCTGGGCATCACGGCCCCCGGATTCCAGAAGTCCGGGGGCCGCGTCTTTAAACTGTTGTTGCAGGAACGAGCCGGCGTTACAATGCATACTTCGCCTGAACAGGTTGTCCTCCATGCAAAAGAAAGGCCATGTCGGAAACAGACACAACGAACCGCTTGGTTCGATACTATATCGCCACGGCGGGCATCCAGGCGGCGCTGTGCATCGGCGGATTCGCCGCGCCGCTCCTGGCCAAACACGTCTTCCACGCCACAGCCACCGGCCTGGGCGCGTTGGGCGGCGTGGGCATGGCCACCTATGTCCTCTGCACGGTCGCAGCCGGACACCTTTCCGACAAGACCGGCCGGCACCATCTCATCCTCCTGGGCATGTTGCTCCTCAGCGCCGCTTACGGAGCAGTCGCGCTCTGTCCGGGCCTGGGCGCGCTGTTCCTGCTGGTCGTCCTTGTGAATGTGGGGCAGGCGATGTTCTGGCCGCCCCTGGAGGCCGCCATCGCCGACGTGCCGCCGCGACACAGACTGGCCCTGCGCGTGGGCGTCTTCAACGTCACCTGGTGCAGCGCCGTTGTGCTCGGCACCTGGCTCGGGGGACGTCTCTATGACCAAGGCCCCCGCCTCCCGTTCGTGTGGACGCTCCTGGTGGGAGCGGCCATCGTCCCGTTCCTGCTGCTGCGCGAGCCGAAGACCTCCGGCGCCGCGGTTCCGGCGGACGGCCTGGAGCCTGCGACAACCGCCGCGCCGGCGTCCTTTCAGCGAGCTTTTCTGCGCATGGCGTGGGCCGCGAATTTCCTGACTGGCGCGCTGATGAGCACCATGCGTTCCTTCTTCGGCCCCGACGCGACGGCGCGCCTGGGCTTCTCCGCGGAACAGGCCGCGCTGCTGATGGCCGCCGTGCAGGTCGCCCAGACGGTGATGTTCGTGCTGCTGACGGTGTTCCACGGCTGGCGCTACAAGTTCTGGTTCTTCGGCCTGGCGCAGATGTGCATGATTGCCGGCGCTACGCTGGTCTGTTCCAGCGTGACCGCCGGCCCGCTGGTCGCGGCCTTCCTTCTGATCGGGACGGGGGCCGGCGTGACGTACACGAGCAGCCTCTACTACAGCCTTGAAGGCGTCCACGAGCGGGGCGCCAAGAGCGGTTTCCATGAGGCCTTCGGCGGCGCGGGCGCGTCGGCGGGCCCGTTCCTGGCCGGTTGCCTGGCCGCGCAGACCGGCGACGTGCGCACGGCCTACGCCATGTGCGCCGCGCTCATCGGCGCGGGGCTGCTGTGGGAGACCTGGACGCACCTGCGCTGTCAGCGAAGGGAAATGACGGATGTTGGATAAGGAGTTGCCGTGCAGTTCGCGAGCTCGACGTGCATCCTCGGACAAGACCTGAGCGAGGAAACCTTCCGCGCGATGCGGAACGCGGGCATCGAGGCCGTGGAAATGGTGTACCACCCCCGCTTTGCGCACCCGCAGATGCGCAAACAACTCGGCGAGTGGCTCAAGGCCGCCGAGCTTCGCGTCCATTCCCTTCACGCGCGGTTCGGATACGTAAGCATCAGCACGCCCGACGACGCCATGCGCATCGGCTCCATCCTCGAGATTCTGCGCGAGTTGGAGTTCATGATCGAGTTGGGGGGCAATTGTCTCGTCGTCCATTCGGGCGGGCTGATCCTGGACGACGCGAAACGGCCGGAGCTTTTCCGCCTCTGCCGCGAGAGCCTCAAGATCATCGCGGAGGCGTGCGCCGCGCGCGGCGTCCGGCTCGCTTTGGAGTTCCTGCCGCGCAGTTGCCTGGGCAACAATTCCCGCGAACTCCTCGATCTCATCGAGGGGATTGACCACGGCGCCGTGGGCGTCTGCCTCGACACCAACCACGCCAACCTCGGCCACGACCTCGTCGAGACCATCGCCACGCTGGCCGACAAGATCATCGCCGTCCATGTCTCAGATAATGACGGCGTCGTCGAGCGGCACTGGTTCCCCTATCAGGGCGTGATAGACTGGCGCGCCTTCGCCGAGGCGATCCGCAAATCCGGATTCGACGGGCCGTGCATGTACGAGGTCGTGTGCGATCCCAAGGCGGGGATTGAGGGCCGGCTGGAGTTCCTGCGCAGGACGCACGCGCGAATGTGGGACGGCGCGCCCTGATCATCTCGCCGCCGGCGCCCCCCCGTCGGACGCGGCCTTGGCCTTCTCGCTGTCAACGGCTTCGGCGACGGCCGCGAACTGGTCGAAGTCGTCGTCGAGGGCTTCGTCCATGCCTTCGGTGGTCATGATCTCCTGGGGCGGACGAACCACAACGGGCTTCTTGGTGGCCTGCGGCGTGTCCAGGACGGCTACGCTGTTGGGGTCCGGCGCCCGGTCGGACATGTCGGCCTTGAGGCCGAAGTTCACCTGGTACTTGTCGGCGATCCCGCAGCCCAGCACTGCCATCATGAAGACGAACGCCGCGGCGAACAACGCCGTTTGCCGTTCGGACCTGTTCACCTGGAATCCTCCCTGTCCTTGAAGGGACAAGCTCTTTTCGTTCTTGCGATGCGCCTCCGCGCCCCCGCCAATATTATCAAGCCCGCCGAAGGGCGGTCAAACCATTTCCGGAGTTTCTTGCGCGCCGTTACAGCACGAACTCCTCCGATTTCTTGCGCGACTCGATGCGGCGGCGTTCCTTCTCGTGTCCCTCGCGCCCCAAAAGGGCGAAGGCCGCGATCTTCCCCGCCTCAACGCCGGGCTGATCGAAGGGGTTGATCTGGTAGAACTTCCCCGCGAACGCCGTCTGCACCTCCAGCATGTAAAGCAACTGTCCGACGGCATGGGCGTCAACGCTCGGCAGCGTGATGGTGCAGTTGGGGCGCTGCGCGTCGGTCAGGGCGATCTCGGTGCCGAGCCGCTCGGCCTGGATCAGCGCGTTCATCGTGCTGCCGGCCAGGTAGCCGATGCCTTCGACGCGTTTCATGCGGCTGGGGATCTTCAATTTCTTCCCGAACTCTCCGACGGCCAGGAACGTGAAGACCTTGTCGAAGGGGCCTTCGACGTACAACTGCACCTGCGAATGCTGGTCCGTCGTGCCGAGGGCCTTCACGGGCGTCTGGCCGACGTGCACGACGCGCTTGTCCAGCCCGTGCTTCTTGCCCAGACTCTCGGCCCAGAGTTGGCGATACCAGTCCGCCACGTCCCACAGGGCGTTCGCGTAGGGCATCATCACCGAGATGGACTTGCCCTTCTTCGTGTCCAGAAGGTGATGGATCGCGGCGTTGAGCAGGGCGGGGTTGTCGCGCAGGTTGTCCGTGCGCGTGCGCTCGTCCATGGCCGCCGCGCCGTCCAGGAGCGCGTGGATGTCTATGTTCACCATGGCCGCCGAAAGCAGGCCCACGGGCGTCAGCGCCGAAAAGCGTCCTCCCACCCCTGGCGGAACGGCGAAGGACGCCAGCTTCTGCTGCCTGGCGATGGCGCGCAGCGGCCCTTTCTCGGGGTCGGTCGTGACGATGATGTGCTCCTTGTACGTAGGCCCGATACGGTCCATGAGCATATCAAGCACGATCAGGTACTGGGCGGCTGTCTCCACCGTGTTGCCGGATTTGGAGATGACGTTGAAGACCGTCGTCGCCGGGTCGAAGGTGTCCAGGAAGGCCGAGAAGTGGTCGGGGTCCACGTTGTCCAGCACGAAGAGCCGCGGCGCGCGTCGGCGGTTCCGGTGCAGGAAGTTGTGATAAGGATGCGTCAGCGCGGTGAAGAGCGCCTTGCACCCGAGCGCCGAACCGCCGATGCCGAGGACGACGAAGTTCTCGAATCGCTTCCGCAGGCTCTCGGCCGCGGCGGCGACCTCGTCGGCTGCCTCCTTGCGCCCGGGCAACTCCATGAACTCCAGTTTCCCCTGCCGGCGCTCGTCGGCAATCTCTCGCGCATACTTCGCCGCCAGCGAGGCCAGCGAGGCCAACTCGCGCTCGGTGACGCCGTGCTCGGCCGACTTCAGGCTGTCGGCCAGAAGATTGTTGTAGTCGTAGGTAATGGGAACGTTGGCCATAATCAGGATCTCCGCAGAAAAAGAATGCCGCTCTCCTCCTGTCCCCCAAAGGCGGCGCCTCACCTCAGGTACACGGGCTTGTTCCCGTCAACCTTCATCCCCTGAACTCGCTGCCGCAGTTCCTCTTCGTCCAACGCAAAAAGAGGATTGATCTCCACGGGCACCGCCACGAGGCCCTGGTCGTCCATCTTCAGGGGCACGCCGGCGCGCTGGAGCCATCCGGCGTAATAGTCGCTGAGCATGGCCAGCGCCGTGGCGGGAGAGTCCTCGCCTTCCCGGTTCTTGATGGGCGCGAACTCCTCGTTCCGGCAGACCTCCATCATGATGCCGTGTCTGGCGAAAGGCAGCGCGTCAAAGACGAAGGTCTCGAACTTGATCGCGTTCTTGTCTTTCGGCGCAACCGCCCGACCCTCCGAGTCAATGCACGGCGCCGCCTTCCGGGAACGATGCCACGGCAGGCCGCCGGCCTCCTCGTTCAGTCGCTCGACAAATGCCAGGTTCAGCACATACGCCCCGATCGCGCCCGCCGCATACTTCAGCGACCCGTCCGGATGGCGGGCCTGCATCTGCTCCGGTGTCAGGTTGATGTACTCGACCACGTGAAGCTTCCCACCCGCCACGCCGACCACCCCCACCTTCTCCTCGGGGCGCCGCTTCGGAACCACTTTGCCGGACATCTCGGCCCCCGCCTCCATGTGCAGGCCCAGGAACACCGGATCGAGCACCTTGACGAGCGGATTGTCCACGTGAAAGAAAAAGACGTACTCGATCCCGCGCCGCCGCATGTCGGCCAGCGCGCCGCTCTCCTTGAGCGCGCACAGACAGCCGCCATGCCCGTTGGGACTCATGGCGATGCGCCCCTTTTCCTCCAGCAGAATCCGGCCCTCGAAGTCCACCGCCGGCATCATCCCCTGCTCGATACAGAAAAAATCCTCCTCGGCAAGGCCGAACCGCCCATGCGCCGCGAAAAAAGCCTCCGTCACGTCATGCGTCGCCCGGCTCGTCATGATGTAAAGGGGAAGACCGCGGCCAACGCGCCGCGACAAGGCCAACACCTTCTCCGCATGCATCTGAAAGAGATAACGGCCCGAGACCGGACCGACGGGATACAGGCCCTTGACGTGCTCAAAGCGAAGACGCGTCGCTTGTCCGCCGGCCACCAGAAGCGCCGCGGCCTTGCCGGCGGCCAGGGCTGCCTCTCCCGTCTTGCGCGCCTTCTCCATCCCGGCGCGCTCCTCGTCCGTGCGGGGCGCGCGTATGATGGGCGCCGGCTCAAGCTGCGCCTGACCGGAGGGGCGCTCCTCTTTCGGCCCCTTGGCCAGGCGCGCCACAAGGTCAAAGTCAATCTGCGCCGCCTGCGAGAGCAACTCCGTACGTCCGCCCTCGCACAGGTCCTCCCACCACCTGAAGATGTGCTCTTGGCCGTGCTCGCGAGCCAAAGAAAAGAGCTTTTCTTTCTGCTGGATCATGCCCTGCCCGCCCATTTGAGTGTGGTGATTGACACCGATATTATACTTGCCCCCGCCGCCCCCCGCAAGCGCCTTCGACTTTTTCGTTGCAAAAACGCGCGCCAACAGTTATCTTCACATATAGTGTGACGGCACCTCTTGATTCACGGAGAAGGCAGGATGAAACGCGCGCTCATCACCGGCATCACCGGACAAGACGGCTCCTACCTGGCCGAACTGCTCCTCGAAAAAGGCTACCGCGTCTGCGGCATGGTGCGCCGCTCATCGAGCGAACGTCTCGAGCGCATCGAGCACATCGCCGACAGGATTGACATCCGCCAGGGCGACCTGCACGACCAGTTCTCGCTCCTCGACCTCATCGAGGACGTCGCCCCCGACGAGGTCTACAACCTCGCCGCGCAATCCTTCGTGCCCACGTCCTGGGCGCAGCCGGTGCTCACGGCGGAAGTCAACGCCATCGGCGTCACCAGGATGCTCGAGGCCATCCATCACGTCAACCCGAAGATCAAGTTCTACCAGGCCTCCTCCAGCGAGATGTTCGGCAAGGTCAAAGAGGTCCCCCAGAACGAACACACCCCTTTCCATCCGCGCAGCCCCTATGGCGTCTCGAAGGTCTACGCGCACTGGATCACCGTGAACTACCGCGAAAGCTACGGTACCTTTGCGTGTTCGGGCATCATGTTCAACCACACGTCCCCCCGCCGCGGCATGGAGTTCGTCACCCGCAAAATAACCAACGGCGTGGCCCGCATCAAGCTGGGTCTGGACACAAAGCTCTCGCTGGGCAACCTGGACGCCAAACGCGACTGGGGCTTCGCCGGCGATTACGTAAAGTCCATGTGGCTCATGCTCCAGCAGCCCGAACCGGACGACTTCGTGATCGCCAGCGGCGAGACCCACTCCATTCGCGAAGTGGCCGAGATCGCCTTCGAGCGCGCCAACCTGGACTGGCGCAAACACGTCGTCATTGACCCGAAACTGGTCCGCCCTGCCGAAGTGGATATCCTGATGGGCGACCCCGGCAAGGCGCGCAAGAAACTCAAATGGGAGCCGACGATCGGCTTCAAGGCCCTTATAGAAATGATGGTGGACGCCGACCTGGCGCGACAGGAACGCCTCCTGAAATCCTGATCGCCCCGCTTGCGGCGCAACGCGCACAAAAGGCGTTGTTCGGCGCGATCGGCGCATCCTTTTCAGGCTTATCTTTGCTCTTTTTCCGCTTGACTCACTATCCCGTTGGCGGCAGTCTCAAACACTGTAGATAATGTCTTTCGCCGTTGAAGGTTGTGGAGGATCGTCATGCCGACTGCCCGCAAGATTCACCGAATCCTGACCATCGAGGAACTCGAACCACGGGTTGCGCCCGCCACGCTGGTCAACGGGGGGGTGTTCAGCTTCGAGGACGCCAGCGGGGACCTCGTCCAGGTCAGGTTCACAGGACCCGGCAGCGTGACGTTCAGGGACGCCGGCGGCAACGACCCGGACCAGACCGACATCGCCACCATGATCTTCGACGGCGCCACAAAGAGCACCAAACTCTTCGTGACCGACGCCAATCCGGGCACGGGGGGAGACTCCCTCGTCCTGGGCAACGTCACGGCCATTAATGGCGCCACTGTCGGTAACGTCACGATTGCCGGCACGCTTTCCGGCTCCAACATGGCCGTCCCTTACATCCAGAAGCTGTCGGCCAATGCCGTCAATGGCTCAACGATCTCGCCGCTCCAGGGCGCAGGCACCGTCACGGTCAACGGCAACCTGGCCAACTCCATGCTGCTCATCCCCAACACGGGCGTCGGGGTGGCGACCCTCAACGTCTCCCGCGCCGTTTCCGGCTCCACACTCTCGCTGCCCTATGCCGGCAAGATCACGGCGGGAAGCCTTGACAGCGCAAGCCTCATCTCCGCCGGCACGGGTCTGGGCGCCGTCAAGGTCAACGGAACAATGTCCGGCTCGACGCTGGCCGCTCCGCATTTCGGCTCCTTCAGCGCGGGCGCGCTGGACGGCGCCTCCGTCTTGGCGGGCGTGACCGCCGGCAGCATCAACGTCGGCGGAACCATCACCGGTTCCACCCTCTCTTCGCCCTACTTGAGCAAGATCACCTCCAAGTCCGTCGGCGCTTCGCTGTTCTTCGCCGACACAAGCATCGGAAATATCAAGATCACCGGCGACCTGACGGACTCCGTCATCACCGTCCCCTCGACCGGATACGGCATCGGCACGCTGAAGGTCACCGGCAAGATCACCGACTCGCAGATCACGACCCCCAGCATCGGCTCCCTCAGCGCCAAGAGCATTGACCCGACCATCATCACCGTCGGCGTCACGGCCGGCGCTATCAGCGCCAGCGGAGGCATCACCGGCTCGACGCTCTCGATGGCCAGGGCCGGCGTCCTGAAACTGGGGAACATGGACTCCTCCCTCATCTCGGCCGGCGCCAGCGTCGGCAACCTCGCCGTAACCGGCGCCATCACCAACGGCTCCCGCTTGTTCATCCCCTCGCTGGGCAGCCTCTCCGCCGACACGATCTCCGGCTTGCAGACCACCCTCGGCGAAGCCACAGGGAAGATATCCGCCAAGAACGGCGTCGTGGACGGCGAGTTCACCGTCTTGCGCAACCTGGCCGGCGTCCCCTCCTCGGGCAATATCCAGTCCTTCTCCTTCAAGGGCGACGTCGTCAACACCCGCATCAGCCTGGAAGGCCGCCTCGGCGACGGTCTGATCAAGGGCGATTTCTACGATGACAGCCATATCGCCGCCCCCGAAGGGCTTGGCTCCCTCAAGATCACCGGCAGCCTGGGCCAGAACTCTTCCATCGTCTACCAGGGCGTGGGCAACCTGTCCCTGAACGGGACGTTGTCCGGCCTTATCCAGAGCACGCGCGGCGCCACCGGCGGCATCAGCTTGGGCGCCATTGATGAATCGGGCGTTCTGCGTCTCGCTGGTGATATTGACCTCGGCTCCTTTATCCGCGTGCGCGGCGGCATGAACGGCATGTTGTCCGCCACCGGCGACGTCCTGGGCAAACTCGTCATCAGCGGCGCCGTGGGCACCAACGGTTACATCAGCGTGGGCGACGTCGTCGGCCCCGATGCGCGCATCATCATCAAGGGCGACTTCAACGGCATGCTGGTCGCCGACGGCATCGCGCCGGGAACGATCCAAATCTCCGGAACCACCGCCGGCAGGAATATCTTCTCCCGCACCACCCCCATATTACTGAACCCCTCCCCAGCCCCCATTGACATGGTCAACCCCGCCTCCTTCGCCTACACCTTCCGAGGCTTCTCGCCCTCCCTCTGGCTGAGCGGCGACCCCGGCACCTCGGTCGAGGTGTTCCTGCTCAATCCCGTCGAAGGGGTGTGGAGCCTGAGGGCCTACGACCCCCTCACCGGTCTCACCTCAAGCGACGTGACCTTCCGCGAGATGGTCTCTAGCAGCACCATTGACACCATGAACATTCTGGCCATGGCTCGCGGCGCCGGAATCGAGGGCACTCTGGAACTCGCCGGTTTCGCCGGCGACGACATCATGAGGATCGGCGGTTCGCTGAACAACCTGACCGTGCAGAGCGGCGACCTGGCCGGCCTCATCAGCGTCGCGCACGACATCCTGGGCACGGTTACCCTCGGCTCGCCGGTCGGCAGCCTCACGGGGTCCATCACCGCCCGCGACCTGCAAGGCAGCATCAATGCCCCGAACATCGCCGGCCCGCTTGCGTTCCGAAACGTGTCCGGCTCGATCCTCTCCCTGACCGACATGACCTCCACGATCCGCATCTCGGGCAATCTGACGGGTCTCGTCAAGGCCGATCGAAACCTCGGCTCGGTCTTCGTCACCGGCAATGTCACAGACACCGGCGTCATCACGGCGGGCGCAGCCATCGCCGGCATGGTGACGGTCGGTCAGGGGCTGTTCGGTCGGGTCCTGGCCAACACCGATATTCTCGACGACATTCGGGTCATGGGCGCCTCCGGCGTCGCCGCAGGCGCCCTCATCCAGGCCAACGGCTCCGTCCGGGACGACGTGCGCATCGCCGGGAACCTGTCCGGCGCCCTGTGGACCGGAAACGACCTGAGCGGCCGCGTCATCATCGGCGGCGGTGTAACCACATCGGGGGCCATCCTGATCGGCCGCGACGTGGCCGGTTCAGGCATGGTTACCACCGGCGCTTCCTTGCTCGGCGGATTCTCCGTCGGCCGGGACGTGCTCGGCCGTCTGCTCGCCGGCGCCGACCTCCAGAGCGATGTCGTGGTGGCCAACCGCCTGGCCGGCCAGATCCTGGTCGGCGGCAACATGGCCGGTCTCCTCTTCATCGGCCCCGGCGGCGTTTCGCAAGGGGCCGCGATCGGCGCCGGCGGAACAATCTCGAGCAACATCGGCGTCGCCGGCAACTTCGCCGGCATGCTGCAGGCCGGTACGGACATCTCCGGGGACCTCTATATCGCGGGAAACCTGAGTTCCTCCGGCCAGGTCCTGGCCGGCCGCAACCTCTCCGGCATGATGACCATGGAAGGCAACCTCGTCGGCGCCATCAGCGCCGGCGCCGCCCTCTCCGGCAACCTGGCGGTCCTGGGCGCCGTCCAGGGACAGGTGCGAACCGGCGCAGACATCAACGGCAACGTCTCCGTCGGCACAGGCGGGATCGCTCAAGGCGGCCGCATCCTGGCCGGCGGCGCCATTTTCGGCGACATGCTCGTGGCCGGCAACGTGGCCGGAACCCTCGGCGCCGGCCTCGACCTGGGCGCCGGCATCCAGATCGCCGGACAGGTCGCCTCCACCGGCCTGCTCGACATCGGCCGCAACGTCGCCAGTTCCGGACACATCGAGGTGGCCGGCGACGTCGCCGCCAACGCCGTCTGGGACCTGACCAGCCTCAACCCCCTGGCCACAACCGCCACTCCTCTCACCGTCGCCTCCGGCGACTTCAACCGCGACGGCAGGCCGGATTTGGCCGTCGGCCTCACCACGGGACAAGTCGTCATCTACGTCGGCAATGGAAACGGCAAGTTCACGCAACTGGCCGGCTACACCGCCGGAACCAACCCGGCCCAGATCACGGTCTTTGACTATAACCTGGACAGTAACCCCGATCTGGCCGTCGCCAACACCGGCAGCAACTATATCTCCGTCTTCCGCGGCAACGGCAACGGAACTTTCGCGTCCGCCCTGACCTACGGCGTCGGCACCGGCTTCACCCCCAACTTCATCGCCGCCGGCGACGTGAACAACGACACACGCCCGGACCTCGTCGTCGCCTCCGTCGGCACCGCCGGCACGGGCCGTGTGTCCACCTTCCTTGGGAACACCGCCGGCACGTTCAGCACTGCCGGCACGGGAACCTATTCCCTCTCGGGCAACGCCACAAGCATCGCCCTGGGCCTCTTCGACGCCGGCTCCAACCTCGATTTCGCCGTCACCAACCAGGTGGGCACCGCCGGAACCGGCACCGTCGCCATCTACCTCGGCAACGGCAATGGCACGTTCAACGCCTGGGACACCATCGCCGTCGGCACCTTCCCGCGGCGCATCGTGGCAGCCGACATTGACGGCGGAGCGCTGGACCTGCTCGTGATCAACAGCGCCGGCACCGCCGGCAACTCCATGGTCTTCCTGCGAGGAAACGGCGACGGCAGCTTCCGCGCCCCCATCCCCGCAACCACTTTCGCCACCGATACGGGCCCCGTCTCGCTGGCCGTCCTCGACCTGAACGGCGACGGACGCAAGGACGTGGTGACCGCCAACAGCGCCGGCGAAACGATCTCCGTCCTCCTGGCCACCACGAGCGGCTCGCCCGTGTTCGCCGCCGCAAGGAATTACCCCGCCGGACCCACGCCGATGGGCCTGGCCGCCGGCGACTTCACCAGCGACGGCCTCACCGACTTCGTCACCGCCAACCGCGACGTCGGCACCCTCACCCTCCTGGCCGGCGACGGCTCCGGAGGCTTCCCCATCGTGGGCAATGCCCCCCAGGCGACCGCCGTCGGCGATTTCAACGAAGACGGCTGGCAGGACATCGTCTTCGCCAGCTCGAGCGGGAACTACGTCTCGCTCCTGCTCGGCCGGACGGATGAAAGCGCCACCTTCCGGAACGCCGTCACCTTCGGCATCGGCGCCGGCTCGACCAATCCGCGCGGGCTGGTCGTCGCCGACCTCAACAACGACGGGCGTCTGGATATCGCTGTGGCCAACTTCGGGTCCGCCAACATCTCCGTCCTCCTCGGCAACGGAAACGGCACCTTCCGCAGCGCCGTCACGTACGGCGCCGGCGCGGGGGCCTCGGCCATCGCCGTCGGCGACTTCAACAACGACTCCATCCCCGACCTGGCCACCGCCAACGCGACCGCCAACACCGTCTCCATCCTGCTCGGCCTCGACAACGGCGTCTTCGGCCCGCCCGCGAACATCGCCGCCGGCACGACGCCCATGAGCCTCGTCGTAGGCGACCTGGACAATGACGGCAGGCCCGACGACGTGGCCACCGCCAACTTCGGCTCCAACAACGTCTCGGTGCTGCTCGGAAACGGCAACGGAACCTTCCTGGCCTCCACCTACGGCGTCGGGGCCGGTCCGCGCTCCATCGCCCTCGGCCTCATAAATGGCGACGCCAACCTGGACCTGACCGTGGCGAACGAAACGGCCGGAACCGTCTCCGTCCTGCTCGGAAATGGCAACGGCTCCTTCGGCGCGGCCGCCACCGCCGCCACCCTCACCAACCCCCGTTCCGTCAAGCTGCAAGACCTGAACGGCGACGGCATGCCGGACCTGATCGTGACCAACGACATCGCCAGCCTCTCGATCTTCATGGGGCTGGGCAACGGCTCCTTCCAGCCTCTCGGCGTCTACTCCGGCGGACGGTCGCGGACCACGTACGCCGTCGGACGCACGCCGCTCTCGGCCGTCGTGGGCGACTTCAACAAGGACGGCGCGCTCGACATCGTCACCGGCAACGCAGGCTCCAACTCCATCTCGACGCTCCTGGGCCGAAGTCTCATCATCGCCCCCTCGATCCGCATCGGCGGCAACATCTCGACCAGTTCGCTCCTCGCGCCCAATGCCATCGGGATCGGCGGAAGCCTTCTGGGCCGCATTGACATCGCCGGCCGCCACGACGGTTCGGCCAGCATTGACATCGCCGGCAGCATGAAGGGCGACCTGCTGGCGGCCCTCCTGGGCGACGTGTTCATCGGCGCCGACTTCCGCGGCCTCATCAACGCCGGCACCGCAGGCAGCGCCAACACCCTCACACTCATGGCCGGCTTCAAGCAGACCGGCAGCATCAACCCCACCGGCAGCTTCAGCGCGCCGTACGCCGTCGGCTCCTATACCATCAACAGCGCCTTCAAGACGCTCACCGTCATCCCCTGATCCCCCGCGCAGGGGCGGGTATCGCGCGAAGAACCGCGCCCGCCCCTATCTTGGAGGAGTTTACCCAACATTTCATGGCCGCCCATGGCCATAACACAACTTCCCACGAGTTACGACAAACGCCTGGTGGAAACGCTTGTTGTATACTGAGATGCGTGAATTCCGGCATGAAGATTGGGTAATCTCCAAAGTCGGGCTCCCTTGGCACAAGAAT
>CAYPFP010000036.1:33287-41305 GCA_964409935.1 uncultured Planctomycetota bacterium | reverse complement strand
GTTCCATACGGAGCGGTCGCGTCTCTTTCATATTCCCGCTCGATTTGGTCTTTTCCGTCCGGCCCGATGGTGCTAAACTGCTTTCTCTGCCGGGTTGGGAATCTGGACAAACGAAAGGACAGCGAAGATGGCGAAGTTCAAGGTCGTCATGACCGACAGCGACAAGTGGCCCACGCACGTCGAAAAGGAGATACTGAACTCGCCCGACATCGAGTTCGTGCCCGGCGTGTGCCGCGATGAGCAGAGCACCATCGCCCTGTGCAGGGACGCCGACGCGATCCTGAACGGCGCGGCGATGATCAGCCGCGGCGTCATCGCTCATCTGGTCAAGTGCAAGGTCATCGTGCGCTACGGCGTCGGACTCGACACCATTGACATCCCCGCGGCCACCGAGGCGGGCATCTGCGTGGGCCATGTCCCCGATTTCTGCTGGGACGAAGTGGCCGACACGGCCATGAGCCTGATCCTGTGCGCCACGCGCAAGGTCGCCCACGCCGATCGCCTGGTGCGCCGGGGCGTCTACAACCGCCAGCAATTGAAGCCTATCTACAAGTTCAAGGGCCAGACGCTCGGCCTGGTCGCCTTCGGGAATATTGCGCGGCAGGTGGCCGTGCGCGCCAAGCCCTTCGGCTTCAACGTCGTCGCCTACGACCCGAACGTGCCCCAGAACCTTTTCGACCAGTACGGCGTCCAGCGCGTGGACTTCGAGGCCTTGCTCAAGGTCGCCGACGTCGTCTCCATCCATCTGCCGCTGACGGCGCAGACGCGGCACATGTTCCGCGAGCCGCAGTTGCGCATGATGAAGAAGACGGCCTACCTCGTGAATACCGGGCGCGGCCCCGTGGTGGAGAACAAGGCCCTGTACCGCGCCCTGACCGAAGGATGGATCGCCGGCGCGGGCCTCGACGTCCTGGAGCAGGAGCCGCCCGCCGCCGACGAGCCGCTCCTGAAGCTCGACAACGTCGTCTTTACCCCCCACTACGCGTCGTACACGGAGGAGGCGTACCACGAACTCCACGTGAAGGTCGCACGACAGGCGTTGCAGGTCCTGCGCGGCGAATGGCCCAAGTACTTTGCCAATCCCGAAGTAAAGGACAAGGCCAGGATGCGCGTCCTGCGCGGGGGGCCGTGATCGCGGCCGTGGAATGCGCGAAGAGAGGGCGCAGAATCGGGAAGCGAAGGGAGGCGCGGACCGCATGAACGTCTGGTGGATGTTCTGTTTTTGCCTGGCGGCCGGGGCGTTTGCCGCTCGCCCAGGCCGGTGCGACGAGACGCTCTACAACGGTATCCGTCTGCCCGACCCCTGGCCGCCGAAGAACCACAAAATCCCGCTGACGCCCGCCCTGCCGCCGTACCTGGCCTCGCCGCCGGACGTCATCCCGATTGATGTGGGGCGGCAGCTTTTCGTGGACGACTTCCTCATCGAGCAGACGACGCTCAAGCGCACGCATCACCTTGCGGAGTACCACCCCCAGAACCCCGTCCTGAAGCCGGACAAACCGTGGGAGGAGAACTGCGCCATGGTCTTCAGCGACGGCGTCTTCTACGACCCGCAGGACAAGCTCTTCAAGATGTGGTACATGGGCGGGTACCTGAAGTCCACCTGCTATGCGACCTCCCGCGACGGCATTCAGTGGGAGAAGCCCTCGCTCGACGTCGTCCCCGGCGCCAATGTCGTGCTCCCGCAGCCAGCGGGCGCGCTGCGCGACTCCAACACCGTGTGGTTTGACCCGGCGGACAAGGACCCGCAGCGCCGTTACAAGCTGGTGAGTTTCGACTTGGTGGACGCGGTCGTAGACGGCAAGAAGGTGCGGAAATACCGGCTTCCCGTGTATGTGTCGCCGGACGGGATTCACTGGACGAAGGTCGCCGAGGGCGGGCCGTGCGGCGACCGCACGACCGTGTTCTACAACGCCTTTCGCAAGGTGTGGGTGTACGGCCTTCGCGATTACCGGAAGGGACTCGGCCGCATCCGCCGGTACTGGGAGAGCGCCGACCTGGTCTCCGGCTCGCAGTGGAAAGCGGGGCAGCCGATCCCCTGGGTGGGCGCCGATAAGGACGATCCGCCCCGCGAGGACCTGAAGACGCCGTGCGAGCTTTACAATCTGGACTGCGTTGCCTACGAGAGCGTGATGCTCGGCCTGTTTTCCATCTGGCGCGGGCAGCCCAAAGACCGCGCGAAGCCGAACGAAATCTGTGTCGGCTACAGCCGCGACGGCTTCTACTGGCATCGCCCCGACCGCCGCGCCTTTATTCCCGTCTCGGAAACTTACGGCGATTGGAACTGGGGCAACGTGCAGTCGGCCGGCGGCGGATGCCTCATCGTGGGCGACCGGATTTACTTTTATGTCAGCGGCAGGAAGGGCGTAAAAGGGAGTTCGACGTCGGGGGTCTGCAGCACCGGACTGGCGACGCTGCGCCGCGACGGGTTTGCCTCGATGGACGCCGAGGCCGAGGGCGCGCTCACCACGCGGCCCGTTCGTTTCAGCGGCAAACACCTTTTTGTAAACGCCGCCGCGAAGTCCGGCGAACTGCGCGTGGAAATACTCGACCAGGGCGGGCAGGCGATCGCGCCCTTCACGCCTGACAACTGCGAGCCGGTGCGCGACGACCGCACGCTCCAGGCGGTCCGATGGAAAGGCGCCGCCGACCTCTCGCCCCTGGCCGGCAAGCCGGTAAAGTTTCGGTTCCACCTGAGGAACGGACGGCTGTACGCCTTCTGGGTGAGTCTTGACGCCAACGGCGCAAGCCGCGGCTACGTCGGCGCAGGCGGACCCGGCTTCACCGGGCCGACCGACACCGTGGGCGCCGTGCGCTGACACCGAACCTCCTGCGGGACCCAAGATGAGATTCAAGGCCGTGCTCTTCGACCTGGACGGGACGCTGCTGGACACCCTCGACGACCTGGCCGACGCCATGAACATCGTGCTGGGCCGTCTCGGTTTCCCGCAACACGACGCGCAGGACTACAAGTACCACGTGGGCGACGGCGTGAAGGAATTGGCGCTGCGCGTCTTGCCCGGGGACCAACGGGATGAGCAGACGGTGGCCCGGTGCATCCGGGCCATGCGCGAGGAATACGGGCGGCGGTGGAACAACAAGACGCGCCCCTATCCCGGCATCGCGGAATTGTTGGACGCCCTGACCGAACGCGGCGTCGGGAAGTGCGTGTTGTCGAACAAGCCTGATCAGACGACAAAAATGGTGGTCGCGCGGCTGCTTCCGAAATGGCGTTTCGATGTTGTTGCGGGGGAACGGCCCGGCATCCCGCGCAAGCCGGACCCGCAGGCCGCGCTGTCCATCGCCGCGCAGTTGAGGATTCCGCCGGGCGAGTTCCTCTACCTGGGCGACACCAACACCGACATGAAAACCGCCTGCGCGGCGGGCATGTATCCGGTCGGGGCGCTGTGGGGCTTCCGCACGGAGGAGGAACTCTGGGGGAGCGGGGCCAAGGCCGTGATCGCAAAGCCCCTGGACCTGCTCGCGCTGCTGTAGGCGGCGCGATCGCTACAGCGTCATCTGCGAGCGCGCGATCATGTCGTCCTGGAACTTCTTGTCGAGCTGCGTGAAGTACGCGCTGAAGCCGCCGACGCGGACCATGAGCCACTCGTAGAGTTCGGGGTTGGTCTGCGCGGCCCGCATGTCCTCGGTGCCGGCAATGGAAATTTGCAGTTGCTGTCCGCCCTGCCGCATGTAAGTCTCGATGACGGCTCGGAGTTTTTCCCGCCCCTCTTCATCCTTGACGACCTCCTTGGGGAACCGCAGGCTCAGGACCATCGGCCCGTGAGCGCGGCGGTGGGGGAGCTTGAGGGTGGAGTTGAGGGTGGCGGTGAGGCCCCGCGTGTTGCGCCCCTGCGCAGGCCCCGCGCAGTCGGCGAGCGGTTCGCCCCGGCGACGCCCGTCGGGGGTGGCGCCGGTTCTCGAACCCAGCTCGGCGGCCCCCGACCAGCCGATAATGTCCATGCCCCACGGTCCCCCGAAGAAGGTCTTGTGCGACTTGATGAACTCGTTCACGCGGTTCACCTCGTTGGCGGTCATGGCGTCGGCTTCGTCCGAATCGTTGCCGAACTTCGGGACGCGGCGGAGCAGGTACTGCCGCAGCGGCTCCGCGCCCTCCCAGTTGCGGCTGAGGGCCTGCGCCAGTTCTTCGAGCGAGACGATCTTGTCCTCGTAGACGGCCTTCTTGACGGCCAGGAGCGAATCGGTGACGGTCGTCATGCCCACCATGTCCACCATGCCCTCGCTGTAGTCGGCGCCCCCCGCGTGCCAGTCCAGGCCGCGCTCGACGCACGAGTACGTGAGCAGGGACCGCAGGAAATCGTGGGCGCGGTCCTTGATCCGCCGCCGGCGTTCGTTGACGGCCTCGATCTGGGCGAAGATGTGGTGGTCCATCTGCCGGCGATAGGCGCGCTCGAACTGCTCCCACGTTGTGAAAGAGGACGGTTTGCCTGTGTGAAGGCCCAGGGGCCGGCCCGTCATGGGGTCCGTGCCGTCGTTGAAAGTCAGTTCCAGCGGCTTGGCCGAGTTGATGACGAGGTCTTCGTAGTTGCCGTGGCCGCGCGCGTGGGGGTAGGTCTGGCCGCAGCCGACAAAGGTGTATTCGCGGGCGTGCTCAAGCCGGATACCGCGCTCGACCATGGCGGGGATGATGGCCTCGTCGTTGACGATGGCGGGCAGAGAGGCCCCGCTGGCGATGCAGTCGCACGCCGCCTTGACGAAATCGGGCGAGACGGCGCGATGCCACCTCACCGCCGTGCGCGGCGACAGGAGCCGCAGGCGCCGGATCGAGTCCACGCACATGAAAGACAGTTCGTTCGTGGCGTCCGAGCCGTCGGGCCGCTGGCCGGCCAGGGTCGCGCCGTAGGCGGTCTTCTCCTCGAACTTGAGCCAGAGGCAGTCCAGAATCTCCTGCGCCTGCTCGCGCGAGGTCGCGCCGCGGGCCAGATCGCGCCGGAGGGCCGGCCACAGATAACGGTCAATCGGCCCCGGCGAATCGTGATGGCAGAGCATGAAGACCAGGTAGAAGAGCTGCGCGGCTTCGTGGAAGGAGCGCGGGGCGCCGGCGGCGATGTGGCGGCAGACCAACGTCGTCTGTTCCAGCCCCGCCTCCTGCGCGGCGCGGGCGTGCGCGGCGATGTAGGCCGAGACGCCGTCGAGGACGATGAGCAGCGCCTCGTACCACGGCGCGCAGTCGGGGCGAGCCGCGGCGTTGAACTCCGCCCAGTACTTGACGTAGTCGCGCAGGCCGTCAATGCCGAGGTCGAGCACGCGTTCGTAGGCGAGGGTGGCGTGCATGGCCATGGGCGTGTAGGGGGCGTTCTCGGCCGTCCACTTGGACCAGTACGCCTCAATCTCGGCCAGTTTCGCCTCGGCGTCGGGGCGTTCGGTCCGGACGGCTTCGAGGCGCTGCCGGTCGAAGAACACGCCGGAACGGAACGGCGTGGGCAGGCCGGTCACGATCGGGCGCAGGGCGTTGTTGCCGATGATGAGTTCGCCGGGTTTGATCCAGGGGCGCGCCGCCGCCATTTCGGCCGCCTGCGCCCGCGCCAGCCGCACGCGGGGGTCGGCGCCGTGCGCGGCCGTCCAAGCCTCGTGAAAAGGCTCGGCCCAGACCGGCGGGACGGTGTCCTTCAGAGTCTTCCGCAAGAGTTCCAGCCGATTCATGGTCATGGCCTCCGGGGGCGTCCGGAACGCTCCAGGATTATACCATACTCATCCCGCGTTCATGCACACAAGGGCCGCGGCGCCCGCCGCAATGCCGAGGAGGTTGGCGCGGCTGAGCCGCTCGCCCCATAGAAGCGCCGCGACCACGGCGTTCAGGACGACGCCGCCGCAGCCGTAAATCGGGAAGAAGAGCGCCGCCGGGATCGTGTTCAGTCCCGCAAGGCTGGCGCTGATCGAGCAGATGTTGCATACCCCCAGCAGCGCGCCGATCACGACCGGCGCCGGCGCCGGTCGCGCCTTGCGCAGGGCCGACTCGGCCGCGCACGTCAGGGCGGGAACGCCGTACAGCAGGCACATGAACTCCATGGACTGCCGGCCGTGCCCGCAGGTCTGGGCCATCTTCCAGGCCAGGAACCCCAGGCCCGTCGTCAGCACGACCAGAATCATGTTGAGAGCGGCAGCCCACCCGACCCGGCCGCCCGCGCGGCGCGATTCCGGCGGCCTCAGCAGCGCGATGCTCGCCAGCGTCAGGCCGATGCCGACCCACTGGATCGCGCGCGGCATCTCGTGGAAGACGAAAATGCCGCCGACAACGGGCACGATGACGGCCACGCGCATGAGCGTGCCGGTGATGCCGATGCCGGTGGAACGGATCGCGATGAAGATGCTCACGATGGCGACGGCGTACGAAACCCCGCCGAGAAGGCCGATGCCCAGGATGCGTCCGTCGAAGCGCAGACCCGAACCGAATGCGCCGAACGCGGTCGCCGCCCCCGCCGCCACAACATAGTTTACCGCCGCCACCTGCGCCGTGGTGCACCCGCGCACCACGGCCCACTTCATGATCTGGCCGAAGACCGTCGAGAGAATAATGGCAAGGATGAGCCAGATCATGGGGCGGAGCTTCTCCGCGGCTTGTACTCGCCCCTGCTCTTGTTAGGCAGAGGCTGGATGTTCTGGTTAATGCGCGCGAGGAGCTTCTCCAACATCTCGCGCAGGACGCCGCCGTCGCTGCGCGCCAGGTCGCGGAGTTCGGTGGGGTCTTTTTGCAGATCGTAGAGACGCGGCGGGCTGGGAGGGATGGCCACGGGTTTGTCGAGGTGCAGGCGGCCCAGTTTGCGGGTGTCGCTGAGGGGGTCGCCCCACATGAGCTTGTAGCGGCCGTCAAGGAGCATCCGGTCGCAGCCCATCTCGGCGTAGACGGTGTCGCGGTGAGTCTCGCTGTCGCCGGACAGGACGGGGACGAGGCTCTTTCCCTGGTCGAGGGAGTGCGACTCGACGCCGCACAGTTCGCACAGCGTCTTGCCGATGTCCAGGAGTTCGACCAGGGCGCGGGAGTCCTGCCCCGGACGGATTCCCGGCCCCGCCAGGATGAGCGGCACGCGCATGGCGGCCTCGTAGAAATTGGTCTTGCCCCAGAGTCCGTGGTCGCCCATCATGTCGCCGTGGTCGGCGGTGTAGACGAAGACGGTGTTGTCCAGCTCGCCCTGCTGGCTGAGAAGGTCGCGGATCCTGCCGACGTGATGGTCAATCTGGGTGATCATGGCGCGGTAGCCGCGTCGGGAGTCGGCGTACCACGGGGGCGCGGACGCGCGGCCCCAGGGCAGGGCCTGTTCGTCGTTGCGGTAGGGCGTCATGAAGGCGCCGAACGGTTCGATGGGTTCGTGCGGCCCCGCGAAGCCGACGTGCAGCAGGAACGGGCGCGACCGGTCCCGCCCGCGCAGCCATTGGAGGGCCGTGTTGGCGACGAAGGCCGTTTCCTGCAAGTCCTCTTCGAAGGGCCATTCGTGGCAGACGTGGCCGGGATCGCCGCGCCGCTCGGTGTCCATGAAGTAGTGCCACCGGCGGTAGAAATCCAGGACCTTGTCGAGCATGCCGCGATCTTCGAGGAAGCGCGTGTAGGCGCAGGAGATGCCCGTCTTGAGCATGCCGTTGCCGGAGATCTCGAACGTCTCATCCCACCCCAGGGATCGCATGTAGGCCATGTGATCCTCGGAGACGTAGTCGGAGTGGTAGGCGTGAATCTCCATGTGCGTCTTTCCGACGGCGCAGGTGCGGTAACCGGCCTTGTGGAACTGCGGGACGAAACCCGGCGTGCCCGGCGGAAGCTCGTGCAGGTTGGTGAAGGCGCCGGAGTTCATGCCGTAACGGCCCGACGCGATGGCCGCGCGCGACGGCGTGCACAGGGGCGAGGTGCAGTAGGCCGCGCGGAAGATCGTTCCCTCTCGGCCCATGCCGGAGAGGATCGGCGTGCGGGTGACGCCGTTGGACTCGTACCCCATGAAATCCCAGCGGTGCTGGTCGGCGATGATGAAGACGACGTTGGGGCGGCGCATGGGAAGGCGCTCCACTAG
>CAYPFP010000036.1:0-33187 GCA_964409935.1 uncultured Planctomycetota bacterium | reverse complement strand
GGACGGGCTTGAAGACCCAGAGGCGGCGGCGGTCGTAGACGACGGCCTCCGGGACGCCGTCGCCGTCCCAGTCGAGGACCTTGGTGGCGAAGCCGTAGCCCACGTCGTCGGCGCGGGCGCGGTCGGGCAGGCCGTCGCACTCCGGCTGGCGGGAGTTGGGCGGCGGCTCGAACTCCAACGATATCTCGCCGTCGCCGTCCATTCCGTAAGGCCAGCCGCCGTCGCTGACGATGAGCCAGTCGCGGTCCTTGTGAGGGAAGACCACGACCGGGCGGTTGCGGTGGAAGACGCGGCCCCGGCACGTGCGGGGTTCGCCCAACGGCCACAGGATCGGCGTGGGGCGTTGCCAGAGTTCGCGGCCCTGCAGATCGTACAGCACCATGGGGCCGTCGTCGTTGTAGAAGGCGGCGAGGACTTTGCCGTCGCGGCCAAACCTGCCGAGGGCGCAGCCCTGGACGTGTGGGCCGGGGTGGGAGAAGAGCAGGCGGCCCGCGCCGCAAGCCAGATAGGCCCGGCTCGACCCGGCGAAGGCGAGGAGCCTTTCGTCCGGCCCTTCGCCCCACAGGTCCGTGTAGTCCACGTGGTCTTTGTCCGCGTTGAGGGCGGCGGGGTCAATGCCCTCCAGCGTCCAGGCCAGGCGGCCATCGGGTTTGACGGCGCAGTAGCCGACCAGGTACTCCCTGCGGCCGTCGCCGTCCAGGTCCGTCGAAAGGATATGATGCCCCGCGCCGGGGATGGCCGTCGGCCCCCATACGGTCTTGAGACGCGAGTTCAGAGCGATGAGCGGCTCGCCGTAACGCCACGAGTCGTATCCGCCCTCTCCGTTTTTCACGACGAGGGCGGCTTCGTTCTGGCGGGTCGGTTCGCCGAGGATCTGCACGATGTAGAAGTTGTCCTGGGGCAGCGCGGCGGCGGCGCGTACCTCTCCCGTGAGGCCGTCGAGCAGATGAACGGCTTCTCCGTCGGCCAGGGCGACCTCCGGGCGTCCGTCGCCGTCGGCGTCGCCGGCGGCCACGCAGGATTCATGGGCGTGGCAGACGTAGGGCTTGTCGGCGGGGTTCGGTTTGCCCCAGGTCCACATCCGGCGCCCTTCATGGTCGAAAGCCGTGAGGCAGACCGAGCGCGGGAAGGCGGGCTTGACGTGCGGCCAGTTGGCGTACATGGCCGTGCCGAAGACGCCCGGCCCCTGATAGGCCAGGATGTCGGGTCTGGAGTCGGCGTTGAGGTCGGCGAAGAAGAGTTCCGCGCCGCCGTGGTCGCCGAACGCCAGCTCTGCAACGGCCCTCAGCGTCAGTTTCTCGTTCATGGATGGCGCTCGCAAAAAAGAAACCCGTTTTCAGCCGCGCGGGGGCGGCTGGGGAAAACGGGTTTCGCGCTTGATCGTTCGGGTTTTTGAGGGCGTTACTTGGACTCCGCCGCCGATTCCAGGAAGCCCTCCAGCTTTCGCGCGCGGATCGGGTGCTGCAGCTTGCGCACGGCCTTGGCCTCGATCTGGCGCACGCGCTCGCGGGTGACCTTGAACATGCGGCCGACCTCTTCGAGCGTGTAAGTGTAGCCGCCCTCAAGGCCGTACCGCAGTTTGATGATCTCGCGTTCGCGGTAGGTCAGGCTGTTGAGGACATGGCGGATTTTTTCCTTCAGCATTTCCTGCGTCGCGGCGGCGACGGGGGACTCGGCCTCCTCGTCCTCGATGAAGTCGCCGAAGTAGCTGTCCTCGCCCTCGCCGACCGGCCGATCCAGGGAGATGGGGTGGCGCGAGATCTTCATGACGCGGCGCGCCTCGGAGATGCTGATGCGCGCGGCCCTCGCGATCTCCTCGACGGTCGGCTCGCGGCCCTTTTCTTGCAGGAGGCGCTTGGTCACGTTGCGCAGGCGGCTCATCGTCTCGATCATGTGCACGGGGATGCGGATGGTGCGGGCCTGGTCGGCGATGGCGCGCGTGATGGCCTGGCGTATCCACCACGTGGCGTAGGTCGAGAACTTGTAGCCGCGCCGGTACTCATACTTGTCCACGGCGCGCATCAGGCCGGTGTTGCCCTCCTGGATGAGGTCCAGGAAGGACAGGCCGCGGTTGCGGTATTTTTTGGCGATGGACACGACCAGGCGCAGGTTGCCGCCGGAGAGTTTCCGCTTGGCGGTCTCATACTCCTGGTAGCGCGTCTTCATGACGTCCACGCGCGTGCCCAGCTCGTCCGGGTCCTCCATGACCAGGTCGGTGAGGCTCTCCAGTTCTTCGCGGGCGGTGCGCAGGCGGCCGTCGCGGCCGGCTCGGCGGCTGAGGCGCTCGATGTCGCGCCGGAGGGCGTGCATCCGCTGGCTGATGGCGATCAAGCGCTGCATGAGCGGCTGGACCTTTTTCATGCGGATGCTCAGCTCTTCGAGCAGGATCACGCCCTTGCGCCGCCGCGCGCGAAGCTGCGCCAGGATGCGCTTGCGTTCCGACTCGGCGACGCCGGACTTCTTCAGCCGGTCGTAGTCCTGCCGGTTGCGCTCCAGCATCTTGCGCAGCGTGTCCACGTTCTCCGGGAGGCGCCGGGACAGCTTCTCCTTGCCGATGTCCAGGGAGACGTTCGCCTCCAGGGTGCGGTCGAAGGGCAGTTCACCGCCGCGCACGTCGTCGAGGATCTTCAGGCAGGCGCGCAGGGACAGGTCGGATTCGAGCACTTGGCGGCGGAAGCGCTTGCGCGTAACCTCCACTTTCTTCGCCAGGGCGATCTCCTCCTCGCGGGTGAGCAGCGGGATCTCGCCCATCTGGGTGAGGTACATGCGGACGGGGTCGTCAATCTTCTCGCTGGCCATCTCCGCCAGGTCGTCGGGCTGAAGAGCCTCCTCGTCCTCCTCGATGACCTCGGTCTCTTCATGGCGGGCGCGCGCTTCGCGCCGCGCCACGTCGGATTCGTCAATGAGGTCAATGCCGTGCTCGTCGAGCATCATGAGGATATCGTCTATCTTCTCGGGGGAGAGAACGACGTCGGGGAGCATGTCGTTCATCTCTTCATACGTGAGATAGCCCTTCTCCTTGCCCTTCTCGACCAACAGCTTGAGACCCTGGTCAATCTTATCCATTACGACTTCGCCTCCGGTTGTCTATATGGTTTGGCGCCCTTGCGTGTCTGCCTGGCCTTTTCAAGGAATTCGGCCAGCAGCGCGTCGGACACCTGCCGGGGGTCCGAGGCGGCCACGCGCGCCTTGAGTTCCGCGACGTGGCCGTTCGCCCTGGTTTTTCTCAGAAACTCCAGCGCGCCCGCAAGTTGGCGTTCATAGTTTTTCTTAGTCGGCTCCAGGTCGGCGGCCTGCGCCACCAGGTCGCGCAACTCCGGTTCGGCCAGGCGCTCCAGGACGTCCTGTTCGGTGGCGCGCCCGCGCTCGCGGTAGACGTTGATCACGCACTCGGCGACTTTTCGATACGCGCCGTCCGCGAAATGCGCCAGAAAGCTTTCGGCGTTCGTTTCGCCCGCAAAGGCGGCGATAAGGGCGTTGTCGCCCAACAGGCTTTGCAGCGCCTCGCGCTGGGCCTTTTCGAGGGCCGTGGGCGGGCCGCCTTCGGCGGGGGCGGCTGTTTCGGCCCGGCCTTTCGGGCCTTCGTAAGGCCTCAGTCTGGCGAGGCGGTCGCGGATGGCGCTTTCGCTCACGCCGGACCGCTCGGCCACCTGCTTGACGAGCAGGTCCGACGTCACCGGGTTCGGCGTCCGAGCGATCGTTCCCAGCACGTCATCGAGCGCCTGCGCCCGCTGCCAGGGCGCCGCGTCGCGAAGGCCCGCCAGGGCGGCGTCCATCTTGTAGCTGATGAGGTCCTGCCCTCGGCCCAGCGCGTCGCGGAAGGGGTCCGCCCCGCGGTTGAGCAGGAAATCGCAGGGGTCTTCGCCCTCGGCCAGCGTGGCGATCCGCACGGGGATATCCTCCTCGACGAAGATGTCGAGACTCCGGTCGGACGACTTGCGGCCGGCCGAGTCGGAGTCGAAGACGAGGACCACTTCGTCCGCGTACCGCTTCAACTCGCGCAGGTGGTCGGCCGTGAGCGCCGTTCCGAGCACGGCCACGGCCCACGCGATCCCGAACTGGTGCGCCATGATCACGTCGGTGTACCCCTCCATGATCGCGACGCGGCGTTCTTTCAGGATCGCTTCCTTGGCCTCGCTGATGCCGTAGAGCGTGCGGCTCTTCGAGAAGACGGGCGTCTCGGGCGAGTTGAGGTATTTCGGCATATCCTCATCGCTGAGCGCCCGCGCGCCGAAGGCCGCCACGCGGCCCCGTCCGTCGCGAATGGGGAAGATGAGGCGGTTGCGGAACTGCAACGCCGGATCTCCGTCGCCGCCCCTGCGCCGAACAAGTCCCGCCTTCTCGAGCGTCGCCAGAGCGATCTTCGCCTGCGCGGCGGCCTCGACGAACGCCTTGAACTTCGGCGGGGCATAACCGAGCTGAAATTTCTCGATCATAGGCTCGTTGATGCGCCGCCGGCCGAGGTACTCCCGCGCGAAAGACGCCTCCGCCGACTCCTTGAGATTCTTGTGAAAGAACGCGGCGGCCCATGAATTGGCCTCGTACAGCGCGCTTTTTTCCTCGCGCGCGCCGTCGCCGCCGTCAAAGACCAGCTCAATACCCGCTCGTTCCGCGAGCATGCGCACCGCTTCGGGGAATTCTACACGCTCCTTCTTCATGACAAACTTGAAGACGTCCCCGCCTTCGCCGCACCCGAAGCACTTGAAGATCTGCTTGTCGGGCGAGACCATGAACGAAGGGGTCTTCTCATGGTGGAAGGGGCATAGGGCCTTGTAGCGAGCGCCAGAGCGGGTCAGTGGCATGTACCCAGAGATTAAGTCTACGATGTCAACCGAGCGCTGGATCTCTGCGATCTTGTGTTCGGGTATGAATCCCGGCACTAAGCTCGTCTCCTGTTGGCTGGTTGGCTGGCCGAAAACTGTACAATTTAACCACTAATTGCATGAGTTGTCAAGGACAACCAAACATTTTTTGCCGATTTCGTCTTAAATGATTCATACTCAAACGCTTGCGTGTTATCGCCCTTGTCCTCCACCTCCCCGTACAAGTATATCACACAATTACAATTAAGGTGGATTCCGGCGCGGGCGATACAAACCGCTTTCAGCGTTGATGTCGTAAGTAGCAACATATCGGCAGGTTACGTCTGCCTTGCCCGAAGGGGCGGCGTGTTAGTGCAGGAAACAGGCGACCCTGTGGCCGGGTTCGATCTCCCTCAATGTGGGGGTTTCCGATTCGCAGCGGGCCTTGCCGTGCTTGCAGCGAAAACGGAACGGGCACGCGGGCTGGGTCTCCGTCTTGGTCAAGGCCTCTTCCATGGTAAGCGGTTTGCGCCGCACCCCCGGCTCTGTGGAGGGGATGGCCGACAGCAGGACCTGCGTGTAGGGATGGAGCGGGTTCTTGTAGAGCAACTCGCTGGGGGCGTGCTCAAAGAGCCGGCCCATGTACATAACGGCCACCTCGTCGCTGATGTGCTCGACCACGCGCAGGTCGTGGGAGATGAAGAGGTAGGAGATGCCGTATTCGGCCTGGATGTCTTCGAGGAGATTGATGATCTGCGCCTGGATGGACACGTCGAGGGCGGAGACCGGTTCGTCGCACACGATGAATCGGGGGTTGAGGGCGAGGGCGCGGGCGATGCCGATGCGCTGCCGCTGGCCGCCGCTGAACTCGTGGGGATACCGGTTGTAGTGGGCCGGAGCCAGACCGACCTTCTTGAGGATGTCCATGACGCGATCGCGGCGTTCGGCGCGGTTGGCCTCGCGGTGGACGGCGAGCGGTTCGCCGATGATGCTGCCCACGGTCATGCGCGGGTTCAGCGAGCCGTAGGGGTCCTGGAAAATGATCTGCATGTTCCGGCGCATGGCGCGCAACTCGGCGCCGCGGAGCGGCATGATGGATTTTCCGGCGTAGAGGACGTCCCCCTCGGTCGCCGGCAGCAGGCGCAGGATCGTGCGCCCGACGGTGGTTTTGCCGCAGCCGCTCTCGCCCACCAGTCCCAGGGTCTTGCCTTCGCCGATTTGGAACGAGACGCCGTCCACGGCCTTGTTCCAGCCGCGCACGCGGGAGAAGACCCCCCGGCGGATGGGGAAGTACTTTTTCAGGTCGGCGACTTCGATGAGGGGCTGTCGGTTGTCGGTCACCATCGTCATGTCCTCGATCTTGAACGGCGAATATCGAACAATGAATCTTGATTAGCGAGGTTTGAGGTATGTTTTTTTCGCTTCAAGATTCAGGACTCCTTGTTCAATATTCGATATTCGCCGTTAATCCGGCTTTGCGTTCCAACACGCCGCCCAATGTCCGGGGCGAAGCTCGCGCAACGGAGGCTCCTCGCGGCGAGATTGCTCGTCGGCGTTGGGGCAGCGCGGCCAGAACTTGCATCCCGGCGGCAGGTTCAGCGGATTCGGCACGACGCCGGGGATGGTCTCCAGACGGCGTTTCTTGACGCCGAGCCGGGGCAGGGAACGGAAAAGTCCCTGCGTGTAGGGATGCAGCGGATGTTCGAACAACTCCTTGACCTCGGCGTGCTCGACGATCTTGCCGGCGTACATGACGGCCACATGGTCGGCCATCTCGGCCACCACGCCCAGGTCGTGCGTGATGAGGAGCAGGGCCATCTTGAGGTCCTGCTGGAGTTGGCGGAGCAGGTCGAGAATCTGCGCCTGGATCGTCACGTCGAGGGCCGTCGTCGGCTCGTCGGCGATGAGCAGCTTGGGGTTGCACGAGAGGGCCATGGCGATCATGACGCGCTGGCGCATGCCGCCGGACATCTGGTGCGGGTATTCGTGGATGCGCTGTTCCGGGTCGGGAATCTGCACCTTGCGCAGCATCTCAATCGTGCGGGCGCGGGCCTCGGCGGTCTTGACCTTCTGGTGGAGCATGACGGCCTCCATGATCTGGTCGCCGACGGTGAACACCGGATTGAGCGACGTCATCGGCTCCTGGAAGATCATGGCGATGTCGTTGCCGCGGATGGAGCGCATCTCGGCCTCGGACAGGGCCAGCAGGTCGCGCCCGTTGAAGACGATGCGTCCTTCGGCGATGCGGCCGGGCGGCGCCGGGATCAGGCGCATGATGGAGAGGGCCGAGACGCTCTTGCCGCAGCCGCTCTCGCCGACGAGGCAGAGCGTCTTGCCCTGGTCCACCTCGTAGGAGACCTTGTCCACGGCCTTCACCACGCCGTCGTCGGTGAAGAAGTAGGTGCAGAGGTCGTGGACGCTAAGGAGTCTATTGTTCATTTCATCTCACCGCAGAGACGCAGAGGACGCAGAGAACGGCTATTCTTTCAGGTTAAGGACTATTCGGCGAATTCCTTCCTTCAACACGGGCACGTTGAAATTCATGAGCAGGCCCACGTTCCAGCCGCCAAGCTTCAGATAGGTCAGCAGTTGGGCCTCGAAAAGGGGCACAATCTCCTCGACGGACTTCAGCTCCAAGACGAGTCTCCCATCCACCAGGATATCCACGCGATCCCGCAATCAAGATTAACGCCCTTGTACTCAACAGGCAACGGTTTTTGCCGTTCAAAAGGAATGCCCTGCAATGCAAGTTCTCTGCACAGGCATTCCTCGTAAGCCGATTCCAGCAAGCCAGGTCCTAGCGCGCGGTGGACGTCGATGGCCGCGCCGATCACTGCTTCCGTCAGCCTGTTAATGTCGTTCACTCTCTGCGCCCTCTGCGTCTCTGCGGTGAGGTTATGTGTCTAATCTCGGAGTTTCTTTCGCTCTCCGCAAGATGCCGAATCACTTTGTAATCTCCTCGTACACCTCGCGCCTTAGCCGCTCTCGGATCCTTCGGTCCGAGATGGCGTCAAGGTAATGGCTCAATATCTCCTCAACTCTTGACTTCAACTTCTCAAGTTCAGGCAGGATGCTCCGGAGATATTCCTCGTCTCTTGGGACACAGACTTCGGTCATGCCGGCCTCGAGGAACACCTTGAGGAACCGCGCCTCAACGTCTGAACGGCATGGAATGGGGCCTTTCTCGGTGCAGACCTTCCACCCCAGGAGGTCCTTCTCCACCTTGGCCTGTGGGCAATTCGGGGGCAATTCCCTTGTGACAAGGTCTTTCCTGCCCAGAATCTTCTCTTTGTAGAACTCTCCGAGTGTCTTCATCAAGCCGACTCCGTCTTGATGTGTTCGACGACGGCGCTCTTGAGGGCTTCGGTATCTATGCCTTCAACCCGTTTGTTTTCCCGGACGCTCTTGGCCCTCTGGATCCTGGACCTAACCAAGTCTACCAAAGCACGGTAAAGGTCGAGTTGTTCATCCTCCGTCAATCCAAGGATGTGCTCAAGGATTACCCTATCCAGTTCTCGGCGATCCGGGCGGACCTTCGCAAGGGAGACGTCTTGCGGAGAGGAGGCCCCGAGTTCATCAAAGACAGAGCCAACCTCCCTCGCCCCCAGCGCTTTCAGGGCTTTTGAGAGCCGCGACTTGGCCGAAGCCGTCACCACGGCGGGGTTGAGGATCAACATCTGGGAGACTTCCTCTACAGTTGCCTCGATGGCGCCAAGACCCATGATGCCTCTCTGAAATTCCAGATACAGTGGAACCAGTGGGCAGTTCAGGAAGCCGGCGATTATCTCCGCGTCGGAGGCCCTGTGAGGGTAGATCGGATAGAAACGCTGGTTGGCGTGCACCGCACGGCTTGCGAAGTAGTGCCTGTGGTATACATCGAATGCCTTTTGCCACAGGATACGAGCCGGTTTGATGTCGGGGAGCTGGTGCCAATATTTTCTGACAGAGCAGGAGGCTGTCTCTGCCGGTATCATCCTCCGGTCCTTGCCCATGTGATAGGCTTTTCTCTCACCGTGAATGATATATCTTGCGATAGCCTTACCCTTGAGCTTTTCCCGCGGCTCGGGGACAATAATCACGAAGTCACGCACCGCCGCCACATCTATAGAAAGCCTCCGGTAATCTTCAGGATTGCGGATGACGGGAAAGACGTATTGCTTTTCGATGAGCCAATCCGTGCCGTCGCCGCTTCGGATAACCACGAGATCACCTATGTTTTTCTCGCATCCCATAGCGCGGGCCATTCGCGCGACCTTCTTCTTGCCCTCGACGCTGGTTACGTCGGATACGTAAAACCACGGGTCAGCGCCAGTCGTGAACCCGCGTTGGAGATCTGCCACATCCTGCAACGGAACCAATTTTCGCTTGGCCCTCTCCAAGATTCTGAAAAAGACTTGCGGCGCCCGCAGGTACTTCCCCCACTTGGCCCCGACATAAGCCTGCTCGACCTTGCCAAATCCCTCCTTCCACAATTCCTCCTGGCGCTTGGGCAGGATTCGCAGTTCGTCGTTCTCATAGAGGTCGCCATGGCCGAGGACGGTTCGCTTGAGACGATCAATGGACTCAAGCCTCTGCACCTGCTTCTCCCACATGTCGTGCGCGGGCGGGATGAAGTTACGCAACGGCTTCTTCAGAAAAACAAAGCGGACCAGATTCTCGTCTCGTTTCTTCTTTTCCTTGCACTTCTGAAGTACCACGATGCACGTGTTTACATCGGCATCCTGGAACCAACGCTCGACCTTGGATTCGATGATGGCTATGATCCTGTAGTTCCGCAAGAAGAACTCCTGGAGGCCCTTGCCAAACTCGGCGTCCAACCAGGAGTCTGAAACGATGAAGCCGAAATGCCCACCATCTCTGAGGAATTTCGTGCCATGAACGAAGAAGTAGGCGTGGATGCCGGCGCGTTTGCTGATGTCGGCAACCTTGAGGCTCCCGACCTTCAGCGCATTCTCAATCAACTGTTCCTTGTCAACGCCTGTCTCGGGTATCTCTTCTTGTCGCGTATAGGGAGGATTGCCCACAATGGCATCGAACCATCGGGGGTAGATGACCTCGCGTTCTGCAAGTCTCAACGTCTTGGCCCGCGCCTTCCGCCAGCTCACCGGGGCCTCAAATCCCTCGCTCACGGCGAGCAGTTTGAAGAAGTCCTCCTGAATGATGTTGGGGTAGTTTTCGTCGGTTCCCAGGTCATTGATGGCCAGGTTGATGGTGGCCAGGTGCGCGGGGAATTTCGCAATGTCATCGCCCCAAAGCGTTGCCAGGATTGCCTGGTGTTTCATCCGTTGATTCATAAGCTTCTTGTGCTGGTATGCCCGGACAAGGAAGGTCCCCGCGCCGCACGCAGGGTCGAGAATCTTGTCATCTTCGTGTTGCAGACAGAAGCGCAAGATCAGGTCCACCACATCCGCGCTGGTGAAGTACTGGCCCAGGTTGTGGCGTTCGCGTTCGGGGATCAGGCTCTCGAATATCCTGCCGATGACGTCAAACCCCAGCTTCGAGAAGTCATAGCGCCGCAGGACACTGACCAGTTCTTTGACCTCTTTCACGACCTCCTTCACGTCGGGAAAGGCCATCCCATCTATGAAGTCCGTCGTGTAAATCGTCTCGTAATCTATCTTCAGGACTTCGTTGAAATACGTCTGCAGGTTGCTCCGGAGCATGGACCCCTTGGTCATGCCTTCGGGAATCTCAAGAGGGTCCAGTTCCTGCGGCCTCTTGGCCTGAAGCAGGTTGTAGAAAAGTATCTTGTTGACCAAGAGATAGGCAGTCTGCCGCGCGGCTTTCTCAAAGTCATCGGGCTGCCATGTGAAACTCCACCGCTGGTCCACAAACCAATGCTTGAGGCTCTTGGCGAAGGGGGGATCCTTATGGCATTGGTCGTCCACGATGCCTCGGTAATACCCGGAGAGGACGCGAATCTTCTCCTGAAGTCTAAGGATGAGGAATTCGTCAATGGCTTGCTTAGGCTCGGCTTGCTTGCCGGTGTGGACGGCCACGAGTTTCGTGAGAAAATCTTCAAGGGCCTTCTTGGTGGGATCGCTGTATCTTGCCTGCTCTATATCATCCAAATCCTCCAGTTCCGAGAGCCAGAACTTCTCGACAATCTGCTCCTCCTCCGGGCGTAATGCATTCACCTTCGCCGTGTTGAACCAGATGAGCCTCTTGAAGTTCGTAGTGGCAAAATACTTCGCTTTCCTCTCGTTTGCCTTCTGGCAGGCAGGCCGCTTAAGCTCCTGTTCATCAAACACGTCGTAATACGCAGGCTTGGCCTCGATGACGCACAGCACCTTCTGGCTTCGCGCTGATTCATAGATGACCGTATCCGGCATCTTTCCGTCGCTGGCAATAGTCTCCACATCGGGCATACCGAGCGCCAGATTCTTCTTCGCAATAATCTCTCGCATCCAGTGGGACAAGATAGCAACCGCCGTCCGCTCCGTCTTATGGGCGGCCGTTCCAAACGGACTGGGTATTTTCGTGGATTTAAGCTTGAACTTACCTTTCACTGGCCTTTAGAACCTCATTGACAATGCGCCGTGCAATCTCAAACGCAGCGGCAATCCGTGTGACCTTAACTTCGGCAAGCCCCTTGATCGCCAGAAGTTTCTCCACCGGCTGGTTGGCGAGGCCTTTGAAAGACCCGAATCTCGCAAGAATTTCCTGCGCGATTCTCTCAGCCGACTTGCCCTTGATCCCGGTCGAAATCAGGATGGACAGCAGTTCCGCGTCCGAAAGGCGGTCTGCTCCCAGTTCGCGCAGCTTGCCACCGGCGTGCTGCCAATGGTACGCCTCAGAGCTTTCGGCCACCCTGTTCTTTCGGCGCTTTTTCATGAGCCACAGCCCCTTGACCGCTACGTGATTATACCAAAGTCGACGAGAGCGCGCTCCTTCTCTGCGCCCTGTGCGCCTCGGCGGTGAATCAGGTCTTAAGCCTCGGGTCCAGCGCGTCGCGAAGGCCTTCTCCGAAGAGGTTGAAGGCCAGCACGGTAATAAGGATCGCCAGGCCGGGGAACAGCGTCATCCACCAGCCGTCGAAGATGTAGAGGCGCCCGTCGGACAGGATGTTGCCCCAACTGGGGTTGGGCGGCTGGACGCCGAAGCCCAGGAAGCTGAGGCCGGACTCCGTGAGGATGGCGCCGGCGATGCCCAGCGTGGCCGAGACCAGCACGGGCGCCAGGGCGTTGGGGAGCATGTGCCGGAAGACGATGCGGCCGCCTGACGCCCCCACCGCCCGCGCCGCGACGACGAAGTCGCGCTCCTTGAGCGACAGGAACTCGGCGCGCACGAAACGCGCCGTGCCCATCCAGCTCGTCAGGCCGATCACGATCATGACGTTCCAAAAACTGGGCTTCAGGAGCGCGACGACCGTGAGGATGAGGAAGAAGGTGGGGAAGCACATCATCATGTCCACGAAGCGCATCAGCACGGAGTCGGCGGCGCGGCCCAGATAGCCGGCCAGGCTGCCGACGAGGATGCCGATGGTGATGGACACCCCGACGGCGACGAAGCCCACCAGGAGCGAGATGCGCGAGCCGTGGAGCATGCGCGTCAGCACGTCGCGGCCGAGCTGGTCGGTGCCGAAGGGATGGGCCAGCGAGGGCGGCCGCAGTTTCTGCGCGATGTCGGTGGCGTCCGGGTCGTGCGGCCAATGGATGCGGAAGACCGAGAACGTCCAGAAGACGGCGCCGATGAGGAACAGGACGAGGATCACGACCCCGCAGGCCTTGGCCAGCGGGTTCTTGCGGAAGCGCCTCACGAATTCCTGGAAGGGCGTTCGAGGCGCTGTGGAGGGAAGTTCCTGTTCTACCGGAGCGGACATGGCTCAGCCAAACAAAGCTTCTCTCGTCGCGGGGCGCGCCTCCCTCATCGCCGCGGGGGATGAGGGAGGGCGCCGCTGATTCGCAACTAGACGAACAGTTCGAGGTATTGTCTGCCCTTGATGAAGCCGAATTCCGCGCCGACGGCCGCGTCTTCGTGTTCGATGGAGAGCACGCCGTCGTAGCCGGCCCTGCGCAGGGCGCCGATGTACTCGCCCCACTGGATGTTGCCGAAACCGGGGATCACGTACCGCCACCAGCCGCGCGGTTCCTGGTTGCCGGTGCGGCGCAGCACGTGCTGCTTGACCTCGCAGTCCTTGGCGTGGGTGTGATAGATGCGCTTGGCGAACTCCTCGACGCCCAGGATGAGGTCAATGCCCTGCCAGTAGAGGTGCGAGGGGTCGTAGTTCAGGCCGATGGCGGGGTCGGGTATGACCTGGAAGAAGAGCTTGAAGTGTTCGAGGTTCTGCAGGTTGGTGGCGAACCAGATTTCGTTGGCCAGCTTGACGCCGCGCTCGCCGGCGTACTGGCACAGCGGCTTGAAGACGGCCGGACAGTCCTGCTCGATGGTCTTATACTTGTCCTTGCCGGGCATGGGGAAACCGGCGTGCGTGGTGATGACGCCGACGCCGAGGACCTTGGCCGCGTCAATGCACGTCTTCATCCCGGCGACGGCGTCTTCGCGCTTCTTGGGGTCAGGTTCCAGCATGTTGGCGAAGTAGGCCAGGGCCGAGATGCCCACTTTGTGCTTTTCCAGAAGCCGCTTCACGGTCGCCCCGCCGTCGGCGACCACGGCCTTGGGGTCCAGGTGGCCGCCCGGGCGCGAATCCACTTCCATCGCCTTGATGCCGTTCTCGCCGGCGAACTTCACGACGTCTTCAAACGACTGGCCCCGCATGCGGGCCGTGAGCATTCCCACGTGCATCTCAGTCTCCTTATGGTTTGGGACGGCCTCTATTCTTTCAGTCTCACCCAGATGGGGCTGGACCAGGCCATCTCGCCGTCGCGCTGCGTTACGCGGACGTAGTAGAATATTTCCTTGAGTTCGAGGCCGCGCTCCTTCGACTCGGCCAGCACCTCGTCGAAGGGCAGGTCGTCGTCGTAGGTATAGTTGGCGTTGTCGCGCAACGGCTCGAAGACGAAGGCGTCGTCGTTGTTGCAGACGACCTCGATCTTGTTGATCACGTCGGTGCCGACGGCCGAGATGTGCAGGGCGCGGGGGTCGCCGGCCTTTTCCTTCGGAATCTCGATGACGCTGCCCATCGGCTGGTCGTTCACGGACACTTTCAGGATGATGCGCGCGCCCGTGGTGGCGTAGCAGCGGCGCGCCTTCAGGGCATCGAAGAGGGCCTCGCGCGTCAGCTCCTTGGCGCACACCGCCGTCAGGCCGCCCTTGTAGGGCAGCCAGTCGGCCAACTCCGCCTGGGCGCGGCCCGGGCAGCCGATGTTGGTGTGTGAGCAGGCCATGAAGCCGAGGCGGTAGCCGCGCGCCAGCGCCGCCTGAACGCTGCCGTTGGGCGTCTCGGCGAGGGTCCACAAGGGGTTCTTGTGCCGCTCGGAGGCGCCCAGGCCGGAATAGATCTCCGTGACCGGCTCGAACTCCGGGTTCAGCCGGCTCCAGTTCATGAGCAGGAACGGGTGGTAGGGGATGATGATGACCTGGCGGTCTTTGAACAGGGCATAGAAATCGTCAATGGGCATCCTGGGCGAGCCGGACAGGGCGGCCTCGATCTCGGCGTCGCGGAAGTACACGCCGCGGTGGCCGAACTCCGGCGAGGCCCACTCGAAGCACTTCAGGGCGACGAACTTGCCGTTCTCGGTGGCGCGGACGGCGGCTTCCTGGCTTTCCTTCCAGGTCTCCCGGAACGCGCCGTTTTCGTCGGCGACGGCGGCGAAATCCAGGAGGCCGTGCTTGCGGGCGAAGGTGTAGACGTCGTCGCACGAGACCTTCCTGGCCCCGCTCCTGGCGGTGCCAGGCACGGGGCACGCGCCCAGCGTGAAGCCGCTGCGCCCGTGCAGGTCGCCCCAGAAGATGCGGTAGTCGGCCTGCGGCTCGGCGGATTCGATGGGGTTGCTCATGCCGAAGACCTCGCCCGTCTCGTCGGTGACGGCCACGCGCAGCACGCCGGCTTCCAGGGGGGCGGGGGAGTTGATGACCTTGGAGTTGGACTCGCCCTCGAAGAACGTCTCCGTGAAGAGCGTGTCGAGTTTTTTCTTGCGCACGGTTTTCTTGGTGGCGGTCTCGCGGGACACCACGCGGATGCCGCAGGCGGGGCTGTCGGCGCGGGGCTTCCCGATGACGCGGCTGATGAACGGGCTGCGCGAGGCGTTGTGGCAGCGGTCCAGCGCGGCCACCTTGATCTGGATGGGCGAGCCGGGTTCGGTGAGCGAGGGGCCGACCACGAGGAAGGCGTGCGTGTCGCCGGGCACAATCCCGATGAGGCAGGGCGAGCCGGCCACGGGGGCGAATTCGCCGTTGCCGGCGGCATCGGCGAAAAGCTCCACGCCCTGGTCGTTGCGGGGGCAGTTGGAGACCAGGGCGCCGTCGCAGCCGAAGGAGGTGTCGCCGTACACGATCACGATGGTGTCGCCTTTGGCCAGGGCGGCGCCTCGGACCGTTATCCTGGCCCAGTGTTGTTCGGAGGTCAGAAGCAGGGAGGCCCCGCCGGCGGCCGACCTCGGCGTGGCCGAGAGGTTCCGGGGCGAGTAGGGAACGACCTCGGACTCGGCCCCGGCGGGCTTGGGCGCCCAGGGCACGGGGTCATGCTGCGGGGCCAGGGGCTTTTCCCACGTGTTGGGGAAGCGCAACGCCAGACCGCCCCCGACGGCAAGCCCGGCATCGCCGACCGTGTATTCGATGGTCAATGTGATCCTTGTGCCCGCCTCAATGCCTTCCGTTGGTACGACTCGAAAGCTTCCCAGCCGTTCGGCTGCTTGCACATCGCTCATGGCCTTTCCCTCACAGGACGCCGAAAAATGGAAAGAGAATCCCCGTGACACGTTCCCCGGTGCAACATGAAAAAAAGAAGTTTAACAAAAGACCCGGCGCGACTCAATAACAAATTTGCCGATTTAATATCCTGTTCCACCGGAGGGGACTTCAGGGGCGGCGTCTTGGCGGATGGCGTCTCTGGCGGAGGCGGTCTTGCGGGGCGGGTCCGGCGGCGGCAGAGGCTTGGCGCGCTACTGCGCCGCCATGCGGATGTTGTCCACGACCATTTGCGCCGGGCTGTTGACCATCAGCGTGATGCGGTTGACGGCTTCGGGTTTGCCGACGGGGAACTTGTACTGCTGCCAGCCGTCGGTCGCGCACTTCAGGACGGGGCCTTTGATGTCGAAGGCGACGTCCTTGAAGGTGCCCGGTCCGATATTTCTCTCGCGGGTTTCGTAGGCCTGGTCGGCCCCCAGCATGATGGAGAGCTTGACGTTTTTCTTGCCGTTGTTCTGTATGTCCACAAGGATTTTGCCCCGCGTCGTGATGTCCATGCTCCTCAAGAAGTGGGCCAGGGCCGTTTTCTGCTGCTGGCCACCGGCGTAATTGAGGCTCAAGGCCTTGCTTCCGTCGAGCGTGCCAAGCTCGACCTGCGATGGGTCGCTCCACTGTTCCGCGCTCCAGGCGACCTTTCCGCTCTCGAAATCGTCTATGACCCACACGCTGTCGCCGGCGCTGAATCCGCTGGAGGTCGTTGTGGTGGTCTTGGCCGGAGTCGCGGGCGTGGACGCGGCGCTGGCGGCCTTGCGCGCGTCCGCCATGAGCTGCAGGCGCTTCTCCGGCGTCACCCATTCGCCCCTGTACAACACCAGGCCCTTGGCGCGCTGCTCCTCGGCGTACTTCTCCTCTTTGATGCGCGTGCGTTCTTCGGGGGTGACCCACTTGTCTTCAAAGAGCACCAGTCCCTTCGCGCGCTGGGCGTCGGCGAAGCGCTTCTCCTCAATCTCCTGGACGCGGGAGGGCTTCATCCATTTGCTCTCGAACTTGACGAGGCCTTCCGCCCCGTAGCGCAGTTCTTCGGAGAGAAGGACCTTCTCCGCTTCCTCCTCCACCTTTTCCGCCTGCGCCTTCATGGGCTGGAAAAGCCCCCGCTCCACCTCCGATTGGCACTGGGCGAGCTGGCCGTCGAGGGTGTCTATGAATTCGCGCGCCTGTTTCTTGGTCTCTTCCAGGCTCTTCTTGGCCCCCGCGAAGTCCTTCTCCTCCACCCGCTTGATGCCCGCGCGCAGGGCTTCATCGAGCGGGTCCATCTGCTTGATGAGCACGCGCTGCTGCTGCCACATCTCGTACTGATGTCGGCGGGCCATCTCCTTCTTGTACAGAATATGGCCGACGACGCTGATCAGCGCCAGCCCGATGATTGTGATTACCCAGTCGCTCTTTCTCATGATCGCTGTGCAAGGCGAAAACCGCCGCGCCGCCCTGCCGGCCCTTCTTCTTCCCTGTTTGCCGCTTCGTTCCCCAATCCTGCCTGCAACAAGAATTAGCATATCAGATGAGGGGATTTTGTCAACGGCATGGGGAGAATTTGGCGGTGCGCGCCCCGGACGACTGAACGCTGAGCGACGGAAGGTCGAGCGCGGGGGCTTTCCCGGCGGTCAGGCCTTTTTCCCCGCGGTTCGGAGGCTGAACTTCTCCATCCGGTAGATGAGCGTTTGCCGGGAGATGCCCAGCAGGGCCGCGGCGCGGGTCTGGTTCCAGCCAGCCATTTCGAGGGCCTTCAGCAGGAGTTGGCGCTCGACCTGCTCAAGGCGGATGCCTTCGGGCGGGATTTCAAGGCCGTTGGGGACGGGAGCGACGCCGGGACCCCCTGCGCTGCGGGCGACATAGTCGGGCAGGTCGGACAGGGCCACCGCGTCCTGCTTCTCGCGCAGGACCAGGACGCGCTCGATGACGTTTTCAAGCTCGCGCACGTTGCCGGGCCAGCGGTACCCCTGCAGGGCGCGCAGGGCCTCGGGCGCGACGTGGCAGTTGCGCGCGCCGAGCTTGCGCAGAAAGTGCTCCACAAGGGCGGGGATGTCTTCCCGCCGCTCGCGCAAGGGCGGCACCTGGATCGGCACCACGCTGAGGCGATAGAAGAGGTCGGCGCGGAACTTGCCGGTCTTCACGTCCTCTTCGAGGTTCCGGCTCGTGGCGGCGATGACGCGCACGTTGACGTCCACGGGCCGTGTCCCCCCCACGCGGTCCACCTGCCGTTCCTGCAGGGCGCGCAGGAGCTTTACCTGGGCATGCGGCTGGACCTCGCCGATCTCGTCCAGGAAGATTGTGCCGCCCTCGGCCAGTTCAAAGCGCCCGGGCTTGTCGCTCGCGGCCCCCGTGAAGGCCCCCTTGGTGTGGCCGAACATCTCGCTCTCGACGAGGGTCTCCGGTATGGCCGAGCAGTTGACGGCTACGAAGGGCTTCTTCGCCCGCGGGCTGCAAAAATGGATGGCGTGGGCGATGAGTTCCTTTCCCGTGCCGGTCTCGCCCTGGATGAGGACGGTTGTGTCGCGGGGGGCGACCTGCGAGATGATCTTGAAGATCTTCTGCATCCGTTCGCTCTCCCCCACGATGTTCGGCAGGCTGAAGCGCGAGGCCAACTCCTGGCGGAGCAGGCGGTTCTCGGTCAGCAGTTCGCGATGCCGCAGACCTTTCTCGACCACGACCCTGAATTCGTCGCGGTTGAAGGGCTTGGTCACGTAGTCGAAGGCCCCCGACTTCATGGCCTCGACGGCCGTCTCCACCGAACTGAAGGCCGTGATCATGACCACCACCGCGTTCTCGTCCAGGCGCCGGATCTCGCGCAGCAGGCTCAGGCCGTCCATGTCGGGCATCCGGACGTCGGTGATGACCAGGTCGGCCTGCTCCGTGCGGAAACGGGCCAGCGCGTCGGCGGCGTTGGCGGCGCTGCGCACGATGTGGCCCTGCTCGGTGAGCGTGTGCTCCACGATGCGCCGCAGGCTGGCGTCGTCATCCACCAATAGAATAGTCTTTGCGGCCATGTTCGTCTCCGGTGTTGAGGGGGATCAGGACGCGGAAGGTCGTTCCCTCGTGCTCGCGGCTGTCGAACTGCAGTTCGCCGCCCAGCCCCCGCACAATCTTCTGCACGATCGAGAGGCCCAGCCCCGTGCCCCGCGGTTTTGTCGTAAAGAAGGGGTCGAAGATCCTGTGCCGAATCCGCGCGGGAATCCCCGTGCCGGTGTCGCCGACGGCGCAGGCGATCCGGCCCTGGTCCAGGGCCGTGCTCACGCGCAACCGGCCCCCTTTCGGCATGGCCTGGATGGCGTTGATGATGAGGTTGAGGAAGACCTGCTTGAGCTGCTCGGGGTCCACGCGCACACGCGGCAGGCCGCCGTCGAGGCGCGCCTCAAGCCCGATGCGGTTGCGCTCCATCTCCTTCTGCGTCAGGAGCAGGACGGACTTGAGCAGTTCGTCGAGCGAGCACTCCTGAACCTCGGGCCGTTTGGGGCGGGCAAACTCCAGAAACTCCGTGATCACGCCGTTGAGCCGCTCGGCCTCGCGCAGCATGATCTGCGCGAACTCGTACTCCTTGTCCTGCGGCCGGACGCGGTCGGCGAGGATCTCGGCGGCGCCCTTGATCGAGGCCAGCGGATTGCGGATCTCATGCGCGATGCCCGCCGAAAGCTCGCCCAGGGCCGACAACCGGTCGGCCCGCCGCAACTGCTCCTCCGCCTCCAGCAGGGCCTGCGTCTGTTCCTTGAGGGCGTGCATGGACTCCTCAAGCTCCTCGGCCACGGCCTGGTACCGCTTGCGTTCGTTGATCAGGCCTTGCGAGAGAAGACCCGTCACGAGGGCGATCACGTTATAGAGAATGATCTCCAGGGTCTTCTCCAGATTCATCGTGAGCGGGTGTCCGCCCCAATGAAAATAGATATGGGGGACGTACAGGACGCTGACGATGCCCGAACACAATAGCCCCCAGCGCCAGCCGTACCAGAACGAGGCGAAGATGATGGGGACATAATAAAGCCGCTGGAGGACGTCGTGAATCTCCGGAATGTCCGTGGTGGTGGAGTAGTGGGCGCCCGTGATGCCCCCGACGGCGAGCGCGATGGGAAGTATTCGCGTCAGGAAGTCAGGTCGTTGCCAGAGCGCTCTCATGCCGACACCCAGTGCAGTCTTGCGGCTCGGATTCTTTTCAGACAGATGTTGAAAATGCCACAGATGCTGTTGATTTTACCACATTTTCATTCCGCTGGCGCATCCGGCGGCTGGTTCTTGAAGAGACGCGTCTTTCGGCATAGAATAGAAGATATACATTTGAGGTTGTTGACGGCTATGCTTCTGGAAGAGATTCGCGAAAAGTCCTGGTTCGAGCAGTTCCGCTACTACCCGTTCAGCCAGTACCTGAAGGAGCGGTTCGGGTGCAAGGTGCACAAGGTGACCCTGCACGCGGGGTTCACGTGTCCCAACCGCGACGGCACGAAGGGCTGGGGCGGGTGCGTTTACTGCGTCAACACGTCCTTCAGCCCCGTCGCGCAGAAGGCGGCGGTGCCCATCGCCGAGCAGATGCGCGAGGGCATGGACTTCATGCGCCGCCGCTACGGCGCTGAAAAATTCTACGCCTACTTCCAGCCCTTCTCCAACACGTACTCCGACGTGGCGACGCTGAAGCGCTGTTACGACGCCGCCGTGAACTTCCCCGACGTGGTGGGCCTCTCCATCGGCACGCGGCCCGACTGCGTGCCCGACGACGTGCTGGACCTCGTCCAGACGTACGCGGGCCGTCTGGACGTGTGGATCGAGTACGGCGTCCAGACCGTACACGACCGCACGTTGCGCGCCATCAATCGCGGCCACCTCTTCGCCGACTTAGCCGACGCTGTCCGGCGCACGAAAGGCCGCGGCATCAAAATCTGCGCGCACGTCATCCTTGGCCTGCCGGGCGAGGACTGGCGCGACATGATGGAGACCGCCGAGCGTGTGAGCGCCCTGGGCGTGGACGGCATCAAGGTGCACCACCTCTACGTGGCAAAGGGCACGCCCCTGGAGGCCATGTACGCGCGCGGGGAGGTCAAGGTCTTCACGATGGAGGAATGGATCGCGCTGGCGGCCGACTTCCTGGAACGCCTCTCGCCCGACATCGCCGTGCAGCGCCTCGTCGGCGACACCCACGGCTCGTTCCTCATCGCCCCCGTCTGGAACCGCAACCGCTCCGAAATCTTCGCCGCCGTCACCGAGGAGTTGCGCCGCAGAGGGACATGGCAAGGCTCGCGGGCACCGTAGCCTTGCCGTCGTTCAGGTATGATACTCCGCGTTGATGGTGACGTACTCGTGCGACAGGTCGCACGTCCAGAAGGTGGCCTCGGCGCGGCCGTTGCCGCAGTCGAGCGCGATGGCGATCCGGGGCTTGCGCATCTCGGCGCTCAGGCGTTTCAGGTTGGGCGCGGCGGGCACGCCGGCGCGGTAGACGGTGAGTCCGTTGATCGAGAGGCGCATGCGGCGCTCGTCCAGATTCACGCCGGCATACCCCGCCGCCGAGACGATGCGCCCCCAATTCGGATCGCCGCCGTTCAGGGCCGTCTTCACCAGGGGCGACTCGGCGATGGCCCGCGCCATGCGTTCGGCGGCGGCGGTGGTGGGCGCGTGCTGAACGGCGACCTCCACGAATTTTGTGGCGCCTTCGCCGTCCTTCACGATCATCTGCGCCAGTTTGACGGCGACGGCGTTGAGGGCCTCGCAGAAACTGCGGAAGGCCCGGCCGGCCTTGCTGATGAGCCGGTTGCCCGCCTGGCCGTTGGCCAGCACGAGGAACGTGTCGTTGGTGCTGGTGTGGCCGTCCACCGTGATGCGATTGAAAGAGAGTCCGGCCGCCCTCTGGACGGCGCGGCGCAGCAGGGCGGGGGTGATGGCGGCGTCGGTCGTCACGAAGCAGAGCATCGTGGCCATGCGGGGGGCGATCATGCCGGCGCCCTTGGCGATGCCGGCCACGCGCGCCGTGCTCCCGCCGAGGTTCACGCTCACGGCGGCCTGCTTGGAGAAGGTGTCCGTCGTCATGATGGCGCGGGTGATGGCGGCGTCGTGTTTCGGCGTTCGTCCCAGTGAGCGCGAGACCTTCTCGATGCCCGAGCGCACCTTCCGCATGGGCAGCGTGTGGCCGATGATGCCCGTCGAGGCGACCAGCACGGTCTGGGCCGAGACCTTCAGCCGCGCGGCCGTCAGCGCCGCCATCGCGGCGGCGTCGTGCAGGCCGGACTTGCCCGTGCAGGCGTTGGCGTTCCCGCTGTTGACGACGATGGCGCGCGCGATGCCCGACCGGATGTGCTCCCGACTGACGCGCACCGGCGCGGCCTTGATCTGATTCGTGGTGAAGACGCCCGCCGCGCTGGCCGGCGTGTCCGAGAAGATGATCCCGATATCGGGAACCCCCGCCTTCGTCTTGATGCCGCAGTGCGCGCCCGCGCCTTTGAAGCCGAGAGGGGTCAATACGCCGCCGCTGAGTTCTTTGATCAAGGATTCCTCGCCTTCCGGACGCCCTCGGCGTCCGCCTCTATATCAAACCGGCCCGCTCGTCGAGGCCGAACATCACGTTCATGTTCTGCACCGCCTGGGACGAAGCGCCCTTCATGAGGTTGTCTATGCACGACACCACAATGACGCGGCCATCCACCACCCGCACGGCGATGTCGCAGAAATTCGTGTTGAAGACGTCCTTGGTGCGCGGCAGGGCGTCGCCCGTCTTGACGCGCACAAAGGGTTTCCCCGCGTAGAAGTCCGAGATGACCTGCCGGACGCTCTCGGTCGTGGTCTGGAAGCGCAGCGGCGCGTACAGCGTGCTCAGGATGCCCCGATCCATGGGGATCAGGTGCGGCACGAAGCAGACCGACACGGCCTCGCCGCTGAACGCCGAGAGCACCTCCTCCATCTCCGGGGAGTGCTGATGCCGCCCGACCTTGTAGGCCTGGATGCTCTCGTTGCACTCGGAGAAGTGGTACATCATGTCGAGCTTGGTGCCCGCGCCGGAGACGCCGGACTTCGAGTCGGCGATGACGCCGCGCGGCTCGATGACCTTGTGCTTCAGCAGCGGGGCCAGCGGGAGGATCACCGACGTCGGGTAGCAGCCCGGGTTGGCCACGATCTGCGCCTTGCGAATCTGTTCGGCGAACAACTCCGGCAGGCCGTACACCGCGTCCTTCACGCGCGCGGGGTCGGTGTGCGCCTCCTTGTACCACTTCTCGTAGGTCTTCAGGTTCTTGAAACGGTAATCCGCGCTGAAGTCAACGATGCGGAAGCCCTTGTCCGCAAAGGCCGACACGAACTTCATGGAGACGGCGTGCGGCAGCGTGGAGAAGACCACGTCCAGGTCGGCCGGGGCCTTCGCGGGGTCCAGCGGCAGCAGGCGCATGTCGAGCACGCCTTCGAAGATCGGGAAGATGTCGCTGAGGCGCGGGGCCTCCTCCCGGCGCGAGCCGAGGTACGCGATCTCGACCTTGGCCGGGTGCCGCAACAGAAGCTTGATCAGCTCGCGGCTGGTGTACGCCGTTGCGCCGAGGATGCCGACTTTCATCTGCTCCGTCTTCCTTTGTCCGTATCGAGGGTCCGGCGCTCCCTTACGGAGTCTTCTTCGCGTCAGGCCGCCCCGGCGTCTTTGCGTCTTTGGGGGCGTCCTGCTCGCTGCCGGGGCCGATCCGGATGTCCACGAACGGTTTGTCGCGGTCGCCGAAGTCAACCAGCGGCCCCTTCACGCAGCCGGCAGACCAGAACGAGAGACCGAGAACCAGGACCGGCAAGAGTGTGCGCATGTCGCTCTACCTCACAGGAGAACAGCCCGGCCTACCCGAAAACCTGCATCAAGATCAGCGCCGCGAAGATGAGGCCGGCGGCGGCCGCGCCCACGCCCACGGCCAGCCACGAACGCGAGACATGCTGGGCGGTCGCCGCGGCGTCATTGGGCGCGCTTACGGCGATCAGATAGTTCACGTACACGTTGGCCATGCCGATGAAGGCCCAGAAACTCGCCGGAACCCCTGCCCCGGGGCGCGGGGCGGCGACCGCGGCGTACACGAGCAGGCCACCGAAGGTGATGGCCGCGAAGGCGAGGTCGCAGACCCCCGCCGGCAGGGCAAAGCCCATCAACGGGCGGCTCTGGCGTCCGGCGGTCAGCCACGTCCACAGATACCACAGGCCGGCCACAATGAGAATTCCGATGAAGAAGAAGACCGAAGCCTCGTTGGTGCCCTCCGCCTCAAGCCCGACGGCCAGGAAGACCAGGAGCGCCCCCTGCGCGAGCAGGAATGCGGCGTGCGCCAGGAAGCCCGTGAAGCTCCGCTCGGCCCAGGCGTCGCTCTCGGTGTAGAGCCGGTCCAACTGGCGTTGGCCCAGCATGAGGCGCGCGGCGAGCAGGACGATCAGGATGAATATGGGAAGACGGTGCGTCGTGAGCGGATGCGACTCGGTGAATTTCATCACCGGACAGGTCCTCTCGGCCCCCCGCGCGGGCTCGACCTTGACTGGAGCGGCGGTCTTTGCGGGGGCGGCGGGCGCCGGCGCAGCCGCGGGCGCGGCCGCCGGCGCCTTGGCTCTCTTCGCCGGCTGCGCCTCGTCTTGCGCAAACGTATGGTAGTAGGAGACGAAGGCCCGGGCCAGGACGATCATCACGAACAGAACGAAAAAGATCTGAAAAGCCTGGACCGCCCCCTCACGGACGCCGCGACTTCCCCCCACGGCAGACACGCCCTGTACCTGTTCCACGGTGGCAGCCCTCCACAGAAACCTGGCCTGTGCCCTGAAAAAAAATAATTATATCGCGCCGCACGCCGGATGCAAATGGATTCCGGGCCGGACGCTCGAGCCGCACCGCAGCGCCGGCGCCCTGGCTCTCAGCTCAACAGCTCGCTGATATGCTTCACCTCCACGGCCAGCTTTGCGCGGCGCACGCCGTGGGAGAGTTGGAGAATGCAGCTTGGGCAGGCCGTCACCAGCAGGTCGGCGCCGGTTCGGGCGAGGTTGTCCATCTTGCGCTCCAGCACCCGCATGGACAGGTCGTAGTGGGTAATGCTGTAGGAGCCGGCCCCCCCGCAACACCAGTCGGCCTCGCGCATCTCGCGGAACTCCACGCCGGGCAGCGAACGCAACAGGGCGCGCGGTTGTGTCGTCACGGACTGGTAGCGGCACAGATGGCAGGGGTCGTGCCAGGTGGCAATCCGGGGGCGGGACGGCGCGTTCGAGGCGGGGTCGCGGCGCGGCGTCAGGCTCTGGCGTTCCGCGAAGACCGTGAAATCGCAGATGCGCTCCCGCAAGGCGTTCGCCTTTTCGGCCAGGGCAGGCGCTGCCGCAAACAGCCGGGGGTAGTCTCTCAGGAACGAACTGCAACTGGCGCACTCCGTGACGATCGCGTCACAGGGGGCCTCGCTGAGCACGGCCACATTCCGGGCGGCCAGGCGTCTGGCGGCTTCCAGGTCGCCGCAGGAGTACGCCGGCAGGCCGCAACACACGTTGTCGAGAGGCGTGATCGCGGCACCGCGTTCGGCCAGGTAACGCAGGGTCGCCTCGCCCACGTGCGGCAGGGCGAAGTTCACGGCGCAGCCCACGAAGTAACCGACGCGCGGGGCCGGTTGCACGGGCTTGTCGGCGCCCAGCAGACGCGGCAGTCGGTCGCGCAGGAACTCGCGCGGCACGCCGGGCATGTACTCGTCGGCCTGCTCGACCTCCTTGCCGAACAGGCCCAACACCCGCGCCACCTTCGCCGCGCCGCTGAGCCCCAGTCGCTTTCCCACCCCCAGCATCCGCATCAGGCGCGTCAAGCGGGACGGATTCGGCAGAAGCTCGCGAAAGATGAACTTCAGGAGGAGCGGTTCGCCCAACTGGGCCAGGTAGTCGGCGCGGGCGGCCACGACGATCTCGTCGGTCCTGACGGCGGGGAAACAGTTGGCGGTGCAGGCCCGGCACAGGAGGCACTCGAAGACGGGAGGCCCCAACTCGCGCCGCATACCGATGCGGCCCTCGATCACCTCGCGGCAGAGGGTGTTGCGCCCCCGCGCGACGGCGGTCTCCAGACCCGTGGCCCGGTACGTCGGGCAGGCCGGCTGGCAAAACCCGCAGCGGTTGCACCGGACGACCTCGTTGTAGACCTCTTTGAGCGCGGCGCCTGCCATCACAGCCTCGCAAAACCCGAAGGAACGGGAACCTCCATCGTATAGGGTCATTCTAGGCGGGAAGCGCCCAAAAAGCATTCAAAAAATGGGCTTCCTGAGGAGCCGGGCAAGGCCGTCGCTGAATTCTCTTGAAATCCCGGGGGGAGCGTTCTAAAATATAGGGTTATTAAATGTTGCGCATAGTCTCCCTGTGCGTGGCATGCCGGGAACCCCGGCAAGCTGCAAGCGGGGAGTTCTCTTTTAGCAGTGCGAAGCAGATGAGATTCTTTCGGGAGCGTCCGCGCGAACTAAACTGGTGGCACGCCGGCCCCATGCTGTACGGGGACTGGGGCACGTCCCGCCTCTACGTGCTCGGCCTGGCCTTTGCCCTGGCCGGCTATGGCTCCATCTACTATATCGTCGCCGTCAGCATCCTGATGGCCTTTGTGGGGTGGGCCTACACGCACATCTGCCGCGTCTTCCCCGACGGCGGAGGCGTGTACTCCGCTGCGAAACAGGCCTCACAAAGGCTGGCCGTCGTTGGGGGATTGCTTCTGATCGCCGGATACGTGGTGACGGCCTCCATCAGCGCGCTGGCGGCCTTTCACTACCTGGGAGTCGAAACCCCCTGGATCTGGACCATAGGCGTCCTGCTGATCATAGGCGCCCTGAACTCCGTCGGCCCCCGCCACGTGGGGAACCTTGCCCTGCTGGTGGCCGTCGTCACTGTCGGTCTCTTCCTCGTCATTGCCGTGTTCGCCCTCCCCCATCTCGGCGCCGCCCACTTCGACCGGCCTTCCGGGAGCCTTGGCCACAACTGGGTGAACTTCGTGGGCGTCATTCTGGCCCTGTCGGGCGTGGAATCCATCGCCAATATGACCGGCATCATGCAGAAGCCCGTGGCGCGCACCAGCGCCCTTTCGGTCTGGCCGGTGCTGCTGGAAGTGGCGATCATCAACGTGGTGTTGGGCGTGGCCATGTGCGCCATTCCGGGGCTGGAAAGCCGCACCGAAGACATGATTAAGGCCCTCGCGGAATACTACGTCGGGGGCACGTTTGCCACGGTCAGCTCGGTGGTGTTCGCGCTCCTGCTGTTCTCGGCGGCCAACACGGCGGTGGGCGCCATCGTGAGCGTGCTCTTCCTGATGGGCCGCGACGGGGAGCTCCCCAAGCCGCTGACCAGCCTCAACCGCTATGGCGTGCCCTGGGTGGCCCTCATCCTGGCCACGGCGGTGCCGATCATCACCCTCCTTTTCGAACGGCGCGTCGAGAACCTGGCCTCCCTTTACGCCATCGGCGTGGTGGGCGCCATCACCATCAACGTAGGGACGTGCACGTTCGCCCGGAACGCGCAGATCAACACGTGGCAGCGCATCCTGATGGGGGCCGTCATGGTGGTGATGGGCGCCGTCGGCCTGACACTGGCGGTGGTGAAGCTGAACGCCCTGGTCTTCGCTCTGTGCATCCTGGGCAGCGGGCTGATTGCTCAGGCCGGCGCCAAGGGCTGGGCGCGCTTCCGCGAGGCCTACCCGATGCCGATCCCCGAACTGGTCAAGGAAATCATCGCCCCGGCCGAGGCGGCCGCGCCGCGCGTTATCGTCCCGCCCGACCAGCCCCGCATCCTGGCCGCCACGCGCGGCGGCGAGCGCAGCCTGAGGTTCGCCGTCGAGGAGGCCGAGCGCCGCAACGCCGCCCTCTTCGTGCTTTTCGTACGCGAACTGGCCGTCCCCTTCCCCGACCGCGAGCGCACCCGCGCCCGCCTGGAGGACGACAAGGAGGCCCAGGCCGTCTTCCAGAAGGTCAAGGACATGGCCAAAGAGACCGATGTGACGGTTATTCCCATCTACGATTCGGGCATCTCGCCCGCCGACGCCATCCTCGACCACGCCGTCACCCTGGGCGTGGACTGCCTTATCATGGGGGTCTCCAAGCGCGGAACCCTCTGGCGGGCCATGAAGGGCGACGTCCTGCAGGAGGTCATGTCCATCCTTCCCGAACAGATCACGCTGCTCATTCACGCCTGAAAACGCCGCCGCCGGCCGGTCTTTTTCGGCTTTACTTTTCCGGTTTTTCCTCTTATCCTTTGCTTCATGTCCGAGACCTATCTCGTTAAGAACGGGCGTTCCGTCGGGGCCATCCTGAGAGACACCCGGTCCGACAATCCCGTCCTGAAACGGGCCGAGGACCTGATCCAGAAGGCCGTCCGGGAGGCGGGCGGACAGGACCTGCCCGTCTTCAACTACGTAGACCTGCGGGACTCCGGCCGCACCAGCGCCGTCGCCATCGGGACGGCCGGTTACATGACCCAGATCTTCGGTCTGGGCAAGGAACTCTCCGGCATCGGGGACGAGGGCTTCTACATCTTCCCCACCTCGGCCGCCAACGCCCTCATGATCGTCGTGACGGGCCGCACGGAGCGGGCGGTGTATCACGGCGTGACGCACATGAGCGATTTCCTGTTGAGGCAAGACCGTCAGGACCTGTTCATCCCCGAAATCCGTCTCAAACGCGCTCCGCTCCTGAAGGTGCGCGCCCGCCTGTACGGATTGGCGGGCGGCGCCTACAACCTGGCCTGCTGGGGGCGGGCGCCGGAGTACACCGCCGACGACTGGAAGCGCGTCCTCGACGCCATGGCCGCCGACTCGATGAACTGCGTCTACTTCTGGCTGGCAGGCCTCTTTCGCTCGCGCCGGCTGCCCCAGACCTTCACCTGTCGTGAGACGAAGCTGACCGCGCAGGGCGTTCAGGACCTGATCGCCCATGCCCATGCCCTCGGGATCGAGTTCTACCTGGGGTCTGGTCTGTTTGCCTGGTTCGGCGTGGACGAGCTGGCCAAGACACATCCGGAAGCCGCGGCCAAAGGCGCCGGTGGGCTGTGCCCGGCGCACCCAACGGCGAGACAGATGATGATGGATTACCTCACGGAGATGTACGACGCTTTCCCCGACGCAGACGGGCTGTTCCTGGAGATTCGCGACGAGTACGGCGAGTGCGGTTGCGACGAATGCCGCAAGCCTCTGGACGCCTTCGGCTCGCGGCAGTACGGTGCGGCGGAGATCGGCTTCCTCCGCGAGCTTTCCCAGACCGTCTGGCGGAAGCACCCCAGGGCGAGATTCGTCTCCTGCATCGGCTACAAGGAGCACAAGGACGACGTGCGTTTCTACCAGGCCCTCAAGGAGATGGACGACCCGCGATTTGCCTGGCTTGTCGTCCGCGACAATTGGAACTTCCCCGCAGAGGACGGTCGGCCTCGTCCCCTGGCGTGGTTTTCTCCGACCATGATCCATTGGCGGCAGCACTATCGCGCTTCGTTGAGCGAGTTGTGCGATTGGGTGGGCCGCGCGAAGAAAGAGAACCTCCTGGGCTGTTGCCCGGCCTTTGAGCCGGGCTTCAACAGCGCGTCCGCCAAGCCGTCGGGCGGACGCGCCGCGTCGCCCCGACGCGCCGCGTCGTTCGACAGCGACCAGATTCCGTTCCCCCTGGACGAACTTCCTTACGCGGTCACGCGCCTTGCCTTCCGCGAGTTGTGCTGGTCGCCCGACATGGGGGTGGACGATCTCGGCGAGTGCCTGCGCAAAAAATTCCTCGGCGACGATTCGCCGCCGGGCCTGCTGGAGGCCCTGCTGTACCTGTTCGACCTTATTCGCGAGCAGACCACCGATCGAGCGCTCAACCCGGAACGCTATTGGAGGCGTGGGGCGCTGCGGGAGTTCCTGGCTTCGGTCTCAAAGGCCGTCCCTGAAGACCCCGAGGCCGCTCGCCTGGCGAAGGCCAGGCTCCAGGCCTACATCGCCATGGCCTCGGAGGCCATCCCCCATGTGGAGGGGATCGAGGGCTTTTTGGGCCGCGTCGCCCCGACGCGCGGCGACACAGGCCACTTGCCCGCCCGCGCGCGCCGCACGCTGCCTCTGCTTCACAAGGCGCTCCGCGACGCGCAGATGGAGTTTTGCCTGAGCGCCGAACTCCTGGATCAGGCCCGGTTGGCCGCCATGCGCCTGGCGCAGCGCCGCGCATAGCATCCGGCCGCCGGCTGTCCGAGATGCGCCTTCCTCATCTCTCGCCGGGTTCATCGCTGGCGGTCAGGCCGTATTTCTTGATGCGGGAGCGCATCTGGTCGCGCGTCATGCCCAGGAGGCGGGCGGCGCGTGTCTGGTTGCCGCCGGCGGCCGCAAGCGCCTGAACGACGAGGTTCTTTTCGACCTCTTCCAGATTGACGCCGCCTTCAGGCAGGCGAAAGGCCGCAGCGGGCTGGCCCGGCGGGACGGCCTGAACAGCTCCTCCGGGAAGGCCGGCCTCCGGAAAGAAGTCCTCGCGGCGCAGGAGCGGCCCGCTTCCCAGCAAGACCGCCCTCTCGATCATGTTGCGAAGCTCGCGCACGTTGCCGGGCCAGTAGTATCGCTTCAAGTCTTCGAGGGCCTCCGCCGCGATGCCGCGGATGTGTTTTTTGAACTCGCGGTTGAAGTCGTGGATGAAGGCGTTGGCCAGGGGCAGGATGTCGGCCTGGCGCTGGCGAAGCGGCGGGATGTGTATGGGGACGATCTTGAGGCGATAGTACAGGTCGGACCGGAACCGTCCGGCGGCCACGTCGGCCTGCAGATCGCGATTGGTCGCCGCGATGATGCGCACGTCCACCACGATGTCGCGCGTGCCGCCGACGCGCTTGAACGTCCTGTCCTCGATGAAGCGCAGGAGCTTGGCCTGCAAGCCCATCGGCAGGTCCCCGATCTCGTCCATGAACAGCGTTCCGCCGTGGGCCAGTTCGAGTTGCCCTCGCTTTTCCGAACGGGCGTCGGTGAACGCCCCGCGCTCATGGCCGAACAGTTCGGTCTCCAGGAGGGTCTCGGGGATCGCCGAGCACGTGAGGACCACAAAGGACGCTTCGGCGCGATTGCTCTGGTGATGGATGGCGCGCGCGAGCAGCCCCTTTCCCGTGCCGCTCTCCCCCTGAAGGAGCACGGTGGCGTTGCTGGGCGCGATCTTGCGGATGAGGGAGAAGATCTCCAGCATCTGCGGGCTGTTGCTGATGACGTTGGTCACGCCGTACTGCTCGCGCAGGCGTTCCCGCAGTTCTTTCACCTCGCGGCGAAGGGTCGTGGTCTCCAGCACCTTGCGGATGACCAGGACGAGGTGGTTCATGTCCATGGGCTTGCTCAGGTAGTCGTACGCGCCGGCGCGCATGGCCTCCACGGCGCTCTCCACCGAGCCGTAGGCGGTCATGAGAATGACGGGCAGGCTGGAGTGGTCGCCGTGGATCTGCTTCATGACGTCGAGGCCGTCGAGGTCGGGCAGGCGGTAGTCGAGCAGCACGACGTCGAAGTCCTGCTGCGAGAGGGCGCCAAGTCCTTCGCGGCCGGTGCTCACCGCCGTCGCCTCGTAGCCTTCCTTGCCGAGGCGTTGGGCGATGGTCCAGGCGAGGATTTTTTCGTCTTCTATGATCAGGATCTTTTCGGCGCTCATGCGCGGGGGGCCAAAACCACCGGAACAGGGAGTTACGGCTCGTGCGTCCTCAGTCGGATACCCGCCTCATCGGACCAGCGGCAGGAGCAGTTGCGCCTGCCTCCCGATCTTGCGGCGGCGGTACAGGCGGTCCACCTGCTCCTTCTCCCAGGCCATGGCCTGCTCGTAGAAGGGGAGCTTCTTCTCGAACTCGCGCAACTCGCGGGGATGGCGGACCGTCCGCCCCTTCTCCGTGTGTCGGGGGAAGACGCAGTGAAGCATCTCGTGGACCACGAGGAAACTCAGGTACTCCTGCGGCACCTCCGGGTCGTCGAGGAGGCGGTTGATGACGATCACCCGTTCGGCCGCAGACGCCCCTTCGTCGCAGCAGCCCATCTGGCGGCGGTTCAGGCTGCGGGACCAGGTGATGGCCGCGCGCACGCGCCCGCCGAAGTAGCGCCGGTTCATCTCGCTGAAGAGCGCGGCCAGGTCCACGAATACGCCGCGAGGCTCCAGGCGCCGCCGCCGGAACAGCCGGCGCGGCCTGGAGCGTATGTGCGACACATGCGAGGAAATGTAACGCCGCGCCACCTCCGAGAGCCGCCGGCGCGTCGTGCGGTGGTTGGGGACAAAGTGCAGGCGCACCAGGGCCTCGATGACGTCGCCCGGCGCGTCGCGGAACATCCGGTGCAGGCGGAAGGTGGCGCTTCCGTTGTTGCGCCCCACGCTGCTCATCGTGCACGAGTTGTCCGTATAGACGATGCGCACGCGCCGCCGCGGGCAGAACTGCTCCAGTGCATCCTGAAGTAACGCGCTCAAGTTCGACCTGCCTCAAAACAGCTTCGTCGAAGCGCTGCTTCGGCGGGATGGACGCCTCCCGTCAAACGCCTCGCCGCCGCCAACACGGTCCGCACGGCAAGCTTCACCCCAACGCCTCAAGCACCGCCTTCTCCGGGACATCATTCCTGACGACGACCTCTCCGATGGCTGTCGGCAGGACGAAGCGGAGCCTTCCGCCTTCGGTCTTCTTGTCCGAATAAAGTGTACGATATATTTCCGCCGGGTCAAGGCCGGAAGGCCGCGTCGCCAGTCCGAGCGAACTCAGCAGGCGCTCAACCCTTTCGGCGTCGCGGCCCGAAAACATTTTCAGCGCGACCGCGATCCTCGCCGCGCAGCACATCCCAATCGCCACCGCCGCGCCGTGCGAACACCCCTTGTAGTTCATCAACAATTCTATCGCATGGCCGATGGTATGGCCATAGTTGAGGATGGCCCGCAACCCGTCTTCGCGTTCGTCGGCCTCGACGACCGAGGCCTTGATCTCCACCGACCGCGCGACGATGTGTTCGAGAGCCTGTTCGTCCATGCGCAGGATGTCGTCGCGCTTTGACTCCACGAAAGCGAACAGGGCGGCGTCGCGGATGACGCCGTGCTTGACGACCTCCACCAGGCCGCTGAGCACCTCGTCGCGCGGAACGGTCCGCAGCGTCGCGATGTCGGCGAAGACGGCGCGCGGCTGGTGGAACGCGCCGATCATGTTCTTGCCGCGGGGGTGGTTGACGGCCACTTTGCCGCCGACGCTGGCGTCCACCTGCGACAGCAGCGTCGTGGGGAGCTGCACCAGCGCGATGCCGCGCATGAACGTGGCCGCCGCGAAACCCGCCAGGTCGCCCACCACGCCGCCGCCCAGCGCCAACACGGCCGACTTGCGGTCCAGCGCCGCGTCGAAAAAGGCGTCGTACAGCCGCTCGGCGGACCTCAGGTTCTTCTGTTCCTCGCCGGCGGGAAGGACGGTCCGGCGCACCTCGTACCCGGCCGCGCGCAGTCCGTCCTCGACGACCCCCGCGTAGAGAGGGGCGACGTGCTCGTCGCTCACCAGCGCGACGCGGCAGGGCTTCAAAAGCGCAGTCAGCGCCCGGCCGGCGCCCGCCAGCAGGCCGGCGCCCACATGGACCTCGTACGATCTGTCGCCCAGACGCACCCGGATGTTCTTCATGACGCCGCTCGCTAACCGAAAAATTTCAGGATACGCGGCCCTCTTCGAGGTGTCAAGCGAAAAGGCGC
>CAYPFP010000035.1:27863-42346 GCA_964409935.1 uncultured Planctomycetota bacterium | reverse complement strand
CGCCCCCCTCGGCGTTTGACGTCCCCTCAAAAAATGCCTTTTTCGCGACAGGCTTTATCCGTGCTCATCCGCGTTCGCCCGTGTCCTCAATCAACTTCTGTGTGATTCCGTGTGCTTCTGTGGCTGACGCCGTTCCGTTTCCTCACTGTGCTCGCCAGAGCAACGCCCAGTCGTGGCCGCTGAGGCCTAGGTCTATTTCGTCGCGCCCGCCGATCTCGAAGCGATTCTGCGCGCCGGTGTCGAGGTCGGTTGCCGTGACGGCGATCTTGGCGAAGGGCAGGTCGAAGCGGATCTTGAGCGGCGCGGGCTTGCGGTCGCGCAGATACATATGAATCTTCGGCTCCTGCCACGGGCGTATGCCGGCGAAGTTGCGGACGTAGGCAAGGCCCTCGCGATAGCCCTCGCGGGCGTTGGCGCGCAGTTGCCAGCCGGGGGGGATGGAGAGGCGGCTGGAGGCGGCAGGCGGGGCGAAGGCGGGCACAGCCGAGGGCGGCTGTGCCACATTCACAGCCGAGGGCGGCTGTGCCACATGTTCTGCTGACACGCGGGCCGTCTTCGCGTAGCCCAATTCGTCTATCGCGAAGTCGAAATCAACGCCCGCGCTCAGGTAGTGCTGGGCGTACCTGCCCATCATGGCGTAATCGGCGCGACCCTCGGGGGTGCGGTAGTACTTGTCGTCGTCCCAGGGATGGGCAACGACAACACCGATGTCGGGCCGCTGCCGCAGCCAGTCGGACCATTCGAGGCCGGAGGCGATCTTGTTGGCGAGGCGGAACTGTTCGACCTCGAACCCGCGCGCGTTCCAGAAGAAGCAGCCGGGGTTGGCGTTGACGAGGCTGAACCAGATGATGTCGCGCATGATGTAGCGGCGGTCGGGGTGGCGATCGGCGGGGTAGCGGCTGAATTCATCGCCGGCCGACTCGCCCAACATGCAGGCCCCCGCCATGCGGCCGTAAGAGGCCAGGACGTCCACGGCAGCGCCGTAATCAAAGTCGGGGGAAGTGGTGGAGGGGCCGGGGTAGAGGTGATAGGTGTAGAAATCAATGCTCGTCTCGCGGCACCACCAGAGGGGGTCGGCGGTGTGGAGGCCGCCGCCTCCGTGGCTGGCGCAGATGGGAGTGACGGGGTCCGCGGAGCGGATGACCTGGGCCATGTGGTTGGCCCAGGACTTCGGGCAGTTCACCATCTCATTCTCGAACTCCCACGAGAAAAGCTGGGGGTTGTCCTTCAGAAGACCGAGAAGCTCGCGGGTGTACTGATCCTGGCAGGCCATCGCGTCGGGGTCGGTGTATTTTTCGTCAATGAGGTCGAGGAGTTTCCGGTCGCGGATGAAGCGGCGCTGGTGCGGCGGGAGACCGTCGAGGTCCTGTCCCTGGTAGTAAGGGATGCAGAAGGTCTCCAGGGCGCGCTGGTCGTAGTAGGCGGGCTTGGTGTAATCCTCGTGGATGACGAGCATGAAATGGATGTCGTGCTTGCGGGCGAGGTCCATGTAGCGCAGGACCTTGGCGAAGAGGGGCATGTTGACGCGGCCGATGACGTCCATCGGCTCCATGCCGCGCGGGGTGTGGGCGCGCAGCATGAAGCGCATGGCCGTGACGCCCTGACGCGCCAGAAAGTCGAGCCAATGGACGAGTTGATCCTCCGTGGCATCCACGAAGGAGATAAGCCGCCGCCCCTCCTCGCCGCCTTCGGGCAGGCCGACCCAGTTGGCGTAGAAGCCGCCGAGGGGCAGCCAGCCCTTGCCGTTCTTGCCCTTGCGGAAATAACCGTTGGGGCCGAGCACGATGGGGTCGGTGCGCGGCTGCGAAGGCAGAAGACAGATGGCGGCGGATTCGCCCGTGAGGCCCTGCTCGTCCTTCACGCGCACATGATAGACCCAGCGCTTCTTCTCGTCGCCTCGCCAGGAGGCGTTGGCGTCGCCGTCGGGCGTGACCTGGGCGTGGTCGTCGGTTTCCCATACGAGCTTGCGGGTCTGGTTCACGGGGTTGTCGAATTCGTCCACAAGGCGGGCGGAGACGACGAGGGGGAGGTCGCGCGACTTGATCGCCGCGACGTTCGCCGGCTCCACGCGGTAATGGTGAGGAGCGCCGGGGGTCGTGGCGACGGTCACGCGGGACCTGAACGAATCCCGTTCAGGGCCCGCCCATCCGTCTGGCGGGGACGGTCTTGCCGAGGCGTCTGTGAATTCGGCTACCGCGACAAGGGTGTCGGCGGCTTGGGCGGCCTTGCGGTTCGCCTGGTAGTTGGCAAGGAGCCGGCCGGCGGCGTCGGTCAGTCCGCGCCGCGAGGCATGAGAAAGGGCCAGGGACGTCTGTTTCTCCGCGTCGGCGAGCAGGCCGCCGGATCCGCCGGCGACTTCCACGCGCACCGGCTGTCCGGCGACGGGCTTGCCGTTGGCGTCGCTCACGGTGACGGCGATCTGCTGCGTCGCGCCCGCCGTCATCACGGTCTTCGGGACGGAGAGTTCCACGCGGGCCGCGACGCCTGTCGGCGCGCCGATGGTTTCGACGCGGCCATGCCGGGCCGGCACGACGGCGGTCAGCCGCACCCAGTCAATCTCGATGTGGGCGGGCTGATGCTTGGAGGGGTCAATGCGAAGCGCGGTAAGGACGCCCCGCCAGCGCGCATCCTTCCTGAGGTCAATGCGGATGCGCTGCCAGTCCGAGCCGCCGACGGCGAAGTCGTAAGACAGCAGGCGTTCGCTGGTTCCCGGGCGGCCGTAGAGTTTCCACTTGGCCTGGTTTACGCTCTGGCGGACTCTCATCTCCAGGACGGGGAATTTTTCGAGGTCAATAGCGACCTTTTGGTTTACGCTGGGCACCTGGCCCCACATGTCTCCCCAGATGAAGTAGGCGTCGTCCTGGACGTCCATGCTCAAGATGCCGTTGGCGACTTTCTTGTTGCGTACGAATTCGGGCTTGTTGCCCCACTGGTCAATGCCGCAGAAAGAGCCGTCGTCGAAGTCCCAGGGCTTGCCGAAGGCCGTCGTCGCGTAGTCGGGCGGCGGCGGAGGCGGCGGCGGCGGGGGCGGGGCGAGGCGGCCAGGCGAGAGGCGGTGCGTGACGAGGGGTTTGTCGAGCAGGTAGCGGGCGGCCTGGAAATAGATGTGGAACTTGCGGGTCGCGCCGGGGGCCTGCCATTCTGCGAGGCCGTCCTCAAAGCGGGCGGGGAGGGGATTCTGACCCTCGTGCGCCACGACGCGGCGCGTCGAGGCCACGACGCGAAGGGAGTCCTTGTCGAGGGCGGCGGCGCAGCCCAGACCGGCGAGGTCCGCGCCGAGAGACAAGGGACACTGCCAGTAGACATTTCCAGGAGACGCCGGTCCCTCGCAGACGACTTCGGCGCGGAAGGGCCAGGCGGTGTTCCACCAGCCCTCGACGCGCCGCGTCGAGGCCTCGGCGCGTTGCGTCGGGGCCGGGGGGAGGTTGTGCGGATCGGCGCTCAGGGGTCTTTCGTACGGCTCGTCGCCTTTCACGATTCTGACTCCTTCAGCAATGGTCTGCGCCGAGAGCGCGATGCCGTAGACAAAGAAGTCATCGCAATCGGCGTCGGCGTAATCGGGCGAGGCGTCCTGGTCGCGGCCGAGGGCCATGACGTCGTCCACGGGGCCGACGTCAATCTGCCGGGCCGTCAGCGACCCGGCGGGCGCGCCGTCGAGGAACAACGTCATCTCGGCGTCGGGTTTGCCGGAGTTCACGTTGCGCCATGTGGCGGCGACATGATGCCATTCGCGGGGCTTCCAGTTGGCGATGGGCGCGGAGACGCTGAACGTCGCGCCCTCGGTCTGAGAATAGATCGTGAAGACACACTGCCCGCCGGCGAAGGCGATGTTCCATCGGTTGACGGCCCACGAACGGGGCAGGTCGCGCTTGCCATAGAGGCAGAAGAGGTAATGGGGCGCAGGGCTTGAGGCCTCCCAGTGCGGTCTCAGCCAGACGGCGACGGTTCCCTCTTGCACCCGGAAGTTGCCAGGGACGGCGTACCGGCAATCGTCCTGGACGACGAGCGCGCGGCCTCGGATGCCGTCGGTGAAATTCAGGCCGGGGCTGCCCAGGTTGCGCACGTCGCCGCGGGCTTCCCGCGCGCGGCCGGGCGCCGCTGCCGGTTCCGGCGGACGTGCTTCGAGCAGAACGACGGCGTCGGCGGTTCCGTCGAAGGGGGCGTACAGGAGCACCTCATCGGCTGCCGAATACGCGACGGAAAGAATGAGTGCGAGAAAGCAAGAAGCGGTTCTCATATCGCATCTCCATGGCTCTGCCCCAACACGGTATTGACACGCGACCATTATATATCCCGGGTCGGGCGTCTGCAAAAAGTTTCGGGGCCGTCTTGACAGACAACGTCGTGAAAGCGACCATAGTACGCACACGATCCAATATCAGGGGACTATGCGATGAAAAAAACGGTCAGTGTGATTGCGGCGGGTCTGCTGCTGGCGAGCGTCGGGGCGGTGTGGGGCGCGGAGGACGGGCTGGTGGCCCGGTACGCCTTCGACGAGGGCGGCGGCACGGTCGCGAAGGACGCAACCGGCAACGGGCATGACGGCGCGATCAAGGGCGCCACATACGTGAAGTCCCCGCGCGGGTTCGCGCTGAGCTTCGACGGCGTGGACGACACCGCCGACTTCGGCAACAAGCCCACCATGAACCTGGCCGGCGACATAACCCTCCTCATCTGGGTGAAGACCGACGCCGCCGAGAACCCGAAAAAACACCGCGTCATTTTCGGCGACGCGTCGAAAGGCGTTGACCGCAATCTCAACCTGCGCATCAACCACGCCAACAAGCTGAACTTCGAGTGGGGCAACGGCCTCACCAACGCGAACTTCTACTGCGACGCCGACATGCTCGACGGGACCTGGAGGCACCTGGCGCTGGTGTGCGACTCCACCGCCGCGCTCCTCACGCTGTACGTGGACGGACGCGCCTACGCCCAGGGCGCAATGCCGTTGCCCATCAGCCGGACGACGTTTCCGAGCCGTTTCACCGGCGCGTGGGGGTACGGGGCGTTCAAGGGCGAGATTGACGATATCCGGCTGTACAACCGGGCGCTGCCGGAAGCGGAGATCGAGCAAGTCTACGCGAGCGAAGCGGGGGCCGAGGCGCAGGCCCCCGCGCCCGCAGGCTCGCCGGCGGACATAGTCGGGAGGCGGAGGGTCGAGGGAGAGCGGAAAGAGAAGTTCGAGGCGGGTCCGGCGTATCTGGCGGCGGTCAGGCCGCTCGACGCCGCCGGAACGCTGCACGCCGTGCTGTGCGTGCCCGTCGCCAACACCACCGGCAAGGCGCAGACGGTTCGAATTGCCGTCTGGCGGAGAGAGGCCAAGACGCCGGAGGTAAGGACCCTCGTCGTTCCCGACGGGGCGGCGGCGGAGACGGTCCTCGACCGCGTGGACATGAAACCCCTCTTCGCAAAGCGGGCCGGATTGTACGTGGCGCGGTCCCGGCCGGAAGTGCGCAGGATCGTCGTGTCCACGCCGGAGGCGCGGGAGCTTCGGTCGCGTGTTCTGACCCCCGAGACGATGCAGTGGTGCGAGCCGATACGGATCGAGGTGGCCGATCGCTGGAGACGCGACGTTGCGCACGCGAAGACGGAACGGATCGAGATGGTCGTACACACGGCCTTCCTGGACCGGCAAGGCGAACTGGAGGTCCGGCTCGTGTCGCGCGAGGACGGGCGCACGGCGGCTGAGCAAAGGATCAGGAATCCGGAGCGCACGACGCAGGCGGTCTTCGACGCGAAAGACCTGGCGTGGGGGGCCTACGACGTCCGCGCGTCGTGGAAGGACGCCGGCGGACGCGAGATTGCGGCCGCGCAGGCGCTTGCGACCGTGCTGCCGGGGGGCAAAGAGTTCATCCGGCCGCTCAACAATCTCGTGACCGAGTTGATGAACGCGCGGGAACGGGGCCTGATCTCCAACAAGCGGTCCTACCGCGAGATCGCCTTCATGAATCCGCGCGACGGGTGGTGCTTCTTCGCGGTGGGCGGAGACGCGAAGGTCCGACTCGACGCCGAGACCGCGCCGCTGGCGGCCTCGCCCGAAGCCATGAGACGCCTGCCCGCCGGAAGGCACGTCCTGCGCGTGGAGGGGCAGCCGACCGACCTCATCGTGCGCGCCGTTCCGGCCCTCATCTACAACGTCCACCAGGCCACGCCGCAGATCGCGCCCTTCGGGACACACACGTGGGAACGCCTCCAAAGGACCATCCTGCCCCACTGCAACGTGGTCGAGGGACAGCCGCAGGTATATCCGGAGATGACGGAGTGGCGCGCGGCGGGCCGGATGTGGGTAACGCACGTCCAGACCCCCGGCCTGTTCGACGTCAGCGCCGCCGTCACGACGGAGCAGGCCTGCGAGGCCTGGCGGCAAAGCCCCGGATACAGTCACCCCTCCTTCGACGGGATACAGGCCGATGAGTTCATTCCCAGCTACACCGCCGAGAGCTACCTGGCCTTTACCGAGAGCATGGGGCGGCTGTACGATGACGCGCAGTTCGCGGGCAGAGTATTCATCCCCTTTGTGGTGCGCCCGCACAGGGTCGAGAACGGCGCGCTGTTTATGAAGGCGATACTGGCCGCCGGATGGCCCTACTCGATAGAGCTTTACCTCCCCGAACAGCCCGACGAGGAGAAGAACCGGGAGGCCATTCGGGATCATCTTGTGCAGCCCGCTCGAGAATACGAGGATGCCGCGCCGGGCAGCCTGCGCAAGGCTATCATCACGCCGATGTACGCCGCGCTGCCGTACTGCACGACCAACACGTGCCCGTCGGTGGATTTCAAGGTGCACCTGGAGATGCAGATGCACGCGATAGCGACCGACCCGCTGCTGTTCGGGGTGTATGGCGTTCAGCCCTATCGCTCCAACTATTGCGACGAGGAGACGCTGCGGTGGATGGGCAGGCTCCTGCGCCACTTCGCCATCGAGGGGCGCACCGACCGGCCGTGGAAGCACCCGTACGCGCTGCCGCATCTGAAGAATCCGGACTTTGAGGAAGGCATGACCGGATGGGAGGTCCGGCCCGCCCAGAAGGACAGCATTACGGCGATGCGGTTCGCCGGTTACGGGGCGCTGGAGGGGCGGTATCCGCCGAGCGACCGGGGCGACACGTTTGCGCTTATGAAGCGCAGCGGGCGGGGCGGGCCGAACTCCCTGAGCCAGGAGGTCAGGGCGCTCGAGGCGGGGCGAACGTATTCGCTGAAGATGATCACGGCGGACTACCAGGACCTGGCCAACGGCAGGACGCGCCGGGCGTTGCACGGCGTGACAATGAGGATCGAGGGCGCGGAGACGTTGCCGGGGGCGTTTCAGGCGCCGTTCAGGAGCTACCGGACCGGCACGGCGAAGTTCACGAAGGAGTCGCCGCTTTGGATGAACTACCACTGGCTCCAGTTCCGGGCAAAGGACGCGACGGCGCGGCTCGTCATCACGGACGAGGGAGAGGGGCCGACGGGACAGGAGATCGCGGTTAATTTTGTGGAGCTTCAGCCGGTGTTTGCGCCAGGACCGGCGGTAGGACCGGCGGCAGGACCGGAGGAATAGTCAGGGTTCCGGCGGAGGCGTCGCGGCGGCCATCGCAGCCGGAAGGGCGGGCGCAGGGCGCCATCGGTGAAGAGCGTTTTACGGGCGTGCGAGGCGGCGTGCCCCACTTCGCCCAAGGCGATCAGGGTCTACGCCTGAGCCGGGGGATCACGCCTCATCGTAGTTCTTCAGGGGGCGATACCAGATGTTGCGGTAGCGGACCAGGTCGTTGTGGTCCTGCAGCATGAGCGGGCCGGCCGGCGGATGCGGCCCCCCCCCGGGGGGGGGCGCGTACTGTGCGAGCTGCCGGTGACGGGTAGGGCCTTGCAGTTCCTTGCGGTGGTGCACAACGATGCCGTTGAAGAAGACGGTGACGAAGGCGGGCTTCACCGCCTTGTCGCCGTTGAAGCGGGGGCCTTCCCAGACGATGTCGTACGTCTGCCATTCGCCCGGCTTGCGGCAGGCATTGACCAGGGGCGGGAACTGGCCGTAAATGGCGGCGGTGGTGCCGTCGGGGTAGGTCGGGTTGTCGAAGCAATCGAGGACCTGGATTTCGTACTTGGCCATGAGGAAGACGCCGCTGTTGCCGCGGCCCTGGCTCTCGCCCTTGACGACGGTGGGTTCGGCAAACTCCAGGTGCAGTTGGCAGTCGCCGAGCTGTTCGCGGGTCTGGATGTTGCCGGTCTTGGGGACGACTTCCATGTAGCCGTTCTCAAGCCTCCACTGGGCGGGGCTGGCGCCGTCCTTGCTGCTGACCCAGTTCGAGAGGTCCTTGCCGTTGAAGAGGACGACGGCATCGGAGGGCGGCAGGCCGGGCCTTTCCTGTGTGCTGGGGGCGCCGGGGGTCACGATGCGGGGCTGGGGTCGGTTGCCGTCGTGGACTTTCCACGTCGAGCCGGGGATCACGGGGGTATCGTCGTAACCAAGTTTCTTCTGTTCCATCGTCCAATCTCCTGTCTTGTCTGTAGTGCCTGGCTCGCGGCGGACGTTTGCCGCGTGCCTGGCACTACGTAAAGAGTGCGCGCCGATACGTCCGGCGACGGCACCCGCAACGGGCGGGAGCCAAGCACTAACAGACATGGTAGGTAGGGGACCGGCCGGTGTCAAGGGAAAAGCCCGCGTATCCGTCTGGCGGGCGGGGTGTCATGGGTTTGGCAGGATAAAGCCTTTTTCTCTGAAGAGGGTGACGCAGGCGTCCACGACGCTGCGGTCGTATTGGGAGCGGCAGTAGTCGCAAAGCTCGCCCAGGGCGTTGTCCAACGTGAGGGCGGCGCGGTAGGGGCGCGCGGAGAGCATGGCGTCCATGGTGTCGGCCACGCCGAGGATGCGCGACTCCAGCGCGATGTCGTCGCCCTGCAGGCCCAGGGGATAGCCGGAGCCGTCGGTCCGTTCGTGGTGCTGCAAGGCCACTTGAGCGATGGGCCAGGGGGACTGGACCGACCGCAGGAGGTTATAGCTGACCTGGGGATGGGTCTTGACGATGGCCATCTCGACCGGCGTGAGTTTGCCGGGGAAGGCGAGGATTCCGGGGGAGATGGACATCTTGCCGATATCGTGGACGGCGGCGGCCAGACGGATGCCGCGGACCTGGTCCTCCGGCAGGCGCATCTCGCGGGCGATGACGACGGACAGTTCGGCCACGCGCCTTTGGTGACCGGCGGTATAGGCGTCGCAGGTTTCGGCGAGCAGGGCCAGGGCCTGGACGGCGCTCTCGACCGTGGTTTTGAGGGATTCGTGGGCCTCGGTGATGAGTTTCTGGGTCTGCTGTAGGGCCAGGCGGAGCCTGGCCTGCTGGAGTTCGCGGTCCACGACGGGGACGAGCCTGGCCAGGTTCTGCTTGGAGATGTAGTCCTGAGCGCCGGCGTTCATGGCGGCGGTGGCGGTTTCGTCGCGAATGGCGCCCGAGACGATGATGAAGGGGATGTTCTTCCGGGAATCCTTCAATACGGCGAGGGCGGCCAGGGAATTGAAGTGGGGCAGGTTGTGGTCGGCGATGACGAGGTTCCATTCCATCTCGGACAGGGCGGCGGTCATGGCCTCGGAAGTCTCGATGCGTTCGCAGGCCGGTTCGTAGCCTCCGCTGCGCAGGGCGCGGAGCAGGAGGGCCGCGTCGTCCTCGGAGTCCTCAATGAGCAGGACGCGCAATGGCATGCGTTGGGGTGTGGGTTGGATCATGGCGACAACTCCTCAAGAGGCGTTTGGTATCCGAGCAATTATTCTCCCGTGATGCGCAGGACGACGGCCGTGATGTCGTCGCGCTGGGCTTCGGTTTCGGTGAAATCCAGGACGGCTTTGTGAAGGGCGTCCACGATCTCGCGCGAGGACCTCTGGCGGTTCCTGCGGACGATGTCGAGGGTGCGCTCTTCTCCGAAGAGGTCGCGGCGGGGGCTTCGGGCCTCCAGGACGCCGTCGGTGGGCAGCAGGACCAGGTCGCCGGCGTCCAATTGAACGGGGGGCGCGGTGGGGAAGTCGAAGTCGGGGTTCAGGCCGCAGGGGAAGGCCGTGCTTTCGAGCGCGACCTTGACGTTGCCGGACTTGTCCAGGACGTGTCCGGCGGTATGCCCTGCGCTGGCGTAGAGCAGACGGCGGGTCTTGGGGTCTACGTGGGCGAAGAAGAGGGTGACGAACTGGTCAACGGCAAAGTCATTGCAGAGAAGGGCGTTGGCTTTCTTGAGGATGGCGCTGACGTCGGAGTAAGTCTGAGCCAGGGTGCGCAGGTACCCGCGCGTGCCCACCATAAGGAGGGCGGGGCCGAGTCCGTGCCCGCTCACGTCTCCGACGACAATGCCGAGGCGGTCGTCGGCCATCTGGATGAAGTCGAAGTAGTCGCCGCCGGTGTCATCGGCCGGGCAGGAGGCGCCGGCGACGTCGAGGCCGGGAATCGAGGGGGAGGTCTTGGGGAAAAGGGACTGTTGGATTTCGCGGGCGATGCGCAGTTGCTGCTGAGTGAGGGAGAGGATCTCCTGGGCTTTTCTGTGCTCGCGGCGCTCGGCGGCCTCGCGCACCTCTCTTTCGATGACGGGGGCCAGGCGGACCAGATTGCCTTTCATGACGTAGTCCTGCGCGCCGGCCTTCATGGCGGCGACGGCGGTGTAATCGCCGACCTTCCCGGAGACGATGATGAACGGCAGGTCCAGGCCGGAGGCCTTCAGCAGGCGCAGGGCGGCCGGGGCGCTGAAGGCCGGCAGCGCGTAGTCGGATATGACGAGGTCCCAGGTCTTGCGGGCCAGGGCGGCGGTCATGGCCTCGGCGGTGTCCACGCGCTCGGAGGCGATGGCAAAGCCGGAGCGGCGCAACTCCCGCTCGAGGAGCGCGGCATCGTCTTCGGAGTCTTCCACGAGGAGGAGGTGCAGTGTCGTATCCATGGCGCGCTCCAATCAGGAACAATTGTCGGACGGCAACGCGGCGCGTCTTTCCAGCGACGCGGAGACCAGACGAGGGGGCGGGGCCAGGTTGGCCAGGAGCCAGTACAGGCCCAGGCTATTGACGGCGCTGATGAAACGGTCGAGGGCCAGGGGTTTCTGGACATAGCTGTTGACGCCCAGTTTGTAGCTGCTGAGGATGTCCTTTTCCTCGTCGGAGGAAGTCAGGACGACGACGGGGATGAACCGAGTGAGGGCGTGGGTGCGGATGTTCCTCAGCACCTCGAAGCCGCTGACTCTGGGCAGGTTGAGGTCCAGGAGGATAAGATGGGGCAGAAGAAGGGAACCGTCCGGCGAAGACGAACGGGGGGCGTGCCCCGTCCCTGGCACCGCCAGGGTCGGGGCGAAGAGGTATTCAAGGGCCTCGGCCCCATCGCGAGCCACGACTACGCGGACTCCGAAGTCCGAGCGGACTCCGAAGTCCGAGCGGACTCCCAAGTCCGACTTGTCGGTGGCGTGCCCCGTCCCTGGCGCCGCCAGGGTCGGGGCGTGGTATCTCTCAAAGACGCGGAGCGTGAGCATTTCGTCATCGGGGTTGTCTTCAACCAGCAGAATCACTTTCTTCACCATGATGAGTCTCCTTTTGTTGATGAGGCGACGGTCCTACCGCCGGTCCGAGCGTAAAAAAGAAGGTCGCGCCCTTGCCGACGCGCCCTTCGGCCCAGATACGGCCGCCGTGACGGCTGATGATGCGATGGACCGTGGCCAGGCCCACCCCGCAACCCTCGAACTCCGATTGTCTGTGGAGGCGCTGGAAGGGGGTAAAGAGGTTGGCGGCATAGGCCATGTCGAAACCCGCGCCATTGTCGCGGATGAAGAAGATGCGTTCGGTCGGTCCTACCGCCGGTCCTACCGCCGGTCCTGCCGCCGGTCCTACCGCCGGTCCTACCGCCGGTCCTACCGCCGGTCCTACCGCCTTCTCGCACGGCGATTCGGCATGTATCCCGAACTCGATCCTGGCGTGAGGCGTCCTGGAGGCGAATTTCCAGGCGTTGCCCAGGAGGTTCTCCAGGACGACGCGCAAGAGGCAGGGATCGCCCTGGGCGACCAGGCCGGGTTGACAGACGAACTCCGCGCTGTCCCGCGGCGCCGATTGCTGCAATTCCTGCATGACCGTAGCGGCAACCTGGCTGAGGTCCACCGTCTCCGATTTCATCGGCTGGCGGCTCATTCTGGAGAGGCCCAGGAGGCGGTCAATCAGTTTCCCCATTCGTTCCGTCGCCGAGCAGACGCGCCGCAGGTAGTCGCGGCCCCGGTCGTCGAGGGTATCGTTGTACTCCTCCAGGAGGGCCTGGCTGAACCCCAGGATGCTGCGCAACGGCGCGCGCAGATCATGGGAAACGGAGTAGCTGAAGGCTTCCAGTTCCTTGTTGGCGGTGGCAAGCTCGGCGGTGCGATGGGTTACGCGGGACTCCAACTCCTGGTTCAGACGGCGGATCCTCTCCTCGGCATCCTTCTGGTCGGTCAGATCGCGGATGATCACGGAGAAGCCGATGAGGTGGCCGCGGTCGTCGGTCAAGCGGGTCGTGAGCGCGTTGGCCCCAGAAGGCGACGCCGTTCTTGCGCAAGCGCCAGCCGTGGGATTCGGAGCGGCCGTCGTGCTGAGCCGCCAGGAGAGTCTGCTGTAGTTTCTCGCCGCCGGCGTCTTCCTCGGTGTGGAAACAGGAGAAGTGTTTCCCCAGGATTTCGGAGGCGGCGTGCCCGAAAATGCGTTCGGAGCCTTCGCTCCACGTGGCCACGAGGCCGTTGGGGTCGAGCATGAAGATGGCATAGCCCTGCACCCCTTCGACGAGAGAACGATACCGTTCTTCGCTGAAACGCAGGGCCTCCTCCGCCTTCTTGCGCTCGGTGATGTCAATCATGGTGTGGAGGAACCCCTTGATGCGCCCCGTTTCGTCGGTCAGGGGCGTGCAGGATGCGATGAAGGAACCGCCGAACAGGTCCAATTCAAAACGAGTCTGTTCACAGCGGCCGGTGACCTTCATGTGCATGATGGGACAGATGGGAGGAGGGCACGGAGATCCGTGGAAGACCTGATGGCAGGCCCGTCCCACGATCTCCTCAGCCCCCACGCCGAGCACCTTTGTGAGGGCGCGATTGGCCGCCAGGATGGTCATGTCCGGGTCCAGAAGCATGGTGGGGTCGCTGATGGACTGGAAGATGTCCTCCCAGTCCTTCCTGGCGGTGTGCAGGGCCTCGTCCTTGAGCACCCTGGCCGATACGTCGTGGACCGTGCTCAGGATGGTCAGTTCGCCTTGCAGGTTGATGGGCGTGGAATAGACCTCGACGGGCACGGCGACGCCGTCCTTGCGAAGGTCGCGGACCTGGAAGACGCGCTTGCGGCCCTCCGGCGGCGTCTGGCGGCGGGACACAAGCGCCGCACGATCATCGGGATGGAGCACGTCGAGGACGTCCATCCCGATGACCTCCTCCGGACTCCGGAAGCCGTGCAGGTTCAGCCAGGCGGGATTGACGTCCGTGATCTTGCCGGCCTTCGTAAGGCTCATCGGTTCGAGCGAATCCCGGAACAGGGCGCGGTACTTGGCCTCGGACTCCGCCAGCTTGAGTTGAGCCTCTCGAATCTCGGAGATGTTGGCGCCGACGCACAGGACGCCCGTGATCTGGCCGTCGGCCTTCAGGATGGGGCGATAGGTCCAGGCCACCCATGCGCGTTCGCCGTTCTTCCCGAGGTTCTCGACGACGTGCCTCGCGCAGTTGCCGGGGTTCTTGCATCGGACTGGGGAGTCCGCCAGGTCCGCGAGGATGTCCTGCACACAGCGTTCGGGCGCCTGGGTCTGCGGCATGATGGTGTCCGAAAGGGAGCGGCCGAGGACCTCCTCAATCCGCCAACCGAAGGATTCGGCGGCGACTCTGTTCCAGGAGATGATGCGTCCGTTGGGGTCCAGCTTGATGATGATGCAGCCGACGTTTTCGACCACTTCGCGATAGCGGTCCTCGCTGGCATAGAGGGCCTGTTGTGCCTGCTCCCGGCGGGCGGTTTCGTCATGGAGTCTTTGGGTGGTCAGGACCATGAGGTCCGATTGGTCCGTCGGGGCGGCGCCCAGCCGAGGCCAGAAGAGGAGCAGGCCCAGCATGCTCAGGAAGGCCAGCGCCGCGATGGTGAGTCCGCTGGGCTGCAATCGGCGCGGGATATCCTGAACGTGATCGGCGGCCGCCCGAGGCCCCCGGAGACGCCCTGAACGAATCCCGTCCCCGCCAGACGGATGGGCGGGCCACGAACGGGACGCGCCCCCGACGTCGGGGGCGTTCAGGGCCTGTACGGCGAGGCCGGCCGCGGGCCCCGTTCCTGGCCGTCCCAGGGACGCGGCGGGCCCCGATCGTGGCGGCGCCAGGGACGGGGCGGGAGCGGGGGGAGACGAGGGGGCGGTCGGACCGATTGAACCTGCCTGTGGGTTCGGCTCGCCGCCGACCACCCAGGCTGTGGACATTGCCGTCAGGAGCACTGTCAGGGAGATCACGGCGGTCAACGACGCGAAGAAGAGGCGGTAGGACCGGCGGTAGGACCGGCGGTAGGACCGGCG
>CAYPFP010000035.1:0-27763 GCA_964409935.1 uncultured Planctomycetota bacterium | reverse complement strand
GGCGGTAGGACCGGCGGTAGGACCGGCGGTAGGACCGGCGCTGCGACCAATGGTCTGCACGGCTGTGGCAAGAGAACGTTGCCTTGGGCCTCATGAGACCCGCCAGACGGATAGGCGGGCGACGCATGCCGTGGATGAGCCGAGAGCCGTAGTTCACAGTTGCCCCCACCGGTCCTGCCGCGTGAAAAGGTATAGTTCCGAGTCACAACGTCCGCCGAACGTGCCGTGATTCGGTTCTGCGCGTCCAGCGTTCTTATAAAGGCGCAAGTTCCATTCCCATTCGCAGGGAAAAACAGACTATTCAGAGCGACCGGCAGGGCGGATTGGCCTAACTTCCATGGCGACAGGCGATTGGGCTTGGGGCGTTGGGCAGGAAAAATCGGGGCGGCGGGGGACGAAATGCCGCTGGCCGTTGGGACGCGCCTCCCAGAACAGGCGGTCTTGCCGCCGGTCTGACCGCGCAATCATGCCATTATGGAAGGGGGCATTCCATTCGGGCACGTGCCTCTGTCTGCGTAAGTGCCTGGCTCCCGTCCGCAAATCCGCCGCGCGGACGGGTGCCTGGCACTGCGTTACCGTCCGCCGCGCGAACATGAACTGAGGCCGTCACTTGACGACGAACTTGAACCTGGGATCGGTGGTCCACTTCTTGTAGAGCGGGTGATCCTTCCAGTTCCGGTAGCTGTCGTCGGCGGTCTGGACGAAGTCGCGTCGCTGGAAAGACGCGCCGCGCCGGAAGGAGTTCGCGCCCCCCTGACTGGGGGGCGACGCTTGCTTGATGGCGATGGTGCCGCCGGCGTCGCCGGAGCGGTTGAACCGCAGGGAGTACGACTTGCCCTCGGAGTCAAAGTTCAGGTTTACGAAGCGAGCGTCGCACTTGAGGGCGGGGGAGAGCGAGACGAGTCGGACTCGGGAGTCCGCTCGGACTTGTGAGTCCGCTCGGACTTGTGAGTCCGCTCGGACTTGTGAGTCCGCGTTGTCGGTTCCGACCTGCATGAGGACGAGGTACTCAACGGCGGCGGCGGGAGCTTGCGGTTGAACCGGCGGACTCACAAGTCCGACGGGAACAATCTGGACGAAGGAGCGCTGTTGGTAGGCGTACTTTCCGGCCAAGCTCAATTTTTCCACCTTGTGGGCCTCCGGGAGGAGCACTTCGCCCAGGAGGCGGGCCTTGTCGTTGACGAGCGAGAAGGTGTTCTTCTCGATGGCGAGTGTGGCGGGACTGGCGGCGACCCAGGCCGAGGGGGCGGGTTGGGGGCCGGGCTGGAGGCGGTCGTAGACGACCAGGATGTCGGGGCGCAGATAGACGACCTGGCGCAGCATCTCGGAGACGTGTTCAAGGGGCCAGGCGTTGGAGGCGTCGGCGGCGACGTAGTCGAACTGCGGCCAGGTCTCGTAGGCGAGGATGCGGCCGTCCTTCATAAAGGGATGGCGGGTGTGCGAATGGAGGGTGAGGTCGTAGTAGCCGTACCCGTGGCCGCCGTCGAAAAAGCCGCCGTAGCTGGAGTGCTGGATGCCGCTGAGGCGGTAGTCGGACAAGGCGTAGCCGAGGGTTTCGGGGGCGAAGCGGTTCATAACTTTGTGTTCGTGGAAGCGGGCGTGGTACTTCTGGCCCCACCACTCCGGCCACTGATCGCCGACGACGACGGTGTTGCCCCAGCAGGCGACGGGGTTGCCGTGGTCGCCCTCGTGTGCGGCGGTGCCCAGGAGGACGCGGCCGGCCTTGACGACCTGAAGGTGGTTGGGCTGCACGCGGTAGGAGACGTCGCGCAGGCCGCTGACGAAATAGACGTCGGTCATGTCTTCATCCCAGCCGGACTTCATGGCGACGGCGCCTTCGCCGTCGAAGAGGGCCGACGGCGGGAGTTCCTCCCAGGCCGTTTCGGGGGCATCGGGGTCGTGGATGCCGAGGGCGAGCAGGAGAGGAACGCAGAAGTTGACGTCCTTGTCGAGGAGGCCGTCGCATTCGTCCTGCGGGGCCTCGGCGAGTTGCTTGAGCAGGGCGTTGAAGCCGAGCTGCGACTTGGAGAGCGGATTGCGCGAGAGACACTTTGCGACGTGGACCATGGGGTTGTAGCGCGGACCGCCGCTGAAGTACCGGGCGTGGTCGTAGCGGGGAATGACATAGTCGTAGTGGGTGAAGTAACCCGTCCAGAAGGGGACTTCGAAGAGGCGGTCCATGTTGAAGAAATTGCGGTAGAAGAAGAACATGCGCGACATGGAGTGTTCGGGACAGGTGCAGTTGTGGCGCGTGTCCTGCCACAAATTGCCGCCGCGCTTTCCGCCGTGGGCGGAGAAGTAGTTCATGTAGTTGACGATGGTGACCATCTGCCGGTTGAGCACGGCGCGCATCACGGGCGTGAGAGGTTCGCGGACCATGAGCAGTGTTTCGGGCACGACGGCCTCGCGCAGGAGCGAGTTCTTGAAGAGTTTGTCCATGAGCGGGATGGCGCCCGGCTGAGCGGCCTGCATGTCGAGGATGCAGGCGAGCGCGCCGCCGAACTGGAAGTCGCACTGTTGGGAGGAGAAGGAGCCGCTCCTGGCGGTGAGGGGAGCGAGCTTTGCGGCGAAGAAACCGTCGGGGTCGCCCAGGAATGAGCGCACAAATTCGCACGCGACCGCGCGCCAACGCTGGACTTCGACGTCGTGCCTTTGGCCCGTCCCGATAAGCGTGGCGGGTAGGAAGTTTTCCTCGGCGCAGCGTCGCTTCAGCCATGTCTTGAACTTTTCGAACAGTTGAGCGTTCTGGCGGATGCGGTTGCGGACGGCATCGGTCTGGTCGGCGCGCAAGAGGAGGCAGGGGTTGGCCAGCTTCGGCAGGCGAAGGAAGTAGAGGTCCTTTTCCAGGAGGCCTTCGTCGGACACCAGGCGAACCCCAAGCCGGAATATGCCGGTGCGTTCTCCCACGATGACGACGATGGGCGCCGACTGGGTCTGGTTGGGGGGAAGCGGGAGGGCCTTGGCGTCTGTCTGGACCTTGTCCTGTCCTGCGGCGTAATCGCCGACGTCGAACTCCAGCCTCGCCGAGACGGGGCGCGAGGACCGGTTCTCGGCCATGATCGAGAAGGACAGAGGCTCGTCAAAGGCAAACACCGCCTGGTAGCACGGCAGGGGAACCTGGGCATGAACCTCTTTGGGTTCGGCCAGGATGCGGAGCGAGAGGGCCTTGTCCGGGGTCAGGGAGACCTGCAGGGCGTCGAGCCTGGCGAAGGGGCTGTGGGCGCGAACTTTCAGGACGTGTTTGCCGGGCGCGACGTGGAAGCGCACGGCGTTCCAGCGAACGAAATCCTCCTGGCCGTCGCGCAGGAGAAGGCGGTGATCGGGCGTTGCCCAGATGTTGCGTTTCCAGTCGAGTTCCTGCTGGTCGTCCATCGCGAACGTGATAGTGCCCGGCAGGTCGGCCTTCGAGAGCCTGGCAGGCTCCTCGGCCAGAAGCTTATCGGTGACATGGCTGACGTCTATCCATCGGCTCCTGGGGGCGTCCTTCGGGGCTGTCGCAGGGGGAGGCGCAAGGTCCTTTACGCGGACCAAGTGCGCGTTATCCACGAAGAACTGTTTGCCGGCGGCCTCGACCTCGACCCGGCGCTTGTAGAGGAGGGGATAGTAGGACGGGGCGGGTCCGCCCGCGGGCAGGGCAGGCCCCGCCGGGGGCAGGGCGAAGGCCTCGATGGCGCGGAGCGTCGAGGCTTCGTACCCGAGAGGCTCCATACCCACCGTCAGGCGAAGAGGCGAGATGCTCCGGGGAGCATAGGACTCCGTGGAGGCGTGCGGGGGCTGCAGCCTGAAAACCTCGGCGGCGGCGGGGCTGGAGGGCAGGTCTATCCGCTTGACGACCTCTGCGCGCTCCAAGTCCACAGCTATCACGCAGCCGGGCGGCGTCCCCGCCGACCGGTCGTCCTTGCCCTTTCGGCAGGTCACGAAGAGGAGCGGTTCGTAAACGTTCACGGACACCGGCGACATCGGGACAGCAATCTCTTTCTCGATCTCCAGCGTGTCGAGGCCGATGACCAGGACGCGTTTGCCGGCGGCGTCGGCGACATAGGCTTTCTTCTTAAAATCCTTGTCCGCCGGCTTCTCCGCGTACTCGTATTGGAGATTGCCGTAGATATCAAGGTACTTGACGTGCCCGCGGCCCGTCGAGACCGCGATGGCGGACAGATATCCGCCGCACCGGATGGTCTTGACGTACTCGTTCTTCTCGATCTCAATCACGCCCACATTGCCTGTGGCCGGCGAGGTAAACAGCATAAGTTTGTCCGCGAACGCCACGCCGTCGGGGCGGGCGTCGTCGCCGGTTCCCGGCTGATGGGTGGCCGGGGAGGTGTCCACGGTGACGTCGAAGCGTTCCAGTTTCGGCAGGAGCGAGTAGACCGTCCTTATCGCATGGGGTTTGTCCTTCACGAGCGAGAAAGTGCGGTAGCCGTCATACTTGCCCGTGATGTAAATCCTGCCCACCCGCAAGCTGCGGATGCGCAGGGGGTATTGGAGCCGGTCGGCCGGATGCGCCTCCAGCGTCACGGGGTCTACGGTCGAGAACATCGGCCAGACGGCGACGGCCTTGCCGTCCTGCACGGCCTCGACGTGCTGCGGGACATAGGGAAGTTCAATCCGCCGCTTGACCGTGTTGGAGGCCGCGTCGAGGACGGTGAGCGTCTTGCCCAGGGCGGAGGCGACGCAGACCTCATCGCCGAGCAGGGCCAGCGAGATCGGGTGGGGCGCGACAGCGACCTCGGCGGCCTTCTTCAGGGAGGCGGCGCCTCCAGGGGAGGCGGCGCCTCCAAAGGAGGTGGCATCGAAGACAAGGACCTTATTGTTCATGGCGTCGGCGACGAACAGCTTGTTGCGCTTGGCGTCGGCGACCAGATCGGTGAGGTAGCCGCCGGCCTCAACGTAGCCGACAACCTTCTCCGACGCGGCACCTCCAGGAGAGGCGGCGTCAATCACGCCGATGCGGCCCTGGGTGGGGGCGGTGAAGAACAGCCTGCCGCCGATGCCGTCCAGCGTATCGGGTCCGGTGCGCTCAAAGACCGGCATGGGCTGCATGTTCGCGGTGTCCACACCGGGCCAGGCCATGGGCCAGACCTGCTCGACGTGGAAATAGGGGATCAGGCTCGGAAAGCGCGAGGCCGTCTTCTGCTCGCCCGTCCGCCACCAGATGGGCCAGACGGAAAGCGACGTCTCCTTCTTCACCTCAAACGGAAACTCCAGCGCCGCGCCCTGCGCGGCAGGCTCGACATAGGCCCCGCCGCCGGCCGAGGCGCTCTTGATGGTCCGCCAAGCGCCGGCCTGTGCGGCCTTCTCCGCTTCCCAAATCTGTTTGCCGGCTGAAGTCGGCGGCTTGAAGCGGGTGTCCGCGCTCATGGCGTCCAGACACCAACCGAGAAAGACCAGCAAGAGAACGAGAGAACCGCAACGCTTTGCCATGGTGACCTCCAGGTAGACTTCCTCAGCGGCCGAAAGGTAACCAAGAAGCTATCAAACCTTCCGACCGGACTGCAACGAAATTTCACTGCTCCCGCGCCGGAGCAGCCGGTTGACTCTTCGCGCGTCCCCTGCTAATATCCAGGCGGCGTCGAGTATTGGAGCGGTTATGGCAAGGTTGCTGGCGATACAAGGCCCGTCGCGAGGCGCGACATTCGTCCTGTCCGACGGCGCTACGCTTGGTCGCGGATGGAACAACCCTATTCAGGTCATGGACGAGCAGATCTCCCGCGTCCATGCGCGTTTCGTCCAGTCGCCCGGCGGTTTCGAGATCGAGGACATGGGCAGCCGCAACGGCGTGATCCTCAATGGGCGGCGGGTGCCGCGCGCCCTGTTGCGGCCCGGAGACGAGCTTCAGATCGGCGACAGCGGTTTCGTCTACGAGCCGGACTTCGACCTCAAGGTGGACGCCCCCGACGTCGGGGGCGCCGCCGACGCGACGGTCGTGATGTACGCGCCGGACCCCAAGGCCACGTCGTCGCACGTGCGCAAGACGCTGGACGCCGCCCATCCGGAAACGCTGGTCGAACCGGCCGCCGAGACGCTTCAGGCCCTGCGCGACGCGCACCGGCGGCTCAAAGCCGTGTACGAGGTCAGCCGGGCGGTGGGTTCGGCGCTCGGAATGCGGGAACTGCTCGACGCCGTCCTCAAGACGGTGCTGGTCTCGCTGGGGCGCGGGATGGCGATGGTGCTGCTGGCCGGCGACGAGGAGGGGCTTTCGGCCCTCCAGCCGGCGGCGTCGCGCTCCCTGGGCGGCGAGAAGAAGGAACTGCCGCTCAGCAAGACCGTGCTCAACCTGGTGATCAAGGAACTCAAGGGCATCCTGAGTTCCGACGCGGTGTCCGACCCGCGATTCGCCAAGAGCCACAGCATAACCCTGCACGGCATCCGCTCGATGTTGTGCGCGCCGATCACGTCGCGCCGACGCGCGATCGGCGTGCTTCTCGTGCAGTCCACCGAGAGCGTCGCGGCCTTCAGCGAGGAGGACCTGGCGCTGCTCGTGGCCGTGGGCGCTCAGGCGGGGCCGGCGATCGAGGCGGTCCGCGCGATCAGCGGCCTCCGGCGCGAACGCGAGAACCTGCGCGCGGTGGTGCGGGGCGGCATGCGCATCGTCGGCAACAGTTCCGCCCTGCAGGCCGCGCTGCAACTGGCCGAAAAGATGTCCCCCAGTTCGGCCACCATCCTCCTGCAGGGCGAAACGGGCACGGGCAAGGAGCTTTTCGCCTCCTTCATCCACGACCGCAGTCCGCGGCGGGAGATGCCGTTGGTCTGCGTGAACTGCAGCGCCATTCCGGAAACGCTCCTTGAGAGCGAACTCTTCGGACACGAGAAAGGGGCGTTTACGGGGGCGGAGAAGGCCAAGATGGGACTTTTCGAGGCCGCCCAGGAGGGCACGCTGTTCCTGGACGAGATCGGCGAGATTTCCCTCCAGATGCAGGCGAAGCTGTTGCGGGCTATCGAGCAAAAGACGTTTTATCGCGTGGGAGCGGTGCGGCCCACCAACGTCAACATCCGGCTCGTCTGCGCCACCAGCCGCGACCTCCAGGACGCCGTGCGGGAAAAGAGATTCCGGGAGGACCTGTTCTACCGCATCTCCGTTCTGCCGATCTTCCTGCCTCCCCTGCGCGAACGCCGGGAGGACATTCCTTTGCTGGCGCGGCATTTCCTGAAGCAGTTTGCGGCGAAACTCGGCAAGGCCGCCCAGGATTTCGACCGGGAGGCGATGGCCGCGCTGACCTCGTACGCATGGCCGGGCAACGTGCGCGAACTTCAGAACGTGATCGAGCGGGCCGTCATTCTCTGCGACGGCGTCCGGATTGAGCCGGCCCACCTGCCGCAGGGCATGAGCGGGAAGACCGGACCCGGCGGCAGGATCGGGCGCGCCGCCACGGCCCCGGCGCCGCGGGAGGACGACGCGCCGCTTGCCGAGAAAGTGGCTCAACTGGAGAAGTCCTGCATCGAGAGGGCGTTGCGCGAGGCGCGCGGACGCAAATCCGAAGCCGCCCGCCTGCTCCACATCTCGCGTCCGACCCTGGACAAGAAGATCAAGGAGTTCATGCTGGACGTGCGGTAGGACCGGCAGACCTATGAAGGCAAGGCAGTTCCAACTCGTCATCGTCGTTCTCGGCGTCGTGTTGGCGCACCTGGCGGTGCTGGGGATACTGGCGCGCGTGAAGACGCGGCGACCGCAGGGGGCCTATCCGGCGGTCTCGGTTTCGCCCGTTCCGGCCGACCGCGTAAGGTACGCCGACACGAGGCTTCGCATGGCCGAAAGCCCTGCGGGCGCAGACCTGCCGTCGCTTCCCGCGCCGCCGGTGAACCTGCCCGTCTCTTTCCTGCCCATGTACAGCCGCGTGACGGCGGCGGGAGCGTCCCTCTCCGACAAGGGGCAGACCCCCGAAACGGCGCCCGCCTTTGTGGCGCTGGCCCGGCAGAAACCCCCCGGCTTCGAGGCGGCCGCAGGGCCGCAGAAAGGCATCCTCAAGGGACGCGAGGCGCTGGCGCGCCACCTGCAGCAGGTCTCGCGCATGGGCCTGGACGTCGTCTTCGTCTTCGACACCACCGAGAGCATGGCCGGCGTGATCAAGGAGGTCAAGGAGAAGATCAAGCTCATCATGCGCGTGCTGGCCGAACTGGTGCCCGGCTTCCGCGTCGGCATGGTGGCCTATCGCGACTACGCCGCCGAGTACACGACCAAGCCCCTGCCGCTCACCAAGGACTTCCAGGAAGTCTACAGCTACATCGAGGACATCAAGGTGGGCATGGGGTACAAGACGCCGGCCGAACTCGGCAAGACCGACATCGCCTGGTCCGAAGCCGTCTGCGCGGCGTTGGAGCAGGCCATCGGTTTCCAGTGGCGGCCCGCGGCCAGGAAAGTCGTGATCCTGGTCGGCGATGCGCCGCCGCATCCGGAGGAGATCGAGCAGACCCTGGCGGCGGTGCGATCCTTCTGGAAACGCGGCGGGGGCGTGGTGCACACCATCTTCACGCCGCCGGAGATTCACGTCGCGAAACCGGCGGCCGATCTCCTCGACCCGAAGGTGAGGAAACTTTTCTCTCGGGAGGAACTGGAGTTCCTGATGCGGCGCGACGAAAGCAGGCGGCCCAGGGCGGAGGACGAGACCGGCCAGAAGATCGAGGAAATCTACCGCAACATCGCCCTCAACGGCGGCGGCGAATGCGTTCGCCTGAGCGATGAGAAAGAGATCGTCCGCGAGATGCTGAATTCCGCCCTGGGTCGGCAGTGGCGCGGGGACATCAACGAGGTTTACAGCGTTCTCAAGGCGCGAGAGTCGAAATGAGTCACCACGCGAACAAGGCGGCGGTTTGGGCGTTCTGTTGGCTTGTGGCCGCGGCGGGCGTTCCTCCGCCGAGCGCCGGCGCAGCCGATCCCGCCGACCGCGAATTTGCCTACGCCGAAGCCCTCTCGCGGCGCGGGCTGGATTCGCTGGCGGTGGCGGTGATGGAGCGGTTTGCGAAAGACCGCCGCGACCATGCGCGTTACGAAGAAGCGTTGTTCCTGCGCGCCGGCTATCTGCAGAAAGCCGGCGATCCGGCCGCCGCCCTGGCGGCGTTCGAGGAGTTCCTGGAGAAACACTCGTACAGCCGGTTCAAGGTCGAGGCCATGTGCCGCAGCGCAGAACTGTGTTACGACCTCAAGCGCTGGGCGTCCGCGGCCGAGCGGCTGCACGCGCTGCTGGAGATCAAAGAGCAACTGTCGGCCGACTGGATCATGCGCGCCCGCTACTACCTTGCATGGTCGCGCGCGGAACTGGGGCAGTATGAAGAGGCGCTGAACCGGTTCCGCGATTTTGCCGCGCTGTCGCCCGACTCGGCCCTGGCCCAGGAGGCGCAGTTGGCGGCGGGCGACTGCCTGAGGCGGCTGAACCGTCACGAACAGGCGTTTGCCGTCTACGGGCGCGTGATGGGAGAGGCCGGCGGCGAGCAGGCCGTCGCGGCGGCGTTCGGGATGGGCATGGCCTGTCTTGAAGCAAAGGAGTACCACCGGGCCGCCGTCGCGTTTGGCGAGGTGTTGCGTAAAGGACCGCGTTCGCCCCACGCGGCGGAGGCCCTGCTCCGACGCGCGGAGTCGCTGACGGCCCTGAAGGACCTGGACGCCGCGCGCGGCTGCCTCTCTCAGATCATCCGCGAGTTTCCGGAGGCGCCCGCCTTTCCCCAGGCCGTCGAACGACTGGGCAATCTGCTGCTGGCCGGCCGGAAGACCGCGCCCTCGGCGCCTTCCTCGCTGAACGACATCGAGCTATATGGACTGGTGTTGGCGCAGATTCGGGCCGGCAAACAGATTGAGGCCGAAGCCTTTCTCGCCGGAGTGATGCCCAAGCCGGGCGCCGGCGCGCCACGGGCCGGCAGCGTCTGGCGGTTCCGCGCTTGCGCGGCGCTGGCAGCCGCCCTCGATGAGGCGGGCAGGAAGGCCGACGCCGCCGCGTGGTTTGCGCGCGCCTGGGAGGAGGACCCCAGCGACGCTCTCGCCCCCACATGCCTCCTGAACGCCGCCGAACTCCGCCTCAACACAGGCGCCGACGCCGAGAGCGCCGCCCTGCTCAAGGCGTTCCTGACGCAGCAGGCAACCCACGATCGCGCGCCCCTCGCCCGCTGGAACCTGGCGCAACTGTACATGAAGGCGGGGCAATACAGCGACGCCGCGGGTCTGCTGGAAACACTCTTCAACTCGCCGGCGGACGACCAGGCGCCGTCGCTCCGGGCCGAGGCCGCATTGCGGGCGGGGCTGGCGTGGGCGCTGGCATCGGAGTACGAGAAGGCCGCGGCCATTTTTGGACAGTACGAAGAGCGGTTCGGCGCGATCAGCGTTTCGCAAGGGGCTTTTGCCTACGCGGACGCGCTGGCGCGCGGCGACTCGCTGGGGCGCGCGGTGGAGGTCCTGCGCCGGTTGGTCGAACGCCTCTCCGCGGCGTCCGCCAAGCCATCCGGCGGACGCGCCGCGCCGGGGGACGAACTGGCGGCGTGGGCCAATTATCGCCTCGGCGTGTTGTGCGAACGCGCCGGGGCGTGGGAGGAGGCCGCCTCGGCCTTCGCCGCGGCGGATCAGGCCGGCGCCCCGGCCGCCGTGCGTTCCGACGCGCTGGTCCATTGCGGTATCGCGCTCTTCCGGGCGGGACGCCCTCAGGAGTGCGCGTCCGGTCTCATTCAGACCATGAAGCGTTACCCCAGCAAGGTCCTGCCGCTTGCGGCCTATGCCTGGCTGGCGGCGGAATGTCTGAAGGCGGGCGATGTGGGCCGGGCGCGGCAGGTCTGCGAAACGCTCGAAGCGCAGGCCGGAAGACAGGAACGCTATCGCGCGTTTGCGCAACTCACGCAGGCTCGGTGCGATGCCTACCTTCGCAACTGGCAGGCCGCCGCCGACAGGCTGCAAAGGCTCGTGGGAGGGGCGGAGGCCGCCTTGCCGGACGCGGCGCGTCCGCCGGACGGCTTGCCGGACGCGGAGACCGACTACGCTGCCCGACGCCTGCTGGCCGACGCGCTTTTCGAGACAGGACAGGGGCCGAAAGGGCTGAGCCTGCTTCAGGAAATGGTCTCGCGGGCCGGCGGCCGGGCCGCCGCCGAGGCGCAGGTCGTGCTGGCCCGGCGGCTGCGCGAGTCCGGCAGGCCGGCCGAAGCTGCGGCAACGTTCCGCCATTGCTTGCTGCTGTTTGACGCAAGGACCACGCGCGACGTCGTGGCGGCGAGTTTAGCGGGCCTTGCGGCGTGCGAAGAACAGATGGGGCGGGGTTCGCGCGCGCGGGCGGCTCGCGCGCGGCTGGCGGCGCTGCAGACGAGTGAAACGGCAGACGGCCGCCGGTGAACGCCGGGCAAACAAGACGCCGGAGGCCGCAACGGAGGGTCGGGGCGCGGGGTCCGCCACAATCCCTATTTCCCGCCTACCGCCAGCTCGCCGTAAAGCTCCGGCCTGCGCTGCTGCAGCACGACCTCGCGCAAATCGTTCGAAGCCTGGGGCATCTGGTCGGGCTGGTATTCGGGCAGGTAACCGCCGGGCTTGTGCGGCTTGTAGGCGCGTTGGAAACGCAGGGGCCGGTCGTTGTCGAGGTCAACGACGGCCGTCACGATGCTGGGCTTGCGGTACTGCGACCGCGCGATAACGACGCCGGCGGGGTCCACAATCAGGCTTCGATGCCGCACCTCCGAAGACGGGTGTGTGGACTGCACGAGGAACATCCCCGTGTCCATGGCGCGGCTCAGGTCGCGCAGGTCGCGGAAAAGGGCGTCGGGCCCCCAGCTTTGCGTGGGGGTGAAGAGGATGTCGGCGCCTTTCACGCCGTAGCTGCGGTCAAGCTCCACCATCCACTCGTCGGCGCAGATGCGCGCGGCGATGCGGCCGAAGTCGGTATCGTAGACGGGCGTGTCTGTGCCGGGGATCTGCTCGCCGTGAGTCTTGGCCACCTTGTAGTAACGCCACACCAGGTTGCCGGCCCGGTCGAAGAGTACGGCGACGTTGCTGTCTATCTTCTCCACGACGCCCCCGACGAGCACATACATCCCGTATTGCTTCGCCTTTTGCGCGACGCGGGCGAGATTCTCCTGGGCTTTTTTCTCCGCGGCTTCGCTCTTCTTCCTTTGGGCCTCCATCTCGGCCTCGGTGAACGTCATCTTGTCGTGGCTGATGGGCAGCCAGACCAGTTCGTAAAGGCAGACGATGTCCGATCCCATCCTGCCCGTCTCGTCGAGCTTGGCGAGGAGCTGGTCAACCGGCAGGCCGGCCTCGATGATGGAGATGCGGACCTGGCGTTTGGCGTACTTCGGCTTCACGGGAAGGCCGATTTTCTGGGTCAGGGCGGCGAAACCGGGGACGCTGGGGGGCCGGGCGCGTCCGCGCAAAAGCTGTGCGATGGGGATGCCGGCCGTGGCCACGCCGCCGCCCGTGCGCAAGGTCGAGGCGATGCGCTGCCCCTCCCTGTTGATGACGTAGGCCCGCCCGATGGGGAACCCGCAGTAGGGGGGATACATGTTGGTGATGTAGCCGGGCTTGCCCGCCGCGTAGCGCGAGCACGCGATGAAGACGCCGTAATCGGCCGCGCGCCCCGCGCTGGGGAAATCCTGGCTGTATTCGTCTTCGACCGGCTCCGGCATCTGCGACCAGAAAATGATGTGGGCGCCTTTGGCGGTGTAGACGTGGTCAATGTCCGGGAAGAAGCGGTCGGTGCCGATGCGCATGGCGATCACGCCGAAGTCCGTGTCGAAGACGGGCAGGTCGTCGCCGAGGGCCAGCGGCGCGCCGCTCGCCGCGTTCTCGTCGGGCATCCTGTGCGACTTGCGGTACTTGCCGACGATGTTTCCCTGGCGATCGCACAGAAAGGACGTGACGAACGTGGCCTTTGCGTCGGTCTCGCGCAGGTTGCCGATGACGTACATGCTGTGCTTCTTGGCGGCTTCGGCGATGGCGTTGCTGATGGGGCCGGGGATCGGCTCGCCGTCGGTCTTCACGCACTCCTGGGGCAGCGCGACGATGTCGGCCCGGTCCACGGCCGCCTCGTCAATCTTCTGGAGGACCGCCGCAAGGGTCCGGCCCTCGTCGTTCCAGAGTTGCGAGACCGCGCTCACGCGCACGCGCTTGGTCTTCCTCTCGAAAGCCGCCGCCTTGACCTTCTCGGCGGCTCCCGGCGGGCCGGAAAACGCGATGTCGTCCACGGCGATCTCGGCGACGACGTCCTGCGTCTTGGACACGGCGACGATCACGCTGCTGACGCAACCGTTCTCGGCCTTTTTCTTGCCTCCCTCGCACCACTTCTTCAGTTCTTGATAGGCGTTGGGCAGCGTGACCTTCTCCCATTCGCCGATTTTCTTGTAGCTCGGTCCGTGATAGATGAACCCGAAGGGCGAGATGGCGATCTTCATCGAGAGCGGCACGTTCGCCTTGACCCAGAAAGAGATCTCGGAGACCTCGGGCATTATGGGAACCGGCATGGCCAGCGGGTAGGACCAGTACGAGAGTTTCTTCTCCGCCGTCGGCCCGAAGACGAGCCGCAGACGGCCGCCGGCCCCGTCGCGGCCGACGTCGGGCGCCGCCCCGTCTGCCTCGACGCTCGCGGGCTTGTCGCCGTAGGTGAGCGCAAAGAGCTTCTCTCTGGCCGCCGCGTCGAACGTCTCGCGCAGGATGTCCTCGGCGAAGAGGAGGTTCACCGAGAGGATGCAGACCCAGACAGCCCCGCAGATGGTAGATGATCGCATGTTTTAAGTTCCTCCTGTGCTCAAATCTGGCATAATATTGTAGTCGCGCTTGCCGCTCGAATGGAATAGTCTCATACAGAGAGGCGCGCAGGGATCGGAGGATTTGCCATGAGCGATCGTGAACCGCCCAGAAAATCAGTTCCTCGGATTGAGTCCCTTAGGGTGGAGAACTACCGTGTGCTGCGCAATCTGAAGATGGAGAGGCTTACTCCCCTAACCGTTTTCCTCGGGCCAAACGGCAGCGGCAAGTCAACCGTTTTCGACGTCTTCGCTTTCTTGTCCGAGTGTTTCTCCGTGGGCCTGAGAAAGGCATGGGACCGGCGCGGAAGGTTCAAGGAATTGCGAACTCGCGGGGCAACCGGAGCTGTTGTCATAGAGTTGAAGTACCGCGAGACAAAGGAGCACCCTCTAATCACTTATCACCTCGCCATTGAAGAAGACTCTACAGGCCCCTTTGTTGCGAAGGAATCGCTGAAATGGAAGCGGCAGCGGCGTGGTCGCCCATTTGCCTTTCTCGATTTCCATGACGGGCAAGGCGCGGTCATTTCAGGGGAATTGCCCGACGAGAAAGACCAGAGGATACAAGAGGAGTTGGAGTCCCGGGAAATGCTAGCCGTGAGCACCTTGGGGCAGTTTGCGAAGCATCCGCGCGTGAGCGCATTGCGGCGGTTCATCACGGGTTGGTACTTATCCTACATCACGGCGGACAACACTCGCGGGGTACCTGAGGCAGGACCACAGGAACGGCTTTCGGCCACGGGCGACAACCTGCCAAATGTAGTCCAGTACTTGAAGGAGCAGCACCCGGATAGGCTTCAGCAAATAGTTGAGACACTATCGCGCCGAGTCCCCCGGCTGGAGAGGATTGGCGCAGACCTGATGCCGGACGGCCGCCTTCTCCTGCAGATCAAGGATGCTCCGTTCGCAACGCCGATCCTGGCAAAATTCGCATCTGACGGCACGCTCAAGATGCTGGCCTATCTTACCCTCCTGTACGATCCCAGCCCGCCGCAGCTCATCGGCATGGAGGAGCCGGAGAATCAGCTTCATCCGCGCTTGTTACCAGAACTGGCGGAGGAGTGCCGCCAAGCCACGGATCGCACACAACTCATGGTGACTACGCACTCGCCGTTTTTTGTGAATGGCCTCAAGGCTGAAGAGCTCTGGATCCTTCATCGGGACGAGCCCGGCTATACTCAGGCCACACGGGCAGCCGATGTGCAAGGAATCCGAGAGTTCTGTCAGGAAGATGCCCAACTTGGGCACCTCTGGATGGAAGGGCATTTCCGTGAGGGTGACCCTCTCAGCGCGTCTGGCGCCCCTACCATGCCGGGAGGTCAGAAGAGGTAAGGAGCGGCGGGAATGCACATTGAGTTTCTCGTGGAGGAACCATCGGCCGAGGCCGCCTTGCAGAGCCTTGTGCCCAAGATCGTCGGCCCAGGCGTTTCTTCTGCCTTTCACGTCCACCAAGGAAAGCGCGACCTACTAGCCAGACTCCCTGAACGACTGCGAGGCTATAGCCGCTGGTTGCCTAAGGACTGGCGCATTGTGATACTGACTGATCTGGATAGGCAAGACTGTCGGAAGCTCAAAGACGCACTTGAACAATACGCCCGTGATGCCGGGTTGACTACTCGCTCCATTTCAGGGGTGGGGGGCAGATTCCAGGTACTCAACCGTATAGCCATCGAAGAGCTTGAGGCTTGGTTTTTTGGCGATATGAGCGCCCTTATACAAGCCTATCCCCGCATCCCCAAGACACTGACAAAGAGAGTTGGATACCGAGAGCCAGATGCAATAAGGGGCGGAACCTGGGAAACACTGGAAAGGCTTCTGCAGAAGCTGGACTACTACCCTGGCGGCCTCCCCAAGATTGAAGTCGCACGGAGGGTTTCACAGTACATGGATCCCGATCGGAACCGGTCCAAGAGCTTTCAGGTTTTCAGGCAAGGCGTCAGGGAGTTGGCCGCGATAGAGCAGCCGTGAAACAGCAGAAAAGAACGCCCAACCTGTTTGGGCGCATCCGGCGGCATTCCCAAGATACAGTTGAGGAGCGATTCCTATGCGGCGATTTCTCTGGATCGCCTCAGTCCTTATCGTCGTCTTGATCGCCTGGCACTATCTGTGCCTGTCCAGGTCGCGCCTGACCGCCCTCGACAAGATCAAGGAGCGCGGGGTACTGCTCTGGGGCGCCGACGCCGAGGGCGGCGCGCCGTATGTTTTCTGGGACCCCCAGAATCCGGAAGTCCTCAAAGGTTTTGAGGTGGACATCGCCGGCGCCATCGCGGCCGAGCTGGGCGTCAAGGCCAAACAGGTTCAGAACGCCTGGGACAGCCTGCTGCCGGCGCTCCAGAGGGGCGACTTTGATATCGTCATGAACGGGATCGAGATCACCCCGCAGCGAGAAAAGAAGTTCCTGTTCTCCGCGCCCTATCACGTCTACACCGAGCAACTCGTCGTGCGCAAAGAAGAAACCCGCATCCAGACGCTCGACGACCTGAAAGGAAAGAAAGTCGGAACGCTGTCCGGCGCGGTGGCGCAGGACATACTGAACGGCATCGGCGGCGCCCCCGACGTCGGGGGCGTGGACATCAAGGTGTACTCCGGCCAGGCCGAGCCTTACGTGGACCTGGCGCTGGGACGGCTGGACGCCGTGCTGCTGGACCTTCCCATCGCCGTTTACTACGGGAAGCCCAATCCCAAGCTGCGCTTCCAGGGACCGCCCTTCGGCGAGGGGGTGTACGGGATCGCGGTGCGCAAGAACGACGTGGCCCTGAAAAAGGAGATTGACCGGATACTTGACAATCTCCTGCGCAACGGCGAACTGAAACGCATTTACGAGAAGTGGGGACTCTGGAACGAGGCCCAGGAAAAAGCTCTTCGAACTGGTCTCCATGTCCGCCGGCTACGCCGACTTGGAAAAGAGCAAAGAGGTGCCCCTCTACACCTTCATTCCGTCGCTGTTGAAGGGCGCGGGCATCACGGTGGTGCTCTCGGTGGTCTCGATGGGGCTGGCCATCGGGCTGGGGCTGGTCCTGGCGCTCGTGCGCCTGTACGGGCCGAGGCCGCTGTCGGCGCTCTCGACAGCCTACATCGAGGTCTACCGGGGGACGCCGCTGCTCATCCAGCTTTACATACTATATTACGGCCTGCCGAATATCGGGATATCCCTCAGCCCGATGGCGGCCGCCCTGCTGGGGCTGGGCATGAACTATGCGGCCTACGAAGCGGAGATCTACCGCGCCGGCATCAACGCCATCCCCCGCTCGCAAACGGAGGCGGCGCTGGCGCTGGGCATGACGCAGGGACTGGCCATCCGCCGGATCGTCCTGCCGCAGGCCATTCGAATCACCCTGCCGGCGATCACGAACGACTTCATCGCCCTGTTCAAGGACTCCTCGCTCGTCTCCATCATCGCGATGGTGGAGCTGACGAAGACGTACAACATCCTTGCGGCGACCACGCTGCGATTCTTCGAACTCGGCCTCATAGCGGCGCTGCTGTATTTCGGGATGAGTTACCCGTTGTCGCTGCTCAGCCGCCGGCTGGAGGCGCGGATGAAAGGGGCGAGATGATCTCGGTTCGGAACCTTCACAAGTATTTCGGCGACACGCACCTGTTCAAGGGCCTGGACTTCGACGTGGAGAAAGGCGAGGTGGTCGTCCTGATCGGCCCCTCCGGCAGCGGCAAGAGCACGTTCCTGCGGTGCATCAACGGACTGGAGACCTTCCGCGACGGCAAGGTCATCGTGGAAGGCGTCGAGTTCACGGCGTGCGAGCACAAAGCGCCGTGCCGAGAACACCGGGAGGCGGTGCGGCACATCCGGCGCAAGGTGGGCATGGTGTTCCAGCAGTTCAACCTCTTTCCGCACATGAACGCGCTCGAGAACATCGTCGAGGCGCCGGTGCGGGTGATGCGACAAGACAGAGAGCGGGCCGAGCAGGAGGCGGTCGCGCTGCTCAAGCGGATCAATCTCGCCCACAAGGCCAAGAGCTATCCGTCGGAGCTTTCCGGCGGCGAGCAGCAGCGCGTGGCCATTGCGCGCGCCCTCGCCATGAAACCCGATGCCATGCTCTTCGACGAGCCGACGTCGTCGCTGGATCCCGAGATGGTCGGCGAAGTGCTCGGCGTGATCAAGGAACTGGTCGAGGACGGCCTGACGAGCCTGATCGCCACGCACGAGATGGGATTCGCGCGCGAGGTCGCCGACCGCGTCGTCGTCTTCGACCACGGCGACATCGTCGAGACCGGCCCGCCGGAACAGATCTTCACACATCCGAAAACGGGCAGGACAAAGGCTTTCCTAAGTCGTGTGCTGGCAAGGCGCGCATGACCTACGGCGTAGATGCATACGAGGCAAACTATGGCAAGTCCTGGTGGCTTTCGTCTTGATGAGATTGGCCGATGGTCCGAGATTAAGCTCGAGATTGTTCAGAAATACGCAAGGGCGTATTCGACCATTTTTTCTGCAAAGGGGCAAGCGCGCTTCCGCCACATTTATATAGACGCCTTCGCCGGAGCCGGCGCGAACATTTCGAAGGAAACCGGTCGGCTGATTCCGGGAAGCCCGCTAAATGCCTTGTATGTGCTTCCACCGTTCGACGAATACTTTCTTATCGATCTGGATGGTGAGAAATTGGAAATGCTGCGGGAACTGGTTGGGAAGAAACCCAATGTTCACACTTATCAAGGGGACTGCAACAAGATCCTGCTTGAGGAAATCTTCCCGCAAGTTCGCTACGACGAGTACAAGCGAGCTCTCTGCCTGCTCGACCCGTATGGTCTGCACCTCACATGGCCCGTTATCGAGAAGGCGGGAAGGATGAAAACCATAGACATGTTTCTGAATTTTCCGGTCATGGACATGAACCGTAACGTGCTGTGGCGTGTGCCCGAAAAGGTTTCGCAGTCCTCCATTACTAGGATGGATGCCTTTTGGGGCGACGATTCCTGGAGAAAGGTCGCATACAAACCGACTCGGACGCTCTTTGGTATGGAGGACGAAAAAGCCGCAAATGAAGTGATCGCTGAGGCGTTTCGCAAGAGACTGAACTCTGTAGCAGGATTTGAATCCGTTCCTGAGCCAGTTCCTATGACAAACAGGACCGGCGCAATTCTGTACTATCTGTTCTTTGCGTCCCAAAAGAAGAACGCGGCCAAAATCGCATCTGACATCTTCAGGAAGTGCCGATCTTGAGGATCTAGACGATGGCGAAAACCAAGATTGAGTGGACTGAGACCACGTGGAATCCAGTGACCGGATGCACAAAAGTAAGCCCCGGGTGCCAGCACTGCTACGCGGAACGGATGGCCTTTCGTTTGCAGGCAATGGGCCAACCCAATTATGCCAAAGGTTTCAGACTCGCCGTCCATGAAGCTGTTCTGGGCGCGCCGTTGTCTTGGAAGAAACCGCAGATGGTTTTTGTGAACTCGATGAGTGACATTTTTCACAAAGCGGTTCCCGATAGTTTCATTTTGAAGGCTTTCGATGTGATGCGCCGCGCATTCTGGCACACCTTCCAGGTACTCACAAAGCGTTCTGAAAGGATGTTGGCGCTGGATTCTGAGATTGAGTGGCCTCCAAATGTTTGGATGGGTGTCACTGTTGAGAATGAGGAATACCGGTACCGAATTGATCATTTGAGGAAGACGCATGCGCGGCTCAAGTTTCTCTCTCTGGAGCCATTGCTTGGCCCTGTGCCGGGATTGGATCTCCATGGGATTGACTGGGTCATTGTTGGAGGCGAGTCCGGTCCGGGGGCGCGGCCAATGAAAGCCCAATGGGCAATTGACATTCGGAAACAATGCGAGAGGCTTAACGTCTCGTTCTTTTTCAAGCAATGGGGCGGCGTGAATAAGAAGCGCGCAGGACGTGTATTGGAAGGAAGGACATGGGACCAATTGCCCGTGTAATCGTTGGAGGTCTCTTATTTGTTCCTGCCTTTGCTCTTGGCGTGCGAATCGCCCCCGCCGAGACCATCACGCTGAAGAACGGCATCGTGGCGCGGGGGAAGATTCTGCGCGCCGAGGAACGGGGCATCCGGGTCGAGTATGCGGGCGCGAAGATCGTCTACCACCGCCGCGAGGAGGTGGCGGACGTGCAGCGGGAGAACGATCCGGCGATGTCGGAGGTCGAGGCGCTGCGCGCGAAGGGCGAGACCGGTCGGGCGGCCGAGGCGCTGGGCCGCGCCATCGCCTCGCAGCGGGCGGGCTGGCTGGCCGAACGATACCGCTTTGAACTCATGGAGTGCAGGCTGGCCGAGGGCCGCTTCGCGGAGGCCGTCTCCATTTACCTTGATGCGCTTCGCGCCAACCCCGAGACCGTGCGGTACGCGCGCCTGCCGTTGGCCGTTTTCGGCGCGGCCGAAAACGAGGCCGCGCTCTCGCGCCTGACCGAGGCGCTGCGCGACCAAGATGCGCAGACCGGCCCGCCGGCCGCTCTTGTGCGCGCGTTGCTTGGGGGGATTCTGGCGGCTGAAGGAAAGACCGAAGAGGCGCAAGTCTATCTCGACATGCTCCGCGCCTCGCACGACGATTTTGCCCGCCGCCTCGGCCGACTGCTGTCGGCCGAGATTGCCCTCGCGCGGGACAAGGCGGCCGATGCCGCCGCCTCGCTGGAAAAGGACATCGGCGCGCTGCCCGAAGAACTTAAGCCCCGCGCCTTTCACCACCTGGGCGCGGCTTACCTGAAAACCGGCGACGCCCGGCTGGCCGCCGTCGCCTTTCTGCGGGTCCCAACGATATACACCCATGAGTCGCCGGCCTTGCAGAGCGAATGCCTGTACCAGGGCGCCCTTGCCTGCGAGAAGGCCGGCCTTGTCGCGCAGGCCGCCGACCTTAAACGCGAGCTTGCGGAAAGGTTCCGTTTTTCGTATCGTGGCAGGGCGATGGCCGCGTCCGCCGCGCCGACGCCCAAGGCCTCGATGGATGCCATGAGCAAGGAGCCTAAGCTCAATGCGAAGTGACCGGATGAAGCGACGGCTGATGTGCGCGCTTGTTGCGGCACTCGTTCTCGTGTGCCCGGCGGCGTGGGCGGCGGGTTCCGCCGACGAGGGCTTCAAGACGCTGGGGGAGTACGTCTGGGCGGCGGGATGGATCGAGATCGTGATCCTCGCGGCGTCGGTCGTCGCGTTTGTTGCGCTCGTGGACTGTTTTCTGAGGACGCGGCGCAGCGTGACGGTGCCGGAGATGTTCCTGTCGGAACTGCGCCGGCATCTGACGGCAGACGGTCCGGCGAAAGCGGCGGCCGTGTGCGCGGGCAGGGATTTTCTGGTGGCCGAGGCACTGCGGGTGGGGTTCCGCCGCGCCGCCGAGGGGCTTCAGGTCATGGAGGCCGGCGCGTACCAGGCGCTCGAAGAAGGGCTGGCAAGCCTCTACGCGCGCCTTGCGCTGCCGCTGGGCATAGCCGTGATCGCCCCGCTGGTGGGTCTTTTGGGCGCGGTGCTTGCGCTGGTGGAAATCTTCGCGCGCATGATGTCGTTGTCGCCGCCGACGACGGCGGATGTGGCGCGCGGCGTTGTGGGGGCGTTGGTTCCGTTTGCGTCGGGCCTCCTTCTTTCGGTGGCCGTCATGATCGCCTACTTCTGGCTGCGCCGGCGCATCGCGAGGGTCGGTCTCGCCGCGTCGGCGCCGCTGCGCGAATTCCTGGAGGAAGCGCATCAGCGCCGGGAACCATGAGGGTTTGAGGCACAATCGTTTTGCGGGTTCCCGATTGATCCATGTTGTCACGCGCCATCATCTCTGACGAAAGCCTGCTCGGCTACGCCGTCTTTCTCTCGATGTCGGCGATGGTTCTGTTCGTGCTGGCCGGGCTTGGCGTCTTTGCGTACAGCGAGGGACGGCCCGCCGCCGTCGAGCAGGCCGCGGAGAAACGCCTGCCGCTCGGGGCGCGGCCTGCGGCCCCCGTCCCGACGACGATCACGCTGACCGAAGACGGCGCCATGCTGGTCAACACAAACCCCTTCCCCCGCGAAGAGGTGGACCTGGTCTTCGCGGAGATGCTCCTCAAGAAGCCGACGCCTCCGCTCATCGTCCATTGCGAGCGCGGCGTGCGTCCCAAGTCGTTTCTGGAGATCCTCGGCAGGGCGCGCGCCGCCGGCATCCAGGATGTGCGTCTTGTGGTGACCCGGGAGATGGAGTAGCGATGAAGGCCCTGTGCCCGATATGGCCGCGAAGCGCAGAACGCGCAGAGTGGATACTCACGCTCTCCGCCCTGACGGCGGCCGGACTGCTTGCGGCGTGCCTGGTCTTGCCGCTGGGCGCATTCATCTGGGCCGAGCGAAGCGAGGACTTTGATCTGGAGGCGTTTGCCGGCAGCGACGCCGCGCTGCAGGACGCGGGGCCGCTTGCGCCCGTCTTCGTCGAGGTCAACGCCCGGGGCTGGGCCTTCACCGGCGGAAGGCGCGTAAACCCGCCTGCCTTGCGCGATCTCTTGCGGCGGGCGCTGCGCATACTGCCCGGGCAGGAGGTGGTCTTCAGGATCAACGAGGCCACGCCGTCGGAGTATCTCGGCCCGTTTCTGGAGGCCTGCACGGCGGCCGGCATCCGCCACGTGCAAATCGTTCACTTGAAATGAGGAGGAACGGCATGCGAACGGTGGCACTTTCCCTCCCGGTGTTCCTGGTGTTGGTGTGTGCGCTCGCGCCCGGCGCGCTGGCGCAGGGCCAGGCGCCGCCCCCCCGCGCACAGGGCGCGCGCGCACAGGGCGCGGGCGTCAAGGACTTCGTGGACCCGACCTACGGCGGCCGGATCCGGCAGATCAGGAATCCGGACGGCCACGCCCACAACTTCTACTACAATCGCAATCCCTGGAACGCCGACGATTCGCTCATGCTCGGCATCTGGACCGATCCGCAGCAGAAGAACTGGCAGGTGGTTCTTTACGACGGCGAGGGCCGCTTCATCAAGAGTCTCTTCTCCATCGAGAAATACGATTGGCGATTGTGCTGGGACCGCAACAACCCCGACATTCTCTACACCTGGAAAGGTTCGGACCTTTTCAGGTACAACGTGAAAACCGGCGAGGCCGCGTCGCTGAAATCGTTTGCGCCGCTTTTTCTGAAACCCAACGGGCCATCGGTGAACCAGGACGGCGACAGGATCCTGGTCATCACGTCCGACAACGTCTTCCGGTCCTATCGTCTGCCGGACATGGGCGAGGAACGCACGTTCACGATCAACGTTCCTGCCGGCTGCAACGTGGACTGGGGCAAGCCGCGTTACACCGGGTACCGCAACTGCATTGACACCGCCTATGCCGCGCCGGGGCTGGCTCAACAGGCCATCGTGGTCTACGACGACACCGGCGCCGTCGTGCGCAAGTTCGATTCCATCGGCGGCGGCGGGCACTACGATTACTCGCCCGACGGCAAGCTGGCGTACTTCAAGATGTCGCGCGGGCGCAGGACGCAGGGGGGCGAGGCCCCGCTGGAGATATGCGTGGCGAGCCTGGACAGCGGCGAGGAGCGCGCGCACCCTGTGCGCGCGCACCCTGTGCGCGTGCTCTACAGCGCCCCGCGCGAGAAGACGGCGTACGTCCAGAATCTCCATCTCGCATGGCCCTCCAGGGTGAAAGAGTGGTTCATCGCGTCCTTCTTCCCGTCGGGCGGCAACGTTCCCCCGTCGTATGCGCCGCTCCTCGACGAGATCGTGCAGATTCGGATGGACGGGACGCACAAGTTCCTGGCCCGCAGCGGCACGATGTACTCGCGCGCCGGGGGGCGGGGCGCGGCGGGGGACATGTTCTGGGCGCAACCCCTTGCGCGGCCCAGCGCCGATGGGACGCGCATCTGCTTCAATTCCAACCAGTCCGGCGTTATCGAGCAGTGCATCCTTTTCCTGGACGACAAGCCATAGACTTTCCCCGGCTTTGGACCTTGTGAAGGCAGGTTACCGGCCAATGGAGGGCGCGCCATGTCAAAGTTCACGCCGATCAGGATGTCTGGCGTCTTTAACGTCGCGCTAAGCAAACCCTATCCGCCCAAGGCGAAAAAACCCCTCTGGGACAAGACTTCGCTGGATACGCTGGCTCGCCAGAAACTCGGCGAGGTCAACGCGCGGGGCATCCCTTTCGAGATGGGGAAGCTCTCGGCGCGCGCGCACGCGCTGGTGCTTGCCCCGCCCGCGAAAAAAGGCGCCAGCGGCCCGCCCGCGATCGTGCCCGTCAAGGCCAAGGGGCATTACGTCTGCATCGCGCACTGTTGCGCCGGCCGCGACGGGGACAACCTTGCGCCTTCGGTGGGCGACGAACTGGCGCGGTACACGCTGCTGTACGCGGATGGAACCTTCCATGCCCGCGTGATCCGAAGGCGTTTTGAGATCTCGCCTCTGGTCGTGCCGTGGGGGCGCGGCTCGTTCGTGGCCGAGACGATGGCGAGCATGATCCCCCTCAAGCCCGGCTCTCCGGCGGCCTGGGGCTACGCGCAGACGGGGCTGGGCAACAACGGGTTGCCGGGCATCTGGATATTCGCCATGCCGAACCCGAAGCCCGAAACCCCCATTAAGGCGGTGCGCCTGGAGTCGCTCACCGAGGACGGCATCGCCCTTTTTGCCATGACGCTCGCGCATTTCCCCGAACATCCGCTTCGCCACGAGTCGCGCAACACCTTCGAAATCTCGCTCCCGCCGAAGGCCAAGGTCGCGCCGGCCGCGCTCAAGGTGGATATGGACATGGGCCACGTGACGCGCGTGTATCCCAAGGAAGGACTCGAACCGAAGAAATGGCTCAAGGACCCCTTGAGCGGACTGGGTCAGGAGCGGCCCAAACCCGGGCCGCAGCGCGATTACCTGGTCGAGGCTACGGGGTCTCCCGCCGCTTCATTTTTTGTGAAGGCGGGCGAGAAGGACTTCGAGGTCTCCTACGGCGAGGCCCTGAGCAAAGGCCGGGCCCGCGGTAAGGGCGGCGTGCGCGTCGAGCTTTGTCATCCCCACAGGACCTGGGTGCGCGTCAAGGTCGTGGACGCCGAGACGAACAAGCCGGTCCCGACCCGCGCCCGTTTTCTCGGCCCGCGCGGCGAATACCTGCCCCCTTACGGCCACCCCGCCGACGTCAACACGAACTGGTTCGAGGACGAGGGCGGCAATATCGTGCTGGGCAACGCCACCTTTGCGTACCTGCCCGGCGAGTTCCAGATCGCGCTGCCGGTGGGCGACGTCTTCGTCGAACTGCACAAGGGCTTCGAGTACACGCCGGTACGACGGAGACTGGACATCAAGCCCGGCCAACGCGAACTCCGGCTCGACATCCGGCGGTTCACCGACATGCGCCGCCAGGACTTCGTGACGGCCGACACGCACGTGCATTTCATCAGTCCGCAGACCGCCTGGCTGGAGGGGCAGTGCGAGGGCCTGAACCTCGTGAACCTGCTCGCCTCGCAGTGGGGCAGACTCTTCACCAACGTGGGCGACATCACCGGCGGCGTCTCCGGCTGCTCCACGCCGGACACGCTCGTCTTCGTCGGCACCGAGAATCGCCACCACCTGCTCGGCCACATCAGCATGCTCGGCGTGAAAGGCCAGCCCGTCTTTCCGATGTGCACCGGCGGGCCGAGCGAGGCCTGGTTCGGCGACGCGGATGTCCGCGCCATGGCCGATTGGGCCGACGAGTGCCGCGCCAAGCGCGGCGTCGTCATCCGCCCGCACTTCCCCAGCCCCAATTGCGAAAACTCTGCCGACATCGTGCTCGGCAAGTACGATGCCCTGGAGGTCCGGCAGTTCAACATCCTGAACAACCGGCTCGACACGCTCCCGATCCGCGAGTGGTATCGCTACCTGAACTGCGGCTACCGCCTGCCCGCCGTGGGCGGCACCGACAAGATGTCGGCGGGGATGCCCGTCGGCGGCGTGCGCACCTACGCGCGACTGGACCGGAACGACCAATTCAACTTCAACGCCTGGGGCCGGGCTGTTCGCGCCGGCCGCACGTTCACCACGAGCGGCCCCCTGATCGGCTTCGTCGCCGAAAATCACGAGGTCGGCGACGAGTTTCGCATGCCCGCCGGCGGCGGAACCATCGAGACGGACGCCTGGGCCGTGTGCGCCCAGCCCATTCATGGACTCGAGATCGTCCACAACGGCGAAGTGGTCGCGGCCACGCATTCGGAAAAGGGGGTCAACCAACTGTCTCTGCGCGCGCGGGTGAAGATTACGCGAAGCGGCTGGCTCGCCGCGCGGTGCTTCAGCCGCAACATGGTGTGGCATTGCTGGCCCATCAACGTCGCCGCGCATACGTCGCCCGTGTACGTCGTCGTCGGCGACCAGGAGGCCTTCAGTCCCACCGACGCCGTCTACATCATGACCCTCATCCACGGCGGCATGGAATGGCTCGACAACCTCTCCATCAAGGCCGACGAAAAGACGCGCCACGGCCTCCGTTCCGTTTTCGAACGCGCCGAACGCGAACTGCGGTCAAGGCTTCGCCGTCACGGCCAACAGATCACATAGGACGAATCATGCACATCCGGCATCTGATTGCGGGTTGGCTTGTCATGGCGGGCTGCGCCCTGGGGGCGGCGGAGCAACCGCTTTCTCTGGTCTCCAACGGCGCCTTCGAGAAGGGCCTGCCCGGTTGGACCGCCTCGGCAACGGGCGTAACCCTCGTCTCCTCGCCGCGCGGTGGGCAATGCGTCCAGGCGCAGGACGGCTGCGGACTTCAGCAGAACATCTATGTCGGCTCCAAGCCCCGCGCCTACACCGCCGCCGTGGACGTCAAGGCCCAGGGCATCGTCGGGGGCGGATACGCCTATGCGGCCGTCTACCAACTTGACCTTCACGGCCGGATGACGGCGTTCAAGGATTTCATTGTCGTCCGAGACGCGGCGGACTGGGGCCGCCATTCGTTCACGTTCGAGCTTGCTCCCGGCGCCGAGGTCGTCTCGCTCCGGTGCGGCATCTTCAATGCGCGGGGAACGGCCTGGTTCGACAACTGGACGCTGGTGGAAGGCCGCCGCGCCTGCCGCTTCGACGAGGCCGCGCAGGTTCGCTCGCACACAGGGACGGAAAAAGGCGTCGTCGGGATTCTGCGCAGCGAGAACTTCCCGACGACGGGGACGCCGTCCTCGCCCGAAGCGCTCGCCGACATGATCCGCGCCGGCGGCGCTGATGCCGGATTCCTGACGATTGCGGACCTGAGCGACCCCGCGCAGCTCACGCCCTCGCGCTTCGACATTGTCGTTCTGCCTTGCGGCGAGAGCTTCCCCGGCGCGGCCCGCGAGCCCTTCGTCCACTACCTGCGAAGCGGCGGCAAGTTCATCTCCATCGGCGGCTACGCCTTCAATTCCCTTTTGTTGGAGGAGGGCGGCAGATGGGTGCCGGAGAAGACGTACGCAAGCCGCCTGGCCGAGGCCCTGCATCCGGACAAGTCGCTGCTGTTCGACGGCGGTTTTGAGAAGACCGAGACCGAGCGCGCCCCGGGCGGCAAGGACTTGGATGCAAAATGGCGCCGCAGCGCGCCCACGTGCTCCATCGTCGAGGAAAACCCCGCCGAGGGGAAGCGGTGCGCGAAGGTCGAGGTCGCCGCGGTCGCCGGCCCCAGCGAGGTGAAATGGGACCTGCGCGCGCCCGCCGTCGCAGGCCGCGAATACCGCGTCAGCGCCCTGGTCAGGACCAGGGACGTCGCCCCCAATCCCAACGGCTTTGCGTATGTCGCCCTCTACCAGCACGGTCCCGACGAGAAGCTGATAAAGCACCGCGATTTTGCACAGGTCAAGGGCACGACCGAGTGGACGCGATTCGAATACGACTTCTCCCCCGAGCCGGGCGTGACGACGCTGTACATCAAGTGCGGGCTGTACCTGGCCTCCGGCACGGCATGGTTCGACGGCGTGCACCTGGCCGATATCACGGGCCTCAGGGCCAGGCCGATGAACACCGGCACGGGCGTTCCTCAGGACGGCCTGGTCGTCGGGCCGATGCAGATTGGCGTCTTCGACGCCGACTACCGTCTCAAGCGGGTGGCGGCCGTCAAGTCCGCGCCGGCCCAACACATCTTCCCGCCGGATGTCGCCTTCGGGCCGGTGAAAGGCTGGGCGGCCAGCGCCGTGCGCGGCATGGACTCCACGCGCTGGGTCCCGCTGCTGGCGGC
>CAYPFP010000034.1:0-43171 GCA_964409935.1 uncultured Planctomycetota bacterium | reverse complement strand
GCCCCCCCCGGCGTTTGACGTCCCCTCAAAAAATGCCTTTTTCGCGACAGGCTTGGCGGACGCGCAGAATCACCTTGAATCCGGCGATTCGTGCGCTACAATGTGACGGTGCCATTGTTCGCCTGCCGCTCGGCGCGTGCAGGCCAAGCGCGTGTGAAACGCGAGCGGCAGCGCCATTCAAGGAAAGGTTGGGACGGATGCCTCGCAGGCTTTCACCACGTCGCTCGCCCCGCCCATCCGTCTGGCGGGCGCGCAGCCCGAAAATCTCCCGCCGGGCCGTGAAGCGCCCCTCCCCCCCTTCGCCTGTCCAGGACATCCCGTTGCTGGCCAACCTGCCGGCCTCATACGGGCTGACCCAGCTTACCCTGATGGAAGTGGACCCGTATTGGGTCTTTGCCTACTGGGAAGTGGCTGAAGAAGACATGCAGAAGGCCCGGAAGAAAATGGGCCGGTCGGGGCGCGATGCGAAGATGGCGCTTCGCGTCCATGATGTGACAAACCGCGACGGCGCCGCCAAGAGCGCCGAGGAAGTCCCCTTCCAATTCGACATCGAGTTGACACCGCAGGCGAACAGTTGGTACATCAACCTTTGGTCTCCCCACCGGTTGCTGTACGCCGAGCTTGTCTTGGTCGGCGCAAAGGGAAAGGCCGACGCCCTTGCGCGTTCGAACCGCATCGAGACACCGCCTGTTCACCCTGCGCCTTTCGGCGAGGAGAGATGGGGACGGGTTCGGACCCGGCCCCTGCGCCATCGCTCCTCGCCTGGCGAGCCGCTGCCGGGCGCGAGAGTCAGTTCGGCTACTTTCCAAACCGAGGTCGGCCCCAAGTCGTACCATTTGCGGCAGTTCTCCGTGGAACTGGGCACATTATGGATGGGCATTGGGCCGGGGCCGTCGTGGGTCACGGTCGCTGCGCATTACCGGGCGTCCAACCTCTCCGTCTTCGTGCCGGTCCCGATGGACGCGGCGCGTTCGCCTGGCCGTGCGCTGCCGCATAAAGCAACGCTTGCCGCTCTGGTCGGGCGGCCGGCGCCGGTTGTTTCTCCGGGCGGCTCCCACACAATCTGTCACGATGGGTCTTGGTGTCCGGCCTGGCCGTTCGACCACAGCGATCCGCTTGTGCTTGACGGCGTGCTTGCGGTGACTGTCCGAAAGCGTTGACCGCAGGCGCCGGCGGGGGGCCTCTGCGCCCTTGGGAATCCTGGAAAATGGCTCGAGGCTATCTCTGCATCGTTCTGCATGCTCACCTGCCCTTCGTCCGGCATCCGGAGCATGAGGACTTTCTGGAAGAAGACTGGTTCTACGAGGCCGTCACCGAGTCGTATCTCCCGCTGCTTCACGTCTTTGAAGGCCTCGAGCGCGATGGAATACGCTTCCGGCTCACCATGTCGCTGTCCCCCACCCTGTGCGCCATGATGCAGGACCCGCTTCTTCAACGACGCTGCAGGACTCATCTGGAGAAGCTCATCGAACTGTCGGACAGGGAGAGGCAGCGAACGCAGGGCCAGGACCAATTCCACCCGCTCGCGGTCATGTACCACCGCCGTTTCGCCCAGATGCTCGAGACCCTGAACCGATGGAACGGCGATCTCACCCGCGCCTTCTCCTGGCTCCGCGAACGCGGTGACCTGGAGCTGCTCGCCTGCGCGGCCACGCACGGCTATCTGCCGGCGCTGAAGCCTCAGCCCGACGCCGTGCGGGCGCAGGTGCGCGTGGCCGTCAGGGAGTACGAACGCGTCTTCGGCCTCAAACCCGGCGGCATGTGGCTGCCCGAGTGCGGTTACTACCCGGGTCTTGACGAGATACTCGCTGAGGAAGGCATCCGTTTCTTCTTCGTGGACGCGCACGGCCTGATGATGGGCACGACGCCCCCCAGGTACGGCGTCTATGCGCCCGTGTGTTGTCCGTCCGGCGTGGCGGTGTTTGGCCGAGACCCCGAATGCACGGTTCAGGTGTGGAGCTCGAAGGTAGGCTATCCCGGCGACGCGGACTACCGGGAGTTCTATCGGGACATCGGCTACGACTTGGACCTTGAGTACGTGGGGCTCTACATACTGCCCGACGGAACCCGCGTCAACACGGGCATCAAGTACTATCGCATCACCGGCGAGACCGACCAAAAAGAGCCGTACGTGCGCGACCGGGCCTTACAGAAGGCGCAGGCCCATGCGGCCAATTTCATGTTCAACCGCGAACGGCAGTTGGAATGGCACGCGCGCCACATGGACCGCAAGCCCATCGTTGTGGCCCCCTACGATGCCGAACTTTTCGGGCACTGGTGGTTTGAGGGACCGGACTGGCTGGACTTCCTCATCCGGAAGAGCAACACCGAACAGCAGGTGTTCGAGTTCATCACGCCTTCGGAGTATCTCCGGCAGTACCCGGAAAATCAGGTTCTCACGCCGTCGGCCGGCAGTTGGGGGCATCGCGGATACAGCGAGGCATGGGTGTGCGGGAAGAACGACTGGGTCTACAGGCACTTGCATGCGGCCTCCGTGCGCATGGCCCGACTGGCCGCAGCGAGCCGGACGCGCCGCGATGCCGCAACGCGCACGCTCGTGCGCCGCGCCCTCAATCAGGCCGCCCGCGAATTGCTCCTGGCGCAGGCCAGCGACTGGGCCTTCATCATGAGATCGGGAACGATGGTGGACTACGCTCTGCGCCGCACCCAGGAGCACCTCGTGGCCTTCACAAACCTGTACAATCAGATTGTTGCCGGCGTCGTAAACGCCGAATACCTGGCGCGCCTGGAGGAACGGAACAACATATTTCCGGCCATGGACTACCGTCTTCTTGCCGCCAGGCGCGCTCGGTCTGTCATCAAGAAGGGAGCGAAATCAGCATGAGGCGTTGCAGGGCATTATGGGCGGCTTTCGCGATTCTGTCCGTGTCTGCCGCCGCATACGGCGACTCCTGGGTGGAGGACATACATTCGGGGTTAGGCCGGGGGGAATGTCGCGGGGTGTTCGTTTCCGACCAGATCGGCGGCTTGGGACTGTCTTTTGCGGGCCGCAATCTGTTGTCCGATCCGGGGTTCGAGACCGCCCCGGACAAGTGCCCGCAGATGCAGGACCCGTACGGCAAGAAACCTCGCGCTCCTCTCGGATGGGAGCACAACGGCTTGACCGGACAAGAGGGCGCCTTGCGTCCATCGGCGGTTGTTCGTTCCGGTGCTGGAGCGTGGGAACTGGTGGATACCATACCCCGCGGCGAACCCGCTCTGCTTCAGTTTGTTCCCTTCAAGCCGGAATACCGCGGAATGCAGTTTGCCTTCGAGGTCTGGGCCAGGACCTCCGGGCAGACCAATATACAAGCCTGCATCGCGTTGAAGTTCAGGAGCGGCACGCATTGGCGGCAGGACGTCTCGCGTAACATTGTTGTGGAACCTGCGTGGAAGGCATACTCGATCATGGCCGTCGTGCCTCAGGACGCCGACGAACTCGGCGTCGTTATCGGCCCTTCATCCTACGAAGGGCAGGGCAGCCTGATCGTGGACGATGCCTCTCTGGTCCCTGCCGCCTACGGCCCTCGCGGGGTCTACGTCTCCTCGCCGCACGACATGGGCCGTCCGGATTCCGTCGTCTGGCGCGCCGCCTTCCAGGCGCTGACGCCGGAGGGCACAAGCGCGAGTTTGTCCGTGCGCACGGGGAACTCTCCCACTCCCGACGCCGGCTGGTCCGCATGGGGCAGGGCGGATGCTGGTCAACACGCCCTTTCTCGTCTGGGGAAGGGCCGCTTTGTGCAATACCAGCTTGATCTGGCCTCCACGCGCAGCGATGTGAGTCCGGTTGTGCGGAAGGTGGAACTCCACTATGGCGCGCGTCTAGGCTTCGTCGAGGGGCGTCTCACTCATGCGCGCACGGGCGCGCCGGTGGCCGACGCCCTTGTCACGCTGAACGGCGTGTCCGTTGCGACGGGGCCGGCGGGCGATTACGTCGCGGGGGTGAGTGCGGGCGAGATCAAGGGGACCGCCGCGGCCCTTCACTATATGCCGTCTCATATCGGACCGCTCAGTGTGAAGGAAGACGCGCGGGTCAGGCTTGACGTCAAGCTTGCTCCCGATCCAAGTTGGCCGATGTTCCGTCGCGGCCCGCAGCGGCACGGCTTCTCGGCGCTAAGCGGGAGTCTGGAGGGCTTTGGCGTCGCCTGGAGGCATGCCCTGGGGACCGTCGGCGGCGGCCAGACCCTGCCCGCGGACTTGGACGGGGATGGCCGGTGCGAACTGGTCATCGCCCGGGGCGGGTCGGTCTTTGCGCGCCGTCTCAACGGGGAGTTGATCTGGGAGACCCGAGGCTGGGAGATCGGCTCCATTATGGGCGTGTACGACCTGCTGGGCAACGGCGACAAGCAGGTCGTCGGCCTGTCCGCCGGCTGGCAGCCTTACGCCAACGGCGCATTCACGGTGCTCAATGGCCGCGATGGCAAGCTGCTCTGCCGTGTGGACACATGGCCCGACGCCGGCGACATCGGTCACGGCGATACGAAAGATTATCTCCACGGCGGCTTCTCGCCGCTGCAGGCGTCGTCGTGCGTGGTGGCCGACCTCGATGGCGACGGCAGACTCGAGATCGTGGCGCATCCCCATTACCACAGCGCCCTGATGGCCTTTCAGTTTCCCGACGGCCTCACGGCGCCGAAGATGATGTGGAAGACGCGCGACCGCTTCAAGTATGACCTCTACTGTTATCCCATCCTTTCGGCGGACGTGGACGGCGACGGGAAGCCGGAGATCGTCTTCCACGATAACGACATGATCCGCATCTTCGAGGGTCGCACCGGGCTTGAAAAATCCGCCGCAAACATGGGCTGTTTGGGCGGCTTGTTCGGGCTGATGGCCTGCGCCGACGTAGACGGCGACGGCAAGGCGGAGGTCGTTCTTCTCCCGAACTACAAGCCGACCTATCAGCGCAACACCGTAGCGCTGGCGGGGTGGGACGGAAAGGCGCTGGTCAGGCGTTGGTCGCGCGACTTCGAACATCCGGTAAGCGCACCGTCCTTCACTGCCCCGCAGATATCGCCTTTCGCCGACATTGATGGCGATGGAAAACTGGAGGTCGTCGTGCAGGCGGGGCCGGACGTTGTGATTCTTGGCGGCGCGGACGGCGCGGAGAAGAACCGCATCGCCCAGGCCGCGTTGCGGGGGGCTGCCGACCTGGACAGGGACGGTGCGACCGAACTGGTTGTCGCCCAAGGCGATACGCGCATTGTGTATAACGGCAAAGGCGGTTTCGGGCCGAAGCCCATCGCCTATCCCGCCGACTGGGGCTGGCAAGATTGGGGCGCGGGCGAGCTTCTGCGCCTTCGCGGGGCCGAGGACGGCAAGGTCGAGGTCGTGAATCAGAAGGGCGACGTGCCCCGACCCTGGCACCGCCAGGAACGGGGCGTGCGGGGCGTGGTTCCGGGCGCGCCTTACATCACATCGCCGGTTGTGGCCGATCTTGACGGCGATGGACGGATGGAAATCCTCGTTCGCGACGCAAGAGGCATCATCAGGGTGCTGGACGGATCGAGCAATCCGCCCGCGCAGCGGCCCTTCCCGGAGTTGAAGTGCGACACTCCCGGCGATACCTCTCGCGGCGGGGGCATAACGGTCTATGACCTGGATGGAGACGGGAAGTGTGAACTGATCTTCAGGCAGGACAAACGCCTTGTCGTGGCCAATCATGACGGGTCGGCGCGGTTCAAGTCCGAGCAAGGAGGCCTTCATTTCCCCGTCGTCGGGCGGTTCGACGGCGACGGTGTCAGAGACATCGCCTGTTACGCGGACCGCCGCTGGATGGCCTTCAGCGGGAAGGATGGGAAGTTGATCTGGGAGGCCGAAGCGCCCGAGTCGAACGAGGTCGCCACGTGGGACGTTAACGGCGACGGGCGGGATGAGATCACGGGGAAGATGGGTCCGGTGTTCCTTCTGAATGGGGCGGACGGGAAGCTGCTTTGGACCGCCTTCCGGCGAGAGCAGTGCGCGCTCGGTCTCGGCACCTTTGCCGACCTGGACGGCGACGGCGCCATGGAAATCCTTATCAGCGGCGAATACACCAACACGGCGTGGTATCCGGACGGCAGGCCCATGTGGTGGATTGGCTGGTCTGCCGGCGGCGCGAAGGAGCACTACGGCGCTGTCGCCGGTGTGAACGGCGCATTGAGTTTCGCCCTTTCCTCTAACCATGGTATCCTGTACTGCGTTGATGGCCGCACCGCGCGGCAACTGTGGACCTTCGCCATTCCCGAGAAGGTCAGCCTTTCGCACTGCGCCGCCGCCGACCTGGACGGGGACGGCAGGCCGGAGTTCGTCTTCGGTACCAACACCGGCAAGCTCTTCATCGTGAACGGCGAGGACGGGTCGCCCGCAAAGGTCATCGAGTTCGGGCATCCGGTGGGCGAACCGGTGGTGGCGGATGTTGACGGCGACGGCCTGGCCGACGTGCTTGTCGTGTCGGATGGCGTCCTCTGTTGCCTGAAAGCGGGCGCAAAGGCTCGTTGACGCGAGGGCCGTAGTTCGTCCAGTCGCGCAGACAAGGCGCGCCGGGCGCGGCGGCGACGCTCTGGAATCAGGGCAATGACGACCAAGCTGCTTAATCTCTGTCTGGCGGTCCTGCTGTCGGTTTCCATGGCGCGCGTGGAAGCAGACGGACCCCCCGGCAGCAAAGACACAGGAGGGAAACCAGTGATGAAAGCCGGCTTTGCCAAAGTCTGTATCACGCCTCCGCGCGGCACCACCATGTACGGATTCTCCAGCCGCGACCGCGACCACGGCTGCGAGGGCGTTCACGACGACCTTTTCGTCTGCGCCTGCTACCTCTCGCAAGGAGCGGAAGAGGCCCTTATCATGGGCTTCGACCTCCTTTTCTTCAGCCGCGCCAATGTGGATCGCTTCAAGGGCGCGCTGGCGCGCAGGTTCGGTCTTGAGGCGCGGCAGGTGCTGCTGAACACCTCGCACACGCATTGCGGGCCGGTGACGGGCACGATCTGGGCCTTCGCCGATTTCGACAAAGGCCCCGACAAACTCTACGAGGATGAGGTCGAGCGGGCCATCCTGAGGGCGGCGGCCGAAGCCCGCGAAAGCGCGCGAGAGGTCACCGTATGGGCCGGCGCGACGCGCTCGTCGGTTCCCATGAGCCGCCGACGCAAAGACGCCAACGGCAACATGCTCTTCGCCCCCAACCCTCAGGGCGTCGTGTGCGACCACCTGCCCGTCTGTCTGCTCAAGGACGGCGACGGAAGGCCCGTCTGTCTGCTGTTTTCCATATCCTGTCATCCGTCCACGACGAGCGGATTCCTGATATCGGCCGACTATCCCGGCCCCGCCATGGACATGCTCGACAAGCATCTCGGCGCGCCGTGCAGCGTTTTCCTGCAGGGCTGCGGCGGCGACGCCAAGGCCCGCATCATCGGCGATGGAGAGCGTTTCCGCAGCGGCACGTGGGAGGAGGTGGCGCAGACCGGGCGCGCCGCGGCGCAAGAGGTCATTCAGGCCCTGCAGGGGGGGCTTGCGCAGGTTGTTCCGGATCTGCGTTGCGGCCTTATTGACATGGAGTGGCCGCTCCAACCCGCCCTGGACAGGGCCGGCTATGCGGCCATCGCCGCCGACCCGAAGGCCGGCGACCTCAAGCGGCTCTGGGCGGGGCGGCAGGTGGAAAAACTCGACCGCGGATGGAAACTCCCGTCTGCCGTCCCCATCACGCTGCATGGGATACAGATCGGCAAGGGCCTTCGTCTCGTTGGTCTTGAAGGCGAAGCCGTCGCCGGTCTGGGACTGGTGATGCTTGATTTCTATCGCGACAAGGGCGTGGCGTTCCCTTTGAGCTACACCGACGGCGCGCAGCTTTACCTGCCCACCTCGGCCATGCTCGACGAAGGCGGCTACGAAGCCGTCAGTTACCACGAATACGGTTGGCCCGCCCCGTTTGTCAAAGGGATGGAGAAGATCATAACCGACTCGCTTGAGAAACTACGAACCGAAGGAATTGAATAGCTTCGCGCCCTTCGTCGAGCGCGACAGGGGGTCTGCCATGTCAAGGTTAGTCGTGATGGGTCTGGTGCTTTTGGGGATTAAGGCCATGTCCTATGCGCAGGCGCAGCCTGATTTCATTAACCACGGCGTCGGTGCGCCGGTGGCGGAGAGTCGCGGCGTTGTAACGGTGCGCGACGCCAACGGAAGGAACCTCGTCATTGCCCTGGCCCTCGATATGAGCGCGCGGGGGTACATTCTGGTGACCGACGTTGACAGCGAGGAGACCAGGCAGCACGAGTATCCGGACGGGGTCCCCAATTCGGCGCCTTTTGCCTCGCTGATGAGCGCAAACGGGCGTTTCTACACCGGCGCGGGAAAAGTCCTCCTTGAGTTCGACCCGACGTCTCGCCAGTGGCTCTTCCACGGCGTTCCGCAACCGCAGGCCGGTTGTTTCGTCGGCCAGGCGATGGCCGACGGCCCCGACGGTCTTATCTACATCGGCACCTGTCCCAATTCTCATCTGGTCTCCTATGACCCGAAGACGCAGAAGATGACGGACTATGGCCGACTGGACCCCCAGGAGGCGTACTTCAGCTACCTGGCCTTCGACAGCGCGGGGTGGGCCTATGCGGGCATCGGCACGGCGCGGTGCAACATCGTCGCCTTCAATCCCAGGACGGGCGAGCGGCGGCAGATTGTCCCTGAGTCTGAACGCGTGTTGGGGACGGGACGGGTCTTTACGTCCAAAGACGGCGAGGTCTATGGGGTTGCGGACAAACAGTGGTATTGCCTTTCCGACGGGCGGGGCGAGAAGGTCGGCAAGGAAGAGGCCTGGAAAGTATCTCCCCGCATCCCCGCGATCAGTTGGGGGCAAACCACGGGCACGTTTCCCGACGGACGCACCGTCAAATACAACCTGCCCGACCGCTGGCTGCAGGTGGACGATCCCAAGACCGGCAAGTCCAGGCGCATTCCTATTGACTACAAGTCCGGCGGCGCGATGATCACGTCGCTTGTCGGCGGTCCGGACGGGAAAGTCTACGGTTCGTCGTGCCACCCGATGCACTTCTTCGTTTTCGACCCGCAGAAGACGGAACTGAAGGACCTGGGGCCGGTGCATCGAGTCGGCGGCGGAAACTTCTGTGCGATGGCCGTCCAGGGCAAGTACATCGCCGCCGCTTCTTACTCCCACGGCATCTTCCATCTCTTCGACACCACCAGGCCCTTCAACGGCGGCGTGGTAGCGCCTTCCGCGCCCAACGACGCCCCCAACCCCAGAGAACTGGCGGAGTGGCCGAAGGATATCTGCCGCCCGCGAACCGTGCTGGCGCATCCCGACGGCAGGCACGTGATGATGGCCGGCTACGCCGGTTACGGCCTTTGCGGGGGCGGCCTGGGCATCTACAATCTTGAGACGCAAGAGGCGGCCTTGATTAATCACGAGAACCTCATCCCGAACCAGAGCACGATCACGCTGAAGGCCCTGCGCGACGGAAACCTTGTCGGCGGCACGAGCATATCCGCCCCCGGCGGCGGGCATCCGCTGGCGAAGGAAGGCGTGCTGTACATCCTCGACTGGCCGTCGAGGAAGGTCGTGTACCAGACCGCGCCGGCGCCGGGCGCAGCGGAGGTTTCCAGCCTGGAAGTAGGCCCTGACGGGCTGGTGTACGGTCTTGCCGGCGGGGCGAGGTTCTTTGTGTTCGACCCGAAGTCGCGGCAGGTGGTGCATCAGGACGATCTGTCGGCCTATGGCGGTGTTCCGCGACCGGCGTTGATAAACGGTCCGGACGGGAACATATACGCGATCTTCACGAAGGCCGTCGTGAAGATCGAGCCTGGCACGTTCCGGCACGTCAAGCTGGCCGATACCCCTGTGGACATCGGCGCCGGCATTGCCGTGGTCGGCGGGCGTCTTTTCTTCGCCGGCGGGGCGTGTGTGTGTAGTCACGATCTGAAGCTGAGGGAGGTGAAGCCATGACGCGGATGGCCTTGTGTGTTGTCTTGGGCATCGCATTGTCCGCTGCCGTGTGCGCCGCCGAGAACGCGGCGGAAACCTTCGGGTGCGAGGCGAACCCCACCGGCGATCCCATCGGCGGGGGGCTTGGCTACCGCGACATCAAGACCGGCGGCGACTTCACCGTCAAGACGCCGGACGAACTGCTGGCCGCCCTGAACGCCGCGAAGCCCGGACAGGTCGTTTTCGTTCCCGACGCGGCGCCGTCTGCCGACGGCGTCGAAATGGACATGACGGGCCGGCGAAGCATACAGGTGCCCGCGGGCGTGACGCTCGCCGGCACGCGCGGCCTCCGGGGGTCGCTCGGCGCACGCCTCTTCACGACCCTGCGGAAGAGTCACACCTTCATCACAACCATGGGGCAGGGGGTCCGCATTACGGGGCTGCGCCTGGAGGGTTCGTACGGCGGAGTGGAAAGGGTGGCCGATATGTCCACCGGCATCGCCATCGGGCGGTCCGACACCGAGGTGGACAACTGCGAGATATTCAACTTCAACGGCAACGGCATTGCGGTCAACTCTCTCGCGATTAACGTCCGTATCCATCACAACTACATTCACCATTGCCAGTTAGGCGGCCTGGGGTACGGCGTTTCAACGAGCGCGAGCGATGTGCGCATCATCGCCAACAAGTTCGACTACTGCCGCCACCACATCGCCTCCACCGGCAGCCCCGGCAGCGGTTACGAGGCGGCCTGGAATCTCGTGGGCATGAACGCCACCAGCCACCATTTCGACATGCACGGCGGGCGCGACCGCGGCGACAGCACCGACATCGCCGGCGACTGGATTCATATTCATCACAACACCTTCCAGGGACGCGACCGCCACGTGGTGATCCGGGGCGTTCCATGCCAGAACTCCGAAGTCCATCACAACTGGTTCTCGGGTCCGGCCAAGGACAGGATTGTGACCGGAGGCAATACACGCGTCTACCGCAACGTTTACGGTCCGGAGAAAAAGCTGGAGGAATAACCGTGTGTCCACGCTCTGGCGTCATCGCATTTGCCTTGATCGTGTTTGCAGCGGCGTTGGTTCACGGCGCGCAGGACCGTTACGGCGATCCTCTTCCCGATGGCGCAACACAGCGTCTGGGCACGCTGCGCATGCGTTTTGCGGGAGGCCTTGGGGATCTCTGCTATCATCCCGATGGCCGCGGGGTCTTTGCCGTTGACCGTTCCATCGAAATCTGGGACCTGCAGCAGGGAAAACTCGACAGCGCCTTCGAGGTCGCCAAGGGCGGTATCGTGAGCCTCCACATGCGCCGCGACGGCAAAGCGGCCCTTGTCGCCGATAGTGCGACTGTCTACGAATGCGACCTCGCGGCGCGAAAGGTGTTGCGGAGTTGGCCGACGCAGCAGGTCCTGAGGCGCGCCTGTTACTCTCCCGATGGGAAGCGCGTCTTGACGACGGGCGCGAACCCCCCCACGCTCAAGGAATGGGACCTGGAGTCGGGGCGGGAACTGATCTCCATCACCGGCCGCATGCACTCGTTCAACGAAGGCATTTACGGTCCGGACGGCAGGACGGCCTTTGTGGACGGCAGCGCGGGGTCGGACTGCATTGCGGCGCACTATGACCTGGTCGCGGGCAAGCTCCTGCACGAGTGGCTCAAGGACTATTACGCCCATTCGCGCAGCATCCTCCTGTCGCAGGACGGCAAGCGCGTCCTTATCGGCAGCCGACACATGGCGACCGAATGGCTCATCGAAGGCTGGAAGTCCCTGAACAAGTTCACCGGACACCATGGCCACGCCGTCACCTCCGTCGCCTACTGCAAGGACCCCGATCAAATCCTCACCGGCTCGCGGGACGGCTCCATTCGGCGATGGAACCGCCTGGAAAGCAAGGTGCTCCTGCGTTGGTGTCCTCATACCAGCCACGTCATGCGGATGGCTGTGTCCCCGGATGGTCAATGGGTCTTGTCCTACGGCGGGCGGCAGCTTGCCCAGACGAGCCTGGCCACCGGCGAGCCGCGTCTGAAATGGGACCGGCACGAAGGGCCGGTCCAGGCCGTTGCATTTCTGCCGGACGGGCGGCGCGTGGTGAGCGCGTCCACGGACGCGACGTTGCGCGTCTGGGACATCGCTATCGGCGCTTCAGAACGCCTTATCCCCGGCGCGACGCTGGGCGCGTACGCGCTGGCGGTGTCGCCCGACGGTCTTCGCGCCGCCGCCGGCTGCAAGGACGGCGCGATACGCGAATTCAATCTCGAAACCGGCGCCCTGTTGCGCGAACTCAAGGGACACGTCGGCTACGTCCGATCTCTGGCCTACACGCAGGACGGCGGGTGTTTGATAAGCAGCGGCGATGATGGTTCCATACGCGTGTGGACTGGAGAGACGGGCGCGGAGCTTTGCGTGCCGCAGTTGGGGACGGATCCCCGTCTGGGGCATCGCGGCGGCGTGCTCGCTATCGCCTTGTCGCCAGACGGCGAACGTCTGGCCAGCGGCGGGCGCGACGGTTCGGTCCGCGTGTGGACTCTGGAGACCTCGCCGGCCGGCATGCGGGCCTCCCTTCTGCGGGCTTTGTGCGGCCACCGCAGTTGGGTCTCGACTGTGGCCTTTGCAGCGGGAGGACGCGAGGTCGTGTCCGGCGGGCTGGACAGGTATGTTCTACGCTGGGACGTTGAGTCGGGCAAGGTCCTTGCGGAAATGGAGGGCAGGAGCGCCGTGTACGCCGTGAGAGTCTCGCCCGATGAGGTAAGCGCGTACTCCGGCGATGACGGCGGCGTTATCTGCTGGGACCTTCCTTCGGGCAAGAGAGGCAGAGACCTGAAGGGCCATCAGCAGGCGGTGTATGGCCTTGCGGTTTCGTCCGACGGGAAACATATTGTGACGGGGTCTGGAGACAGCACGTTACTGGTCTGGAATGCGCGCCATCGAACTGATGGCGCGCCATCGAACTGATGGCGCGCCGTCCAACTGAGACGGGAGAATAGGACATGAGCCTGAACCTGGCGGGCGTGTTTGTCGTCCTGTGCGGCTGGTTCTTCCTAGGGGCGGCATTAGCCGAGAGCGTCGAAGAGACGTTCGGCTGTGAGGCCAACTCCACCGGCGACCCCATCGGGGGCGGGCCGGGGTACCGCGACATCAAGACGTCGGGCGATTTCACGGTCCGCACCCCGGCGGAGCTTGAGGCCGCGTTCAAAGAGGCCAAAGCGGGGCAGGTCATCTTCATTCCCGACGGCGTCGAGATGGATTTGACCGGCAAACAGGGCCTGGCCATCCCCGCCGGCGTCACACTGGCGGGCACGCGCGGTCTCAAGGATTCGCTTGGGGCGCGGTTGTTTACGACGCTGCGCACCACCTCGCCGCTCATGCGGACGACCGGCGACGACACGCGCATTACCGGCTTGCGTCTTGAAGGCCCGTACGCCGGTTCCGAGCGGATACCCACATTCGCGCAGGGCCTGTCTATCGCCCACCACAACGGCGAAGTGGACAACTGCGAGGTCTACAACTGGAACTGCGTGGGCATCGGGGTCGGGGGCGGCGGGACCGTGCGCGTCCATCACAATTACATTCATCATTGTCAACTTTCGGGCTACGGCTACGGCGTGGCGACCGGACGCTCCAACACCTTCATCATCGCCAACAAGTTCGACTACTGCCGCCACCACATCGCCTCCAGCGGCAGCCCCGGCGACAGCTACGAGGCCGCGTGGAATCTCGTTATGGACAACGCCACGAGCCACTACTTCGACATGCACGGCGGGAGCGATCGCGGCGACGCCACCGACATCGCCGGCGACTGGATACACATCCACCACAATACATTCCGCGGCAAGCATCGTCCCGTGGTGATCCGCGGCGTTCCGAGCCAGGGGGCCGACATTCACCACAACTGGTTCAACATGCCCGCCAAGGAAGCCGTTCGCTCCGGCGGCAACACCCGCGTCTACCGCAACGTCTACGGTCCCGACAGGAAGTTGGAGGAATGATCATGAGCCTGGGATGGGTGCTTCTGCCTGTTGTCCTGCTGATGGCGGGCCTTGCGATGGCTGCAGAAGAACGCCGCGACGCTCTGGGCGACCCGCTTCCGCCCAACGCGACGCAAAGGCTTGGTACGCTCAAACTGCGGTACGGTAGCGTGGGCGGTCTCGCCTATCTACCGGACGGCCGAGTCGTTATTGCCGACGGCGGCGCCATTTATGTCTGGAACTTGTCGGAAGGGGGGCCGAAGGCTGAGTGCGTCCAGCGCGCGAAGGTATCGAGTGCGGCTGTCTGCGCCGTGCAGGTTCGGTCCGACGGCGGCGTGCTGCTGATTGGAGATGTCGCGGGCAGGGTTCGCGAGTGGGACGTGAGCCGCATGGCCGAGGTGCGGGGATGGGACACCGGGATCAACCCGCTGTGCAGCGTCCGGTATTCGCCCGACGAAAAGCGCATGCTCGTCGCGGGCGGCGTGCCGCCACTGCTGGCCGAGTGGGACCTGCAAAGCGGGAAGAAACTCATCGAGATCAAGAGCGAAATGGCTCAGACCTCCTTCGGAGGCATCTACGGGCCGGCGGGAAAGACGGCCATACTGGGCGGCGGCTACGAACACAATCTTGAACACTACGACTTGGCGACGGGCAGGCTGCTCAAGAAGTGGTGTTCCATGTACCAGGCCAAGCGTATGGCGCTCTCGCCCGACGAAAAGTACCTCTTGATGGGCGTGGAGGACCGCGCCGTCGAGTGGTCGCTTGAGACGTACGAGGTGTTCCGCTTCTATAAGCATTGTCCGGGCGAGGCGGCGAGAATCTTGTCGGTGGCCTACGTTCCGCAGACCAATGAAGTGTTGTGCGGGGGCCGCGACGGCTCTATTCACCGATGGAATCGGGCGACCGGCGAGCGGGTATTCTCGTGGACGCCCCACCAGAGCATTGTCGCTCCCATCTGCGTGTCGGCTGATCAGAAGTGGGTATTGAGTTACGGCACCGGCCTTGTGGCCGAGACCAACATCGCCACCGGCGAGCCTCGCGTGAAATGGGACCGGCACAACGGCGCGGTGCAGGGCGCGGCGATGCTGCCCTCCGGCAAGCAGGCGCTCAGCGCCTCGACCGACGCAACGTTGCGGCTATGGGATATCGCGACGGGAAGCTGTTCGCTGACTATTGCCGGGGCGCATCTTGGCGCGTACGCCGTGGACGTTTCGCCGGACGGGTCCCGCGCGGTTGCCGGCTGCAAAGACGGCAAGGTGCGCGAGTTCACGCTAGCTGACGGCAAACTCCTGCGGGAGATGGCGGGTCACCTCGGCTTCGTGCGGTCCGTAAAGTACACGCGCAAGGGCGACAGAATCCTCAGCAGCGCCGATGACGGTTCCATTCGCGTTTGGGGCGCGCAAGGCTCCGAGGCACTGGCGGTCTTGCAGGGGCATCAGGGCGGCGTCCTGTCCATTTCTATTGCGCCCGACGACAAGACGGTCGTGAGCGGCGGGCGGGACGGTACGGTGCGCATCTGGGATCTCCCAACCGGCAAGTGCCTTGGCCGCCTGGACGACCATCGCGGCTATGTGGAATGCGTAACCATTTCGCCTGATGGGCGTTACGCCTTTTCCGGCGGAAGGGACGGTCGGATTCTGAAATGGGATATGGCAGCCGGCAAAACGGTCGCGGAGTTCCTGCACGGCTCTTGGTTGCGTGCCCTTGCTTGCTCGGGGTCGCGGCTGGCTTCGTCGGGCGATGGTCGTGAGATCATCTGCTGGGACGCCGACACAGGCGCAAGGATTCAGACGTTCAGCGGCCACTCCGGCCAGGTCGGCGCACTGGCGCTTTCGGGCGACGGCAAGACGCTCGTTTCGGGTTCGCAAGACACGACGCTGTTGGTTTGGCAATGCCCATGAAGGAAACAAAGTATGATCATTGATGCTCATGCACATATCCGCTGGCCGGGCGCGGCAGGTCCGAACGACGATTGGACGTTCGATCGCTCGCTGATCGAGGCGGCGGACGCGTTGGGAATTGACGTTCTCGTTTGTTCGTGCTTGTCCCCTCGGCCGTCCACGCCCGATACGTTCTGCGCGGCCAACAATCGCACCCTCCAGGCCATCGAACTTTTCAAGGGCCGCGTCTGGGGTTATGCGTACGTCAACCCAGGTTACCTGCGGGAGTCCCTTGCCGAGATTGACCGCTGTCTGAAGATGGAAGGCATGGTCGGCGTCAAGCTCTACAACGAGTACAAGTGCACCGATCCGGCAATCCGCCCCGTGATCGAGAAGTGCATCGAGTGGGACGCCCCCATTCTCCACCACCAGGGCCACTGCACGGACGCCCTTCCCGGTCAGCCCTTCATCTCCGACGCGGGCGACCTGGCGGCGTTGGCAAAGCGTTACCCGAAGGCAAAGCTCATCGCGGGACACATTGGGGGCGGCGGGGACTGGGAGTGGTGCCTCAAGGCCGCCGCTGAGTCGCCGACCCTCTACGCAGACACCAGCGGCAGCGTCGTGGACGAGGGCATGATCGAGATGGCGGTGCAGTATCTGGGCGCGGACAGGCTTCTGTTCGCCTGCGACGGCAGCATGTGCGCCGGCGTGGGCAAACTGCGCGGGGCGCAGATCTCGGAGGGGGATAGGAGAAAAATCCTCGGCGATAACTTTCTGCGCCTCATCGGGAGGAAACCGGCATGATCATTGACTCCAACGCCTATCTCGGCCATTGGGCCGCTCGCCGCCTTCGCCACAACACCCCGGACGGGCTTCTCCAACTGATGGATCGTTCGGGCATTGACCGTGCCTGCGTCTCTTCGGCCGGCGCCATCCTCTACATGAACAGCCACGCCGGCAACGAGGAACTGGCCGAGGCCGTTGAGAAGCGCCGCGATCGCTTTATTCCGTTCGCGGTCATCAATCCGGCGTACGCGGGGTGGCAGCGGGACCTGCGATGGTGCGTCGAGGTCTTGCAGGCCAGGGGGCTGAGGCTCTACCCAACGTATCATCGGTATGCGCTGAAGGACCCCTGTTGCGCGGAACTGATCAAGGCCGCCGCGGAAGCGGGGCTGCTGATCTCCATACCGAGCCGGCAGGTGGATTATCGCCAGCGGCACTGGCTCGTGAACGCCCCTGATGTGCCGCTGTCCGAGATCGCGGCGCTCGTGGCGGCGCATCCGAAGGCGAGGTTCATCCTGCTGGAGGGCGCGGGCTATCCCAACTCGGAACTCGTGAAACGGGCGAAGGACCTGCCGCGCAACTACTGGATCGAGATTTCGCGTCCGGATGCCGTCTACGCCGACGAGATCGGCCAACTCCTGAAGACGCTTGGCGCCGACCGCCTTGTCTTCGGGAGCGGAATTCCGTTCAAGTACCCTGAGCCGGCGGTGCTGCGAATCGAAGTCATGAAGGCCTCCGCCGAGGACAAGGAGAAGATCAGCAGCCGAAACATGCAGGCATTGCTGAACCTGTGAGGAAGCAGCGCTTCCATCGAACCGCTTTTGCGGGAGCCGGATGCCGGAGGTTGGCGGGCTACTTTTGCGCGAGCGCCCGCGCCAGTTCGACGGCCTTCTTGACGAGGATGTCCTCGGCCTTTTCGGTCACGGCGCTCATCTTCACCTCGTACCCCTCCTCCGGATAGGCGGAGGCCGGCGGCAGATAGCCCACGCGAAGGTTGGTGTAGCCGTTGACCCACGCGCGCAGGTCTGACAGTTCGCGCTTGATGCGCAGGCCGATCTCGACGCACACCTCGCCGTTAATGCCGATGATGAACACCTCGCCGATTCGCAGAACCTGCACCTCGACTTGAACCTGTTCCTTGCTCTTTTTCTTGCTGGGGAGGTTGACGGTTGCGCTGGCTCCGGCCAGGTGGAGGCTCAGCGGCGCGGGCGGCGCGCACAGCGCAGCGGTCGCGGCGCGTCCGAGTTCGTGCCCAAGCTCGGCGACGACGTCCGGGGACTTGTAGCCGAATCGCCCATTGCCCAGAATGCTTCTGGGCTTGATGTCGCCGCCGCATCCCTGCAGGAACATGGACGTGCAGCCGGGGAAGACCTGCGCCAGCCAGCTCCTGGCGAACCCGACGTAATCGGGGCTTATCAAGGTGGTGTTCAGGGCCGAGGGGTGGCAGGCATAGCCGAACACGATGGCCTTCACCTGTCCGTCCCCGCCTGTCACGCGCAGGACGGGCACGTCCATGTCAATGGGTTTTCGGGGTTCGGGGGCCATGGCGTCCACCTTTCCGTCGGGTTTGAGGCGGCGGCGGTTGATGGCCATCGTGGAGGCGCCGACGGCGTAGTCGAGCGCGGCGTCCTGCAAGCTTGCGGCGGCCGTGGCGAGAATGGCTGCCGTTTTTTCCTTGAACATTTGCGGGAAATTTCCGTTCCTCTCGAAGGTGGGGCCGCTATGGGTGTGGGAGGAGTTCACCATCATCTGGGCGCGTGGGATGCCCAGCTTTTCCGCCGCCAGCCGGATGTCTTCGAGCTGCACGGGGCCGACGCCGATAATGTCAATGGCCATGATGCCGACGCGCGTCTGACCGTTGTCCAGGATGAGCGCAGAGGCCGCCAGATCGGCCTGTACGCCGGTCGAGCGCTCCTTGCGCGCCGCGAAGCCGGCCAGGTACACGGATCCCTGGGGCGTGATCGTCGCGCTGGCGATGCCCGCCTTGAACCCGGGGGAGGGCGGCGGAGCGGCGGGGGGAGTCTGGGCTGAGACGGTCCATGATATGCACAGAATGGCGACACAAAGACAGGATGCGATACGTCGGCTCACGGGCGCCTCCTCTAAAGGGTGTGTTCGGTTCGGGCGATGACCTCTTCCTGCATCTTGGCGTTGAGATGGACGAAGTAGTCGGAATAGCCGGCCACCCGCACGAGGAGGTCGCGGTATTGTTCGGGATGCTTCTGCGCCTCCAGGAGCGTCTCTTTGCCGACGGCGTTGACCTGAATCTCAAAGCCTCCGCGTCTCATGTAGGTCTCGATGAGACCGCGCAGGGCCTTGCGCGCCTCCTCTGACTTGAGGAGGCTTTTCGGAAACTTGACGTTGTGCACCAGCCCGCCGAGGACTTTCCGGTGACACCATTTGGTCGTGGAAAGGACCGACGCGGTCGGCCCGCGGCGCTCGCGGCCTTGCGCCGCCCCCGCGCCGTCGGCGAGCGGCCATCCGGCCAGGCGGCCGTCCGGCGTGGCGCCCGTGTCCGTTCCCAGGCGCTCGTGCATCACCCAGCAGAAGAACCCGGGGACATAGCGATGCGGCCCGACAGTGCAGGATTCCGTGGACGCGATGAGAAACTCCGCCCACTCCCTGGCCATCTGGTCGGGAACGGCTTCGTCGTTCCCGTATTTCGGGAGCGTGTTGATGATGCGTTGGCGCAGCGGTTCATGGCCGGCGTAGTTCTTCTGTAGGGCTTCGTTGAGGTCTTGCAGCGAAAGGGCGGCCTGGTCGTATACAAGGCGCTTTATTGCCAGCAGGCCGTCCACCAGGTTGGCCAGTCCGACGAAGGAATTCTCGACCCAGTTGTATCGCGCGCCGCCTCGGTCGTAGTCCTGCCCGCGCTCCAGGCAGTCCTTGATCAGGCAGCTCGCCAGGGGGAAGCAGCCGGTGCGCGCACGTTCCTTCCAGGCGCGGTCGCGGTCAGCGGCTGCCGCCCGAATCTTCTGCGCAAGGTTCTCTCGGACTCGTTCCTCAAGGGCGGCGAAGGTCTCCGGCGCGGGCGGCCTCTGCATCTCCTCAAGCAGCGCCTTGGGGCAGTTGATGTAGGGGGCGGTCACCCAGATGTTCGATGTGCCGCAGACCTTGATCTCTACGCACGTGGAGTTCATGTAGTTGCGGGAATCTTCGTCGGTGACGCCGTGCTCGCGCAGGCCTTCCGAGATGATTCGGTCGTTGAAGAACGCCGGATCGCCGATGCCCGTGGCGAGCATTCGTACGCAGAAGTCGGTGAACTCGCCGGGCGTGTCTTCATGCCACGCGACGCCGACGGTGGGATAGACCAGCTTCGTCGCCATGCGCGCCGCCAGGCAGAGGTAGCTCAACGCGTTGGTCGCGTCGCGGTTGTCTGCGTCTCGTCCCCCCACAATGACGGAGACGGCTGAACCCGGCCAGAGGATTCGGTTCAACTCGATATAGAGGCTGCAGATCAGTTCAAAAGCCTCCTGCCGCGTGATGCGGCCTGCGGCGAGGTCGGCCTCGTAGAAGCGTCGGAGCGTCTGGTCCATGCGGCCCGGCGTCGTCAGTCCGTGGTCCTCGCCGAACCACAGCGCGATGAGGGTCAGGAACATGAGCTGCACGGCTTCGTGGAACGTCCCCGGCGGCTCGACGGCCACGCGCCGACAGACCGTGGCGAGTTCTCGCCAGGACGCGGCGTGGCGTTTGTCCTTCAAGGCCATCTTGCGGCAGGCGTTCGCCGTGTTGGCTGCGAAGGCCGAGAGTCCTTCCATGACGATGCGGCAGGCGTCGTAGAATACCCGTTGGGGCGCCGTTGTCTGGGGCGCTTTTCGTCTGGCCGCAATCTCCTTCAGTATCCCTTTGATGCCGACGCGGAATAGCTTCTCGTAGTCCGGATGGAAGTGGCCGGCGTCCCCGCCCGGAAACGGCGGGATGGCGGCCAGCACGGCCCGGGCGCGGTCAAGCGCTGACGTTTCTTGGGGCGCGGGCTTGCGGAAGAGCGGCTTGCCGGCGATGCGGAGGGGCGGCCCTTCGGCCCCCGTGCCTGGCGTGAGGTCAACGGGCAGCGCCCTTAGTCTCCCGGCGCACCGGCGCGCTCTCCAGATGAGCCAGTCTTCGTTCTGGGCGCGTGTCTCCCAGGTCCGGGCGTCGCTCAATTCGATCTCTGGAATGCCGGGCCTTGCCTCCCGGTGCAGGGCCAGTGCGCTGTCCCTCAGTGCGGCGAGGGCGGAGGGCATTCGGATATCCAGCGGTTCCATGACGCCCGGGATGTCTAAGACGCTCCTCTCGGCGATCGTCATTTTGGGGTCCTCGCGGGACTTAAAACAAGCAGGTGCGCATCGCGCGACATGCCTCGGCGCGGACACGCACCATTTTATCTTGCGGCGGGGGCGAACGGTAGTGCCTGGCTCGCGCCAATGCGTCCGGCGCGTGCCTGGCACTCCGAGGGAAACGTCTCCCTCCGAAGCGCGGTACTGTAACGGCGCTACGAAATCCGGAGGACGGCTATCTCGTTGGTCGGGTTCTCCAGCGCGTTCACCTTTATGGTGTTGGATGAAACGGAATACAGGAGGTTCTGGATCCGCAGCGTGCGCAACACAGGCGAGTCGTGCTCGACCTCGCCCAGGCGCGTAAAGCCCTGTGACGGGTGGATTCTGAATACCTGGGCGGTTGAGGTCTCCCACCAGTTCGTCTCCAGCGGGAACGCCAGGATGCCTTGCTCCGGGAAATAGGAGAAGGCGTGATGGTTCCACTCCGCCGGCGTCCAGTTGGACCATGCTTCTCCCGCAAACGTGAACACATCAACGCGAGTGGGCTTGGCGAGGTTTGAGACGTCGAACAGCGAGAGCTGCAATCCCAGTGTACGGCCAGTCTGCGGATCGGCATCGCGGCCCAGGCCGATGAGGTGCGTATTGCTCATCGGGTGCAGGTAGGACGAGAAGCCCGGAATCTTCAGCTCGCCTGCCAGGCGCGGGTGTCGCGGCTCGCTCAGGTCAATCGTGAAGAGCGGGTCCACGTTGCGGAAGGTGACCACGAACCCCCGGTTGTCCATGAAGCGCACGGAGCGGATGGTCTCGGTCGGTCCCAGTCCCGTCAGTCTTCCGACGATGTTCAGGGAGTCCGCCTCTTGTTCCAGTACAAAAACGTTGTTGGCGAAGCCCGCCACATTCGTGGTCGTGGCGATGCGGAAGTAGCCGTTCTCTTCGTCCATGGAGAACTGGTTCAGCACCCAGCCGGGCACGGCGCCGGACGCCGCATAGTCCACGCTGTCCTGGGTCAGCGAGAACTTGTAGATGTCGGACATATGGTTCTCGTCCGCCCAGAACCAGTTCTCGGACACGGCGTAGAGACTTGTCGCGGAGACGTAGACGTCTCCCGCCATGCCCATGACGGACGCAGAATCCATGACTCCCGGCGAAGCGGCGCTCATATCCAGCATCGCCACGGTGAACATCTGCTCCCCGAAGGGGCGTTTGGGCAGGACGATGGTGGACGCAGGCGCCAGGGGGCCTGTCAGGTTGGTGTCGCCGTTGGGGCCGCGTGTGACAGTCGTGAACTGGGGCAGCGCCCCCGGCAGGTCTCGCTGCAGGCGCTCCCGGTACTGGGCTTCGGATTCGTAGACATACTCGTCCGGCCTGTCGCCAGCGGTGGTCTGCGGTTGCAGTATCCACCACAGGTTGTTCTCGATGGCGACATAGACGCGGTCGCCGATGGCGCGGGAGGTCGAGAGCGTTCCATCTATGACCGTTTCCTGGAGGACTTGAGGGTCGTTCCGGTCCGAAACGTCGAAGATTGTGACCTTGACCTGCGGCTTGTAGTCCTGATACGAGGGCAGCACCCACGATGTCCCGACGATGGCCGGGGCCAGGCCCCCGATGGCGGTCCCGATCGGCTGGATGATGGGTAGCGCTCGGTATACGGGCGTCTCCGGCCAAAGCGCGGCTACGACCGTTACCCGGTCGCCCTGAAGATAGATACCCTGCGCATCCCCTCCGACCGGCGTGCGGGATTCGACGTGCAGGGCGGGGGCCGGCCAGGCATCCACAATGAGGAGATCGCCTCCGGTAAGCATATAGACGTAGTCGCCGTCCGTCTTGACGAGGTCCGCCTCGTCCACGCCGGACTCCTGGGTGTTTGTTGTGGAGTGGCTGCGTTCTCCGTACATCTGCGGGCTGACGTGGCTTCCGGCAGCCACCATGTCCGTGGTGAGGAAGATGCCGCCGTCGAAGCGGTACCACGGCGCTATGGTCGTCCCAAAGAGGTTTTTCCAGTGTGCGACGGCTCTCTCGATGAAGGCTTGGGCGATCTCGTCGTAGGATTGGGCAATCTGCGGCTGGACGTGTGTCTGACTGTTGATGGTCAGGTTGCTGCGTCGGGCAACCACGTTGTCCGTGCCGAGACCTGTGTAGATCCGATTCTTGCCTTTGCCGCCGTGCAGGAGGTTGGCGCCGGCCCCGCCGTCGAGAATGTCTGCGCCGGAGCGCCCGTAGAGTCTGTCGCTGCCGTCGCCGCCGCGAAGCAGGTCGTTGCCCGTCCCGCCGATCAGCTTGTCGCCGCCGCCGCCGCCCTCCAGCGTGTCGTCTCCGGGGCCTCCGCGCAACACGTCGTTCCCCGTGCTGCCGACGAGCAGGTCGTTGCCCGGCCCGCCGATGAGCGTGACCGGGATGGCGCGCGTACCGCCGCTCAGGTCCACGCGGACGACGTCGTCGCCTTTGCCGGCGTGCACCCTGATCGAGCGCACGGACAGCTCAGGGCGTGTGTCCACGAGGTTGCCGTTGATGGTGGCGCGCAGGAGGGAGGGGTCTGAGGTATCTCGATCAATGATGATGCGGTCCGCGGGGTTGGTCGGGTCTGCATCACCGGTAATCTTCCAGATTCCGTGATGCAGACTGACGCTCAGCAGGCAGCGCGGCTCAAGCTCCATAAGCTCCAGCGACACGCGTCGCCTGACCGGGGCGTGATTAGGGGTGCGGCAGTGGAGGAGATCTTTTTCTCTGGTCATGGCCGGCACTTCCGTTATCTGATAACGCCGGAAAAAAGAGGCGAATATCGGTCAAGTGGGACGCGGCGCAGCCCTCCAAAATCACATGAGCTTTTGACGGCTTGAGTTGTTATCTTATAGCCGCGCGCCTTGCCAGGCAAGGGAAATCTGCGATGCCGGCGGGGCCTATCCCATGTTCCAGGAGAGATCGGCATGGATCAGAAGCGCCCCAACATCCTGCTTCTCACTACCGACCAGCACCGCGGCGATCATGTAGGCATCTCCGGCCATCCCGTGATCGAGACCCCGAACGTGGACTCTTTTGTCAATCATGGCGCGTACTTCCCGAACGCTTACACGGAGATTCCTTCCACCACCGGCGCGCGGCGGTGTCTGCACGGCGGGCAGGGCAGCTATGCCTGCGGTCTGGTGGGGTATGCGAGCAACGAGTGGCACGAGCGCAATACCCTGGCTCAGGTGCTCGCCGATGCCGGCTATCACTGCATCAACGTCGGCTGGCGCAATATGCACCCCCGGCGCAAGCTGTACGGCTTCCATACCGTCATCTGCCACGACCTGCATGAGGGCGAGGACGATTACCTCGACTGGCTCCGCCAACAGCTTGGCCCGGAAGCGAGCGAGCGCGCGCACCGGGTGCGCGCGCACCCACGGCTGCGACGCCAACGGCTGGCTCGCCCGTCCCTGGCACTACGAGGAACGCTTTCATCCCACCGTGTGGACGGTGGACGTGACGCTTCAGCAGATCAAGCGACGGGACCCCACCCGCCCGTTTTTCGTCTGGTGCTCCCACTTGCGCCCGCATTCGCCGTACGACCCTCCGCAGTTCTACTGGGATATGTACATCAACCGCAAACTGCCCGGAATCCCCGTGGGCGATTGGGCGGCCAAACATGACATTCCCCAACCCGGACTCGAGCGCTGCGCCTGGCGCGGGCGTCTGACTCCGGAACAGAATCAGCGCATGCGCGCCGCGTACATGGGTGTGTGCACACACATTGATTACGAACTTGGTCGCCTCATGGAGGACCTGGCGCGGATGCAGTTGCTCAACGACACGCTGATCCTCTTCACTTCCGACCACGGCGACATGATGGGCGATCATCACCTCCACCGCAAGACCTACGCCTACGAAGGCTCTGCCCGCATTCCGTTCCTGGTTCGTTATCCGGCCGGAATGAAAATCCCCGGCGGGAGGTTTGATCACGTTGTCGGCTTGCAGGACGTGATGCCGACGTTTCTGGAGGCGGCGGGCTTGCCGGTTCCATCGTCGGTCACCGGCAGAAGCGTTTTTGCCGCTGCCCGCGGAGAGCCCTGGCGCGAGTTCCTGCACGGAGAACATTCGCCCTGCTAGTCCGCCGAGGAGGCCATGCATTACTTGACCGATGGAAAGGAGAAGTACGTCTGGTTCCCGACGACGGGCGTCGAGCAGTTCTTTGATCTTGTGAACGACCGGCAGGAACTGCGCGATCTGGCGCAGTCATCGGCCTGCGCTTCGCGCGTGGCGATGTGGCGGCAGCGTCTGGTCGAACACCTGGCGCGCCGTCCCGATGGTTTTTCGGACGGCCGGAATCTGCTGATTCGCAAGGACCGCTGGAGCGCCGTGGCGCAGGGCCGCGCGTGATCCCGCCCGGCTGCCGGAGACACGAAGGCCCGTTTTCAACTGGAGGCCGCACATGAGGAAGCAATGCTTGGCCGTTGTCATCGGTTGTTGTCTGATGTCGGCGTGTCCTCCGTTTCTGGCCGCTCTGGACATCGTGAAGGACGGTGCGCCTGCGGCCAGGATCGTGGTCCCCGACGACGCCGACCCCTACACGAAGCTGGCGGCGGAGTGGATTCAGACATACGTGAAACGCGGGACGGGCGCAACGTTGCCGATCGTTGCCGAAGGCAACGACCAGAGCGCCGGACCGCGCATCTGCGTGGGGGCCACGAAGGCGGCGGCGTCTGCCGGAATCCGCGGCGATCAAATTAAGTGGGACGGTTGCCGTCTGACCGTCAAGGGCGATACGCTTTTTCTCCTCGGCCACGACGAACCCGGCGTCGGCAAGGCCGACTACAAGGCTCCCAAGGGCACATGCCGCGCGGCGGTCGCGTTTCTTGAGGATTTCTGCGGCGTTCGGTGGCTTGCGCCCTCGCCCATCGGCGACGTCGTTCCGACGCAGAAAGACATCGCCGTTCCGGCGGACCTGGATCGCACGTTCGTGCCGGCCTTTCTCTATGGCACGGGCCGCCTGATCTACGGCGCAAAGACCCCGGCCGCATACGCCAACAATTTCCGCGAGGCGCTGCGCCTGTTCACGGTCGGAGGCCACACGTGGAACGAATGGGTGCCGGTGAAGAAGTATTTCAACGAGCATCCCGAATACTTTGCGCTGATCAACGGCCAGCGCTCTTCAACGGACTGGAACCATCTTTGCACCACGAATCCGGACGTGAAGCGTCTTCTCCTCGAAGGGCTTCGCGGGAAGTTCAATGACGGTTACGACTGGGCGCAACTCGGCCAGTCTGACGGCTACAGGCGTTGCGAGTGTGCCGCCTGCGATGCCCTGGACAACTTTCGCAGCTACGCGGGCACCGAGGAGTTCATCTACAAAACTCTGCGCGAGAACCCGTGCGAGCGAATCCTTCTGCTCCACCGCGACCTTGCCGAGGAGTGCGCGAAGTCGCATCCCGACAAGATCGTGCATCTTCTTGTCTACGGGCCGACTCGCTGGCCCTCAAAGAAATTCGACAAGTTCCCCGACAACGTCGTGCTGGAACTGTGCGATCAGGACCCTCGCGTCATCGAGGCATGGCAGGGCAAGGCCAAAGCCTTTACCGCCTACGTCTATTACTGGGGGACGTACAATGCGCCCGGTCCGGGGCCGAAGTATACGCCGGCCCAGGTGGCCGAGTCCCTCCGTTTCATGCGCGACAACCGGATCATCGGCGTGTACTTCTGTGGTATCGGCGAGTGCTGGGGGCTTGAGGGCCATTCGTACTATGTCTGCGGAAAGCTCCTCGGCAACCCGGACCTTGACCCCCGAATGCTCGTGGAGGAGTACTGCAACGGCCTTTATGGCAAGGCCGCTCCGGCCATGCGGCGCTTCCTGGAAGCCCTCGACGAGCGCGTCCGGCTTTACGCCGACGCGCTGAAAAGGTCGCGGCTCCTTAACAACCCGGAATCCGTTTACACGGAGATGTATCCGCCCGCCGTCGTGAACCGCCTGGGGCCGCTCCTGCGGCAGGCCGAAGCGCTCGCCGACGATGACCGCTCCAAGGCGTGGGTCAGGCTTGCTCGCATCTCTTTTGACTTCGTCAAGCTCACCGCAAACGCCTACACTCAGTACCGCGCCTTCCAGGGCAATCAGAACCGGGAGATTCTTGTCGAGTTGAAGAAGGCCGTGGAACAGTGGCGCGCGCACCGCGACACGATACTGAACCTGTCCAAAAGCGACATCGCCAACTGGTTCCCCGGACATGCGGCGTGGGCGGACTTCTTCAAGACGGGCGGACACCTGAACTCCGTGATCCGCGCCCCATTCGATTGGGACTTCGACCGTATGATTCAGAAGTATGCCTCCACGGCCCCCAAGGGGCCGGCGGCGCTGGTTGCGCCCCGGCTCGCGCAACCGCCGACCATTGACGGTCTTATCGGCGCGGACGAATGGCAGTCCGCGTCGCCGGCCGACATCAACCTCTTGACGGGCGGGGCGGCATCTGTTCCCACAAAACTGCGCGTTGCTTTTGACGAAAAGAACCTGTATGTTGCCTTCGTCTGTTCCGAGCCGCAGATCGAGAAGCTGCGCCTCGGCCAGGAAAAACGCGACGGCGGCATCTGGAACATGGACTGCGCCGAGATCTTTCTCGATCTTGAGGCCGGCGGCTCCAAGTACTTCCATTTCATCATGGCGCCGGCGCGGAATGCCTTCTACGACGCTCGAAGAGGCTTTATCCAGGACACCCTCAACCCGCTGTACGACAAGGACGACCCGTCATGGAACCCCGACTGGCGATACGCCTTTACTGTGGACGCGGCGAAGAAGGAGTGGGTGATCGAGGCCGAACTCCCCTTCGCAAGCCTGGGGTGCGAGCCGCCTTCCTCCGGCGTGCGCTGGAAGGCCAACTTCGGTCGCGAGCGTTACGCGGGGCTTACGGGGGGCAATGATCCCGAACTGTTCCTCTGGTCGCCCAACGAATTGGGCAATGGCTTCTGCGAGCCGCTGTGTTTCGGCGATCTCTACTTTGAGAAGGCAAAATGATGCACGATGCGCACACACGTAGAGTTTGCGCCTTGTCGCCGGCCCGCGACATTTTTGCTTCTCGACGTTGGTCATGCCTCCTGAAACCCTTTGTCTGTTTGTGTCTTGCGTTTGCCGGCGCGTCGGTCGCGGCCGCCGGTCAGGACGCGAACCTGTTGGGCAACGCGGACTTCGAAAACGCCGACGCTGCCCCCTGGGAGAAGCGAACCCCGGACGACAAGGACCGCGCCCTCTCGATCGCGCCGGAGGCTGCGCGCGGCGGGAAGCTGGGCGCGCGCATCGTGAATCGCACCGGCGTCTGGAGTCGCTGGCGGCAGGGCGCCGACGGGGCCTTGCGCGTTCCTGCCGGTTCCACGGTGCGGCTTTCGGGCTGGATTCGCACGGACCTGGGTTGTGAAGGCTATGCTACCTTGCGGCTTTACTGCATGCGGGATATGAACAATATCCTTTCCCAACCGGCGGCAAGGCCCCTGGCCGGCAAGTCCGATTGGCGGCGCGTGTCGTTGACGACGGTCGTCCCGGATGGCGCTGCTTTTCTCATGGCGTACCTTGAACTCCAGAACGCAAGCGGCACGGCGGACTACGACGACATTTCGCTTGCAGTGATTGACCCGCCGTCCGTGCCCCGAAAGGCTGTGAACGACCTGTTGCTGTTTGCGGACGGTGCCGCCGCCGACGCGGTGATCGCGAGCCTTCAGGCGCTCTATCCCGGACGCATGGTTCGCGTGCCGCAAGGCGGAAAGGCGGATTGGACGGCGGCTTGCGGGGCCGTCATTGTGGCCGAAAAGGCCGATAGCGCCCTCGACCTCGCCTCGATGGAGGCGTTCGCGGCTCGCGGCAATTCCGTGGTCATGGATCTGGCCGTTTACGCCCGTTGGCGCGGCCTTCAGGTGCGCGAGAGCGTCGGCGAGGATGCGCCGACCCTGAACATCGTTCGCGACCATCAGGCCGCAACGGGTTTCCGCCCGGGCGATTCGATTCCCTGGTATGGTGCGGTTCAAAAGCAAAAAAAGCAGCGCGTGCTCGACGGCGTTGACGCTGCTCGCACGATTGGCGAATCCTCGCGCGGGGGGGTGTTGCTGGCTGCGGAACAGGTGGGAGGAGGAACGGTGCTTGCGACGGACCTTCTCGCTCTCGCCGAACCGGCCTGGAACTTGCCCGGCTCTCTCAACAAGTATCTGTTTCTTGGAAACGTCCTCGGACGAACCGTCCGCTATGGTCGGCATTTTCCGCACCGCCTCAAGTATGACGAATTCGTTAAGGCCATGCAGGCTCAAGCGGCGGCGCAGCCGGCCCTGCGCTTTGAGGACGAAGGCCCCGCGCACGGCGCGTATCGGATTTACAGTCTCAGTCTGGGGTATCCCGGCAAGCCCGCCTTCTTCCTTTACGCCGCGGCGCACGGGAGCGAATGGGAACCGGCGTACGGTCTGCTTGCCCTTGCTGAGCGACTTGCCTCTCGTCCGGAGGAGGGTCTGTTCGACGCCGGTCGGTATTGCCTCAAGATCGTGCCCATCATCAATCCCTCCGGCTACGACCGGAATACGCGGCAGAACGCGGCGGGCGTTGACCTGAACCGTAACGGCGGGGAGTGGTGGGCTTCTTTTATCGGGAAGGATTCGAGCAAGGACGGCGTTTGGGGGCCGGGGGATTATGACTGGAAAGGGGCGGGGGCCTTTTCCGAGCCGGAGGCACAGACGTTTCGCTCGATCTGCGGGCGCATGAAGATTCGTGCCGCTCTGGATTTCCACGGCAATGCCGGCGGAAGGGGAAACAACCGTCTTATCGTCCTGCCGCTGACCGGTCGCGACGACAACGAGGAACGCGCCCATGCGGCCGTGCGCGACTTCAACCGCGCCATCCGCGACCGCTATGCGTTGATTGAGGCGAACCGTCCCGCGGTGGAGCAATACGAGATCGAGGCCGTCCATTGGGACTCCCAGCGCCCGACGCTCATAGAAACGGCGTGCAAGGGCGCCTATGGTTTTATCGTCGAGGTGCCCGCCGGGTACGGCGGCACGTACGGCCTGGTCATGCAGACCGATATCGTGATAGAGACTTGCCTGGCCTTTTTCCCGGCCTATCAATAGCAGGAAGGGCACTCGATGGCGCAAGGACCTAATATCCTCCTCATCATGTCCGACCAGCACCACCCTCATATTCTCGGCAGCGAGGGAGACCGCTTCGTGCGGACGCCGACTCTGGACCGTCTTGCCGCCGAAGGCGTGTCTTTTAGCAACGCCTATTGTCAGTCTCCCTTGTGTGTGCCTTCGCGCATGTCGTTTATTACGGCCCGTCAGTGCTCCGACATTCGCGTCTGGTCCAACGGGTGCGTCCTGCCTCCCGACGTTCCCACGTTCGTTCACGGTCTGGGGCTGGCGGGGTACGAAAATGTCCTGTGCGGCAGAATGCATTTCAACGGGCCTGACCAGCGTCGCGGCTTTCATAGTCGAATCATCGGCGACGTGGACGGCAACCTGGGCCATATTCCTTCTGCGACGGCCGGACAGACCAAAGCCGGCGTGGAGGTTGCCGGCCCCGGCCGTACATCCTACTCCGCCTACGACGACGCCGTGACCGAATCCTGCCGCCGGTTCCTGCGCGACCGCGCGGCCGCGAAGAACAACCGCCCCTTCTTTCTGACCGTCGGCTACGTCCTGCCGCACTGTCCGTATATTTGTCCAAAGCGCTTGTTTGACGAGTATTACGAGAAGGTTGATGTGCCCCGGCTGCCGTCGGGTTATCTGGACCGCCTTCATCCGGCCATGCGTCTGTGGCGTCAGCATCGGGGTGTGGACGAGTTGACTGACGAGCAGGTGCGCACGGCGCGAGCGGCGTACTACGGTCTGGTGACCTACATGGACGAGCGCATCGGCGAGGTCCTTGATACTCTGAAAGAGAGCGGTCTTGCCGAGGATACCGTTGTCGTGTACACCTCCGATCACGGAGAGATGGCCGGCGAACACCGCATGTGGTGGAAGTCGAGTTTCTATGAGGGTTCGGTGGGCGTACCGCTGATCATGTCATGGCCTGGGCGTTTCTCCCGGTCGAAGCGCGTTGGCGAGGTGGTGAGTCTGGTTGACGTGGGGCCGACGTTGCTCGACATTGCCGGCGGCGAACCGTTGCCGGAGGTCTCGGGGCGGAGCCTGGCCGGCTTTCTGCGCGGATCAGGCGGGGTCCCCGATTGGCCCGATGTGGCGTTCTCGGAATACTGCGGCCTTGAGAACGACGGCCCCGCCTTCATGGTCCGCCGCGGCCCCTGGAAGCTGAACTATTACCACGGATATGATGTCCCCCAACTGTTCAACCTTGACGCCGATCCGGGCGAGTGGCAAGACCGCGCGGCCGACCCGGCCTGTGCGAACGTGCGGAACGAATTGATGGGGATTGTGCGCCGCGCGTGGTCGGGAGACGTTGTCGAACAGGCCATGCGGCGCAAGGCCTTGGCGGTGAAGATGTTTGCCCGTTGGCGCGACGCGATCCCGCCGGAGGCGCGGTCTCGATCGTCCGCGCCCGACCAGTGGAAGGCGCCGCCGGGCTCCAATGTCTTCCCTGAAAAATAAAAGCGGAAAGGAAATCGGTGTTTGTCACTATGCTTCGTACATGGATCGTGTTCTTCCTTCTCCTTGGAGCGTGGGCGGCGATGGCTGACACGGAACAGATGATCATCCCTTCGCAGGAATCGGTATCGCCCGAAACGTTGGAGCGCAAGGTGGTTGTCCCGCCGTTTTCGGTCGAGCACCAGGTCCGGCTGATTCTTGAGGCGCGCATCGAATGGCCGCGCCTGAGCGGGTCGAACCCCTGGATACGCGTGGCCCTCAACGGCAGTTTCCTCACCTCCCCCGACCTTCTCAACAAGCGGAACGAGTTCAAGGTTCGCAGCGGCGTGGACCTGACGTGGGCAAAGGGGGACCGCTGGCGCGTCCTGTACTCGCCCGATTTCGAGAGCGCCGTCAAGGACAAGGACAACGCCTACGCCTGCCCCGACGCGGACCCCTACCGCTATGTCTGGGACATTACGCGCTACGTTCATCCGGGCGAGAATATGCTTCGCATCGAGCATTTGCAGGTGCTTGCGAAACCGGACACCTTGATTCTGCGGAACGTGAAGATCGAGGTGGGGCGCCCCATTTCGCCGCCGAAGGAGGAGGCCGTGGATCCCGCGCCGACGGGTCTGGTGCCGACCTTCGTGGCCAAGGGGCCGCAACGTGTGCCCATGGACGTTGTGCTTAGGTCCGAGGGAGGGCTGCGGCTTTCGGTGGCCGGGAAGTCCTTGGAGGTCTCGACGCGCATCAGCCTGCCCGGCGGGGCGTGGCATGAGGCGGGGCAGAAGGGCACGGAGACTCCGATTGCGTCCGGCGCTTCATCCACTGTGACACTGTCCGCGCCTGCCTGGAAGATCGAGCGTCTCGTGTCGGTGCATGCGGACCACGTCTCAATCGCCGACACGATCTCCAACCCGGGACGCGATCTGCTCGGCGTGATGATCCGGCACAGAGTGCAGACTCCGGAGCAACCGGACTTCGTTCGTTTGGCCGGAACCGAGGCCCTCAGCCGGACTTCGCGCGTGCACAACGCAAATCATCCTTCGGCCTTCGCGAAGTGGAAGGAATTGGGTGTTGGTCTTGTGGCCGAGGATGATGTGTTCAGGGTGCACGCCCTCAGCTTTTCGGAACCGGATGCCGTGGGTATTGCCGACGACCAACTTGGCATTGAACCGGGCGCCTCCGTGACTCTTGAATGGTCCATCTATCCGGTTCCCGCGGGCGATTACTGGGATTTTGTTAATGCCGTGCGCCGCAACTGGGACACCAACTTTCCCATTCCCGGCCCGTTCTGTTTTACCATGGCGTTCAGGGCGCAGCAGCCGGCGCAGTGGTACGGCGATTGGGTGCGCAGTCGCGGCCTGAAGATCGTGTGCGGCGGCATCGCAAAGTACCCCGCGGGCAAGTACGCGCACGGCACCGGCATCCTCTTCGCGCCGGAGTGGGTGGCGCAGGAGAAGGATTGGACGCGCAAGATGATCTCGGCTGCGCCGGAAGTAAAGGTGCTCGCCTATTTTCATGCGCATTGCTGCACCGAACCCGACGGCGAGAACACGTATGCCGACTCGCGCCTCATTGACGGACGTGGCGAGCACATCGGTTATCCCTACCACTATCGCCTGCCGCTCTACCTGCCCACGCGCGACAACAGTTACGGCAAAGCGCTTTGGGGTTACATCCGGACCTGCCTGGACGAGATTGGGACTTCGGGTCTTTATTGGGACGAGATGTCGCATAGCGTTCTGCATTATGCGTACCAATGTCCGTGGGACGGGCGCACGGTGATTATTGACCCGAAAACGCATGCCGTCTCCGGCAAGCGCAGCGTGGTGCCGCTCCTGACCCAGCCGCTCCGGCTCGACATCGTCAAGTACCTGCGCGATCGCGGCAAGTTTCTCATGGCGAACACCCAGCCCGTTACGCGCACGATGATGCGCGAGAAGATCGTGCGCTTTGTCGAGACCGGTTCATACTCGGCCATGATCAACACCCACCTGGGATGTCCGCTCGGCTTGGGAAATCACCACCTCGAAAAGACCCAGGCCGACGCCGCCCGCAACGTGCGCGAACTCCTCAGGTACGGCGGCGTCTACTATGGCTGGCAGTATGAGCGGGACCCCGTGCCCTGGAATTTCACCGATGTGATGTTTCCCATCACCCCGGTCGAAATCCGCGAGGGTGTCGTATTCGGCGAGGAACGCATTCACGCGGCCCGTTCAGGCCGTTTCGGCTGGCCCGACGGCGCGGCGGCGGAAGTCCATGTTGTGGACGGGGAGGGCGGTCGTGTTGCGGCTCCCAATGTCAGAGAAGTCCATGAGAACGGGCGGCGGCTGTATGAGATACGCATGCCGAGCGACCATTTTGCGGTGCTGGTGAAGCGGCAGAGATAGAACGCAGGGAGGTCCCATGCATCGAGAGTCCGGACGCATTTGCCGCCGCTTGGGGCGGTTGGGTTTGTTGTTCGCGGTTCTTGCCCTGAATGGGAGCTGTCAGCCTCCCTCGTCGCGTCCGTCCCGCGATGGGGCCTCCGGCCTTTTCACTTTTGTGCAGGTCTCCGACACCCACATTATCGCGGGGAAATCCACCGCGACGGTTGAGGAAGGCATAGAGCGTATCAATCGTCTGAACCCCCCGCCGAAGTTTGTCGTCGTGACCGGCGACCTGATCAACTCGGAAGCCCCCGGGGAGTCCACAGCCCTGTACCAGCGCCTGATGTCGCGGTTGCGGTGCCCTGTGTATTCGGTCTTCGGCAACCACGACGATCGCAAGGCATTCGCTGAAATGTTGGGGGAGTTCAATTACTCCTTCGACGTGCCGCCCTATCATTTCATCGTGCTGGACAACATTGATGTCGGCGCTCCGGATACCTTCAACGGCAAGTTCTCCGAGCGAACCGTCGCCTGGCTGAAGAATCACCTGCAGTCGGTGGACAAGACGACGCGCCTCATTTTACTCTCCCATGCCACCGTCTACCGGCATAGTCCTTACTCGAAGGTGTTGCCCGGAGACGCTTACAACTACGAGCCGATCCTTGAGATGTTAGAGGACTACAACGTGATCGCCTGGTTCGCGGGGCACGCCCACTGCAACGACCTCGTTCGCAAGGACGGCGTGGATTATTTCGTCACCGGCTCCCTGAGCGACAACCGCAAGAACAGCAACTGCCCGCCGGGGTTTCGCGTGATCAAGGTGTTCGGCGACAGGCTTGAGACGACGTATCTCCCCGTCGCCGTCCCCCATCCCGCTGGGGAGGGCAAGCTGAGATGAGAAAGCCCATATCGAGACGCGACTTCCTGAAGGCGGGCGGCGCCGTTCTCGGCGCGGGGACGATCAACCTGCGCCTTCTGCCCGTCGAGGCGCAGGAACGCGGCTGCAACGTCCTGTTCCTGATGTCAGACCAGCACCATCACGCCGTCATGGGCTGTGCGGGCAATCCTGTCGTCAAGACCCCCAATCTCGATCGTCTCGCGGCGGAAGGCGTTCGTTTCGACCAGGCGTTCTGTCCCACGCCTTTTTGTTCGCCGACGCGCGCCTCGATCCTCACCGGTCTGTTTCCCCACAAACACGGCATCACCAAGAACATTGATCCGCCGGAGAAGGGCGTTGACAACACCTGGCTCACCACCGAGGGTCTCCTCTTCGACAAAGGTTGCTTCACGGGCCATCGCGGCAAGTGGCACCTGGGTTCCCGCAACGACGTTCGGTACTACAAGGAGGTCGGCTACGCCGGCGAGGGTTACAATCGTTTCCTGGAGGCGCGCTGTCCGGCCTCGCAGTTCAACGAGGGGGAGGGCCAGGCGAAGCTCTGGGGACGCCCTCTCTACATGACCCCCGCCGTAATGCGCGCCCATGAGGGGTGGCACAAACTGCCCCGGCGCCCCCCGCAGGACATCTCGCTCATCGGCCGCACGCCGATCCCGCGCGAGTGTCTGGTCGAGAGTTTTTTCAGCGATCAGGTCATCGAGATGTTGCGGCAGAACCGCGACCGCCGCTTCATGATCACCTGCTCGTACAGCCCCCCTCATGCGTTCTGGGTCATCTGCGACCCCTATTACAGTATGTACGACCCCGCGACGATTCCCCTCCCGCCGAGCTTCAATCAGTGTCCGCCCCAGCACGAGAAGGCGCTGGCGCATGTGCAATGGTCGTTGCTGGGCGAGGAGGGCGTGCGCGAACTGCTCAGGTGCTATTACGGCCAGGTCTCCTTCATTGACTGGAACATGGGCCGTATTCTGGATGCGCTCAGGGAATTGGGCCTGGAAGAAAATACCCTTGTGCTGTACACCTCCGACCATGGCGATTTCCAGGGCGCACACGCCATGGTGGAGAAGGGCGCGCAGGCCATGTACGAGGAACTGGTGCGCGTGCCGCTGATTCTGCGGTATCCCGATCGAATCCGGCGCGGCGGTGTGTTGTCGGTGCAGGCTCAGCTTGTGGACCTGATGCCCACCATCCTGGATTACGCCGGCATGAGATCGCCGGACGGCATCCATGGTCGGAGCCTGCGGCCGTTCATCGAGGGCCGCCCCGACGATGGCCTTCCCGCCTTTTGCGAGCGGACCGGACTGCGTTGGTTCCAGCGCATGATCCGCACGCACGACTGGAAGTACGTCTACAGCAGTGTGCTGCCGATCGAGCTGTACGACCTTCGCAACGACCCCTGCGAGATGCGCAATCTGGCTGAAGACCCCGCCCACGCCGCCACGCGCCGCGAACTGCACCGGCAGCTCAAGGACTGGATGACCCGGACCGAAGACCCCGCGGCGGCCTCGATCAAGGACCCGGTTTGACGGAGGGCCTCACCGTGCCAATCTCCCGTCGAGACGCGCTCAAGGCCGCGGCGCTGGCCGCAGGCATCTTTGTGTTCGACAAAGGAGGTAGATTCGCCATGGCTCAGCCTGGGGACGATGTCTCAAGGACGGTGTGGGGTATCGCGGAGTTGTTTGAGTGGATGTATCGCGGTCAGAAGTCTTCGGGGCGCGATACCGAGGACTGTCTGCAGGCGCATCTGAACGTCGGTATTCGCCATGTCATTTGGGCCGTCGGCCGCAGCACCGTGGACTACCACAGCCGCCTGCCCAACACGACGCTCTACGTCGGCGATTCGCGGCCCGAGACGAACATCATCGGCGAGGTCATGCGGTCGCGCTGCACTCTTCGCGCTGCCATGGCTTTCGCGAAAGACAACGGCATGACCGTCTACGCCCGTCTCGGCATGAATCGCCACTACAGCAAGGGAGGGTTCGGCGGCGGGCTGACCTCTCGTTTTGCGGCCGAGCATCCGGAATGGCATTGCGTTGACAAGAAAGGGGTCCGCGATCCCACGAGGCTGTCGTATTTTTTCCCGGAATATCGGCAGGAGCGCCTGGACATCCTGTGCGAGGTGGCTCGCATCGGTCCCCACGGTTTGTGTCTGGATTTCTGCCGCCAGGTGCCCATGCTCCGATACGAGCCGTTGCTGGTGGAGGCGTACATGGCCAAAGGAAAGCCCGACCCGCGCAAGGCCGACGTCCTGTCGCCGGAGTTCCTCGACTGGTGTCGTTTCCGCTGCGGGTTCGTGACTATGTTCCTGCGAGACCTTCGCCTGGCCCTGCGCAAGATCGAACAGGAGTCCGGCCGCAAGGTTCCGGTCATGGCCCGCGTGACCGACGCCGGCCTCAACATTAACATCATGGAAGGAACCGACGTCGAGACGTGGCTGAAGGAGGGGCTTATTGACGAGCTGTGCACCGATCCCCTTTGGTGGCTGCAGTACAATTACCCCGACACCCTTGAGCCATACGTTGCCCTCGCCCGCGCCCACAATGTCAAGATATGGGGCGGGGCGAACATGATCCCGGCTCAAAGCACCAAGGTCAACCCGCTCTCGCTCTTGGCGCGCGTGAAGCGCAGGTACGAAGAGGGCGTGGACGGCATCGCGCTGTACCAGTCCGACACCGGCTGCTTGAATCCTGTGCTGATGCCGGTCTTGCCGAAGTTGTCGCATCTCGCGTCGGTCGCGGCCCTTCTGGCCGACCCGTCCTTGCAGACGAAGTATCCGCAGGACGACGCGAGTCGTTTCTTCGGCATTGACAATCACAGCAAAGTCGAGGCCCTCGGCGTCGCCGCAAGCCCCCTGGACATTCTTTAGGAGAATGTGCGTATGCGGACACTGGCGATCCTGTTCGTGCTTCCGGCGGCGGTATTGGCCGAGGATTTGTTGGTGGACCCCATGGCGTCCACGACGAATTGGACGCTGACGGGCCAGCGTGTCTGCTACGTCCTGGGCAAGAGCAAGTTGGAAGAGGTCAAGGACCCGGTCCGCCCCGGCTCGCCGTCGTCGCTGAGGTTGACCTACGACCTGGACCGCCGCCATTGGATCGGCATTCAGTGGCGGGGGCCGGCCATTCCGGGCCGCGCGGAGTCTGTCGGCGTGTGGGTCTTCGGCGACGAGTCGAAGCACCATCTGGTTGCGCACCTTGCGGACGCCGACGGCAGAACATACGATGTCCTGCTCGGTCGCATTGATTGGGCGGGCTGGCGGGAAGTGTCCGTTCCCATGGAGGAGTCCAGGTGGCGCGTAAACCGCCGGTATGGCGATGTCCCGAAGGGGGCGGAGGCGCCGCCGGTGCGTTGGCCCATCACGGTCCGCGAATTTCGCGTCGTCAAGACCAGCCCGGAGATGCTGCTGAGTTCTATTGCCTTTTCGGAAATGCGCGCCGTGAGTCGTGTTGCGCCCGCCGATCGCGTGGAGATCGTGCTGGCCGCCGATGCCCCTGCCAATGTCTTCTATGCGCCTGAGCCGGTCGTGCTGAAGGCCGCCTTCTCGAACCCCACCGAGGCCGTTCTCCAGGGGCGGGTCGAGACGCTCGTGAACGACTGGCTGGGCGGCGAGCGCCGTTTCGACGGCGGCGACCTGACTCTTAAGGCGGGCGAAAAGGTTGAACGCGAACTGCGGCTGCCTCTTTCCGAGCTTGGCTCTTTCAAGGTGTGGGTGCGGTTTCGTGTCGGCGATGCCTGCCGCGAGGTCTCCCAGCGGATTGCCGTGAGTCGAAAGCCTGCCGATTCCCCCAAACTGGACACGGAATCTCCCTTCGGCATGGGGCTTTATCTGGCGCGCTTTCGCAAGGAGGAGGAGTTGCTGCTCGCCATTAGACTCGCGCGCGAGGCGGGCGTGAAGTGGACGCGCGACGGCTTCAACATGACCCACATGGCGCCCGAACCGGGCCGCTGGGCATGGGAAGGCCCGCGATGGGGCGCGGGAAAGGTCGGCGGCGCCGTTGAACTGGTCGGCGGTTACGGCTTTACCGTGCAAAGCTCGCCCTCGCTCAACCGCCCCTGCGCCACCGGCGAGCTGACCATGGCGTTTTGGATGAAGTTCCTGAAGCTGGACTACTCGGATCGTTGGCGGGTCCTTCTTTCGAAGGGCGACGGTCCACAACGTCAGTTCTATCTCTACCTGACCGTGCCGTTGCGCCAGATCGCCATTTCCTTCGGCGACGGCGCCAACTCCTGGTCCGACCTCCACTGCGCGAAATCCGAGTGGACAATCGGCCAATGGTATCACGTCGTCGTCGCACACCGCCGTGCCGACAGGAGTGTGCGCTGGTGGGTGGACGGCGTCCCTGCCGGAACGTCGGAGGCCCGCTTCGCCAATACGCTGTTCGAGAACGACGCGCCGCTGGAGATCGGGCGCACGTTGAGCTATGGCCTGGACGATCTTGCCATCTATGACCGCGCGCTTCCACCGGAGGCGCTCCACGGCGCAACGCCGGTGGCTCGCTGGACGTTTGATGAGACTCAGGGGCGGCGCGCCGCCGACGCGAGCGGCAACGGAAACCACGGCGAGATGAAACCTTTCAGGACGGATTTCAACATTGAGCAGGCTGCCGCGGCCGGCATCGGCACATACGTCATTCTTATGGGGACGCCCAAGTGGATGGCGAGCAAGCCCACTGAGGACCTGGATCGTCCCTGGAACGTCTTGCCGCAGCTCGATAAGTGGGGCGACGCGGTCTGTGAGATCGTGGCTCGTTACAAAGACCGGGGCATCCGCGTGTGGGAGATATGGAACGAGCCGAACATCGAGCCTTTCTGGTCGCCTGCTCCCGATCCCGCGGAGTACTATCAGGTGCTGGCGGCGGCCTACGCGGCCATCAAGAAGGCCGACCCCGATGCCACGGTTCTGGGTTGTTCGCTTGCCGGTCCGCACGGTCCGAGGAGCAGAAAGCCGTACGATTTCGTCGAAGAGGTGCTCAAGCTCGGCGGCGGCAAGGTTATGGATGCGATCTCGATCCACCCGTATCGCCAGCCGCGCTCGCCTGAAGATTCGGAGTACGTCGAGGACATTAAGGCAATCAGCGACTTGACGGCGAAATATGGTCGTCGGCTGCCGATCTGGATCACGGAGGTCGGTTGGCCCAACGACTCGGCGGGCAGCAGCGAGATGTGGGCGACGAAAATGCTTCCGCGTTCCTACCTCTTGGCCTTGGCGTCGGGCGTCAAGAATATCGCCTGGTACGACTACCACGACGACGGCGAGGATCCGAGTTACCTGGAGCATAACTGCGGTCTGTTGCTCTTCAATATGACGCCGAAGCCGCTTTACTTTGCGTTCAGGACGATGGCGACGGAACTGGCGGGCATGCGCTTCGAGCGTGAGGTCTCCGCGGGACCCGGCGCGACGGCGTTGGTCTTCGCGGCGGGCGAGCGGCGGACGGCGGTGGCGTGGCGACACCGCGATCAGGCCCCGATGGCCTTTCGTGTGGGCGATGCCGGGAATGTCGAACTCCTGCATCTCATGGGCAATCCCTCGCAGGTCCGCGTGCGCGACGGCGCGCTGTTGATGAATGTGGGCGAAGATGCGGTTTTTCTGCGCAACGTGCCTTCTACGCTGGAGGTCGTGCAGCCGCTGGCGTGCGAGCCTGTCGTGCTGAAGGTTCCCAATGGTGAGACCGGCGAGCTTTCCATCGCCATTCACAACCCTTTCTCGAAGCCGCTTGAGCTTCGCTCGGCGGCGGGCGTTGTCACGATAAGTCCGAACGTGCGCGAGACGGTCCGCCTTCAAATTGCGCACGACCAGGCGCGGGATTGGCGCCCGCCGGTCTGGCGCAGTCCGGATGGCGCCGTCGAACTGGCTACGCCCGCGCGTGTGGTTGCCCTGACCGGTCAACGGGCGCCGCTCTGCGAGTGGAAGGAAGAGTCGAGCAAGCCGGTCGAAGTGGAGAATTCGTCGGGTCTGAATGCGACCGACGAGGTGACTATCGCGTGCTGGTTGCGCTCCGACGGTCCTTCCGATAGCTGGCAGGCGCCGGTCACGAAATGGGACTCCGACCAGGTTCGCAACTTCGGGCTGTATCTGGGGCGGGAGAAGGGCGAGTTATGCTTTTCGGCTTCCTTCGAGAAGGGCGCCTACCGGCATACGGACCTCAATAGCGACATGTGTCTCTTTGATGCGAAATGGCACTTTATTGTTGTGACCTACTCAAAGCACGATGCCGAGGTCCGGTTCCATGTTGACGGGGCGCTCGTCAAGCGTGTGCCGTTTGACGGCGGCGATCTGAAATCAACCGGAGCCGCTGTGCGTGTGGGGCTTGGCTTTGCGCGGACGGAAGGGAACGAGACCTCCTGGCGGGGCGCGGTGCGGGATGTGCGCATATGGAATCGCGCCCTGTCCGCAGACGAAATCGCGCAACTGAAACGCTGACCAGGCAACGACATTCTTTCTTGACAGTAAGACCGGCATTTCTTACATTTCGCTATATGGCGATATGATGGGTGTGGCGATATGCGGGATTATCTGGCTGTTGCGAAGGCTGTTGCAGATTCCAGCAGGGCCAGGATTCTGAAGTTGCTGGAGGCAAAGCCTCTCTGCGTGTGCCAGATCGTGGCGGTGCTGGGGTTGCGGCCTTCGACCGTCTCAAAACACCTGTCCATCCTGAAGCGTGCCGGGCTTGTAATTGCATCCAAATCGGGCAAGTGGGTCATTTACGCCCTTTCTCGCGAGAATGCGAGTCCATTCAACCAGATCGTCCTGGGGCTGTTGCGGGCGTGGCTGAACGACGACGGGCGAGTCTGTACGGATCGAAAGAAGCTCAATCGAGTGCTCCAACGCCCGTTGGACAAGGTGTGCAGAGGCGCGAGATAAACATCCATGTAAGTTCCGTCAGTTAGATATGTAGCTAAATATTATCGAGATGGCCTTGTGTAAGGAGCGTTGTGCATGGTCGGTGCGGTCAAACAACTTGGGTTTCTGGACAGGTTCCTGACGTTGTGGATATTCATCGCCATTGGCGCCGGCATTGCCATTGGACGGTTGCTGCCGGGGGTTACCGAGTTTATTACTGGTCTGCAGGTGGGCACAACCTCCGTTCCGATTGCCGTGGGCCTGATCCTGATGATGTATCCCCCCTTGGCGAGGGTGAAGTATGAGGAGATGGGGCGCGTATTCAAGAATAAGAAGCTCCTCGCCCTGTCGTTGGTGCAGAACTGGGTTGTGGGTCCGGTGGTGATGTTCGTGCTGGCCGTTGTGTTTCTGCACAACTACCCGGAATACATGATTGGCGTGATTCTTGTCGGCCTGGCTCGATGCATTGCCATGGTGATCGTGTGGAACGAACTGGCTGAGGGCGACCGCGAACTGGCCGTTGGCCTGGTGGCCTTTAACGCGGTCTTCCAGGTGCTTCTGTACGCGGTATACATGTTCGTGTTCATTACCTTTGCGCTGAATGCGTTGGGTTTGGTGAAGGGTGTCAATGCGTCCGTGTCAATCGCGGATGCGGCAGCAACGGTCTTCATCTACCTGGGGATTCCGTTCCTTGCGGGCGTGGCGACGAGGTTTTGGCTATTGAAGGTCAAAGGGCGCGAGTGGTATGAGAACGTCTTCATACCGCGCATTAGTCCCATCACTCTGATTGCGCTGTTGTTCACCATTGTTGTGATGTTCTCCTTGAAGGGCGAGCACATCCTTCGCCTTCCGTTGGATGTGGCAAGAGTGGCGATGCCGCTGGCGTGCTATTTCCTCTTGATGTGGTTCGGTACGTTCTTCGTCGCCCGCAGAATCGGCGCGAATTACGCGCAGACGACGGCCGTTTCGTTTACGGCGGCGAGCAACGACTTCGAGCTGGCTATCGCCGTCGCCATCGCCATCTTCGGCATCAACTCCGGCCAGGCTTTTGCCACCGTGATCGGCCCTCTGCTGGAAGTTCCCATCCTCATCTGTCTGGTGAATGTTGCCTTGCGGTATCGCCTGAAGTATTTTGCTGCGGGGGCGGGGGCGCCGGTCGCCGGATGCGCTCCTCCCGCTGCTTAGCAGGCTTTGCCGTGCGTCTCGCGAGACATATCGCGCAGGAGATCAGGCAGTAGTGTGAGGCGTCGTGATTTTCTGCTAATATGATCGTGCTTCTGCGGTCTGACGGTAATCATGTCCACAATCGTTGGCGTAATCTTCGGAGCGATCTTTTGAGCGAGGACGAGGCATGAGAAGCGCGTTTGCCGTTATCGTGGACTTTGTGTCGCTGGTGGGCCTTGTATGTCTGGCGGCCTCCGGCGCGGTGCTGCGTTGGCAGTTGCCGCCGGGGACAGAAGGTCTGGGCTACAAGTTCGGGAAGGCGTTCCAGGTTAAACTGGAGGGCAAGACGCTTCTGGGCCTGGATCGCGCCCAGTGGAGCGAGATTCATTTCTGGCTGGCCGTGGGTTTTGCGGCGGTCATTCTCGTCCATTTCCTTATCGGCTGGTCGAGCGCGCGAAGGGGCTGATCAAGGAGTTCGACGTTCGAGGCGGCGGCCCGTTCACTCCCGCCGGCGCGCTGTCGGGCGGCAACCAGCAGAAGCTCGTGGCTGCGCGGGAGATCTCCCGTGACCCGAAGGCACTCA
>CAYPFP010000033.1:0-43180 GCA_964409935.1 uncultured Planctomycetota bacterium | reverse complement strand
TCAACGGGATCCTCAAGTCCCATTTCTACGGACAGATAGCTGCGTCCCCTCTTTGTCAGTGTGCCTTCACGAGCATCACCCGCTCCACGCAGATGGCGTTCTTCTGTTCGGGTTTGCCGTGCGGAAACATGGGGCCTTCGAACTTACTTTGCCTTAGGGCCGCGCCCCCGCAGGCCGGCGGCGGAGCGACGGGTGCGCTTCGCCGGTGGTTCCAAACCTTTTTCCGAGGGGGGCGCCGTCCTGCCCTGCCGTCGCCGCAGATCCTCAAAAATGGCATGGATGTCGTAGTTGAATTTTCGCGCCAACTGGTCGCGGACGCGGCGGACCTCGGCCACGATGGGGTCGTCCTTCATTATTCTTCACCTCCCATCAGTTCCTCCGGGGTACAAACGTAGGGCATCTTATAGCCTTCTTGTCCACACACCTTGGCCACCTTCTTCAGAATTTGCGCATTCGCCAGGTGCCGGCAGTTCCAGGTAACCAGGTAGTCCATTTCCGCTACAGTAGCAATCGCCAGATGAGCCGCATCGCGTGCTGCGGTTGGCGCCAATGCGCCCTCTTCCAGCAGGGCGGCGGCCAGCTTTTCGGCGGCTTCGGATGCGGGCAACATACGTAATCCGGCAAGCGCCGTCAAACGCTGGCGCGCTTGGCCATCATCCCCGGCTGCGGCCTCGTCCCAGACGACCTGCGAGGTGCAACACGTGAACAGTGGTCGCCGCTTGTTCCACCACTCCCTCGTCACTTGCTGGTGGCCGGCGACGATCACATCACGGCTTGGTTCCGACGTCAGGTAACTGATTACGGTCGTTTCGACGTACACGGTTTCCATGTATCGCACAGCCCGAATTTCCCGCTATACCTTCATCGCCTATTATGCCACACGAGATCGGCAGTTACAACTTTCCAACTGTGGCCGCTTCGGGGGAAAATCGCCGACTTGTTTCATCTTGGGCGAGGAAAAATGTCGGGCGCGGTGCGCCAGGGGTTCTTGGCTATGGCGCGGTCGCCTTCACCAGTAAGACCCGCTCCACGCAGATGGCGTTCTTCTGTTCGGGTTTGCCGTGCGGAAACATGGGGCCTTCGAACTTGATCCGGGCGTAAACGTCGTAGAGGTCTCCGGGCGCGCCGTCGGGGTCCACGTCGCACTGGATTACCCAACTCCAGAAGAAATAGACATAGTGCGCCGGCCCGACGGGAAATCGCCCCATCTTGTAGAGATGATACCCCGGTCCGGCAATGTCCTCGGCCTTGATGCGCGCGCTGCCCACGCCCTTGCGGTTGACCGTGTCGTAGATGCCCCACGACATCGGCAGGGCATATCTTCTCATCTCTTCTTCGGAGAGTTTCTGTTTCTGCCGGTTCTCCTCCGTGATCTCCATGCGTCCCGTGATCCCCGTCTCCGCCTCGGCGTCGGGTACGGCCTTCGGGATGTCGGCCCACAGCCGGAAGTCCTCCGGCGTGTAGTCCCACACGTTCCCCGTGCCCAGTCCGCGCAACTCCGCCGGCAGCGGCGCCATCCGGGCCGCCGTCAACAGGCCGATCTCTTTCTCGGCGCGCGCGCTCTCCGCGTCCTGCGCCTTCGGTTCAAGACGGAGTTCCACCTGTTCCAGCCATGTCCGCCTGGCGCGCTCGCCGACCGCGCCCCGGTCAACCGGCAGCGTCTCCGGCGTCTTGCCGGCCGCGACCCACCGCCGCGCCAGGTCGCGGAACCGCGTCAGCGTCGCCCGGTCGAGGGGCAGCCGCGCATGCCGCACGCGCCGCAGCAGGACGGGTTCGTCTTTCACTGCCGTCTCCGCCCGATCAAAAATCCCCTGCGCCCTCGCGATGAAGTCCAGGTCGAGATAGCGGTAATGTGTCGGCGAGGCCCCCCAGTCGAGCATGGCCGGCTTGGCCTCGGCCGCCTTCTCCAGTTCGGCCAGGTACTCCCGCGCCATCGGCCCGGCCGGCCCGTAGAAGCCGTCGGTGAAGTCCTTCAGCAGGGCGGCGTAGTCGCGATACGGGTCCTCTTTCAGCTTGATCATCATCCACACCTTCAGGTCGCGCAGGTCGGCAAGGATGGGGTACTCGTGTTCGGTGAAGACGCCCTCGACATTATGCTCAGCGTAGAACCGGTAATCCGGCGCGAATGTGTGGACGGTCGGCAGCGGCAGTCCCGGATAAGCCCCGTACGTCACGGCGTAGTCCCACACCCGCAGGTTCTTCGCGATCTTCGACCACGCCGCCAGGATGTCGTGGAACTTCCGGTTCGCGGGGTCCGTAATCGGCCTGATCATCACGCTGCCGGTGTCGCACAGCCGGATGATCACGTTGTCGCGCGGCCGGATCGTCCTGGGCGGCTCTTGCGTCATCATGTAGGCCAGCGTGTCAATGAGGACGTCCGGGTACTTGTCCTTGATGCCGTCGGCCAAAAAGTTCACGAAGTCCAGCAGCGGCCCCGCTTCGGACCCTTCCCTCTCCGCGATCGCCTTGCACGGCCCGCACTCGCACATGCCCCGCCAGTCGTTCTGCGAGACGTCGAACACCGTCGGCGCGGGCGTGCCTGCCTTCGCCGCGTCCTTGCGGGCCTGCTCGATGTACGCCTCCAGTTTCTCCAGCATGATCCGCCGCACGTCGGCGTTGGTCAGACAGAGCTGGTACCGCCCTTTGAGCCGCTTGCCCTTGATCTCTGAGAAATACTCCGGGTGCGCGTCGAAGTACCGGTCCGGAGACATGTAGAGGTAAAAGGTGTGAACGTGGTACGGCGGACCGTAGTCCATGCAACCGCCGTACTCCGGCGCGATGCGGATGTCTCCGTTGCGGTTGAGGCGGTTCCGCGCGCAGAAGGCGCCGGTCTTGTCGCCGTAGATGAGATAGATGTCGCGATAGCGCAACACCGGTTTGCCGCGGCGGTCCAGTTGCGGCAGCTTGTAATCCGGCCTGCTCGGCACGCTCTCCTCGAAGGGGTTCCACCAGCGTACGCCGACTTCGTCTTCAAGGAAGCGGTACGCCGCGTACAGCGTGCCTCTCGGCGCGCCGCCCGCTGCGATAAGATCGGCGCCGGCGCCTCGCAGTATCCACTCCTCCGGGCCGAACGAGGCGCACTGGACGCCGTGCCGGCCGGCGTAATTTGTGGCTCCAACCCAGATTCGCGGACCCTGAATGCCGTCGGCCTTCGTCTCCGACACCACGACGCAGGACTTTCCGGTCGCCTTGCCCAGGTACGCGGCCAGTTCGCGGGCGGCGGTCTGTTCGGGCAGGCTCGCCGCGTCTGCGGTAACAACCGCGAATCCTTCTTCTGCTTGTGCGGCGCCGAAAGCCACAAACGCCGCGACGACGAACGCCGGCAGCAAGGCCATCGCCCTTGACAGCATAGGTTCCTCCTCAGGGTTTGCGGGCCAGCAGGCATTCAACGGCAGCGATGAAAAGGAATGCGGCCAGCAGCGGCGCCCACAGGCCGCGCTCGGCGCCGAATTCCAGGTAATCCATGTCCACTTCTCCGGCGTCGCGCACGCCCATCATGCGCGCCCCGTAGGCGGCAAGTTCCTTGCCCGATATTTTCTTGAGATTGGACTCCGACTCGGCATCCAGATTGACCACGAAGCCGGTCCGCTCGTCGCCGCGGGGCATGCCGGCCAGGGCGATCTCGTACGGCCCGGGAATGCCCGTTTCGGCGACCCTGAGCCGTTTCGGCGGACGCCAGCCCGACACCTCGATCTCCCGCACGACCCCCGCCGGATTGGTGAGGCGCACGCGCTTGCAGTCCGCCGGCAGCGTCAGTTCGACGGCGCGTCCCACCAGGGTGTCGAGCTGCGGTCTTTCCTCCATTCTGCCCGCCAGGTATCGAGCCGAAAGCTGCATCAGCGGCAGGAACGAGGGCATGATCGGCAGGTTGGTCCAATCGCGGTCCACCGTCGTCGTCAGGAGCAGTACGCGGCCCGCGCCGACCGTGCGCCCGACGTCGGGCGTGCGCTCGACGAGGGCGGGCGCATCGTTCGTATAGCTGAGAATCCTGCGCGCCTGGCTGCCCGCCGTCGCTTCCAGGTAGAAGGCCTTCTTCACCGTGACCCGGCTCAAGTCGGCCCCTGCCGATTTCAGGGCCTGTGCGAGCGCGTTGCCTTCCTCGCCGACAACCTTCAGCGACACGGGGGCCTTGCCGGGACCGCCCTCCTGCCCTGCAGGCTCCAGGTCTTTCTTGTCGCGCAGCGGTTCCGGCAGAAACGGCAGGTAACGGCCGTAGTAATTTGCGTCCACGTTGTCGCCCACGGAGATGAAAACCCCGCCCCCGCGCTCCACGAACGCGGAAAGCTCGCGTATCTTCGCCGCCGGCACGGTGCCCACGTTGCACAGGAACACGGCGTCAAAGTCGGTCAGGTTCTGCGTCGCGAACTGCGCTTCGGTGACGACCGTCGCACGCACCGGCCCGCGTCCGGCGTCGGGGTTCAGCGCGCGCTCCAGGTAGAAGGTCTCGCTTGCGTACACGTGTGGTCCCGGCGCGCCGTCCACCACCAAGGTGTTGACGGGACGCCCGGCCGACAGGCTCACCCATCGCACATCGTCAACGGCCAGACCGGATTCCTGATCGGCCTCCAGTCTGACCTCGCAAACGTGATACCCCGGCGCGGGCGCGCCCGACGTGAATTGCTTGATGGCCGTCGTCCCCGCCGCCGCGTCTGCGAAGCCGCTGCTGATCTTTTTCCCGTCCACCGACACGCTGCACGCGATCCCCCCCGCGACCCGGCCCGTGTGGTTGGCAATCCTGGCCGTCACCAGGGACACCTCGCTGCCCACGCGCCCGACGTCCAGCCCCGCGAGCGCCATGTTCGGCAGCCGCGCCCCCGCGCTGACATCCAGTACGTCGCACTGCACACCCGCCGCTTTCAACGCCCCTTCCAGCGCCTTGGGGTTTCCTCCGCTCCAGCCGTGGCGCGCGCCGTCGGTCAGAACGCACAGGCGCTTGTGGGGAAGCTTCGAGTCCCGCAGCAGCGGCAACGCAGCCGTAATCCAGGCCGGGATGTCGGTCGTGCCGAAGGAGCACTTGGCGCCGTCGAGGTCCCGCAGCAGCGCGCCGGTGTCGAACGATAGCCCCGTGGCGCTGGCCGCAGACGCCTCCGGCCCCAGGAAGATCGCCGCGTTGTCGCTCTTGCGGAGCGACTTGAGGAGGTTCCGCGCGGAGGCCCGCCCCCGGTCGAACAGCGTCCAGCCGTTGGTCCTGTATTGCATGCTGTACGAGTTGTCGAGAATCAAGACCAGGCTGGTCGGCTCGCGGCCGCCGGCGGGGGTGTGTCCGAGTGTGCTCAACACCGGACGCGCCAGCGCCGCGCACACCATCGCCACCGCCGCACACCTTAACAAAAGCAGCAGGATCTGCTTGAGCCGGAACTTGGCCGCGATGCGCCGTTGGGAATGGAGCAGGAACTCAATCGCCGCAAACCGGTGCATGAACGCACGGCGGCGATTGATGAGGTGGATGATGATCGGCACGGCCACCGCGGCCAGCCCCGCCAGCAGCCAGGGGTTCAGAAACGAGAGTCCTTTCATGGGCCGGCGCTCGCGGCGACGAGCCGCTCACGGCGCGCCAGATATCGCGGCAGGACCTGGTCCAGCGGCGCCGCCGTGCTGAATAGGTGGTAGTCTATCCCCTGCGTCGTGCATTCGAAACGATACCGTTCGAGGAAGGCCCCCAGTTCGCGCAGGTACGCCTCGCGCACGGCGCGGGGTTCGGTGAGCACCTCGCGCTCGTCCTCCATGGACTTGAACCGCGTCAGGTCCGTAAACGGGAACTCCATCTCCCACGGGTCCAGGACGTGGAACAGAACGACCTCATGCTTGCGGTGCCGGAAGAGTTTCAACATGTGGACCACGCGGTCGGCGTTGTCGAAGAGGTCGGAGATGACGACCAGAAGCCCCCGGCGGCGCACCTTCTCCGCAAAGGCCTCCAGCGTGGCCGAAAGCCGCGCCCCGCCCGACGGCGCCGCGCGCTCCAGCGCCTCGATGATGACCTGCAGGTGCGTGCTCCGCGCCCGGGCCGGGATGTAGGTCGGCGCTGCTTCGTCGCGCCCGAACAAAATCAACCCCACGGCGTCCATCTGCCGGATCATCAGGTAGACCAGCGAGGCCGCTAGCGTCCGGGCGTACTCGAACTTGTTCATCCCCCCGGCGCCATACTCCATCGAGGCGCTGGCATCGAGCACGATATGGCAGCGAAGGTTGGTTTCCTCCTCGAATTCCTTCACGTAGAATTTGTCCGAGCGTCCGTAGACCTTCCAGTCCACGTTCTTCAATTCGTCTCCGGGCGAGTACTCCTTGTGCTCGACGAACTCGACGCTGGACCCCTGGTGCGGACTCTTGTGCAGTCCCGACAGGACCCCTTCCACCACAAACCGCGCCCGCATGGTCAGGTTCGCGATCTTGGCGATCACCAGCGGATCCAAAACGCCCTGAGATTTCTCCGCCATAGCCTGCTTCCGCCTTTGTCCGCCGCCGGCCGCGTCTCAAGCCGACTCGTCCTCCTTGACGGTCTCCAGCAACTGGTCAATGATCTTGAGCGACGTGACGCCCTCGGCCTCGGCGTGGAAGTTCGGGATGATGCGGTGCTGCAGGATCGGCGCTGCGATGCGGCGCACGTCCTCGCACGAGGCCGCGAAACGCCCGCGCAGCACGGAGCGCGCCTTGGCGCCCAGGATGAGATACTGCGAGGCCCTCGGCCCGGCGCCCCAGTTTACCCACTTCCGGGTGAAGTCCGGCGCGTCGGCGAACCGCGGCCGCGAGGCCCGCACCAGGCGCACGGCGTACCGGATCACGTGGTCGGCCGCCGGCACGCGCCTCACCAGATCCTGGAGCTGCAGGATGCGTTCGGGACTCAGCACCTTGTTCACCGTCGTCTCGTAGGCCGAGGTGGTCTTGCGCACGATCTCGACCTCCTCGTCCTCGCTCGGATAATCCACGTTGACGTGGAACATGAAGCGGTCGAGCTGCGCCTCCGGCAGCGGGTACGTGCCTTCCTGTTCGATGGGGTTCTGGGTGGCGAAGACCAGGAACGGCAGCGACAGGGGGTACGTGACGCCGCCCGCCGACACCTTGTACTCCTGCATCGCCTGCAGCAGGGCCGCCTGCGTCTTGGGCGGGGTGCGGTTAACCTCGTCGGCCAGCAGGATGTTGGCGAAGATCGGCCCCTTCAGGAAGCGAAAAAACCGTTTGCCGGTCGCCCGGTCTTCTTCCAGCACTTCGGTGCCCGTGATGTCGGCGGGCATGAGGTCGGGCGTGAACTGTATCCGGTTGAATTCCAGGTTCAGCACGTTCGCCAGCGTGCTCACGAGCAGGGTCTTGGCCAGGCCCGGCACGCCCACGAAAAGGCAGTGCCCGCGGCAGAAAAGCGCGATCAGCATCTGGTCAATCACGTCTTCCTGTCCGATGATGACCTTGCCGATCTCGCTCCGAATCTGTTCCCGGCCCTGCGCCAGTTCCTCCACGGCCTTGAGGTCGGCCTTTTCCGTCGCGACGCTCTCATTTCCCATCGTGGCTCGTTTCTCCTTTGGGCGCATCGTCAATCAAGAGGTTGAGTTTTTCCAGTTCGCGCCGGGCCTCGGCCTTCTGATTCAGACGGGCATAGGACCCGGCCAGCATCTGCCGCGCGAGCAGGTTGAACGGGTTGATCTCCAGCGCCTTCCTCAGGTTCTCCGCCGCCTTCGCGTAATCCTTGCGCGCGACGTGCAGCGTTCCCAGGTTCACGTACGTCGTCGGATAGTCCGGGTACGTCTCGCGGACGGACGCCAGAATCTCCTCCGCTCGGTCGAACTTTTCGTCGCTCGTCAGCACCTGCGCCACCTTGTTCATGATCTGCGGCGAGACCAGACCGGCGGCCTTCAGCGACTTCTCATACTCCGCCAGCGCCGCCTCCCAGAGACCCTCGCCGCGGAGCATGTCGCCCAGCAGGGCGAACTTCTGCGCGTCCTTGTCCTCGCACTCCTCGAAGCCCGCGTCCTTGCCTTCATTGCCGGCGCCCTTGGCCAGTTTCGGCCGGATAACCTGCAGCCCCGGGATTTTTTTCAGGGGCGCCTTGCGCAAGTATGCATCCCAGTTCGCCAGGAACGCCTTGAAGTCCGTCTTCGTCACGTGCGCGACAGCCTGCTCGACCGGCTCGCCCTTGCCCGCCCGGTCCAGGATCTTCGCCAACGCTTCCGGCCCGCCCGTCTTGACGATGTACTCGACGAGCACTTCCATTTCCGCGTAGGCCGTCTGCGCCTCGCGGAAGTCCAGCCGGGCCAGCGTCGGGTGCATGCGCTCGAAACTGACCAACTGGTTGTGTTCGAGCGCCTGCGCCAGCGTCGTCTGCGAGACCGGACTCATCTCGCCGCCGGTCTCGCGCCGCCAGCGCGACTCCAGGTACTTTGCGATCCCTTCGTGCAGCCACACCGGCACAGTGTTCCGGGTCTTCTTGATGATCACGTAATGCACATACTCGTGGCACAGCGTGTCCAGCCACGGGTAGCCCCGCACCAGCGCGCGCGGGGACGTAAACATGATCCGGTTGAAGTGGCAGATGCCGATCGCGCCGGACCGCTCGACGTCTTTCTTCGGCAGTGTGGACGCCGCGCAGAAGGAGTCCGCGTCGGGGTAGACCTCCACGATGACGGGCGCCGTCGGAAAGTACTGCAGGTCCGCGCCGACGGCGGCATAGGACTTTTCGAGCGTCGCCAGGGCGTCGTCGGCGAGGACGGCGTCCTTGCCCTTTGTGTACCGCAGGACGAAATGCGGGCTTCGCGCCTCCTGGAACTGCGCCGCCGTCTTCGCGACGGCCTGGACCATCGCCGCCGTGTCTCTGGCCTCCGCCGGGAACTCCTTGGACTCCGCCGCCTTCTGCACCAGGGCGTCGGCCTCGGCGTACCGCCCCTGGTGAAGCCGGACCATGCCCTCCAGGTACATCACCTCCGGCGCGGAGGGGAAGCGCTTCGAGAGTTCGGCGGCCGCCGCCGCGGCTTCGTCCACCTGCCATTGGCGCAGCAGTTGGTGCGCCTCCTCCATAGCCTTGGCGGCCGACTCCGCCCCGGGTTCGGCCAGAGCGCCGCGCCATGCGAGCGCGAGCGCCAGCGCAAGAGCGATTGTGGTCAACTTCCGCTTCACTCGACCAGCTTCCTGTAGTAGCGCTTGTTCTGTTCCTCGAAGCCTCGCGGCGACGGGCCGCGCATTGCGTCAAGGATGTCCTGCCGGAACTCCTTGGGCGCCTTGTAGTCTTCGGGCGTCGGCAATTGCACCTCTTTGAGCAGCGCGCCCATCGGCCCCTCCGACGTTCCTCGCCGTTGAGCGCCCATCCACATGGGCATGGGCATTCCCTTGCCCATCATCCCCTGCGCCACGCGATTCTTGCCCTCTCGAAGTTTCTCCAGCGCCTGAGAGAGGCGGTAAAGCGCCTCGCGCTCATCGGTCACGGCGGCGCCGGGGTTTCTGTCGTTCAGATCGTTTTCGGCCCCTCGCATGGACTCCCCCGCCGCCTGCAAATGTTCCCCCGGCTCCTGACCCAGCAGCGGCGTCTTCTGGGAGAACTCCCCCATGTCCTGCTGCAGGTTCTGTGCGGACTGGCGCGTCTTGCCCTGGCGTTGCGCCAGTTCTCCCATCTTGTTCATCTCATTGCCGCCCATGTTCCGGCGCTGCAGATCGCTGACGGCCGACTTGAGGTTCTCAAGGTCCTCCAGGATTTCTCGTCCGATCTTGGCGGCCGACTCAACCCGCTCCCGCGACCGTTCCTCCAGCGCCTTCATCCCCGCCGACATCTTCTGCCGCGCGCCCCCCCGCTCCAACTGCGTCTTCCAGTACTCCAGCGCCGGAACAACCTGCCGCGCCAGGCTCAACGATTCCGGAGCGTCCCACCCTTCGAGCATCCTCTTCAGTTCGGCGACCTGGTTCTCCACGCCCGGCAATGTGCGCAACACCTGGAACAATCGGGAGTAACCCGGATGATTGCTCAGGAACTCCTCCTCCGCCGCCATCTTGTCTTCGAGGCCCGAACGTTCCGCGCGCAGGCGGTCCAGGGCGTCCAGGTCGCGGTCGAAGCTCAGCCCGCGCAGCAGGTCGTCATGTTTCTGCATCATGCTGTCGAAACTGCCGAGCCGTTTGGCCAGTTCCTTGCCTTCGGGATCATCGGCGACGCCCGACTTGAGCGCCTTCACCTCGTTCTGCATCCGCTGCGCGCGCTCGACCTGTTTGGCGAAGAAATCCTTGAACCGTTTATCCAGTTCAGACCGCATGCGCTGGTACAGGTCGGCCTTCAGCTTCTTGGTCTCATCGAGGATGCCTTCCTGCTCCTTTTTCAACTGCTCCAGACGCGCCTCGTACTGCTGGATGTCCTGCAGCATCTGCGAGTAGTTGAGCTGGGCGTACTGCTTCGAGGAGTCCGACATGGCGTCGGCGAATCCCGCCATTGCCTTGAGCAGTTCCTGCACGAGCGCCTGCGCGGCGGCGTGGTCGCCTTTGGCCAGCGCCTCCCGCAGCTTTTGCATCAGTTCCTCGATGGACCGCATGCCCAGGTCCTTGAGGGCGTCGAGGTTCAGGAATTCGTCCGGCAGTTGCCTGCCCATCTTCGCCAGTTGCTCGGCGATGCGCGCCATCATCTCTTCGAGCTTTTCCAGCTCGCGCAGAATCTTGTCGGCGGTCTCCTTGCCGCCCTTCTTCTTCAGCTCCTCCAGCAGGTTCCCCAGGGCATCGGCGGACTTCGCAAGTTTCTCGGCCTCCGCCATGGCCTCTTCCAGGTGCTGTCTTTCGATCAGCGAACTCAGAAACAGCGTGTCGTCCTCCACCGTACGGGTCTGTTCGGCGTGAAACGCCGCCAGTTGTCCGACCAGTTCGCGCGCCAACTGCTTCAGCGGATGCCGCCCGATGATGGCCCGAACCTCGTCGCGACGATGTTCCTGGATGGACGCCAGGTCGTCCTTGATCTTGTTGAGGCCGAAGAAGACGCTGTAGTTGGCCAGCTTGTCCTCCGGCATCAGACGCAGTATCTCGTTGGCCTGGTCCAGCGCTTTGCTGAGGTGGCCGCCGATCTCCTCGTAGGCCAGAAGCAGGGGATCTCGCGAAACCGTCTGCCCCTCGTCCACTTTCCTGACCAGGAACGATGAGAGCAGGTGCAGCATGTCCTTCAGGAGTTTCTCCTGGAGCGAAATCAGTTCCCGGTGCCGCTGCCGCGCGCTGAAGACCTTCAAGCGCCGCACCGCGCTCGCGCCCCGTTTCGGACCCGACACCGTGTCGTTATCCGTCGCCTCGACGTGGTACGCGACCTCCGCCTCGGCCTCCAGCCTCAACTCGGAAAGGTTCCACGCGTACTTGCCGCTGACGCGCGCCGCATCCCCTCGCACGCCGGACAGCTCCTTGCGCCGCTTCTGTTCGTTCTGCTCGTAGACAAGGGCCAGCCCCGACAACCCGAAATCGTCGCCCGCCTGATAGAGGAGGTTGATGGTCTCTTTTTCGCTGACCTCCAGGTCCTGTTTCGGCCACACCAGTTCGGCGGTGGGCGGCTCGTCGGCCTCCACGTGGATCGCGTGCGGGGAGGGATCAAGCCAAGTCCTGCCCTCCTCGTCCACGACCTCAAATTGGTAGCTCCCCGGCTCCATCATCACAAGTTCGCCGCTCAGCAGGCAGCCCTGCGAGGAACCCAGAACCTTCGCCGCGTTTGGGTCCACTCGCAGCGGCGCCCTCGTCTGCCCGTTGATGACGAGCGACGCCTGCCTGACCGGCCGGCTGCACCGCGCCCCGATCTCGACGCGCGTCCCCCGGATCGCCTTCAGGTCGCCCGTAGACCCCGGGAACTCCTCCGGCGGACGCCGCGTGTAGACCGGATAGAAATACTTGACCGCGATGTCGCCGATCACAACCCCGCTTTCCGAGGGTGCGCCGTCTGCCGTGAAGGTTTGCGTTTGCGCCGGAGGCCGAAGCAGGGATTCGACCGACCGCAGGAAATGCGAGGGCCAGACCAGAATCGCGGCGGCCAGAACCGCCGTCTCGCCCCAGAAGAAGGATCGCATTCGCCTCAACCGCGATCGGTCGAGGGCGAGAGGCGCGTCCCGCAAGACGTCCGCCGCGCGTTCGCTCACCTTTTCAATGAGGTCGAGCGAGTACAACGCTCCGACCTCCTGCCGCCGATCGCGCCCGCCCAGTTGCACCGACGTGATGAGGTCGCCCATCATTTCGGGGTGCCGCCGCTCCAGCCGCAAGGCGGTTCGCGCCTCGCCGGCGGGCGTCAGCCAGACGGGCAGGAGGGCGCGAATGAACACGGCCGCCCCGGTCGCGAGCCAGCATGCCACGAAGACTTGCCGCAGGGCCGGCGCGCGCTCAAGCAGTCCCGACAGGACAAGCAGGGCCAGCAGGCCGCTAACGGCGACAATCCCCAGTTGCGTCAGGCCTTCGAACCCCGCCAGCCGTCGCTCCGCCCGGCTGAACTCGCGCAGATAGGCATGGATTTCGTCAATGCTGGCCGTTGGCAGGCACTCCCATGTAAGTGACGATCATTGCGCCGGCCCGGCCGCGCCGGGCACACGCGCACCCCCATTCTATGCGAACTTGCGCGTATTCGTCAACGGCGCATGCATGATGCGCTTGGAGGAAAGGCTATTCAAACGTCGCTCGATTCGCGCCCCGCGGATCTACGGCGATCTCCTGCTCGGCGGCGGCTCCGCTGCTGTACCGGACCTGCACCTTGTACCGGCCCGGCGGCGCCCCGAAATGGGCCTCCGACGGCTCCTGGCTGCCGAATCCCTGCCCGCCCGAGATCTCCCGCAGTCCCCGCAACTTGCCGTCCGCCCCGATGAGCCGCACCACGGCCCCGATCGGACACCGCTTCTTGGCCGCGAATTTCACCTTGACGAAGTTATGGTTGTCCGGCGTAATCAGATTGTTCTCATAGAAATAGTCCGGCGCCTGGTAATTGTGAACGTAAAGATCCAGGTCGCCGTCGTCGTCGTGGTCCACGAACGTGACCCCTCGCGCGCGGTTGCCTTCGCCCGCCACGCCGAACTTGGCGGTGGCGTCGCGGAACGTCCCGTTCCCGCTGTTCAGGAAGAGGCGGTTGCCGGACCCTTCGCATCCGACAAAGAGGTCGAGGTGGCCGTCGTTGTTGATGTCGCCCCATGCGGCGGAGACGCCGTCCATGTCGTTTTCCAGCAGCCCCGCCTTCTTGGCGACGTCTTCGAACGTCCCGTTGCCCTTGTTGCGGTACAACCTGGACGTGCCCCGCTGAGGCACGAAGATGTCGGTGTGGCCGTCGTTGTCATAGTCGCCGAAGGCCGTCCCCAGTTTGCGCGTGGACGTGCACAGGTAGTTGATCCCCGCCCCGTCCATCTTCTCGAACCGCCCTCCGACATTGCGCCCCAGTATCCCCGTGTACAGGCTGTAGAGGAAATCGGTCCGCCCGTCGCCGTCGTAGTCGCCGATGGAGACGTAGTCCCCGAACCCCGCTCCGAACCCCTCCGGACCCAACCCGACCTGCCCGCTGACGTCGCGAAAACCCGGCTTGCCCGGAACCGAGATGTTCTCGTAGACGAGAATCCCATACCGCCCGTTTGTCAACAGGATGTCCGGTTTGCCGTCATTGTTGTAGTCGAGCCAGCCTGCGCCTTCGGTATCGTAGGATTTCGCGGGGGGCAGCAGTTCATTGCTCTCCCTGAACGTGAAATTGGGCGGTCCCTCATTGACGAAAAGCGCCGCCCCGCGCCCGCTCGTGAGGAACAGGTCCGGGTATCCGTCCGCGTTGAAGTCGGCCCAGGCGGGCTGCCGACCCCGGCCGCCGAACGCCGTGCTGCTCAGGGCCGTCGCGTCCGCGTAGCCGTCGGGCGTGTTCTTCATGAGCCGCGACCCCGACAACCCCTCCGACGCGACGAACACGTCCAGGCGGCCGTCGTTGTTGAAGTCCGCCCAGGCGGCGCCGGTCCCCATCGGTGGCAGTTGGGCAAAGACCTTCCCCACCGGGGTGGCGCACAGGTCCGCCAGCCGCGAGAACCCGAGCGTCCGGAAAGCCGGGCCTGCCGCCGACACGATCAGCCCGGCCTGGTTGGCGCTTACGGCGGTGATCCCGTAGTCGCTCCCGGAGTCCATGCCCTCGATCTTTACCTTGTGCTCCACGACCAACGCCGGTTGCCGGCGCGTGGCGCGGTTCCGCTCCGTCTCCGATCCCCAGATGACCTGCGAGTCGGCCGGTTCGGACGTGCGCCACGTCACCGCCGCGGAGTTCTCCGTCACGTCGGCGACGCGGACGTCCGCTATGGCGAGAGTCGGCGGCCCCTGCGCGTTCCCCCCGGCCGGCCAGAGGATCCGCTCAAGCGACTGGGGAACGACCAGCGCCGCCATGACGGCGATGAACGCCAGCGCGCCGATCACGGCCAGCGCCGGCGGATGGGTCTTCGCACCAGACATGCCGTTCGCCATATCCGACGACTCGAACCTTGGACAGAGCGCCTCACGCCCTTGTCCCCACTCCAATCCGAACCTATCCCCGAATTTCATTGTGCCGACTGGCGCGCGGACTTCCAAGAGAAATTTTTGCCTGTTCCGGCATTGGACAACCCCGGCTATAATATGGGCGGGAAGCGGATGCGTCTTTTACGCCGGGCAGATACAAGCGGGGGTGCGCCGTGAAAAACCTGGAACTGGCCCGTGTGTTCGACGAACTGGCCGAGCTTCTCGAGTTCAAGGGGGAGAATCCCTTCAAACTGCGGGCCTACCATAACGCGTCGCGCGCGCTTCAGAACCTCGCCGAAGACATTGAGGTCGTCGCCCGCGAGGGCCGCCTCCAGGAGATACCCGGCGTCGGCGAGGGCATCGCAAAGAAGATCGTCGAGTACCTCGAAACCGGCAGGATGGCCAAGTACGAGGAGGCCAGGAAGGGGCTGCCCGAAGGCGTCCTGCGGATGATGCAGATTCCCGGCCTGGGGCCGAAGACCATTGCGCTGGTCGCCAAGCAGCTCGGCATTGACAACCTGGACAAGCTCGAAGCCGCCGTTCGCGAGGGCCGCCTCCGCAAGCTGCCCGGCCTGGGCGCCAAGAAGGAGGAGAATATCCTGCGCGGCATCGAGCTTCTGCGCAGCGGGGCGCAGCGCATCCCCCTCGGCGAGGCCTGGCCCATCGTGGAGGAGATCGTCGGTAAACTCAAGTCCGCCCTCGGCCTTGAGGACATCGTGCCGGCCGGCAGCCTCCGCCGCATGAAGGAGACCATTGGCGACATTGACATCCTGGCCGCCGCCTCCGACGGCGGCCGCGTCATCCAGAAATTCGTCAAAGGCCCCTGGGTGAAAAAGGTCCTCGCCGCCGGCGAGACCAAAGGCAGCGTGATCGCCCACGGCGACCGGCAGGTGGACCTGCGCGTCGTTCCCAAGCACTCCTTCGGCGCCGCCCTCCAATACTTCACCGGCTCCAAGGACCACAACATCAAGCTGCGCGACCTGGCCAGGAAGAAGGGCCTGAAGATCAACGAGTACGGCCTTTTCAGGGGCGACAAGAGAATCGGCGGAAAAACCGAACAGGAAATCTACAGCAAGCTCGGCCTCGACTGGATGGACCCCGCCCTGCGCGAGGACCGCGGCGAGATCGAGGCCGCCGCCAAACACCGCCTGCCGAAGATCATTTGCGCGGACGACATCAAGGGCGACCTCCACGTCCATTCCGATTGGAGCGACGGCAAGAACACCATCGAGGAGATGGCCCAGGCCGCCCGCGCCAGGGGCTACGCCTACCTCTGCATCTCCGACCACTCCCCGGCCCTGAAGGTGTTCGGGGGATTGACGGAAAAGGACCTTGCCGGTAAGCTGAAGGAAATCGCCGAGGTCCGAAGAAAGGTCAAGGACATCCGCATCCTGTCCGGCGTCGAGGTGGACATCAAACCGGACGGCTCACTGGACTACCCGGACGACCTGCTGGCCCGCATTGACGTGGTGACCGCCTCGGTCCACTCGGCCTTCAAGCAGGACGCCCAGACGATGACGAAACGCATCCTCAAGGCCATCGAGAACCCTTGCGTGGACGTCATCGGACATCCGACGGGTCGCCTCATCGGCAAGCGTCCGCCTTACGCCGTGAACGTCGAGGCGCTTCTGAGGCGGGCGGCCCAGACCGGCACGGTCATGGAGGTCAACGCCTTTTATGACAGGCTGGACCTGAACGACGTGGACTGCCGCCGCGCCAAGGACCTGGGCGTGATGCTCGTGATCAACACCGACGCGCACCATGTCAGCCAGCTTGACCAGATTCGCTTTGGCGTCGCGACGGCCCAGCGCGGCTGGATCGAGGCCAAAGACGTGCTGAACGCGATGCCCCCGGACAGCCTGGCGGCCTACCTGGTGAAACGCAAGAAGTAAGACGGCGCGAGATACCCGTTCGGAGACGCGGCGTGGCCCGACTCAAAATCATCAAACCCCTGAACATCATGGACTCGCAGACGTTCCGCCCGGAGCGCATGGCCGTCGTGGATGCGGTCAAGGAACTCCTCGAATGCTGCCGGCCTCCCCAGCCGATCGCCATCAACGACTACGGCTGCTGGCGGCACCCCCTCTGGCAGGACTCCGAGGAACGCCTTCAGCCTTTTCTCAGCGTGGATTGGTACCTCGCCAACGCGTGGGACTCCCGGCGTCAGCAGCTCAACGCCAACGTCCTGATGGAGACGATCGCGTCCGAGCCGTGGCGGCGGGACGACGTCATCGGCGACCATTACGACGTCTTCATCGTGGACCACGACTTGTTCGCCATGGAGCGCCCCACGGACGAGGACTTCATCGTCGGCATCGCGCGCAGATCTGTCGGCACCGTGGTCTCGACCTACCGCCTCGAAGAGATCAACGACCCCTTCTTCGTCCTGAAAACCATCGCCATGCACGAAATCTGCCACGTGTTCGGCACGCCCGACCCCGACCGCCAGGACGTGGACCGCAACCACGGCGTGCACTGCACCAACCGCTGCATCATGCGCTACCCCGCCCGTTCGCCCCGCGACTGGGAACGCTTCACCGAGGATCGCTTCTCGGTAGGCCCGCTCTGCATCAACTGCAGCGACGACCTCTGGCGGCGCTTCCACGGCAACCGTCGCGGCCCCAGACGACACAAGCCCCTCTGACCCTTCCTCAACGCCTCAGGAACCCGACGATCTCCCTGCGCACCTGCGCGAACTCCCTCACCCCCTCCCTTCTCAGCCTTCTCAGGAATTCTTCGGCCGCCGCAATCTCCTTCGCATCAACACCGGCGCGTTCGTGCGACACGAATGTATCGCTGTCGGCGTCCCGCTCGTAGATCAGCCGGTGTTCCCGTTCCCCCCGCGGCTTCTGAACGGACTCGTAGACCAACGCTGCGCGCCGGCGGCAGCCGGAGGCCACGTGCATGAACAGGACGAGGTCCACTTGCGCCAGCGCCGCCGCTTGCACGTCGAGATGGCCCGTGAGAATGGTCGTCAGTTCCGGCAGCGTGTCGGCGTGCAGGCACGATGCGAGTCGGTGTCCTTCCTGCGCAAGCTCGAAGAATCGCGCCGCTTCTTCGCCCCAGATGTAACCGTAGTAATGGCCGGAGCCGATCTCGTGGGCCAGGTAGCACAGCGGGTTGCGGGGGTCGGCGGGCCGGGCCTGCAGGACGCTTGAGTCCGACACCGTCACGATCCGCGTGCCGGGCGGCAGGAAGCTCAGCAGGCATGCCATCAGTGTGGTCTTGCCTGCGCCGCCGGGCCGCGCCGCCGTCAGAAACGACGCCCCGCGCGAGACCCGCCACAGCAGGTACGCGGCCATTTCGAGGCCTACGGTGTTCGCCTCGATCAGGTCCACGATGCTCAGCGTGCGCCCGCCGCGCTGGTTGAGATCCTCAATCTGTTGGAGATTGTGCGTTTCCGTTTGTTCCATCGGCGCCGCTTCTCACAGCGTCTTCAGGAACGACACGGCCTTGCGGATGTCGCCGACCGGGTCGGCCCCGACCTCGCGCTCGATGGCGTAGTACCCGTCGAACCCCGCCTCCCGCAGCAGGCCGACATAGCGGGGCCAGTCAATCCAGCCCTGTCCCAGCGGCACCTCCTGCCGCTTCCCGCCCTCGTGCACCAGCGCGTCCTTCGCGTGCGTGTGGACGACGTACTGGCCGATGACCTTCACGCCGTCCACCGGCTGGAAATCGCGCAGCGCCTCTTCCTTGTTGTAGGTCCTCTTTTCACGCTCGCAGAAAATCGCCGGCCACAAAATGAGGTTTGCCGGATCGTAGTTCACGCGGATCGCCTTGCTGCCCACCGTCTCGATGAGGCGCTTAAGCACGATGGGCGGTTCGGGGCCGGTCTCGATCGCCAGACACGCTCCGACCTTTTCGCCGTGTTCGGCGATGCGCTTGCACGCCTCGACGGTGGCGGTCCAGCCCGGATCGTTTGTGTCGCGAGGCACGACCCCGATGTGCGCCTGCCATATCCCGCACTTCAGGTCGGAGGCCAGTTCCAGCGTCTTTCTGGCATCGGCCACCGACGTCTCCATCGTCGCGGGGTTCTCAAGATGCACGTTCCCGCCCCACGACGAGACGGCGGACACCTCAAGCCCAAGTCCCTGAATGTGCTTCACGAGCTTCTCGCGCGCGGCCTTGTCGAGCTTGTCGGGGTGGAACGGCCCGCCCCCGACGCTCAGGTGCAGGCCTGTCACGCCCATGTCCTTGACGACCTTCATCCCCTCATACACGTCCATCCGGAGGTTGCCCACCATCACCGAAATCTTCAATCCCATGTATCTTCTCCTGTCATGAAACCTGGTTTGCGGCGAGCGGCCAGAATACACAACGCCGCCGTCGGGGTCAAGCCCGTGTTCGCCGCCGCGCGCGGCGGCGTGTCAGAACCGCGCCAACCCCGAAATCTCCGCTCGCCGATTTCCCTGCACCGTGTTGTTCTCGAGCGTTATCCCCAACACGACCACCCCTTCCACAACGTCCTCGACCCGCTGGTCAACGGCGCCCACGCCGTACCGGGCGTTGTTGCGGATCACGTTGGCGGCGATCGTCACCTGATTGTCCGTCGTCCCGGCGACGGGTGTGTTGATGATCTCGATCCCGTCTTCGCCGTTGCCGCTGATCTGGTTGCGCTCGATCCGCGCCCGCGTCTTCCGGTGCAGGCGGATCTCGATCCCGTCGTCTCTGTTGTCGTGAATCTCGTTCTCGACGGCGTCGCATTCCGTATCGCCGTCGTAGTCAAGCCCGTCGTCGCGATTCTTGATGAGCCGGCACCCCGTAATGATCCCCCGCGTCCCCTCCAGGTCAATGCCGTCTCCGTTGCCGCTGACCAGACACCCCTTGATGAACACCGTGGCGGGCCGGCGGCCGGCCTTGCTCGGCTGGAAGCCGATGCCGTCTTCCCGGTTGTCCAGGATTTCGCAGTCAACGATCCGCGCCTCGGTGTCGAGTTCCACAAAGAGTCCGTCTCTGCCGCCGGTGACGCGAACGAACTCCACGGCCGCCTTGCCGCGCAGGACGGCCACCGGCTGTTGCGGGTTCGCCGCCTGTAGGATGGGCCGCGTCTGGCCTTCGCCCGTCAACGTCACGCCGTTCGAGAGGACGAGGTTCTCCTTGTAGACGCCCCCCCGGATGCGGATCACGCCGCCGGGCCGGACCTTCTGCAGGGCCTGCCCGACCGTCTTGAACGGCGCTTCGCTCGCGCCGGTCTCGGCCGCGTTCGCCGACCCCGCATCCACGTAGACCGTTGCCGGGGCTTGCGTGTCCTGTCCGGAACAACTGTTCCTCAGCGCGAACAGCCCCGCGAGAGCAACCGTGCATGCCACTCCCCCAATCACGACCGCCCCCAGGAGCCGCCGAAGGCCGCATGTAGACAAGCGCCGCATCGTTTTATTCCTCTCCAAACTCATTTCTTGGAAACGCTCAGGATGATGTGCGACGGTCGGGTCCGGCTGTGAAAGATCGAATTCTCGGCGACGCGCATGCGCCGTTCCACGCCCAGCGGGCCGCCCGTGTTGGGGTTCAGTTCGAAGCGGGGGTAGTTGCTGCTGGAGATGTCCACTCGAATCCGGTGTCCTTTCGCGAACAGGTTGGCGGTCGGGTACAGTTCGAACTCCACCTGGCAGACCTGTCCGGGTTTGGCGGGCGTTTCCTTCTCAAAGCCGTTGCGGAAACGGAGCCGGCAGATGCTGTCGGTGAGGTTCAGGGCGCAGCCGTCCGGGTAATTCGGCCCCGGCGGGTACACGTCGAGGAGCTTGGCGGTGAAGTCCGTGTCGGGGGCGTTCGTGGCGACCCACAGCTTTACTCGCACCGGCCCGGCTGTCTCCACGGCTTCTTCCAGCGGCGCAGTGACGAAACAGACGACGTCGCGACGCGACGACAGCGGCATCGTGCCGCGGCTGGTCGGGAACCGGTTGTCGTTCCTCTGGTCGAACGCCCCCGCAGGGATGGCGATGGCCGACAACTGCCCGCCGATCGTCGGAACGGGATCGCCGGGGTCGTACGTGAAGACCGTCGGCGCCGGCTCGTCGGCGGGAGGCTTCCGGTGGAGCGCGCCGTCGGCGTGGAGATAGAACGGCGTCGGCCTTGTGTCCGGCGGCGGCCAGGCGTCGGCCGACTTCCACACGCCGCCGTGCAGCACGATCTTGCCCTGCGCTTGCGGCCCGGCGCCTCCGCCCATCACAAAATACTTCACACGCGGCCGCTTCTCCGGACTCGCCGGCATCGCCCTCAGGTAGCGGTCGAACCACTGCAGCCGCACCGTCTCATAGTCCGACAGTCCGCCGTCGGGCAGGAACGACGCATCTCCCGCCGCCGGTTGTCCCACTCCGCCGTGATGCCACGGTCCCATGAGCAGATGCACCGGCGACCTCTGGCGTTTCTTCAGCGCCAGGAAATTCTCGATCGTGCTTCGCGTGTAGGTGTCGTACCACCCGCCGATGTACAGCGTCGGCACGTCGGCGTGTTCGTCGTAGTAGGGCAGCGGCCCGTAGCCGCGTTGCTTCCAGTAGTCGTCGTACTTCGCGTGCGTGAGGATGTCCAGGCACCATTGTTCGTACGACGGCGTCAGCCGCAGCGGCGAGCACCCCCGCCGTATCGGCCCGGCCCTGAGCCAGTCCCAGATGTTCGCGCACGCCTCGTCCAGTGCGGCCTTGATGCCGGGATCGGCCGCCGCCTCCTTGCTCGTCGCGGCCATGGTGAACGCGTACACGACAAACCGCAACTCCAGCGCGCCGTTCTGCCGCATGGCGCTGTGGTAATAGCTCGACGGGCCGTACGTCACGATCATGGCGGCCAGGTGCGGCGGCCTCAGCGTGGCCAGTGCGCTTTGCACGGCGGCCTCGTACGACTGCCCGAACGTGCCCACCTTCCCGTCGCTCCAGGGCTGCGCCGCCAGCCATTCCACCGCGTCGTACCCGTCCGGCGCCTCGTGCGCAAAGGGGTAGAATGTCCCCTCCGATGCGTACCGCCCTCGCACGTCCTGCATCGCGGCCACGTAACCGCGGCTGGCGTAGTACTTGCCTGTGCCGGCGTGGTTTGTCTTGTTGTAGGGGGTGCGGATGAGCACCGTCGGAAACCGGCCTTTGGCCCGCTGCCCGTTGTCGGCCGGAAAATAGATGTCCGTCGCGAGCCGCACCCCGTCGCGCAGCAGCATCATGACATTCGTCTCCGCCCGAACCTCGCCGTAAGATGGCGTCATGCGACGATCTCCTCTTTGGGCCGGTTCTCATCGAGCACGCGCATGAAATTGCCGCCCAGAATCTTCTCGATGTCGGCGTCGGCGTATCCGCGAATCACCAGGCCGACCGTGTACAGGGGCCAGTTCGTCCACGCCAGGCTGGGTTCGACCCGGTAAGGCAGCGGATGATTCGCGGAATTCCAGTTGCCCCACCAGGTGGATTGGTACCGCGCTTTCGGATGACCGGTAAGCTCTTTCGGCCAGGGCGCGGAGTACGTGATGTCCGTCCCGATGGCCGCATGCTCGGCGCCGATGAGTCGGACGATGTAGTCAAGATGGTTCAGCATCGTGTTCAGCGTCGCGCCGGGGCCGAGCATGTTCGGGTAGGCGTAGACGCCGACGAGGCCGCCCGTCCCGGCGATGGCCTTGAGTTCGGCGTCGCTCTTGCATCGCATGTGGTCGAAAACGGCCTTCGCTCCCGTGTGGCTGGCCATGATGGGCTTGGCCGAGGTCTTCGCCGCATCGAGCGTCGTCTGCACGCCGCTGTGGGGGGTGTCCGCGATGATGCCGGTCTGGTTCATCTTCTTGACCAGTTCCCGCCCCAGTTCGCTCAGCCCGCCGTTGGCGGGTTCGGCGCAGCCGTCGCCGATGAAGTTGCGCCGGTTGTACGTCAGGTGCATCAGCCGTACGCCGAGGTTGTACCAGGTCTCCACCCAGCTCAGTTCTTCGTCGGGATCGGCGAGTTTGCCGACGATGGGCGGGCCGTTGACGCTCCAGATCACGGCCGTCCTTCCCTGCGCCGCCGCTTCGGCGACCTCTCGGCTCGACCCTGCCTGCGTCAGGACGCTCCGGAAGACCCGGCAATTCTGTCGCGAGCACGCCATGCGCTTGATGTCTTCCTCCCGCGATTTTCCTTCCGCCACCGTCTGCACGATGCACTTCAGCCCCGTGGCGCGGATGGCCGCGACGAACTCTCCGGCGCTTTTCGGGTCGCGGGTGGCCGCTGCCTCGCGCGCCATGCTTGTCCGCCAGGCATGCTCGCGAGCGCCCACATGGCCCTCTTTCAGCGTTTTCCACTGCTCGGCCGCCTCCGGGCTCCACACGCTCGGCAGAAACGCGAAGGTGTCGCAGGCCAGGCATCTGGCGTGAAGCTCCAGTCCGTGCTCAAGCTGCGCCGCCGTCGCCTTCAAGTCCTCCAGCGCCTTTTGCCATGCATGGCGGATCGCCTCGTTGTCGCTCCTGCTGTTGTCTGGTACGCTGGCCGAAGGCGTCATCTTCTGTCTCCGCCAAAACGGTCTGCTCTGCCTGCCGGAAAGCTATAAGCATAAGTGAGCCTGAGCGCCGGGTCAAGCGGCTGCGCTTCGCCGGGATTCGGTTTTGAACGCAAGGCGCGGACCAACCGCGCCTCGACATTCGTTTCGGCGGCCCCGGCGCGCCCTGAACGGGACTCGTTCAGGGCGCGCGGCTCTTGCGCCCGTAGCCCTCTTGTGTTAGCCTGCTTGGTCGCAGGGCCGTAATCGCGGTGGAAACTTGTCCGGGATGTCTGAAATGAAATACCTTCCTCTTCTTCTGACGGGGGTAACGCTCATGAGCGCCTTTTCCGCGTCAATGGCACAGTCGCACGGCGATCAGTTTTTCGTCTACGTCGGAACGTACACCAAGGGCACGAGCAAGGGCATTTATCTCTGTCGTTTCGACTCCACCACCGGGCGGCTGTCCGACCCGGACCTTGTGGCCGAGACCGCGAACCCTTCTTTTCTCGCCATTCATCCGAGCCGTCGTTTCCTCTATGCGGTCGGCGAGATGAGCGATTTCGAGGGGAAGAAATCGGGCGCGGTGAGCGCCTTCGCCTTGGCGCCGGAGACGGGCAAGCTCTCGCTCCTGAACCAGGCTTCTTCCGGCGGGGCGGGGCCTTGCCATCTGGTCGTGGACAAGACGGGGAAGTGCGTCCTTGTCGCCAACTACAGCGGCGGCAGCGTGGCGGCGCTGCCGATTCAGCAGGACGGCCGCGTCGGCAGTCCGTCGGCCTTTATCCAGCACACGGGCGGCAGTGTGGATCCCCGGCGGCAGAAAGGGCCGCACGCCCATTCCATCAACCTTGACGCCGCCAATCGCTTTGCCTTCGCCGCCGACCTCGGCCTCGACAAGGTCCTCGTCTACCGTTTCGATCCTGATAAAGGAACGCTTGCGCCAAACGATCCGCCCTCGGCATCGGTTCATGCCGGCGGCGGGCCGCGCCATTTCGCTTTTCACCCCTCCGGCAATTTCGCCTACGTCATCAACGAGATGGGGAACACCGTCACGGCCTTTGCCTACGACGCCGGACGCGGCGCCTTGAAGGAGATTCAGATGATCTCCACGATCCCGCAGGGCTACGCCGGCGAGACCTATACGTCCGAGATACTGGTTCATCCCTCCGGAAGGTTCCTGTACGGTTCCAACCGCGGCCATCACAGCATCGCCGTCTTCGCCATAGACCCGAACACCGGTCTTCTGAGCCTCGTCGAGATCCCGTCGTGCGGCGGCCAATGGCCGCGCAACTTCGCCATTGACCCCACCGGCGCTTGGATGCTCGTCGGCAACGAACGTTCCGACAACATCGTCCTCTTCCGCATAGATCCGGATTCCGGCAAGCTGACGCCCACCGGCCAAGTCGTCGCCGCGCCGTCTCCCGTCTGCCTGAAGTTCATGCCGGTTCGGTAAGGAAAGGAGCGGCGGATGCGGGCTCTCCGAGGGATGCTCACTCTATCCCTTTTCTCCGTGTCGCTTTTCGGGTTCGGGAGCTTTCTCATGGCCCAGAAGGCAAGATTCACACCCCTGGTCTGCCCCACACTCGAAGAACTGGAGCAGGGGCTGGCCGCGTGGGAAAAGGAACGACCCCACTTTCTCAAGGTCGAGGTCGCCGGCAAGACCCCCAAAGGCCGCAACATTCTTCTATGCCGCGTCACCGACGCCGCCGTTCCCGACGACGACAAGCAGATCACGCTCTTCGCCACCTGCCACTCCGCCTCCGAAAAAAACAGCGTCACTACGATCCTTCACCTTATCAAGTGGCTCATCAGCCACGACCCCGCCGCCGCCGAAATCCGCAGGCGACAACTCGTCCTGCTCATGCCCTGCAACGAACCCGAAGGATACGAGCTTAACCGCTTCCTGCGCGACGTCTACATGTGTTGGGACTGGAACGGCGTCAGGGAACCGGCCAAGCATCCTGAAGCCGTCGTCCTCCAGCAGGTCATGAACCGGTACACCCCCGATGCCTACGTGGACGTGCACGGCTTCAGCTTCGCGGAACAGACGATGTGGGAGAGCACCGGCGTCACGTGGGGCGCAGGCGGGTTCAACCGCTCTTTCGTCCCCCAGATACCCCTCCTCATGAACGAAGCGGCGGAGAAGGAAGGCTTCATCATCACCATGGCCGAGCAGAGCGAGGGCAAGCTCCTGGCCACGGCTCCCGTCCCCGGCGCGGACGAACATTTCTACGCCCGCTACGGGAAGGTCAACCCCGCCGCCTATCTCTATCACAAGTACCACACCATCGCCATGCAGATGGAGACGGGTTTCGAGCAGAGCGGTGTGGCGCGACTGAGAAAGCTGCTTGAGCTGGGAATGCAGACATGGCGCGGGGAGCGTTACCCCGGCTACCCCTCCAATCAGGTCGGCTGCTGGACTTCCATGGCCGTCTCGGCCTGGGGCGCCACCGCCAAAGACCGCCGCGCCAGCCGCATCGAGCTTTGGAAGAAGGTCCCGCAATTGGCCTACGGATGCGCCCACCCGGAGCACCGCGGTACCGTGATGGCCTTCTTCTCGGCGGACCCGGAGGCCCGCAAGCGCATCGTCGCCGACAGGAAGCTTGAGGCCGTCGTCGAGAAACTCAGGTCCGAGCAGGGCTACGACGTAAATGCCATCGCGGAATTCGTCTCGACCACGCCCGCCATGAACGCCGAGCTTTCCGGCCCCATGATCGCCATCGCCCAGGATCCCGTCATCCGCAACGGTGTCGTCATGCGTCTTCTGATCCCCTACCCCGACGCGGAGATCACTCAATTGCGCCTCGACGGCCATCCCGTCGCCGAGTCCGACACCGACGGCTACCGCAAGTTCCACAACCCCGCCACGATCGTCGAGATTGCCATCCCCCCCGGCAAGGTCAAGCCCTTCCACGTCGTCACCTGCGCTTACGTCTCACAGACCTCCCGTCGCGCCGGTTTCAGCCCGGAGGACTGGAAGAGGCCCTGAGGGTCGCGGCGGCCATAATGCCTGAAGCCGTCCTTTACAAACACGAAAGGGGTCAGGAAGCATCCGCTGCCTCGGAGATTCCTGACCCCTTTCCCTTGCGCCTTACTTCTTGATCGGAACCCCAACGAATTTCTTGAACTGGTCAAGCAGATCATCCGGAGGATCGAAGGGGAAGCTCACCACCTTCTGCCGCACCGCGCTCTCGTACGCCGCCAGCAGCACCACCCACTCGTCGAGCGCCGTGGCCAGGTTGGTCGGCGACACCTTCTTGTCGTGCTCTAGCCAGTCGAACAGCGCGTTGGTCAGACCGGCCTGGCCCGGATTGTCCTCTTCGCGGTACGACTTGGAGCCTTTCTCGACCGTGCCGTCGGGCAGGGTGCGCTCCCAGCCGCTCATCCGCCAGTGCACGTAGCCTTTCGTTCCGTACACGGCGATGCGCTTGTGCATGTACGTGTACTTCGCATCCGGGCTGTCGTCCACGCGCAGGGCGGCCTCGCCGGACTCGATGACGGCTCGCACGCCGTTTTCGAAGTTCACGAGAATCTCCACCGACTTCGGGCTGGGATGCGTGCCGTTGATGTCGTCGTAGCCCGACACGCCCGCAAAGGCCGTCGTCGGCTTCGCGTATCCGTTGAACGCGAACGCCAGGTCCATGACGTGACACCCCTGCCCCGACATCGGCAGCACCGCGCTGGCATCCATGAACTTCACCTGCCCGATGTTCCCGTCCTGGACGTGCTTCAACAGGTCGAGCAGTTTGGGATGATGGCGGAGTTGGTGGTTGACCACGAACTTCGTCTTTGACCGCGCGTTCAGCGCGCGCAGCGCCTTGTAGTCGTCGGCGCCGACGCAGATCGGCTTCTCGACGATCACGCCCGGCACGCCCGCCTCCGCCGCCTGCGTCATCAGGCCCACCCGCAGCGTCGGCGGCGTCACGATGTGCAGCACGTCCGGCCTCTCCTTGCGCAGCATCTCGTCCAGATTAGTGTAGCGCGCCTTCACCCCGTACGCCTCGCCGTAGTCGTTGAGGCGCTTCTCGTTCATGTCGCAGATCGCCGCAAGCTGTCCGCGCGTGATCAGCTTGTACGCGTTGGCGTGCCCTCTCGAACGTCCGCCGCATCCCAGTATCGCGCAACGAAAACCCATTTGATCCTCCTTCAAAAAAACCGTGATCGTCCTGACCGATGAACCGGACAACGCTCAGAGCCTCTCCAACGTCACGTTGTCCAGATAGAAATTCCCCGGCTCGTTCCCGGAGCCGACGAAGTACACGCTGTTGCACAGGAAGAACCACTCGCTCGCGTAGCCGATGTCCTTGAAGGTCTCGGCCTTCCGGCCCTCTTGCGCCACGCTCACGCTGTACGCCGGTTTCTCCGTGCCCAGTTCGAACTCAATCGCGACGCGGAACCACTTTCCTGGCGCGGTCCGCGTCAACCGCTTCCCGCCCGCCGCGACGTTCCCGTCGCCGTCGAACCGCACCGACGGCCCCGCGCCCTTATTTTCGTAGCGCAATTCAACCAGACAGGACGCCCTCGGGTCAACACGCAAATCGAACGCCAGCCGCGCCCGGCCGTGGTAGAACGGTCCGACCGAACGGTGCAGGAACGGCCAGAAGCTGGAGTCCGCCGTATCCACGAACTTCAAGGCCCTGCGCCCTCCGGCCGCGGTCTCTTCCGTCACGACAATGTCCGTCGCCCCCCTTACTTCGGGGACCCAGGGCTTCTGCGGCTTCCGGCCTGCGTCGGTCGTCTCGAAATCGTCGGCGAAAACGACGCCCCGCCGCTCGCTCTCAGGATGGAAACCCGTCTTGGCCGCAGGTGTCTCCGGCGGCAGCGCCCCGAAGACGGGTTCGCCGTCGCTCTCCATCACGACCGCCGCGTGGGTCTGCACGCTGCCCAGTTCAAGGGTCAGGATGCCGTTCGCATAGCGGCTCTTCAGTTGCGTGAGCGCCGGAACAGCCGTCACCCGCTTCGGCTCCGCCGAAACAGCCAGCGCGATCTTCAGGCTCGAGATCGGCGGATTCCAGTCGGTGTACCCGGCGGTGTCAACGTCCGCCGGCTCTCCGGCGATTCGCGCGCTCAGGTCGCAGACATGCAGGACGACCTTGCCCGGTTTCCGGCGCAGCGTGCACACGACCGGCCTGTCCGTCTCGGCGCTGTACGACGGCCCGCGTCCGAGTTTTCGCAGGACGGCCGCCATGAGGCCCTGGTCCGGATAGCCGACGCGCGCAGCCGCCAGGTACGCAACGGTCCCCTTGCCCGCCGGCCGCGAGATGAGCGCGGGGCGTCCGTCCTTGAACTGCGCCAGAACCTGCGCGCCGCCGGGTTCGACAGTCCACGATCCCATGATGACATACCTCTTGTCCAGCTCGAGCGTCGTGGGCTTTCCGGTCTCCTCGGAGCGCTTCAGTTCCACAAATGAGGGCGACTGTCCCGTGAGCACCAGCAGCCCGCCCTCCTCGACGAATCTCCGCAACTGCTCCAACGTTTCGGGCGCAAGCGCGCGCTGGGACGGCACGACGACGACCTGGTACGGCGTGAGGCGCGCGCGAAACGTCTCTTCGTTCACGATGTCGGTGAAGTAGCGCGCCTCCTGCAGGCAGCGCGCGGCGCTCACCGCCGGACCGTCCATGCCCGTCTCACCGCCCTGCCTCCACGCCGTCTCGCTGTCGAGCACGGCCGCGTGCGCGAGCGACACCGACGGCCCGATGGCGGGCTTGCGGTCCTGGGCGAAGTGGCCCATCAGGCGCGTCACCTGTACGCCCTGCGGCGGCAGATGTCCGGCGAACGTCCACGCGAACCACACGCCGCCCGAAGCCATTGTCAGCGCGCCTTCCTGCAGTGTGCGCTGGAGGGAATGCTGCCGCGAGAGCGAGCGCGAGTCCGGCACGGCGTAGCTCATCATGTCCCATGGCGTTTTCTGCTGCGCGCCCCACCGCAGCGTGGCGCAGATGACCTGCCGGATGTTCCACTCGTCGCCGCTCAGGGAGTCCGCAAAGTCGGGCGTCGGTTCCGGTGTCCACGCCCACGACCAGTTGCTCGTGTACATGGCCTTTGGGCTGGCCGCGTGGATGGCCTCGGCCACGACGCGGCGGTATTCCTGGTGCCTGGCGTAATGCCACTGCATCCATTCTCCCCACGGCGGCGCCTTGTCGTCGCGCGGGGCCTCCCCGCCTTTCTCGTCTTTCCACGCCTTCAGGCACCGCTCGCACCAGCACGGACGCGCGAGGATATAGTCGCCGTCGAACCAGAAGCCGTCGGGGTCGTATTTGCGGATGATCTCCTCGATTTGCGGAATGAATTTCTCGTAGAGATATCCTTTGCGCTCCTTGTCGGGGCGCTGGCAGACGACCGGTTCGCCCTGGGCGGGGATCTTGCCGTCGGCCGCGATGCGGGCAAACTCGGGATGGTCCTTGATCAACGTCGGCCTCCGGTCCACCGACATGTAGATGCAGAACTTGATCCCGAGCCGCTTCGTCACTTCCTTGAATGTCGCGAGCGTGTCGTACCCTTCCGCGTCCGGATGGTTCAGCCCCACCTCCGTCGGATATGTCGCGTACGTGTTGCTCTGCGCGGAGACCTGGATCATGTCGCACGGCACGGTGCGCAGCGCCGAGACCAGTTCTTCCACGCTCGCCCCTTTGCCCAGGAGCGCCGAATGGTTGTCGCAGTGGATGATGAGCGTTGCGTTGCGGTACCATTCGTTGCGCCGTGGCGGGCCTTCTCCGAGCGCCGTCGCGCACGCCGCGCACATCGCGGCGACCGACAGAAGCCAGCACATCTCATGTGACATCTGTTCCTCCCTGTGCGCGGCGTCGCAACAGACCCGCCGCCCCGAAAACCTTTTTTCCGCCGTTCGCGCCGGCCTACTTGTCGTCGGCCCGAAGTCTCCTGATCTCCTTCTCGTACGCCTCTTTCTGTCCCGCATGGATGTCGGGAACCTGCAGGGCCTCGTTGTATCTTGCGATGGCGTCGGCCTTCTTGCCCTGTCCCGCCAGCGCGTCGCCGAAGGCGGCGAGCATCGCCGCGCGCCAATAGGGGACGGTCACCTTGGCCATGTCAATCGTGCTCAACTCCCGAAGGGCTTCGTCGGGTTTGCCTTGTCTCCTGAAGATGCCGGCGATGGAGATGGCCGCCTGACACTGTTTGTAGAGCGCCGCAGTCTTGTACACTCGGCGGTAGGTCTCGATGGCGAGGGCGTCGTTTTTCAGGAGAAGCTGGTAAGTGTCTCCGAGGGCGTTCAGGGCCAACCCCTTGCTGTTGTCCTCATAGAGGTATTCGGCCGCCCGCTTCAAGTCGGCCTCGGCGTTTTTCCCGTCTTTCAGGCTGTAATAGGCGCCGCCGCGAAGATGGAATGCGTCGCCCTTGACGTCTTCGGGCCAGCCGTCAATGTCTTCGTCCTTGAACGTGTCGGCCAGTTCCTGCCACTTGCGGTTCGCCGACAGCACTCGCATGCGGCAGGTCTTCGATACCGGCGCGAGGGGTATCTGCCGGATGAGTTCTTCGGCCTCGTCGTACTTCTTCACGGCGATGGCGCACAGGACCGCCTGCTCCAGGGCGTCGGATTTCTGGACGTCGCTCTTTGCGTCTCCGGCCATCTTGGTGAACGCGGCGAGCGCCTCTTCATGCCTTCCCGCCCACACCAGTCTCATGGCGGCGTCGCGGTCGGTTACATAATCGGCCAGGACGTTCACGCACATTGAAAGCGCGATTCCAAGTGTGATGGCTCGTTTGTTCATGCGCTGGCACCCTCGTCTATTTCGCCTTTTCACTTGACCTTTGCGAGTTCCGCGAGCATTTCCAGCAGATGGTTCGTGACGACGACGGAGGCGTCCTCCCGGACTTTGCTCGTTCCGATCCAGGTCTCGTACCCGCCGAGTTGGTGTTGTTCCGGCGTGGGCAGGTAGCCGTTGTATCCGTTGGCAATGCCGATGACCATGGTTCGGGGGAATGGGCTGCGGCGCTTCAGGTCGAGGCCGATCTCCGCGAAGGTCTCGAACGGAATGGCGCACACGGCGAGGTCGCTGATGCGCAGGGCTTGCAGCGGCACGCTCAACGTCTCGGCGGCCTCGGCATGGGAGAGGGTGCCCCGGGCATAGGCGTCCGCCAGGCGCGGCAGCTTGGCGCGCTCGGCTTCGTCTTTGACGGCCAGAACGGCTCTGGCGGCTGCGACCTGTTCGGCGGTGGGCCGGCGCCGGCGCAGGATGACTTCGCGCTGTATCATGCCGAGCCTTGCGTCCGTGCGGTGCGCGGCGATCTTGGCCCGCGCCTGTTCTGCGGCGTCCGCCGCTTTCCGGGCGACGACGCGAATCTGCTCAAAGGGCTGCCGCGGCGGCCGATTGACGAGGAAGGGGATGTTGTTGATGTCGCCGGACGCGCCGTTGGACATCATCGCCACGAAGCCCTCGCCTGCCCCGACGCGCGAGGGCATGAGCCGCGCGAACTCCCCAAAGTAGTCGGCCGACACCATCCCCTTCGGCGTGCCGCCGACGTAGTGCAGCGAGTAGTTGGCAAAGAGCGCCAGCGGCTTGCCCGCCGTTGCCTCTTGCACGGAGAGGATTGTGACGTCGGGGTCGGTGGGGCCGGCGGGGCGGTCGAGGACGTCAGCGCTTGTGCCGGGGTTTGTCTTCACCTTGTCGAACTGCCCGAAGGGATTCAGCGGCATCTTGCCCGGCTTGAGGAACCATCGCCGGTTGAAGACCTCTTCGGGCAGGGGGTGGGAGGCCGCGCCGACGGCGGCGGGACGGAGAGCCGCGTGGGCGCGGGCGATGGCCTCGGCGATGCCCTCCACGAGGAGCTTGCGGTAGGCTTTGGCGGGCGCCGGTCCCTCAACGGTGTTCGAGGGCGGCGCGCTGTGGGTGTGGGTTGAGCACACGAGAATCTTCTCCACCGCAATCCCGCAGCGTTTCGAGGCGATGGCCTTCGCTTCGTCCGATGCCTGGCGGGCCACCCCAAGGTTGTCCACAACGACCATGGCCAGCGTCGTCTTGCCGTCATCCAGCGCCAGCGCGCTGGCGTGGAGCGGGTCGTGTGCCCGTTCGGCCATGTTCGCGCTGAACCCGCCGGGCATGTTGATGGGGAACTGCTGAGGCGTGATGTCCTCCCTCGCCGCTCCGGCGCGCAGCGATGCGGCGTCCTCCTGTGCAAGAGCGGCAGGGCCGCTCGCCAGGGCCGCGAGAATGGCGCATCCGGCAGAGACCAAAACCGCAACAAACAATGCGAAGTTCATAATCATTCCTTTTTGAGATGTCTGAACGCCCCTCTGCGGCCAACCCGGACGCCCTTCCTACGGCACGATCAACTCTGCGAACTTCATCGGATGGTGGAACCCGGGCTGGCCGGGCGGCGAGAACGCGGAGAGCTGGCGTTCGCGCAGTGGCCTTCCGTCCGACGGAAGGCGCTGGCGGCAGACGTTGAAGTACCACGGATACGTTTTGCTTGGCTTCCGACCGGCGATGCCGTTGCGCGGGTCGAGGGTTGCGGCGTTGTCTCCGGCTACGGGCATGCGCGCCTCCACGGACCAGAAGCCGTCGCCGAGATGGACCGCAACCTCGGCCTTCGACGACCAGAGGGTGTCGAGGCCGTGTTTGCGATCGAGGTCCGTCACGGCCCCCGACGGGCCGATGGCGATCTGGTAGTAGGCGTGAACCTGGGTCTCCAACAGCAGTTCGACGTTGTCGCCCTCCCAGACGTTTGTGTCGTCGTTGCTTTTCGCGCTGATGTTCAGGTTCTTCATATCGCGCTCTTCGCACCGTATCCCGAAGTAGAAGGCGTCGTCGGCCCAGGCGACGCGAAAAGACGTCCGGCACACGGGGGGCTTGCCCGTCTCCACCTCGCGCAACGAGTAGGCGGGCAGCGTTTCCCAGACCTTGTCGTCCAGGCGTCCGTCCAGTTTGAAGTCCGCCTTGTTTCGCTCCTGTGCGCGGGCCTGGGGGACGTTTTCGCGGCCCTTCGAGAGCCGCTCGCGCAACTGCTTCAACCGCTCCATATAGCCGGCCAGCAGGCCGATGCGCTTCCCGTAGAGGGTGTCCCCCGCCGTTTTCTGCGCCGCGGAAAGCAGCTCAAAAAGGCGGTCAATGACCCCCGCGTCCTGGTTGGCTTTCATCCAGTTGGCTTCGGCGTACTCGATGAAGGTCTTCATCTCTTTGCGGGCGGGGCCGTAGAATTTCTCGTAGTACTCTTCCAGCAGGGCGTCCACGTCCTGATGGGCGTCCCAGTACAGCCGGGCGGTTACGTAACAGTTCAGGTGGTTGGCTGCGAGGGCGTCCCATGTGTCTCCATGCGGCTTGTAGTTCCGGTACACCTCGATGTGGTCGCCCCGCGACACTCCCTTCAGGAAGCGCATGTCCTCGGCGATGAGTCGGGGGAAGAAGACCGGCACGCCTTCCCAGGGGCCGGCCGGTCGGCAGTGGAGGTAGTAGTCCCAGATGTACATCTCTTTGGAGGGCAGCTTTTCCAGCCACGCCTTCACGACTTTGACGTACTCTTCGCGTTTCTGGCGGTCGTGGAAGTCGCTTCGCCACCGGCAGAGGATGACGGCGATGTTCGGGCTGAGCTTCTGAATCTTCTCCGGCGGCAACAGGTAGGCCCCGTAGGCGATGCAACTGATCTTCTTGTTCGGATGCGTCTTGTTGACCTCTTGCGCTACGCGGTTGGTGTAGTCCCAGACGTAATCGGATATCTGGCCGAACCAGCCGCGTTCGGGCGTGCCCTTGCCCTTGCACAGGTCGCACTGGCACAGGCTGACGTAGCCGTCGGCGGGGGCCACGCTGACCATCGGTTCGTCATAGATGTCGAACATGGCGCGCACGTATTTCACGTTCTGCCGGAACAATCCCTCCGAGGAGAGACAGGGCGCGCCGTGGTTGCCGAGGTGTTCCGTCTGTCTCTGGCCGCCCCATAGCGCGTAGTACTCCGGATGGGCCTGCTTGACCTCTTCGCGGCTGTGGACCGGAATGGTCCCGTGCCCGATGGAGTAGCCCATCACTTCCGGGTACGCGTGGAGGCCGAGCCGCATCTGCCACAGCATTTCCTCGGGGCTTGCCACCCAGAACTCGTTGTAGTAGAAGAACAGGTGGCGTACCGCGAAGTCGGGGCGGACGATCTTGTCCGTTTTCGGAAGTGCGATGCTCTGCATCCGCGGCAGGCATTCCCCCAACTCCCCGGGGTAGTACCAACGTGCGCCGAGGCTGCGCAGAAATTCGTTCACGGCGTTGAAGGAGCCGCGCTGGTCGGCCTCCCAGATCTTGAGCTTCGGGCTGTAGCGTCTGTGCACGCTCAACATGGGATTGCCCCACGTCTCGCCGGTCAGCGCGTCCCATTCCTTGAGCGCCCTGAATCGGTCCTGATGGCTGTGGCCCCACGGCTCGCGGGGGGCAAAGTCGGCGTCATGTCCGACCAGGGCCAGCCAGTTGTCTCCCGATACGATCCGGAACGCGCCGTACTTGAGGCTTTCGTCGCTGATCTTGAGCCGGTCGGTGTGGGCGCTTTTGCCGACGTAAATCTGTGCCGGGCAGCCCTCGCTGAGCGCGGTCGTGATGGGCAGTCGCGCTCCGGATATCTTCAACAGGTTCTCCTGCAATTCCGAAGCGGCCAGTTGGGTCATGCGCGGGGGCTGCTCGCAGATCACGATCTCCGCGCAGGGCCGTCCGTCCTTGACCAGGTAGACCTCCCCTGCGGTCGCGCCCTCCAGGACGGCCAACATGATCGCCGCACCGACAGCGGCACGCGCTCTCGTTCTCCGCATCTTAGGTCTCCTGCCTGCCGGGTCGCGATCCCATCATTCTTGCGAACGCGACGCCGCCCCTGTAAACTTCGGCGAGGAAGGCGTCCTCGTCGGTGATGCCGGCGAGGCGCATGGACACTTCCAGGCTGACGCACTTTGCATACGACGAACCGGCCGCGATGCGGGCCAGACGAGGCCAGTCCACGGTCCCCGTGAAGAGCGGCTTGTGCTGGTCGCCCGTCCCGTCGTTGTCATGAAGGTGAATCGAGATGAGGCGGTCCTTGAGCGATTCGAGATGGTCGAGGCCGCCGGCGATCATGTTCCCGTGTCCGGAATCGTAGCAGAGGCCGACATACTCCGGACTGAACTCCGCGAGGATCTTCCGTATGATCTGGAAATTGCCGTTCTCGATGGCGATACGTACGCCGCGCTCCTTCGCAAAGGGGGCAAGCGCCTGCATCGAGGCGAAGAGCCGGGATCGGAAGATATCTTTCTCCGCCTCGGCGGCCGGCTCCGGGGCGTGCATGATGACCACGTCGCCGCCAAGCCGTGCCGTCATCGCGATCCGGTTTCTCACGAGTTCGATCCCCGCCAGCCGTTCGTATTCGCGCGATGAGCACCACGACTTTTCCGGCCCGATCGAGCCGTGCAGGTCGAGTAGCCGGAGGCCAAACTCCCGGAGCCACTTCCCGATCTGCTCAATCTCGCAGTCTGAATAGACAAAATCCGTGTTCCACTGATGGCACCAGTGGACGTGCGTGAAACCGGCCTCGGCGATCTTGCGCAGGTAAGGTTCCGGGCATCCCTTGTCTTTGGCGTAATCCGTCGTGATTGACAAGTCCATCGCTATCTTTCCAAAACGAGGTCGCCCGCGCGTTCCACCTGATAGAGTGTGCCGCCCGTCCCGACCCACGCGACCCAGGCATCGTCGGCGGCGATGTGCGCCCCGATGTTGAAGCGCAGGGACGCCGCTTGCGCGAGACCGACCGGCGGACCGAGCGGTATGCGCCACTCGCACGTCCATTCTTCCCCGCCGATGCGAGCGGCGTAGGCCGCCGTTTTCTGCAGGGCCTCGACCTGCGAGGCGGGCGCCCCGCCGTAAGGCCCGACCTCGAATCGCCCGTCGGCCGCGCCCCAGAAAAGGTAGATGGGCGTCTTGCCGTCGGCGCCCTGGAAGGAAACCTCGACGCCGTCCCCGTCGCCCCACTTCGACCCGCCGCGCGCCTTCGCGTTCTTCGCCAGCGGGATGCGGACGGCCACGTAAAGACCGGCGTCGTCCCACGCCGCGCAGAACGAACCGCGAGGCGCAGGCAGCGGGCCGCCGGCAGGTGTCTGCTGAAGCACGCCGACGCGGGTCGCATCGTCCCACGCCCACTCCGTTACCGCGCCGTCCACGACCACGGGACTCTTTGCCCGCGCCGCCCTCAAGGGCCTCCTTTTCGGCGCTTCCACGAGGACGGCCTTGACCTTCTGCTCTGCCGTCGGCGCCTGCGCCGGCGCGTTGCCGCAATCTATGAACAGGTTCCCCTGGACCGCGCACGCCTCCCACAACCCCTTCCGGCTCTCCTTCACCACGGCGGCGCATCGTTGCAAAATGTTATTCCTGAAGGTGTTAGGACACGTTTCTCGCACGCGGTCCGGATAAAGCCCGATCGCGGCGGCCCCCGTTTCGTCGAAGCCGCTGATATGGTTCCCGATGAGTTTGAACAAGCCCCGTACCTCGACGGCTTCTTTGACGCCCTCGGCGTCGCCGCGGCTGACGATGTTGTCGCAGAAGAGCGATGTCTCGCTGCCGAACGAGTCGAGCGTTACCGGCCTGAGGCAGCCCGTGATCGTGTTGCTGTGGATGTTCCAGTTCGCCGAGGGCGGAAAGACCTCGAACCGGTCTCCAGGGTTCATTTCCTGCGGTGCGCGCAGCTTGAAGCGGAGGGTTTCCGGATCAAAGGAGTCTATGACGGCCAGCGTGTTGGGCCTGCTGCCGCTCAGCCAGGCGAGACTCCAGCCGCGAAACAGGTGCGACTTGCGTCGTTCCAGGAGCGGCGCAGCCGGACCGCAGAGGAAGGTCGAGGGGTCAACGACTTCGCCCACGATGCCTTTGGATCGGCCGGTGGCGATGCCCGTGCCGCAGTTTCGAATCAGGTTGTTGTGGACGGCGACGTTGACGGCGGGTTCCGAGACGGCGATACCCGTCACGAGCGGGTCGGCCTTGCCGCGCACATATATCTGGTTGTCGCTCACGATTGTGTCGGCGGCGCTGACGTTGACGGCGAAGCGCGAGACCTGTTTCTCGTTGAAGCTGGTCATGTCGAAGATGTTGCCCGTGACGGTGACGATGCCGGCGGGAAGGTGCCGGTCGTCGCCTGCGCCCCAGACCTCGACCGCCGACGATCCGAAATTCACGAAGAGGTTGTTGCGGATGACGACCTGCGTTGCGCCGTGGGCGGCGCGGATTGCGCAGCCGCCGTAGGGCACGCTGCTCTCGAAGACGTTGTCGGCGATGATGTGCTGCGCCGAGCCGAGGACCTCCAGGTGTTCTTCGCGGGAGCCGATATTTCCCATGGCCACGGTGCCGCCGTTGCGCACATAGTTGCCGATGAAGCGCACGAAGCGCGAGGCCCCTTCCCACGAGCAGCCGCCGACGTCCACGATGCGGCAGTAAAGCACGCTGGTGTTCTCGGCGAAGTCGTTGTTGTTGAAGGCGTTTCGGGCGCAGTCGGTGACCGAGCAGCGCAGGAACGTCAGCGCCTTGGTGTACTTCTTGGGTTCGCGGCCTTTCCAGCGCCCCGGTCCCTGGGAGTAGAAGCTTTCGCACGACATGCGTACGGCGTGGCAGTTCTCAACGAGCACGCGTTCGGTGCCGCTGACGTTGAGGGCGTTGCACCGCTTGAAGTAGAAGCCCCACACGGCGGTGCCGCCCATTGTGCGCATGGCGCCGGCCTGGTCGCGCTGGTCGAAGCCCATGTGGCCTATCATGCTGAAGTTGCGCACCGTTGCCTCTTCGCCGTCTTTCAGGCTGATGCAGGCGCCTTCGCCCTCGCTGATGTCCAGGACGGTGTCCACGGCGCTCTGTCCTTCGATCGTGATCGCGCCGGCGTCCTTGACCGTGATGCCGCGCGCGAGGCGGTAATGGCCGACGGGAACGTACAGGTCTTTCTTCTCCTTGACGGCGCGGTCCACGGCGGCCTGGAGCGCGGCGTCGTCGCAGTGTCGGGCGACGGCGTCGGCGACGGTGCGGTTGGCGGGGTCGCGCACGGTCAGGACGTTCCCCTCGATCTTTTCGATCGTCGTCATCAACTGGTCGCGGGCGGTGAGCACGACCGTGTATCCGGATTCCCAGTCAAGCTCGCCGAAGCGGACTTCCGTCTTGCCGCTGAGGGGCTGCCACTCGCGGGTGATGGGTCTGCTGGGCTGCCACGTGCGGCCCAGGTCGTCGGTCCACCGGAACTCGCGTTTGCCCAACGGCACGTCGAGGACGTAGACGACCCAGCTTCCCGCCGTGCCGTCGTAGCCGCGCGCCTCCACCTCGTCCTTGATGGGCCGTGACGCGGCGAATTTCTTTCTCGGCCCCCACAGGCTCTTGTGCGAGTAGCGCACGTTGCACTTGGAGACCATGATGCCCTGGCCGGCCTTGAAGTCGCCGGCGTCTTTCACCGTGATCTGCCTGGAACCTTCGGTTGCGGATGCGGTGGTTTCAAACTTCGATCCCGACGCCCCGAAGTCCCTGGCGTTCAGCCGCGTCTGCGGCCCGCCGTCGTTCGTCTGAACCTCGGCGCGCAACGGCCACGCCGCGCCGGCCATCCACACGATTGCGAGCCACAAAAGGGTTCTTCTTCCGCCGCATGTTTGCCTGAAACCGTTCATGATCTTCTCCGAATGCAGGAACGTCCGGCACATCCAGACCCGGCGCCGCGTCACGGTGTCCGCGAACACCATCGGATGGCGTTCAGCAGCAGGCGCGCTTCGTCGGGGGTGGGCGGCGATTCCTGATTGTCGGCGCTCAGCCCCATCAGGAGTCCGCAGGCCACATAGCGGCCTTTGCCGAACTCTCCGGCGACAACAACGGGTTTGCCGCTCTTCTCCGAAACCGCGACGGCTGCGCCCTCGGGTCCGCTTTCCAGTTGGATGTGATCGTAGTATCCTTGCGTTAGAGGGCCTTTTCTCGCCAGGCCGGACGTGAGGGGGTGTTCGCCGCTGACGACCCAGCTTTCATGGCGAACGTGGGCCGTTCCGCCCTTGCAGACGCTGGTCAGAACGGGCGGCATATCGCGGTAGCCGACCGCGTCGTGGGTGGTGATGAGGCCGCCGCCGGCTCGCACGAACGACTCCAGTTCTTTGGGCAGGCTGGCGGGGGCCATGTCGGTCCGGAACTGGGGGAGGATGATGACTTGGCACCGGTCCGCGCACAGTTCGCCCGGCGGGAGGGCCAGGGCGTCTATGCCTTTTTCTTTCTCAAGGAAGCGCGCCAGGCCGTCGGAGCCGTACCCGCCCGTGACGACGCCGACGCGGATGCCTTTTCCGGTGAACTTGGTCTTGAGCCCTTCGGGCATCTCGGTATCGGAGTGCGGCTGGACGGACATGATGCGTATCTGCCAGTCGGGTTCGAGTTGTCGTTGTAGCTGCACAACGCCGTTGCAGCCGGTGCGTCCGGGCTGCTGGTCTTGCGGGCGCGTTCCTCTTATGGCGGCCGCCACGAGGTAACGGCGTCCGGCTTCATGGGCGTCGAGCTTCAGGAAATAGACGTTGCCTTTGCTCGTGGCGCCGGTGCTGCCTTGATGTTGGTCTGCGCTGAGCTCGACTTTTTCATTGGGTTTGTCTTTCGGACACGCCGCCAAGGCGACGCGGGACATGGATAACCCGTTCCATCCGCTGGTGTACTGGAAACTCACGGTGTACGCGCCGGGGCCTGTGAGGTAATCGGTGACGTCGAACTCCTTGACGATGGCGGGGTTTTGCGTGAAGTCCTCCGACGACCATGCGCCGATCTGGTAATTCGTGATGACGCCGGCGCTGTTGCGGACGCCGTGCCGTTTGAGCGCGGCGGCCACCGCCTGGACGGTGTCGCCTGTTGCCTGAACGCCTTCGCGGAATCGTCCGCCTCCGGCGCCTACCTCGACGGCGCGTTCCCAGTCGCGAAGGGCGGTCATGTTCAGTCCGCCGGCGAGGGCCAGCCGATTCATGCCCTCCTGGAGGGCGCGGCGTTCCGGCATGCCGATGGCGCCGCGCGCCGAGAGGATGTTGCATAGGCCGCATATCTCGGCAACCATGTCGTAGTAGGTCAGGATGGCCGTGCTTTCGGCGACGATGGCGGACGACCCGGACTGGTTGGCCAGGCGCAGGGCGTCCACGCAGGTTTGGCGGTTGCGGCGCAGGTGGTCTTCGTCCTTGAGCAGGGCCAGCATGCCCTTCCCGAACACGGGCTTGCTGCGCGATGACACCATCACCCCGATGCTGCCTGGGTTGAACAGGTAGCGCTCTACGAAGCGCGCTCCGTACAGGTCCCACGCCACAGGCCCTAGCGTCACGGCCCATTCGGCCACGGCGTCCGGATGGGCGAATCCCTGTCGCGTCGCCCACGCGAGGGCGAATTCTTTTTCGCTGCGTCCGTGCGCGTTCCAGCTCCATTCGGCGGCCGCCGTCACGTTGAAGTCGTAGAGCCGGTTGTCGGGAACGACGTATCCTCCGAGGCTGACCACTTTCTTGTCCACGAACTCCGTCATGCGGAACTTGATGAACTGCGGACAGCTCCACGGGCTGACGATGCGCCAGGACGGCGTGAGTTGCGGATAGCAGCCGAGCCAGCGTCCCTTCGCCGCGTAGTCTTCAAGGAGGGGGTAGATCATGGGCTGGGGCGAGGAGTCGTATGTCTTCCCGCCGTCGTAGTACGTGACGCCGACCTCCGGCGGGACTTCTGCCAGGACCTGCTCGTTGGTGTTGTAACTGCCCTGGGTGAGCAGTATCCGGATTCTGAGATCGGCGTACTGTTTGCGGGCCTGTCGCCACGCCTCGACGAAGGCGCGTGTTTCGAGGGCGAACTGCCCCGTCTTCGCGCATTCTTCGCACCCGCAAAACTGGTTTAGTTCGCCGAGCCAGCACGAGACGTCGCGGACTCCTTCGTGGGCTGCAAAACCGCACATCCAGCCGGCGAGGACCTCGCGCAGTTTGGGGTGCGAGGCGCAGGGGGCGTGAAGCTCGCCGGACTCGGTCTTCACCACGGCGGTCTTGCCTTTGCCGCGCATTTCGGGAAAGGCCGTGTAGGCGCCTCGGCTTCCCACGCTGTTAAGGTGGGAGATGATGGGCGCCATCGTCACGGCGTTGATGCGTCCGCGCCGCAACAGGGCTTCGGAAATGCCTGTGACCGGCTTGCCTTGGGGGTCTACCGAGTGCGTCGTATGGAACTCGACCAGGTTCATCTTGCGGTCGGCCATCCATTCGATATCGCGCGTGGAGGAGCAGCCCCACTCGCCGCGTTCGGCCATGTCGGGCCAGTCGGTGATGACGGCGAGCGGGACGGAAACGTCGTCTCCCTTGAACCTGGCCTCCAGCAACTGCCGCAGCGTGAGGGCGGCGTAGAACAGGCCTCGTCCATTGAGGGCGGCCAGAATCAGACGGTTCTGCGCGACGGGGCGGATGAGGTACGCCTGTTCCCGATTGGGGAGTTCGTGCAGGCGCACGGCGTCGGGAACGGGCGTCTCTGCGATGCGGCCCTGGGAATCGCAAACGCCCAGAACTATCTCAAAAGCCCCTCCCTTCTCGCCGCTGACGCCGGCCTTCTCGACGAACAGCGACTGGAGTCTCCTGAGGGCGTTTTGCTCCAGTTCGCCGCCGCCGTGAAGGACGAGCCGGACGTCCGAGGCTGCCAGCGTGACCTGTTCGGGGATGCTCGCTTCCTTCGGCAGCGGGATGACCGAGCGCAGCCATTGTTCGGGTTGTTGCGTCTTGCCCGCAACTGCCGGTTTCGCCGAAACCTGTGCCGCAAACGCAAGTATGCCGGCGACAAGCGCGATGCTCACGCCTCCGTACCTTGACACGATTCTTCCTCCTTCTTGCGCGTCGAGCCACATTCTCCCCTCCGTGCCGCCGGAAGTGCTCGCGCTACGTCAGGCCCACAGTTCGTCTATGGCCTTGACTGTCTCCTCCACCAGCGCCTGGCCGCCTTCAGGCCCCACAACATTATCCACAGGTTCGGCGCCGTATCCCTTGCCCGATACGGCCTTGGCCGTGGGCAGGTAGGCCGAAGACCCCCCCGCGCGCGGCGCGGCCAATTGTACGACAAAGGTCTGTAGGGCCTTGCTGCGGGCCTTGATGCGCAGGCCGTAGTCGAGGAAGAGTTCGAAGGGATTCGCGGCCACGGCGATGTCGCCGATGCGCATGACATGGAGGTTCATCTCGCGGTGGGGTTGTTGGTCCTGCCGTTTGTAAAGCTCCATCACTTTCTTGTTGCGGTTTATCATCATGAGGCGGCGCGAGGCCGCAAGCATATCCGCGGGCGGCGGTTCCTGCGAGTGTTTCTCCCAAATCTGCCGCGCGGCCTCGTATTCCTCTTGCAGAATTCGCCGGACCGGCAGGCGAATCTGCCGCACCATGTGCCGGAAAGGAACGTCGTCGCGGATGTCGCCCTTGGCCGTGTCCAAGACGTCGGCTACCGCGTTGACGATGCGGCGGCTGATCTCCTCGCGCGCCGAGAGGCCCCGTTTCTCGCGCATGCGCTGCTCCGGGCGCTTGTGCAGCAGGAGGTGCGGCGACTGGTCTCCGGCGGCGCTGCACTGGGGCAGGACGAACAGTCCGTCTCCGTACCGCTTGCGCAGTTCCAGCCTGGTCTCGTGCCAGAAATCGGCGGAGACGTAGAGTTCGTGTTCGCTGACCTGCGAAGGGCAGGCCAGGTTGACGACGATGCCGGTCAGGTTTCGGCGTTCGTCCCACGTGAAGAGGAGGTCCACGCCGTGATCTTCGTAGCCTTCGATGGACTCGAAGTCCGCTTGGTCGGTCCGTCCGTACATCTTCGACGCGCCGCCGAAATACGACACGCGGCGGTTGTGGCCCACGACGGCATGGCCGTAGGCCCAGCTCACGCCGCCGGCGGCGCGGCTTTGCCAAGCCTTCGCCACGGCCTCGGCGACCTGTTTGAGGAAGAACTCGGCGTACTCGGTGGGCGTCATCACGTCGGGGCCTTGCGGGGGATACACGCCCTCCTCAATCTCTGGCGCGGTGTGGGTATGCGTGGCGTTGAGGAACAGCCTGCTCGTATCCAGGTCGGGGAGCCGCGGCTTCAGGATGTCGCGCAGCCGTTCCTGGATAACGCCGGGAACGCCGGCGCGATCGCACGAGACCATCACGGCCTGTTCCTTCGCGCCGCCGGGACCGGCGGCCTCCATCGCCAGCACGGCGGCGGTGACGGGATCATGCACGCATTTCGAGACGCGCGCGTGGAACTGCCCGCGCAGCAACACCGGACGCGAGGGGGTGATGTCGGCACAGGCCCAACCGATCTTCACAGTGCCTCCTTTTTTAATTGTTTAATTGGGGACAGACGCAATACTGTTCGGCACGATATTTGAGGTCAACCTTCCGGCGTGTGCGCGAATGCGGAGCGTGATGACCCCGTCGCGCAACCGACAGAAAATTCTGAAAAATCCCTTC
>CAYPFP010000032.1:26372-43625 GCA_964409935.1 uncultured Planctomycetota bacterium | reverse complement strand
GAACTACAAATGTGTTGACAGGGCCTGGCGGCGGGGGTACGCTTTAGTCGGCGGGCCGGATCAGAGAGGGCATGTCAGGCATGGGACACGTCACAAGGGCCAGTGCAGAGTGAAATATCGGCGGAGAGAGACCGCCGGGGCCGAGCGCGATCGTGGAGGCCGTTCGCGACAGAGGAGGGGATCGGATGCAGACCCAGTGTGCTCCAGCGGGGAGGGCCAGTCCGTCGAAGCTGAAAGAACTTACCGACCAGTCTTTCCATGACCCTGTCATCCAGGTGGTACTCCAGGCGGTAAGCGGTTACGTCATGATCCTGAACGCCCAGCGGCAGATACTGGCGGCGAACCAGGAACTGCTCGACCATCTGAAGACGCGGGAGATGGACACTCTCGTCGGTTCCCGGGTGGGCGAGGCGTTTGAGTGCGAGTTCTGCCGCGAGGGGCCGGACGGTTGCGGCACGTCGTCCCATTGCCGGGCCTGCGGGGCGGTCCTGGCCATTCTGGCGAGCCAGGCGAACGGCAAGCCGGCCAAGGCCGAGTGCTGGATGCCGATATTGCGAAACGGCAAGAGGGAAAGCGCGGAGTTCAACGTGCGCGTCACGCCGTTGGAACTGGCGGGGGCGCCGGTCTCGGTCTTCGTGCTGTGGGACATCAGTTCCGAGAAGCGCCGGCAGTTGCTCGAAAGGGTCTTCCTGCACGACGTGCGCAACACGCTGTGCGGCCTTGACGTCTGGGTCCGATTGCTCAAGGCCAAGCGATCCTCGGAGGCCGCCGAGATGATCGTGGCGGTGGCAAGCCGCCTGAGGCAGGAAGTGGACGACCAGCAGCTTCTGTGTCTGGCCGAGGGGGGGCGGTTGGGGGCGAAGGTGCAGGAGGTTGCGGTCAACGACGTGCTGGAGGAGACGAGGCGGTTGTGCGCGGGCTATGCCGACGGCATGGGGCGGCGGCTGAGAGTCGTTCTTCAGCGCCGTCCGCGCAGCATCCGTACGGACTCTTCCCTGCTGACTCGCGTGCTGGTGAACATGGTGAGAAACGCCGTCGAGGCGTCGAAGCGCGACGAGACGGTCAAGATGTGGTACAGACTGAAGAACGGGTGTGCGGCGTTTTCCGTTTACAACCGGGGCGCCATGAAGGAGGACGTCGCGCTCAGCATATTCCGCCGGTCGTTCAGCACGAAGGGGGAGCGAGGGCGGGGGATCGGCACCTATTGCATGAAGCTTTTTGGGGAACAGTACCTGGGTGGAAAAGTCTCGTTCACGACCAGCCGGAAGAAGGGCACGACCTTTACCATAGTCCTGCCCAAACAGAGCAGGCCGGCGGGCGAGGGATGAGAGAGACGCGCCGCATGTTCTGGAGACAACGGCCGGCTCGCCGGGGCCGGCCATCCGCGTGCCGCAATGATCTGGGAGGTGCAAGCCATGTCGGAACAAAGCACGTCGCTCGCAGATGATTCGGCGAAGAAGAGGGCGAATGCGGTTATCGGGTTCAAGGTCCATCTTATCGTGTACCTCGCCGTGAACGCGCTGTTGCTCGCCATCAACGTGGCGCTTTTCGACAAGACGGCGAAGCTGGCCAGCGGCGAGACCGTGAACCTGCCCTTCATCGTCTACTTCTGGGTCATGTGGCCGATCTGGGGGTGGGGGCTGGGTCTGCTGATCCATTACGTTGTGATCCGGGAGGCCGGCCGGATGCCGGCGGACTGGTGGAGCGCGGCCAAACCGGACGCCGCCGCAGAAGCCGATAGGCCGCGGGCCTGACCAGGCGACGGACCTTCCGAGCGCGAGACACCGCGTCCTTCAGCGGACGAGCGCCGGCGCGCTCTCCAGGGGCAGAAGCCGGGCAAGGGCCTTCAGCGGCTCGCGATCCAGGAGCGCCGTGAAGGCGTCCCAATCCTGCGCGTGCCGGTAGAGGGCCAGGGCGGCCAGTTTTTTGGTGAGCATGGCGTCGCGGTAGGCGTGGAGTTCGGGCGCGCCGAAGATTTGCAGAACCCTCGGCATTCCCAGGCGGTCCAGCAACACGCGCGGAATGTACGCCCTCATGGCGGCGGCCACCATCTCACGATGCCGGAGGATCATCGGCAGCTTCTCGTAAAGGCGGTCCTGGAGGGCCAGGAGTTTCTCACTCGTCTGGACGGAGAGCGTGTAGAGCGGCTCGCCCGACTTTGCGCGAAGGGCAAGGAGCATGCGGGTCTCGGCGGCGGCGTTCTGCGCGATGAGGTCAAAGACGGCGCGGATCAAGTCCGCACGGAACCTCTGGTTTTGGACGAGCGTCTTCTCGTAGTCGTCTCCGAGCAGGAAGGCGGTCAGGACCTCGGCGACGGAGCTGCTCGTGACGCCCCCCTTGTTGGCGCTGGAATCCTTGATCTGGAGAATGGGCGACTCGCGCGCGATGACCTCGCGGGCCGTGTCGTCGAAGAAGACGTTGGCGCCCTCCACGATCAGACGAAGCTCGCGGAAATTGCCCAGGAACGCGCGCACATTGCCGGCGTTGACTGTATCCTTCAGGCCGCCGCACGGCACAAAGGCCTGAATGTCGGCCTTCGCGAACCACGGCCGCATGGCGGGGTTGGTCAGGACGTTTCTGTGGAAGTAGGCGCCGTCCTCGACCGTCGTCCCGTCGGGGAGCTTGAAGCTGCCCGAGGCGCGCGGCACGCGGAAGCCCCGGCGGCTCAGCCTGTCCTGCGGATACGCCAGGCTGTTGAGGCGCGGGTGCGTGTGGCGGGCGAAAGCGATCTTCATCAGTTCGGCGCGGTCCAGGCCGTCGGGGTCGAAGAGGACGGAGCCTCCGTCGAGGACGAGGCAAATCCGCCCTCTGAACGACTGTATCTGGTTGGCCCCCAGGTCGCCGTCGGGGCCGCCGGTCATCATAAGGCCGACGTCGGCTTCCTTCAGGCCGACGTTTTCCAGGAGTATGCGCAAGCAGGCCATGACCCCCATGGTGGTCATGCCGCTCGCGTCAATCCGATCGCCGATGCGGTCGTAAATTCTCTGCATATCGCGGGTGCGCAGGGGCGGCGCGCCTTCGATCTGAAGCTCCGTCCCCTCGTCGCCGTGCGGAACAAGCCCGAACACGCGGCGGTCCTTCGTAAGGCCGTAGGTGTCGTGGGGGATGCCGATGCTCTTGCCCGTGGTCAGGGTTCGCCAGTGTTTGTAGCCGCGTTCGCGGCCGCGCAGGGCGACGGCGTCCATGAAGGACGCGGTGCCTTCGTCCGGTCCGAAGAAGACCATCTCCGGTTTCCCGAAGTAGTCCGCCACCTCCTCACAGGGCTGAATGAGGTCCATGATGCCTTCGGTGAAGTCGAGGGTGGCACTCAGGCCGTCGCGCGCGTACTCGGCCGCGGGCACGATGACGCCCTTGGCGCCGCTCTCGGCGATGTCCTTGTGCTTGAGCCTCTGCGCGACGGGGCCGAGGGCGTAGTTGAGGAGGGGCATGTAATCCAGCTCGTTCTCGTAGTTGCTCCGGGTGACGCGGATGAGGCGGATGCCGCCGCGGGCGACGTCGTCGGCGCGCATGTGGGTGCCGGCGGCGTAGAAGCCGACGACGAAAAACACGCCGTACACGCGGCCGGGGAAGATCAAGGGGTCGAGCACGGCGGGGTCGAGGCGGAAGGCGCAGGAGCGCTTGCGGACCTTATAGAAGTTGGTCTTCTGGACGTGCGTGATGAGACGGGTCATGAACTCGAAGACGTCGCCGCCGGTGCGGTCGTCCACAAAGAGAATGGCGGTTCGGCGGCGGAAGTCGTCGAGTTCCCCGGCGATCGCTTTCAGGTCCGCACGGCTTCGGCGGCGGGGGTTGAACTTGCGGTCGAAGAGGCGGTAGAGCCGCTTGAGCAGTTCGGGGCGCTCGCGAACGGTGTTCAGGATGCCGCTGCGGGTGAACTCGGCGCGGTCGGAGTCGAAGACGCGGCGGGCCATGGCGTCGCGCAGTTCCTTGCGCGACAGGCCGTCCATGATGTCGCGGTCGGCCGGGATATGCCTGTGGATGAAGGTGTGGACGAAAGACGCGGCGACGGTGGTGAAGACGTATTCCTCAAACGTGAGGGTGCCGCCGGTGAACAGGTCGTCGAAGTCGCTGGCCTGGATGGAGATGAGCGCATGGAGCCGCTTGAGGGCCTTGGCCAACGCCGCCCGGCGCGGCTTGCCGCCGAGGTAAAGAGAGCAGACGGACTCGAGGCGGTTGACGGGGGTGCGGTAGGTCTCCCAATAGGCGCGGTTCAGGGTGATTCCCAGGTCGGACAGCATTCGGCGCACGACGGGGAGGATGGAGCGGTTGAAATCCTCCTTGAACATCACGCGGGTTTCGCGGGTGGCCTCCGAGTAGGTGACCTCGATGAGGGGAACAACGCTCCGGTTGCACCTGCGAAGGAACGCATCGTACCGTTTGCGAGTAGGCTCCGGGATGGGAGGGCCGGCGGCGATCTGGTTGAAGGCGAAGGGGGATTCGCCCTCGGCCAGGTCGCGCCATTCCTTGCAGCGCTCCGGGCGGATGATGTACGTGTAGTACTGCCGCTCGCGGCCGAAGTAGTACTCGATGCGGTTGCCGGCCATGACGGGGTTGAGGACGGCCTCCATGCGGTCGCGGTTTTCGGGCGTCGCGATGCGCGCCTGGACGCCGCCGTCCACGTCGAGGCGCGCCTCGGAGACCTCGCTGCGCAGGACGTACTCGCCGTCGTGGAACTGCAGGTTGCCCGCGATGGCCCGAAGGACGCGCTTGAGGGCGTCCTTGGAGATGTTGCGGAAGAAGTACTCCGGCAGGCCGAGCTGTGTCAAGAGGATGCCGGCGGCCGAGTTCAGGCCGCCGGCCGTCAAAAGCCCTTCATTGGACAGCTCGATGACGGTCTCGTAGAGGAGGGCCGAGTCCAGCCCTTTCTCGCGCGAGATGGCCACGATGGAGCCGCCGGCCGAGTTGGATTTTGAGACGCTCATGACACATCTCCCCTCAGCGGTGGCGGAAGAAGTGCCAGCCGCCGATGTTCGCGGGATTGCCGGGGTCGTTCTTCAGAAGGGCCTGGTGGTTCTCGGCGACCTTGCGGAACGCGGAGGCGTACTCCTCGATGATGTCGGGCCGATAGTGTTTGAACCAGGGGATCGAGAACGTGCGCGCGCCGATGCCTTCGGTGACGGGCAGGCTGCCCGGCGGCTGGCGCAGGTTCTGGCCGGAGTGCACGAAACGCGTGGGCCGGCCGTGACCGTAGATGTCGCACGTGTTGAAGACCGGATGCAGATGCAGCGGCTTGTTGCAGCCCGGCCCGGTGGACGCCCCCTCGGCTGAGACGGCCTTGCAGAACGCCGTCACGGAAAGCCCGCCGATCTGCTCCGGCCGGTACAGGCCGCGCGCGGCGTACCAGCCGCCCATCGTGGAGCCGCTGTCCTTGGCCGGACGGTGCGCCTTGATCCCCGGAACGCCCTCGAGAAGATCCCAGAAGTAATTCATGGCCTTCTGAATCTCCGCGCAGCGCTGATCGTAGTACTTCAACTGCACGCGGCCCATTGCCGAACTCATCTGGTGCATGCGGTACTTGTAGCCGCCCAGCGGGATGAAGGCGTAGGGCCTGAGCGACTCGGTCTGCACGGTGTCGGTGAAGCGCTCGTAGTGTCCGAGCGCCATGGCGCGCTCGTAAATCTCCAGGTTGTCGGTCACCAGGATGCCGGCCTCGCCGGTGGCCAGAGACTTTCCGCTCATGAGCGACATGGCCGCCACGTCGCCGATCGTCCCGACCTTCCTGCCCTTGTAGAGGGCACCCTGCGCGTGCGAGACGTCCTCGATGACCTTGATATTGTGTTTACGGGCGACTTCCATGATGGGGTCCATGTCGGCCGGATGGCCCATGTAGTGCACGGCCATGATGGCCTTGGTGCGTTCGGTGATGCGGCGCTCGATGTCCTTGGGGTCAATGCAAAGGGTATCGGGGTCCGCTTCGGCGAACACGACGGTGCCGCCCAGGGAGAAGGCCTGGAGGCAGGAGGCCCAGTAGGTGAGGCTCTGGCAGATGAGTTCGTCGCCCACGCCCACGCCGCAGCCGAACATGGCGGCCTGCAGCGCGGCCGTGCCCGTGCTGAAGCCCAGGGCGTGCTTGCGCCCCTGCCACTGTGCGAACTCCTTCTCGAACTGCACGGTGACGTCGGAACCGGACATGGCCCGGCGGCGCAGGACGTCGAGGACGGCGTCCTCGTCCTCCTGCGTGATGATGGGCCAGTCGAAGATGTCCCCCGGGCTGGTCTGGACCGCCTTGGGGCCGCCGGATAGGGCGAGTTTTTCAACCTTCGGAGTCGTCGTCATACGGTTTCTCCTTTCTGTGGGCGCCGCTCCTTGCGGCGCTCTTTCTGACAATGATGTCCGGCCGGATGATCACGTCCTCGGGCATCCGGCCGCTCTGTATCCATGAGGTCAACATGCGGACGGCGGCGCCTCCCAGTTCGCGGGCGGGTTCGGGAAACGTGGTGAGGAACTGGCGGCCTTCGCCGGGCCAGGTGATGTCGTCGTAGCCGACGAGGGAGACGTCCCCCGGAAGGCGCAGGCGCAGTTCGCGCGCGGCCAGGTAGGCGCCGTACGCGCGCACGTCGCGGGTGCAAAACAGGGCGGTGGGACGGTGCGGCCGGGCGAGCATCTTCAGGGCGGCGGCGCGCGCTTCCTCGCTGCACGACGCGACGCGCGCGACGTGGGCGGGTTGCAGATAGACTTCGGACTCGGCGGCGCGGCCCCGGAAACCGGCCAGCATGCGTTCGTACAGATACTGGTCCTTCAGTCCGGAGATCACGCCGAGCCTGCGGTGGCCGAGCTTCAGGAGGTACTCGGCGGCCTTTCGACCCACGCCCCAGAAATCCACGCGCGAGGCCGGGCCGGGCAGGTCCAGTTCCTGGTTGATGACCACGTGCGGAATGCGTTCGTTGCGGAGGGCCTCCAGGATGGCAGCTTCCCGGCATTCGATGAGCAAGACCCCCGGCGCGCGGGAGGCGCGGACCTGGCGCAGCAGCCCCGCGGGTCCGTTCTCGGGCAGGGTCTGCATGTGGAAGCGGATGTCCGACCCGCCGCAGGCGCACAACGCGCCGCCCAGCAGGGCCGTGGCCTCCGGCGAGAGGGGATAGCGGCCTTCGGTCTGTGCCCACGGCAGGATCAGCAGGATGGCGCCTGCGATGGGCGCGCCGACCAGGCCGCGCACGACGGCGCCGCGGCGGCTCTCCAGGGAGATGTAGCCTTTCTGCTCAAGGAGGCCCAGGGCAGCGCGCAGGGTGTTGCGGGCCACGCCGAGCTGCTCGGCCAGCGCCCGTTCGGAGGGCAGGAACTCCCCCGGGGCGTATCTGCCGGACGTGATGCGGGCCGCGAGGCCCGAGACGGCCTTGTCCACCTTGTCATGGACGCCGCGGAGAGGCATGGCCGGGTACCCGATGGAAACCATTACTATACCAGTGGACGCCGGTAAAGAACCAGTGGTATAGTATATACCCGGCCGGCGCCTGTCAAGCAAAAAACGCGACCGGCATTCGCGCGTGAACGGCGGTTGCAGCCGGGGCGGACTTGTGCAAGAATAGCGGCTTGGGGCGGGCTTCCGGGCATTGGCGTTGCGAGGAACCGAGGATTTGCGATGAAAGATGCGCCTGCGCGGGACGTGCTTATTTCGGTCCAGTCGGTGAGCAAGATTTACCGCATGGGGGAGGTGGATGTTCCCGCCCTGCGGGACGCCTGCATTGACATCTACGCGGGCGAATTCCTCATCATCGTCGGGCCGAGCGGTTCGGGGAAGAGCACGCTGCTCAATCTCATCGGCGGGATGGACCGTCCGACCGCCGGCCGGCTTCTGTTTCGCGACCGCGACCTGTCCGACGCCTCCGACCGCGAATTGACGCTCTTCCGCCGGCGCGAGATCGGCTTCATTTTCCAGTTTTACAATCTCGTGCCCACCCTGACGGCCCTGGAGAACGTCGAGGTGGCGGTGGAACTGGCCGAGGACCCGCACGATGCCGCCGAGATGCTGCGGTGGGTCGGGCTGGGGGACCGCCTGGAGTACTTCCCGGCGCAGCTCAGCGGCGGGCAGCAGCAAAGGGTCTCGATTGCGCGCGCGCTGGCAGGCAACCCGCGGCTGCTGCTTTGCGACGAGCCGACGGGGGCGCTCGACCTGGAGGCCAGCCGGCAGGTCCTGGGGCTGCTCGTCAACCTGAACCGCGAGATGAAGAAGACGGTCATCCTCATCACCCACAACAGCGCCATCGCCGAACTGGGCGACCGCGTGGCGCAGATTCGCGACGGCGCGATCCGCAGCGTCCACGTGAACGAGCATCCGAAACCCGTGGAGCAGGTCGAATGGTGAACCGCCCTCTCTTTCGAAAGCTGCTGCGCGACCTGTTCAGCCACAAGCTGGCGCTGTTGGCCCTGGTGGTGATCACGACGTTCGGGGTCGGTTCCTTCGTGGGCATGTCGGGGGTGTGGCGCGACATGGAGGGGTCGCGGCATCATTACTATGTCGGCTACCGCCTTGCGGATTTCACGGTGGACCTGAAGCGCGCGCCGGAGTGGGCCGTGGAGGATCTGGCATCGCTGCCCAACGTGCGCGCCGTGCGCGGGCGGGTGAGCATGGCGGTGCGGGTTGACCTGCCCAACCGCCCCGAGCCGATCGGCGGCACGGCGATCTCGATGCCCGAAGAGAGCGTCCCGGTCCTGAACGATATCCTCTTGCGCAACGGCGCGTGGTTCTCCGGCCGGAACGAGAAGGAGGTCATTCTGAACGACGCCTTCGCTGCGGCCAACGGCCTGGTGCCGGGCAGCCGGATTCGAGTGCTGTTGCTCGACAGCCAGCACGACCTTCTCGTGACCGGCACGGCGATGTCGCCGGAGTTTGTCGTGATGATTCCCGCCGGCGGCGGGCTGGCCCCCGACCCCGCGCGCTTTGGCGTCATGTACATGACGAAGGACTTCCTGCAGAAGACGTGCGACCTGGAGGGCGCCTACAACCAGGTCGTCGGCCTGACGCACGACGCCGGCCGCGCCGCCCTGGACAATACGCTGCGCCTCATCGAGGCCAGGCTGGACGCCTACGGCGTCACCAACAGCACGCCCGTTTACGACCAGCCCTCCGCGGCGTTCCTGCGCCAGGAACTGGAGGGCCTGAAGGTCTCCGCGACGGTGACGCCAACCATTTTCCTGGGCGTGGCCGCGCTCGTGCTGAACGTCCTCATCGGACGGATGGTGGCCCAGCAGCGCGCCGTCATCGGCACGCTGCGCGCGCTGGGGTATTCCACCGGCGCCATCCTGCGGCACTACCTGGGGTTTGGGTTGCTGGTGGGCGCGGTGGGCGGGCTATGCGGACTGGCCTTCGGGTTCTGGCTTCAGTGGGTGTTGGCGGCCTTGTACCGCACGTTCTACGCGCTGCCGGACATTACGCCGCACTTCTACCCGGACATCGCGATCGGCGGCTTGTGCATCAGCCTGGTGTTTGCAGCGGCGGGCACCGTGAAGGGCGTCAAGCACGCCGTCGGACTCCAGCCGGCGGACGCCATGCGTCCCCCTCAGCCGGAGCGCGGAGGACGGGTGCTACCGGAACGAATGGCCTTCCTGTGGCGGCGACTGTCGTTCGGCCAGAAAATGATCTTCCGGGCCATCTTCCGGAACCCCTTTCGCAGCGGGGTGTGCCTGGCGGCCAGCTTCGTCTCCACGACGCTTGTCTTCGGGGTGTGGGCGCTGGTGGCGTCGCTCGACTATCTGATGTTCTATGAGTTCGACAAGATCGCCCACCAGGATGCGACGGTTTCGCTCCGTGATCCGGTCGGCGCCAGGGGGGCGGCCGAATTGAGGGGAATGAGCGGCATCGCCGCGGTCGAGCCGCAGCTCGGGGTGGTGTGCGATCTGTCCAACGGTCCGCGCAAGAAGCGCACCGGCGTGACGGGCGTGGCGCCGGGCAATCGCCTTTACACGCCGCTGGACCGCGAGGGGCGGCCCATTGTGGTTCCCGACGAGGGGCTTGTGCTCACGAAGAAACTGGCGGAGGTTCTCGACGTGCGGCTGGGCGCCAGCGTGCGGCTGCGGCCCCTGGTGGGACGACGCCAGGAGGTCGAGGCCTCCGTGGTCGGCCTGGTGGACAGCTTTCTGGGTCTGTCGGCCTACGCCGACATCGGATACCTGAGCCGTCTGCTCGGCGAAGACTGGGCGGCGAACAATCTGCTCACGACCGACGCGGCGCGTCCTTCCAGGGACGCGAAGGGCCTGCCTCAGGAGTTGTCGCTCGACGAACTCAAGGAGCGTCCCAAGGTTGTGGGCATCATGGAACGCACGCGCGCCCTGCGCCAGATGAACGAGACGTTCGGCAAGACGATGGGCACCATGATCTGGTTCATGATCTTCTTTGCGGGCATGATCGCGTTTGCCAGCGTGCTGAACGCGGCGCTGGTCTCGCTCAGCGAGCGGCAGCGCGAAGTGGGGACGCTGCGCGTGCTGGGTTTCATGCCGTCTCAGGTCGCGCGCATCTTTGCGGGCGAGAGTTTCCTGTTGAACGGCCTGGGGGTTCTGCTGGGGCTGGGGGGCGGCGTCGGTTACGTTCATCTGCTGTCCCGGCTCTACGACACCGAGCTTTACCGTTTCCCCGTGGCCATTTACCCGTCGCACTTTCTCGTCACCATCGGGCTGATGATTCTCTTTGTGGGTTCGGCCCAGTTGATCGTGAGCGTGCTCATCCGTCGGCTGCCCTGGCTGGATGTGTTGAAAGTGAGGGAATGAGGAATGCCAACGCAAATCGGAACTTCGAGTCGGATCGCGCTGCTCGGCGTTGTGATGCTGGCCGGTTGCGGCGGGCCGGTGGAGGTCGAGGGGATCAAGGCGCGCAAGGGCGAGATCCGCGAGTGGTTTACGGAGCCGGCGCGCACGCGGCTGGCCAAGACCTACCCGATCGCGGCCCCCGTCGCCGGGCGTATCGAGAGGATCGAACTGGAGCCTGGCGATCCGGTCAAGAAGGGCCAGGCCCTTGCCAGGTACGACCTGGTGCCCTTCCAGGAGGCCGTGGCCGAGGCGCAGTCGGCCGTGCGCGAACTGGAGGCGCAGATCGTCGTCAAGGACGACAACCGCCTGGAAGAGACGGTTCTGATTGAGACGCGCGCGACCGTTGATGCGGCGAGGGAGTCCCTCAACGCCTCGCAGAAACAGATCGAGGCGGAGCGCGCCCACGCCGAACATGCCTTGCGTAACCTTGCGCGCGTCAAGAAGCTGGCGGACGAGAAGACCGTGCCGGAGAGCGAACGCGACGACGCGCAGTTGAGGGCCGACACCACGCAGATTGACCTGAAACGGCAGGAGTTCTATTACGCGGCCCTGAAGGCGCTGACGGTGGCCGTCAATCTGGGGCCGGGTTTTGTGCAGAAGTACATGCTCCGGAAGGAGCTTGAGCGGGAGACGCTCGTGCACCAGGTGGCGCAGGCCAGGGCGCGGCTGGTGCGGGCACAGCGCGACCTGACGCTGGCCGGCAGCGTGCGTTCGCCCATTGACGGCGTGGTGCTGGAGCGCAACGAACAGGGCGACCGCACCCTGGCGGCCGGCGAGGTGCTCCTTGTCGTGGGGAGCCTGGACGAGTTGGAGGTCGTCGCCGACGTGCTGACTCAGGACGCGCTGCGCATCGGCGTGGGAAGCCGGGTGGCCCTCGAAGCGGCGTTGGGCGCCGAGGCGATCCCCGGCAAGGTTCAGCGCGTCGAGCCGCAGGGGTTCACGAAACTGTCCTCCCTGGGCGTGGAGCAGCAGCGCGTGAACGTCATCGTGTCCCTGGAAGGACGCGCCGTGTCGCTGGAGAAAAAGCGCGAGGGGCTTGGCGTCGGCTACCGGATGCAGGCCCGCTTCTACACAGGATCGAAGGCCGACGCCCTTATCGTGCCGCGATTCAGCGTCTTGCAGGCGCCGGACCGGTCGTTCTATGTCTTCAGGATCGTGAACGGTCAATTGAAGAGGCAGCCGGTCGCCGTAGGTCTGCGAAGCGACCTGGAGTTGGAGATCACGAGCGGCCTTACGCCGGATGAGAAGATCGTTGCCGAGCCGGACACGACGATGAAGGACGGGATGGGGGTGAGCGTAAGAAGACGGTCCTGAGACGGAACGAAGCGCGTGATGGTCAAGACGATTCCCTTTGGCGGGGCGAGCCGATTCTGCCCTCAAAGCGCGACTAAACGGAGTGCCAGGCAGGCGCCAAGACGAGTGCCAGGCACCCGCCAAGACGTCTGGCGGGAGCCAGGCACTAACATCGTCCGGGTTGACGGGGTGCTGCGATATGGTAATATGGAAAGAGGAGGATGTATTTTCCGGTCATGATCCGCAGGGCCGGAATCGGCAATACAGCGCAAGGGAAACGCCATGCGAAAAGGCCGGCTCACCCGAAGGGCCTTCCTTGGCTCGGCGGGGCTTGCGGGCGGGGCGATCGGGCTGATTGGCCAACAGTCCGTTGAAGGGGCGACGCTGCCTCCGCTCAAGATCGAGGGGGCGAAAGAAACGCTGAGCATCTGTCCCTACTGTGCGGTAGGGTGCGGCCTCGTCGTACACACCCTGGAAGGCAAGGTCGTCAACATCGAGGGCGATCCCCAACACCCCATCAATAACGGAGCGCTTTGCAGCAAGGGCAGCGCGATTCTGGAGGTGGCGCAGAACCCGCTGCGGCTCCAGAAGGTGAAGTACCGGGCGCCGGGCAGCGCGGTGTGGGTGGAGAAGGACCTGGCGTGGGCGCTTGGGGCGCTTGCCGAGCGGGTCAAGAGACTCCGCGACGCCACGTTCCAGAAGGCCGACGAGTCGGGCGTGCCCGTGAACCGCACGAAGGCCATGGCCGTCATCGGCGGCGCGGCGCTCGACAACGAGGAGTGTTACCTGCTGTGCAAGCTCGCGCGGGCGCTGGGGGTGGTGTTCCTGGAACATCAGGCGCGGCTGTGCCATTCCTCGACGGTGGCCGCCCTGGGGCCGACGTTCGGCCGCGGGGCCATGACCAACCACTGGATTGACATCAAGAACTCGGACTGCGTCTTTGTCATCGGGGCGAATCCCGCGGGGAATCATCCGGTCAGTTTTTACTATATCAACAAGGCCCGCGAAGCGGGGGCCAAACTCATCGTGGCCGATCCCCGTTTCAACCGGTCGGCGAGCCAGGCCGACCTGTTCATCCGCCTTCGTCCGGGCACCGACATTGCCCTGATTGGGGGAATGATCAATCATGTCATGCAGAACAACCTCCACGACGAGGCGTACGTCCGCGAGTACACCAACGCCTCGTTCCTCGTGCGGGAGGACTTCCGCTTCGACGACGGCCTTTTCAGCGGCTATGACGCCGCCGCCCGCCGCTACGACGCGACGACGTGGGATTACCAGACCGACGCCGACGGCAAACCGCTTCAGGACAAGACGCTCCAACACCCGCGCACGATCTTCCAGTTGCTGAAGGCGCAGTATAGCCGCTACACGCCCGACGCGGCCATGCGGGTTACGGGGGTCCCGCCGGCCGACTTCGAGAAGTTGTGCCGGACGTACTGCGCGACCGGATCGCCGGGCAAGAGCGGGACCATCCTGTACGCGATGGGCGCGACTCAGCACACGGTCGGGGTCCAGTACATCCGGAGCTACGCCATTCTGCAACTGCTGCTGGGGAACATGGGCGTGCCGGGCGGAGGCATCAACGCCCTGCGAGGCGAGTCCAACGTCCAAGGCTCGACGGACATGGGGCTGCTGGCCGACGCCCTGCCCGGTTACATGGCCCTGCCCGATCGCACACGCCATCAGAGTCTGCGCGCCTATCTGGAACGGGAAACGCCCAAGTCGGGTTACTGGACCAACAAACCGAAGTTTCTCGTGAGTCTTCTGAAAGCGTTCTGGGGCGAGGCGGCGCGCAAGGACAACGATTTCTGTTACGACTATCTGCCCAAGATCGGGTCGGGCGGTTTTCGCGGCGGCGGGTTTACGTGGCTGTCGTTGTTCCAGGCCATGTACGCCGGCGAGATCAAAGGCATGCTCGTCTGGGGGATGAATCCGAGCGTCTCGTGCTCCAACGCGAACATGGCGAACCAGGCGTTGGGGAAGCTGGACTGGCTGGCCGTCTTCGACCTGTGGGAGACCGAGACGGCGGCGTTCTGGAAGCGGCCCGGCGCGAACCCGAAGGACATCGGTACGGAGGTCTTTCTGTTTCCGGCCGCCGCGAGTTTCGAGAAGGAGGGGACCATCACGAACTCCGGCCGCTGGATGCAGCGCCGATCCCAGGCGGTGGAGCCGCCCGGCCAGGCCCGCAGCGACCTGTGGTACCTGGATTCGTTGTATCGCGAGTTGAAGCGCCTGTACGTCTCCGATGCGAGCGCGGTCTTCCCCGATCCCATCCTCAATCTCAACTGGAACTATGGCGAGAACGGGCCGGACGTCGAGCTTGTGGCCAGGGAGATCAACGGCTACACCGTCGCCGACAAGGCACAACTGGCGAACTTCACCCGGCTCGCCGACGACGGCTCGACGGCATGCGGGAACTGGCTGTATTCGGGCTTCTACCCCGGACCTCGACCGGAGGACAACAAGGCGGCGGCGCGCGACGCCGCCGACCCGAGCGGGCTGGGGCTGTATCCGGGCTGGGCGTACGCATGGCCGCTCAACCGCCGGGTGCTGTACAACCGCGCGTCGGCGGACGCCGCGGGAACCCCGTGGAACAAGGAACGCGCCCTCGTCCGGTGGGATGCCGCCAAGAAGGCGTGGGTGAACCACGACGTGCCCGACTTCGCCTGGAAGGATGCGAAGACGGGCGAGATGATTCCGCCTGAAACGTCGGCGGCCTCGCCGTTTATCATGCTGCCGGAGGCGAAGGCCCGGTTGTTCGTGCCCAGAGGGGCGACGCGCGACGGGCCGTTCCCGGAGCACTACGAGCCTCTGGAAAGTCCGGTGGCCAACGTGCTCTCCCGCCGGCAGAACAACCCCGTCATACGGATTTGGGATGCGGACCTGGACAAGACGGCGCCGGTGGGGTCGAAGGAATTCCCGGTGATTGCGACAACGTTCCGTCTGTCCGAGCACTGGCAGGCGGGCGCCATGACGCGGAACCTGCCGCTATTGGTGGAACTGGTGCCCGAGATGTTCGTCGAGATGAGTCCCGAGTTGGCGCGGGCGCGGGGCATCAAGGAGGGGGAATGGGTCCTGGTGGTCAGTCCGCGCGGGCAGTGCCGGGCGCGAGCCGTCGTCACGCGGCGCATGCAGGCGTACAGGTTGGGCGAAGAACGCCGCGAGGTCGTGGCCCTGCCGTGGCATTTTGGTTTCAGCGGTCTTGCCCGCGGCGGGCCGCACGACGAGAACTACGCGGCCAACCAGTTGTCGCCCAACGTCGGCGACGCCAACACGAACATCCCGGAGTACAAGGCGTTTCTGTGCGATGTGAGAAAACTGGGCTGAGGAGGCGGCCGTCATGCCGATGGCGTTCCTGATTGACGTGACCAAGTGCATCGGATGCAGAGGATGCCAGGTGGCCTGCAAGCGGTGGAACCGCCTTGAGGCCGAGCAGACCGTCTGCAACCCGGCCCGTACGAACCCTCACCGCCTGTCGGCGAAGACGTGGACGCTCGTGGAGTATTTCTACCTCCGCCGGAAGATCGCCGCGCCGGCCCATTGGCGGTTTGTGAAGCGGCAGTGCATGCACTGCGAGGAGCCGGCGTGCGTGTCGGCCTGTCCGGTGGGGGCGTTGCGCAAGACGGCGCAAGGCCCCGTCATGTACGACGACGCCCGGTGCATGGGCTGCCGCTACTGCATGCTGGCGTGCCCCTTCGGGATTCCGCGGTTTGAATGGGAGAAGCCGCTGCCCCTGATCCGCAAGTGCACCTTCTGCGCGGACAGGCTGGAGGCAGGGCGCAGACCGGCCTGCATTCTGACCTGCCCGACGGGGGCGCTGGCGGCGGGCGACCGCGCCGACCTGATCGCGCAGGCGCACCGGCGGATACGAGACAATCCGGGCCGGTACGTGCCGCACGTTTTCGGAGAGCGCGAGATCGGGGGCACAAGCGCGCTTTATCTGTCCGACGTTCCGTTTGAGGAACTGGGCTTCCCGAAGGCGTTGTCGAACGAGGCGCGCCCATCGCTGACCTGGAAGGTGCTCTCGAAGTTGCCGGTGGGCATCGTCGGCGGCGCGGTGCTGCTGGCGGGGACATGGTTCATCGCGCGGCGGCGCAGAGTAGCGGGGGAGGATCGGCCATGATTGCCGGGCCAAGAGGCGTCTCGGCGGGGTTTTGGGCCGTGTTCGGCGTTGTGTCCGCCGTCGGGATCTACGCGACCTTCCTGCGGTTCTACTACGGACTGGGCGCGGTGACCGATCTGAAGGACGATTTCCCCTGGGGCCTGTGGATCGGCTTCGACGTGCTGTGCGGGGTGGCGCTGGCGGCGGGGGCGTTCATGCTGGCGGCGACGGTGCACATCCTGAACCTGCAGCGGTATCGGCCGCTGCTGAGGCCGGCGGTGCTGACGGGCTTTCTGGGATACGCGCTGGTGGCTGTGGCGCTCGTGTACGACCTGGGGCGGCCCTACCGGATGTGGCACGTGATCATATACTGGCAGGGGCACTCGGTTTTGTTCGAGGTCGCCTGGTGCGTGATGCTGTACCTGACGGTGCTTCTCCTGGAGTTCTTGCCCACGGCGCTGGAGGGCCTGCGGTGGGGTTGGCTGGACTGGCTGTATCGGCTGCTCAAGCGGCTGACGATCCCGCTCGTAATCGTGGGCGTCATCCTTTCCGTTCTGCACCAGTCGTCGCTCGGTTCGCTGTACCTGATCATGCCGGACAAGCTCAGTCCGATCTGGTACACGCCTTGGCTGCCGTTGCACTTCTTCGTGTCGGCGGCGGTGGTCGGGCTGGCGATGGTGATCTTCGAGTCCGCGCTGAGTTCGCGCGTCTACGGGCGCGGGCTGGAACTGGATCTACTGGGCGGGCTGGGCCGGGCGGCGGCGGTTGTGCTGTGGGTTTACGCCGTTCTTCGGCTGGGCGATCTGGCGCTGCGCGGAGCGCTGCCGGACGCGATGGCCCTCGATCTGCAAAGCAAGGCTTTTCTCGCCGAGTTTCTCGGAGGAGTGGCCTTGCCGGCGACCATATTCAGTCTGCCTTCGCTGCGGCGATCGGCGGGCTGGCTGTTTGGCGCCGCCAGCCTGACGGGGATCGGCGTGGTGCTCAACAGGCTGAACGTCTCGCTGATCGGGATGGACCTGCCGGCGACCTACTTCCCTCGTTGGGGGGAGTTTGCGATCACGTTCTTCCTGGTGGCGTGCGGGGTGGCGGCCTTCGCGATCTGCGTGCGGTTGTTT
>CAYPFP010000032.1:4837-26272 GCA_964409935.1 uncultured Planctomycetota bacterium | reverse complement strand
GTTCTTCCTGGTGGCGTGCGGGGTGGCGGCCTTCGCGATCTGCGTGCGGTTGTTTGCGGTTTTCGGCGAGGGACAGGGAGTGGCTCAGGGAGTGCCAGGCACGCGCCGCCCGTCGGCAGGCGCGAGCCAGGCACTTTAGTCTGGCGGGAGCCAGGCACTTCGGGAGCCAGGCACTTTTGGGTCGGCGCTTTTGGGTCACCGCTCCAGGATGACGGCCCTGAAGTCCGTGTTCTGAAGCAGTTCCTGCGCCAGCAGTTCATAACCTTTGGCGATCGGATGGCTGGCGTCGGCGTAAAGGTTGCTGGGCAGGGGCGGCGGCGCGAAGTGCGGCAGATTCTCGCTCTTCAGCCAGGAGACGATGTGGCTCTTCCACTCCAGATATACGGACAGGCTCTTCTCCAGGAGCATGTGCTCGTTGAAGGGACCGACCAGAACGAACACCGTGTTCTTCCTCTGGCGCAGAAGTGTCGCAGTGTCCCGGAATGACTTCCACTGAAACGACCTTTCCGGCGCGACCCAGGGAAATTCCTGTCTGTCCTGCGGCTTGCCCGTCCAGATGGCGGGTTTGCGTTTGTGTTCCCGGTTGAAACGGCGGGCCTCGTCGGGGCCGGGAAACCGAAGCGAGACGGGGGCCAGAGGCCACGCGTAGGGGTGGGCCATCGTCCAGGCGGGGATGTCCGCGGGTCCGTCCGTGCTCTCGAAGTACGCGAGGCGCAGGTGGTTGGCCCAGGCGAAAAAAGGGAGGCCGCGTTCGGCGATTATGCCGATCCGGCCGGAGAGGGTCTCGGTGTAGCAGGGGATGTTCCGCGAGAACTGCCGTACGAGTTTGGGGTGATTGAAGCTGAACTCCTTGTCGTCGCTCAGGTCGGCACGGGGGGAACTCATCCACAGGGGGTTGCACAGGAGGACGACCTTCCTGCCTTGGAGGCTCCGGCCGTAGAAGCGGATCAGACCCTCCAGAGCCGCCGGGTGCAGACCGTCCATGCCTAGATTGGCGAAAAGGTCGAGCCGGCTCAGATAATGTGACAGTGTTTCTTCCGCCCGGACGTATTGCCCCCAGACGACGGAGTCGCCGAGGATGGGGATCGTATCCGCCGGCAGGGCGCGGCAGTACTGATCGTACAGCCAGTAATCGTGGCTGAGCTTGTAGGGCATACGGTGGTCGGGGCCGGGCTTGAACGACACGAACACGGCCCAGATGCGGGGGGTAAGAATCAGGAACAGACAGAGCAGGGCCGCTGCGACGGCCCATTCGCCCGGAGAGAGCCTCACGTCGTTCGAGCCGAAAGGCACGTTGGGTTTGAGTTCGTCTGTGCTCATGGAAGTCCCGTCAGAACTGCTGGTAGATGAACGGCTGAACGTTCGAGCTGGCGAAGACGATCAGATAGAGCGACATGGCGACCACGGCGCCGATGCGAACGGGCGCAACGGAGACGATCCGGCGCGCGCGCGACTCGTAGGCGAACTGATACGCCCACACCGCCAGAACCAGGGCCGACATCAGCAGCGGAAAGTGCGGGTCGGTCCAGCCGGCGGTGAAGATTCTCCGGACGATGAGCCATGCGTCGCCGACGGTCGTCGCGCGGAAGAAAATCCATGCGAAGGCCACGAAGAGAAAGACCCACGCCTGTTTGACGAAGGCGGGGACCTTCTCGTTGTAAAAGGAGGAGCGCTCCATTTCGCGCGTGATGATGTTGCCCAGGCCGTGCAGGGCGCCCCAGATGACGAACGTCCACGCCGCGCCGTGCCAGACGCCGGAGACCACAAAGGTGACGAACAGGTTGGCGTACGTGCGGGCGGGGCCGTTGCGGTTTCCGCCGAGGGGGATGTAGACGTAATCGCGGAACCACGTCGAGAGGCTGATGTGCCAGCGCCGCCAGAAGTCGCCGAGGCCGGTTGCCAGGTAGGGGTTGTTGAAGTTGAGCATGATGCGAAACCCCAGGAACAGCGCGACGCCCCGCGCCATGTCGGTGTAGCCGCTGAAGTCGAAGTAGATCTGCCACGTGAAGGCAAAGGTCGCCAGCGCCAGCGCGGAGGCCGAGAACTCGCCGGGCGCGGCGTAGACCTTATCCACGTACAGGCCGAGATAATCGGCGAGCGCCAGCTTCTTGAAAAGCCCCACGATGAAGAGCGAGGCGCCGTCGGCCAGGTCCTCTCGGGTGATGCGAACACGCCCCCCGGGGGGGCGTTCGCGCATCTGCGGCAACAGGCTGCTTGCCCGCTCGATGGGGCCGCACAGGAGCAGGGGAAACAGCGAGAGGAAGGCGGCGTAGCGCACGAAGCTGCGCTCGCGCGCGACCAGGCCGCGGTAACAGTCAATGGAATACGTCAGGGACCGGAACGTGAAGAACGAGATGCCCACCGGGAACAGGTACCCCGGCGGCGGGACATGCAACGGAAGCCCCAGGTAGGCAAAGGCGGCGTTCAGGTTCTGGGCCGCGAACGCGCCGTACTTGAAGAAACTCAGCAGGCCGATGTTGTTGACCACGCTGACGAGGAGCCAGGCCTTCTTGCGGCGGCTTCGTTCCATCATGGCCACGACAAAGTAGTCCACGACGGTGGCGTAGAAGATGAGCAGAACATAGAGGGGGTTGAACCAGCCGTAGAAGACGTATGAGGCGATGACGATCCATAACGCGCTCCCCCGCGTGTTCTTGAGCGCAAGGTAGACGGGATAGAAGATGAGAAACAGAAGCGGAAACAACCAACTGTTGAATGTCATGCGCTAATTCTTGATTGCCTTTCTCACACACCGAAAGCCGAGGGCGTCGCTGGCCAGACACGTGTCGTTCAGGGAGGCGTTGCCGGAGCGGTACGTCGAGCGGCAGGCGTCGGCGCTCGAGTTCCAGGCCCCGCCGCGCACCGCCTTTTCGCGGCTTCCCGTTTCGGGGCCGCGCGGACTATGCGCGGGGCTTTCCCTGTAATACTGCCGGTCGAAGATATCGTTGCACCACTCGGCGACGTTGCCGTGCATGTCGTGCAGACCCCAGGCGTTGGGCTTTTTCCGCCCGACGGGGTGCGTCTTCTTGCCGGAGTTTTCCGAGAGCCAGGCGTAATCCTTCAGGAGCCGCGCGTCGTCGCCGAAGGAATAGACGGTTGAGCCGCCCGCGCGGCAGGCGTACTCCCATTCCGCCTCGGTGGGAAGCCGATAGCCGTCGGCGTCGAAGTTGCACGTCCACGTCTGTTCGTCGTAGCAGGGCTGCAAGCCCTCGGCGCGCGAGCGCTCGTTGCAGAATCGCGCGGCGTCGGTCCAGTTGGCCTGGTCCACGGGGTTCGCGGGGTTCTTGAAGTGCGACGGGTCCGGCAGTTCGACCCTGGCGAACTGCTCCTGCGCGACCTCGTATCTGTCCATCAGAAACGGCGCAAGCGTGACCGTATGGACTGGCGCCTCGTCGGGCGCGCCCCGGCCGCTGCCCATCTCGAAAGAGCCGCCGGGGATCAGGACCATCTCGACGCCGAGCTTCGTGGTGATGATCGTAACGGCGGCCTTCTTCTCTTCGGGTTGCCGGCCGCAGGAAACGCAAAGGGCCAGCGCGCAGGCCGTCAGAAGTCGAAACACTCGCAAATACCTCATCTCCGTCGGGCCGGAACCGCCGCCCAGTCAGGCTCTTTGTTGTCTTTGCCGTCGGCGGTAATGGTCACCCAGTTGCCTTCGGTGTCGCCGACACAGACGTTCCAGCCCGGCGCTCGCGTGCCGATCTGCTCGCCGGCGCAAGGGCCGTAGCTGAAGGCAATGTGGCGGCCGTCGGGCGCCCAGTCCACGTGGTAGACCTCGAACCCCTTCGGGCATCGGGCCGCCGGACGCACGTTGCTGACCTTCGGCTCGGCGCCGGAGAAATCAATGTCGGCGACCATGAGCCTTTCGTCGGTCGCGCCCCAGGCCAGACGCCGCCCGTCCGGGCTGAGGTCGGGCCTGCAGCCGTTGACCTTCCACTTGCTCAGGCTGAAGACCTTGCTCCCGTTCGCCTCGAAGGCCAGGATGGCGTGCTTGAAGCCCATCCCGCCGTGCACGGTAGCTGCGAACCAGTTGCCGTCGGGCGTCCAGGTCAGATTGTAGAGGTGGTGCAGGTCCTTGTTGGGATGTTCCGCGCTTTTCTGCGTCGCCAGGTCGTAGATGCACAGGGTCTTGCTCGCATAATCGGTCAGCGTGTACTTGCTGAACTCGGCCTTGAGGTAGGCGATCTTCGCGCCGTCGGCGCTCCAGCAGCCCTCGCGCGCGTTGTCGGCGATCTTGACGCGCCCCGTGCCGTCCATGTTCATCAGGTAGAGATTCCGGCTCTTCTTGCCGTCCGAAGTCTCATCAACCAGGAAGCAGATTTTCGACGCGTCCGGCGAGACCTTGGGGTAGAACTCGTCCTTGTCGGGCGTCTGGGTGAGGTTCACGGGGTTGGAGCCGTCGGCGGCGATCATGAACAGTTCCCAGTTGGTGTCGCGGAAGGACTCGTAGACGATGTTGTACGGGATCTCGGAGAGCCTGAGCCGTGCGCGGGTTTGAGCCTCGCGCGCGGCCTTTGCCCTGGCGGCCTCTTCGGTCAGCACGAGCGCGATCTCGCCGCACATGCCGCCGCGACCGCCGGTGTTCTCGCACATGATCGCAATGAGACTCTTGCCGCCGCACTGCACCTTGTCGGCGACGGCGGCGCAGACGCGGCCGCGCCCTTTGCGCTCGGCGGCCTTCTGTTCGTCTATGAAGACCGCGCAGTTGCCGCCGGCCTCGCCGATGGACAGCTCGATCGGTCGGCCTTTCCACGCGGCGGGCACGTCAACCCACAGGCGATAGAAGACGAACTTCTCTGTATGGGGAGGATGCCCCTCCTCAGGAATCGCCGTCTTCTCCCAGGCGGAATCGTCGAGGCTCTTTCCGGCGAACGCGCCTTCGAGACCCTGCGGGAGGTCGGTCTTCTTGATGCGCCAGTCGCGCATCAGAGGAATCTCGTACGCCGAGGCGTCTTTGTCCTCGGCCGACAGCACGCGCACGTGCGGCAGGACGATGACGCTGAACAGCGCGAGCGCGGCCAGAAGCCTTTCCAGCACGGCGTGGTCCTCCACGAGCGGGGATCAGGAAGCGGCGGCAGCCTTCACGGAGGCCTTGGAGCGGGTCTCCTGGAGCGCAACGTTGGCCTGGCGGCGTTCGAGTATACCCAGCGATATCTCGATGCACTCCTTGGCCTCGTCAGGCGTCATGGTGCCGACGGTGACCATGTCCTGGTCGCGCAGGGCGTTCCAGACGAACGTGAAGGCTTGCAGGGGGCGGATGTGGCCGGCGGCCATGGGCTTGATGGTCATGACGGGTTTCCTGGCGCGACGGATGAGGTTGGTGATCCAGTCCACCTCGATCTGCATCAGGAAGCCCATGGCGTTGTAGAGGCAGATGTAGGTCTCGACGTCCAGTTTCTTTTCGTCGGCGTAGATGATGGATTCGGGCATGTGTGTGCTGAGGCCCGGGATCATGCCGCGCTGTCGGATCTTGGCGGACAGTTCGTCCATCCTGCGGATCTCGCGCGTCACCTTGTCCACCAGGGCGTCGGTGGTGCAGCCGTGGGGAAAGCAGAAGGCCGCGCCGCGCTTGGCCTCGGCGTCGAAGACCTTGTCGGCCTCGCCGTTGACGAAGCCTTCCACGAGGGTCTTGGGCGAGAGAGGGACATGCGGCGTGGAGACGACGATGGCCTTGACGCCGGTGCGCTGTTCGGCCTCGCGGACGGCGTTGTAGAGTTCGTCGCGCTGGATGAGGCCCATGATGGTGTCCACTCCCGCGCGGAAGAAGACCTCGATGACGTCGGCGATCTTCTTGTAGTCGGCGAACATTTGCTTGATGAGCGTGTCCTTGGCCCTGGTGTAGTGGCTGAAGCCCAGGAACCAGTTGGTGCCGATGATCATCCTTGAGACCGATACGCCGCCGACCGTCGTTCGTGGAAAACCTTTCATCGTTCGCTCCCTCTTCCCAAGAGTCGTTTTCAAGCCCTGTATAATAGCCGGAAGGGGCGCGAAAAGCCAGACGCCGTTGCGCCGCCTCGGAATCCAGTGGCAGGGGGCGCGCGACAATGGTACGATGCCGGCGAGGCGGATTTGCCGCTGCGGCTTTTTATCGAGGGAGTCACACATGTATCGTCTCAACCCGCGCAGGCTCTACGCGATGGACTGGGCCGTGCGCGACGAGAGAAACGTTCGCCGCATGGAGCGCATGGTCCTGGGCATCGGGCGCAAGCCGTCCGAGGTGGTCGTCATCTCGCCGGAACAGCTTCCGGAGGTCATCAGGGAGAGCGGATGGATCGGCGAGGTGCGGCAGGGGGCTTACAGAGAGCCGGCCGACCCCGACATCATCTTCAACGCCTTCAAGTGGGCGACGCCGGAGGAGCGAGCGGCAGTCTCGAAGAGCGACCTGTTCAAGCGCTGTGTCGAGGCGCACACGTCGTACGGCGACTGCAAGCAGGGCTTCACGGGCGGGCGCGTACAGGCGATGATGGGAGTGGCGCCTTTCTACCATTACGAAAAGCGGCACGACTGGGATCCGGGTCTGGTGTGCTGGACTCTGCACGATCTTCACAGCGCTTGGGGCTGCGTACACCGGTGCGCGTACTGCCAGCGCGGCTCGGTGTACGTCATCAACCTGAACCTGGAGGAGTTCGTCGAGCAGACGGGGCGGCTGCTGGCCGAGAACCCGTGGCAGAAGACCTTCCGTTACGACGTGGAGCAGGACGTGCTGGCCATCGAGCCGGAGTACGGCGCGTGCGAGATGCTGGTGCGCGACTTCGCGAAGCGCGGCGACCGTTACCTGATCCTCTTCAGCAAGAGCGCCAACGTGGATCATCTGCTCCCGCTTGAACACAACGGCCATACGATGATGCTCTGGACGCTCACGACGCGCTCGGTGAGCCGCCGTTTCGAGGCCCGCACCGCCCCGATGGAGGAGCGCATCGAGGCCGCGCGCAAGTGCCAGGAGGCCGGCTACACGGCGCGCTTCAAGTGCAAGCCCATCATCCCCAACCGCGGCTGGCGCGAGGAGATCACGGAGATGCTCGAAGTCCTCTATGCCCGCGTGCGGCCCGACAACCTGAGCGCCGAGGTGGTCTTCTTCGACAGCGTCACCGAGATGGATTCCACCCTGGGGCTGGACAACCTGGACCCCGAGTTCGTCGCCGCCGCGAAGGACGCCGAGGCGAGCGCCGGCGCGAAATGGCCCACGCACGTCCACGGCCAGAGACCGTTTCCGTTCGAGGTCAAAGAGAAGATTTACCGCCACCTGATCACGGAGTCGCGGCGGCTCAGCCCGCAGACGCCGATCACGCTGTGCGCGGAGTCCCGCCGAATGTGGGAAGTCCTGGGCGACCTTCTGGAATGGAAGCCGTGGGACTACGTCTGCAACTGCGGCCCTCACTGCACGCCGCACCGGCGGCGCATCACGGCCGTCGAAGGCCCCGACGCCGGGCGCATCCTGGCGGCGGCCAGGTAGGCGCGGCCCCTATTCCGGCATCTGCACGACGACCTTGATGGCCCCATCGGCGCGCGTGCGCGCCATCTCGTAGGCCTCCTTCACCCGATCGAACGGGAAGCGGTGCGTGACCATCCAGGACACGTCTATCTCGCCCCGGCCGATCATGTCGAGCGCCTGGCGGACGGACTTGCGTCCAGGCTCCTGGGCCGTGCCTCCGCCCACCGTGAGCAGGGCGCAGGACTTGCGGTAGAGGTTGTAGTAGTTGAACGGGATCGTGTGCGGGCCGTGCAGCAGGCCGAAGGACAGGATGGTCCCGCGCTCCTTCACGAGACTGGGCATCAGGTTGATGGTCTCCGGCTCGCCGGCCGCCTCGACGACGAGGTCGGTCAACTGGCCTTCCAGCATCTCCTTGACGGTCGCGACGGGGTCGCAGCGACCGTTGTTGAAGGCGTGAGTCGCGCCGGCCTTCCGGGCGGCCTCGACGCGCGTGTCGAGCAGGTCCATGGCGACCACGCGGCGCGCCCCCAGACGGCGCAGCATGGCGTCGAAGAACAGGCCGACCGACCCCTGGCCGATGACGGCGGCGTCCAGGCCCACGACGCTCGGCAGACGCTTGCAGCCGAAGATGACCGTGCCGAGTTGCTGCGCCATGAGCAATTGTTCGAGGGGTCGGCCCTCCGGCAGCGGGAGGAGGTTTTCCACGGGCGCGAGGACGTACTCGGACATGCCCAGGTCGCCGGCGACAAGGGCCATCACCACCTGTCCCTCGCGCAGACCCGGCGCGGGCCCTGGCAGCGCCTCGATGCGCGCGATGATCTCATGCCCGCCGCGCGTGACCGCCAGCGGGTATTCCTCCGCGGGCGCGTAGTATACCGACCGCACGTCGCTGCCGCACACCGCGATCATGAGCGGCCGCACCAGGCCGCAGCCCCGTCTCAGTTCAGGGACCGGTATCTCCACGAACTCCGGCCGCCCCGGCGCGACGATGTGCACGGCCCGCATGGTCTTCGTCGTCATGCCTTCCACTCCCCCGGATGGCGGCGCTTGAGGGCCTCGACGTGCCGGCCGCGTCCGGTCTGCTGGAGGCGGTCGAGGTACTTGGGCAGTTGGCCTTTGGAGTGGGATGGGCCGCCTTCGCGCATGACGGTCCACAGCGGGTCCACGGCGTCGGGCATCTGCATCATCATGTCTTCATGCCACTGGAGCATGAGGCGCGCGCCCTGCGCGCACAAGTCGGGCCGCGACGGGGCCAGGTCGCGGGTTTCGTGCGGGTCTTCGACGATGTTGAAGAGCATCTCGCGCGGGTACAGATGGAAGAAATCGTGGATGGTGCGGATGTAGATGTACGGGCCGAAGCGCACGCTGCGCATCGCGCCGTGACAGCACTGGCTCAGCACGAGGTAGTCGCGTCCGGCGACCGGGGCGGCGTTGGCGCCGGGCTTGACGGCCGCCGCATAGCTGCGCCCCTGCCACGCGGGGGCGGGCGCGACGCCAAAAAGCTCCGCGAGCGTGGGGGCCAGGTCGAGGTTGTAGAACAAACCGGACTCGGCGGCGTTCTTCCGTCCGCCGGGCCAGCGGATGATCATGGGGATGCGGTGCGTGATGTAGTCCGACGTGCCGTGTTCGCCGTGGGAGTTGAGTTCGCCGAGGTTCTCGCCGTGGTCGGAGGTCACGATGACGGCGGTGTCGTCGAGGACGCCGGCCCGGTCGAGGGCATCGAGGATGCGGCCCACGTGATCGTCCATGTAGCGGATGCCGCAGTCGTAGCCGTCAATCATGCGCCGGAAGTCCGCCATGTCGCGGACTTCGCCCGGATGGCGCGGGAACTGGGGGTAGGTGCGGTTGTCCCACATGGCGACCTCCTGCGCGGAGTGCCCGCCGGGCTGGCTGCGATGCTCCTGGAGTATTTGTTCGGTCATCCAGGCCGGCAGCAGTTCGTTGGCGAAGGGGTTGCCGAACTCCTGCGGGGCGCGGTAGGGCGTGTGGGGGTCCCAGTAGTTGATGTGGAGAAGCCACTTGTCGCGCTTGACGTTGCGGCCGAGCCAGTCCATGACGCTGGGCGTCACTTCCTCGGCGGATTCCATGCCGCCCTTTCCGGGGTTGAGCATCTCGCGGAACCCCGCGTTGAACCACCACGCCGAATGGCGTTCGGCGAAGGGGGAGATGCTCACGGTGTGGAACCCCTGGCGCTGGATGAAGGCCCAAAGGGCGTATTGCGAGAAACGCGTGCGGAATGCGCGGTCACGCCCCTCCAGACGCATGTCGGCCGCCGTGCCGCCGTGGCCGACGACGCCCGAACGGATGCCGAACTGTCCGGTTACCAGCGCTGCCCGCGACGGCAGGCACGGGGCGTCGGAGCAGTAATAGTTGTCGAAGCGCACGCCCTCGCGGGCGATGCGGTCGAGGTTGGGGCTGGTGTTCCGGTGATAGCCGTAGCAGCCGAGGTGGTCGGGCCGCAGGGTGTCCAGATCAAGAACGAGTATTCGCATGGCCTTTTCTCTCCTGCCGAAAGATGGGCCGCGGTCAATGGCCGGCGGCCGTCGCGTCTTCGGTGTGTCACCAACTGTTCGTCGGGCTTATGTCCCAGGCTTCGACCGCGGTGGCCTTGGCGGCGCCGCCGCGGGCGAAAAGAGCAACGCCCACGCTGTCGGGTCGCGTGGGGTAGATGCGCTGGGTGATACACTGGCGGCCGTTGGCGTAGACCTCGAGCACCGAGCGGTCCAGGAAGATCCGCAGCCGCAGAGGCTCGTTCGGTCTTAGCTGAAACGGCGCGACCTGTTCGCGCGCGAAGCGTTCCGATTCGGGGACATTCTCTGTCTCGGCAAAGCGGCCGGCATAGCGCGGATACCGGACCTGCGGGTCCAGCGAGGACCTGGAAAGCTCGATCTTCAGCGTGCCGGCTTGCGGAGAGCAGACAATGTTGGTCTGCTCGGCGCCGTCGGGTGAACGGCGCACCGACAAACCGACCTCCTGCGCATCGCCCGGCGCGATCTCCACGGCCAGTTCCAGACAGTCGCCGCTGACCTCGTCGAGGTTCACCTCGGCGCCGGCCGCCAGGGACACGCCGGCGCGCCGGCGGTGGTTGTAGCGCAGCATTTCCAGTTCCGGCGCAGGCTCGATCCGCAGCGTATTGTCCTCGCCCAAAGACAGCACCCGCGGCAGCGTCGCGACAGAACCCCAGCCGTTGGCGGCCGGGCGCGCCTCATGTATCCAGCCCCAGAAGATACGGCGGCCCTTGTCGTCGCGCAGGGTCTCCGGCGCGCAGAGCTGACCGCCGGGCCAGCTCATGCGACCGTGCGTCTCCGGGTGGAAACGCTCGTTCTCGTAACGCCCGATGTAATACTGGGCGTGGCCGTAGGGGGCGTGCGTGTGCATCAACAGCATGTGCTTGTTGCCGAGCGGGAAGAAATCAGGACACGCACAGTCCTCGACCTCTTCCGTCCAGCGGCGGTCGGACTTGTAGAAAGGCCCCACGTACTGCCATTGAACCATGTCGGACGACTTGAACAAACTGGTGCAGTCGCCCTCGAATCCCGGCGCTCTGTTCTTGTTGCCGATGAGGGCGTAGTAGGTGTCGCCCTCCTTCCACGCGCAGGGGTCGAAGACGATGTAATCGGCGGGACCCTTGGGGCTGGGTATGACGGGGTTCTGCGGCAGCGGTTTCCAGCGGATCAGCTCGTCGTCCTCGGCCGTGGAGATGCACGTGCCCTGGCCGGGCACGTGGTAGATGAGCGTGGGGACCGGCGCGTTCTCGACGGCGTCGCCGCTGTAGAGTCCGCGCGGCATGGAGCCGTCGAAGACCGGCACCAACGCCGGCGGGTGGTGAACCCAATGGACCAGGTCGCGGCTGGAGGAGTGCAGCCAGATCTCGCGGGCGTGAAGCGTGTCCTTGCCGCTCAGAATCGTGTCGCGGTCGGGGGCAAGCCGGCCCAAAAAGAAGACGTGGTAGCGGCCCTTCCAGTAGATCGTGCCGTTGATGTCGTTCCAGAAACCGTCGGGGGGCAGCAGGTGGTATCGCGGACGGTGAGGGTCGTTCCAGAGCCGCTGGCGCAGTTCGCGCGCGCCGCGCAACTGGTCGGCCAGGGTGAGACCCTCGCGGCCGATCTTGGCCTCGATGTCGCGGGTATAGGCCTCGCGGCGCCGCTGCATGACCTCCTGGCCGCCGCTCAGGGTCACGATCTCGTCGTCGGAGAGGGCGCGCTGCCAGAGCGCGGCGTGGTCAATCAGGCCCTTGAAGGCGCGCCGGCCGATAAGGACCGATTGGGTGTTGCCCCGGCGCAACGTCCCCGTCGCGGCGGTGCGCGCCGCCACAAAGCCGTCAACAAACAGGACGACCTCGCGTCGCTGGTACGACGCGCCGCGTCCGTCGTAACGAGCGATCACGTCGTGCCACTGCTTCGGGCTGAGGAGGGCGGCGGGCGTCGAGGCCTGTCCGGCCAGGCCGGCAATGCCTTCCGCGCCGTACTCAAAACCGATGTGATCGCTGCTGATGAACAGGTTGTAGACCAGCTTGTCGTGGCCGCCGTGCTTGCAGAACAGTTCGCCCGCGCTCCACTTGCCGGAGGGGTTGCGCAGACGCAACAGCATCGTCATGGCTTCGCCCTGGAGGTTCAGCTTGCCGTCTCCGCCCTGGCCGGCGTCGAGCCAGCCGCCCTGCAGGTCGGCGGCCTTGCCGTCGCCGCCGCGCGCCAGCGACTCTTCGCGTTCCGGCCCGGCGAGTTCCACACCCAGCGTCGCCTCGCCATGACTCTTGAGGGGGCTTTTTCCGTCGGCGGAGTTGGCGTCGGCCATGTGCCACACCGCGACGGCGTCGGCGAACACCTTGCCCGCGTCGCTGGTACGACGCGCCGCGTCCTTCATCTCCGGTTTCTCCTTGGGTTGTGTCTGGGCCAGAAGGCCGCCCCCTATTCCGCATCCGCACGCGTACAGGACGGCGGCCAAGAGCATTGGCGTGTGCGAACCCACGCGACGCCTCATATCGTTCCTCTTGCCGGAAAAGTTGTCAAAATGTGATTGTCCAGGATGGAAATAGAATAAAATGGCGGGGGCCAAAGGTCAAAAGATTTCGCGGCGGCGGCGCATCATTCCAACGACACGGAGAGGCGTCTTGAGAGCGCGGTGGATGGTCGTGGTGTTCGTAGCGGCATGTCTGGCGGTCGGCGTGTGGGTGTGGAGCCGGTCGCAGAGGGTTGCGGGCCGCGGCGCGTCGCCGGCCGCCGAGTACGCCGGTTCCGTCACGTGCCGCGAGTGTCACGAGCCGTTCTACCGGTTGTGGGCCGATTCCCATCACGGGCTGGCGATGCAGCCGTTCACGCCGGAGTTTGCGCGAGGGGCGCTCACGCCGCAGACGAAGGAGATTGCCATCGGCGCGCGCCGCTATCTGGCGCAGATTCAGGGTCCAAAGGCCTCCATCCGCGAGGCGGGGCCGGAAGGCGAGAAGCGCTACACGATGGAACACGTCCTCGGCGGCAAGAACGTCTTCTACTTTCTGACGCCGCTGGAGCGGGGACGCCTGCAAACGCTGCCGCTCGCCTACGACGTTCATAGGAAGGAATGGCTCGACATGGCGGCGAGCGGGCTTCGGCATTCCCCCGGCCGTCCGGCGGATGCGCCGCTCGACTCGCGCCCGGCGCGCTGGAAGGAGCGGCCCTTCACCTTCAACACCGCATGCCACGGCTGCCACGTGAGCCAGCTTTCGACGAACTACATCGCCGAAAAGGACGCCTACGAGACGACGTGGGCCGAGCCGGGCATCAACTGCGAAACCTGTCACGGTCCGGCGAAAGAGCATGTGCGCGTCTGCCGCGAGGCGCCGAAGGGACGCAGGCCCCGTACCAACCCGTTGGCTCCCCCCGTTCCGACACCATTTCAGAGCAGGTTGGTACGGGGCAGGCCCGAATATCTGAAGATCATTTCGTACAAGCGCCTGACTGTTGCGCAGGCGAACGAGACGTGTGCGCCGTGCCACGCGAAAATGGCGCCCCTCACGGAGACTTTTGCGCCGGGCGGGCGTTTCTTCGACCATTTCGACCTCGTAACGCTCGAACACGCCGACTTCCATCCGGACGGCCGCGACCTGGGCGAGAACTACACGTACACGTCCTGGCTCATGAGCCCTTGCGCGAAGTCGGGTCGGCTCAAGTGCATTCACTGTCACACCGCGAGCGGCCGCTACCGTTTCACGGGAGAGATGGCGAACAACGCCTGCCTGCCCTGCCATGCCGAGCACGTGAAGAACGCGGCCGCCCACAGCCGCCACAAGGCCGAAGGAGAAGGGAGCCGGTGCGTGGGCTGTCACATGCCCGCGACCGAGTTCGCGCGCATGCGGCGCAGCGACCATTCCATGCGTGCGCCCGCTCCGGCGGCGACGCTTGCGTTCAAGTCGCCCAACGCCTGCAACCTCTGCCATGCGGACAAGGACGCCGCCTGGTCCGACAAGTACGTGCGTGAATGGCGTTCGCGCGACTACCAGGCCGAAGTCCTGCAAAGGGCCGGCCTGATCGCCGAGGCGCGCCGGGGCGAATGGCGGCGGCTGCCGGAGATGTTCCGGCAAATCTCCCGCAACGACCGCGACGAGGTGTACGCCGCGTCGTTGCTCCGGCTAATGGAGTCGTGCCGCGATGACCGAAAGCAGCCCGTCCTGTTGCAGGCCCTGAAGGACGCATCGCCGCTGGTGCGGGCGTCGGCCGTGCGCGGGCTTGGCGGCTGCGCCGACGCCGAGACCCTCGCCGCGCTGGCGCAGGCCGCCGGCGACGACGTGCGGCTTGTGCGCGTTCAGGCCGCCGCGAGGCTGGCGGCCTTTCCGGAAGAGGCCCGTCCGCCGCAGGAGCGCGCCCGCGCGGAGAAAGCGACCAAGGAGTTCCTGGACTCGCTGCTGTCGCGGCCCGACCAATGGTCTGCGCACTACAACCTGGGGAACTATCACCTCGATCGCGGCCAGGCCGCGCAGGCCGCGGCTGAGTTCGAGAAGGCCTGCGCGCTGGAACCCCAGAGCGTATTGCCGCTGGTCAACGTGTCCATCGCCTACGCCCGGCTCGGCAAGCCGGCCAAAGCGGAGCAGTCGCTTCGCAAGGCGCTGGCCATGGCCCCCGACAACGCTGCCGCCCATTTCAACATGGGGTTGCTCAAGGCGGAGCAGAACGATCTCAGGGAGGCGGAGTCGCACCTGCGCGCGGCGCTCAAGAGCAACCCGACCCTGTCGGCGGCGGCCTACAACCTGGGGGTTTTGCTGGCGAAGGACCGCCCGGCCGAGGCCGTCGCCTGGTGCCGGAAGGCGCACGAGTCCGCCCCCGACGAGCCGAGATACGCCTACACCTACGCCTTTTACTTGCGCCGGGACGGGGACGTCGAGGGCGCGGTCCGAGTGCTGAAGGAGATGGTGAGCCGCGAGATGCGCAGCGCCGAGGCCTACATGCTCCTGGGCGAGATCCACGAGAAACAGGGGCGGCGCGACGAAGCGCTCGCCGTCTACGGGCGGGCCGCCGCGAACGAAAAACTGACCGCGTCGGAACGCGACCGGGCCGCCCACAGCCTGCGCAGGCTGCAGGCCCTGAACGGGACTCGTTCAGGGCAGGCGCGATAGCGCGTACGGCCGGTTTTGCTTGACTTGCCCGAAATGGCGGCGTAGAATCCTGCGGCGTTTACGCAGAGCCGGGCAAGGCTCGTGTCAGAGGGAAAACGTTATGACGGCAGTCGGACAATCGGACAAACTCAACGCGGCCGTCGTCCTTGTTGACTCGCACGTTTCCGAAAGGCGCGGCAGCAAGGCGGCCATTCTGTGCGGCGATAGGACCGTGACCTACAAGGGGTTGCAGGAGAACGTAAACCGCCTGGGCAACGCCCTGAAGGGACTGGGCGTTCGGATGGAGGAGCGGGTCGCTGTCCTTCTGCCGGACTCGCCGGAGTTGGTCTTCGCCTTCTTCGGCGCCATGAAGATCGGCGCGGTGTCGGTGCCCATGAACACGCTCCTGACCCCGCGCGACTACGAGTACCTGCTGAACGACTGCCGAGCGCGGGTGCTCATCATCCATGGCATGCTCCTGAACCAGATCGCGCCGGTCCGCAAGAATCTCAGGCACCTCGAACACGTCGTAATCCAGCCGGCGGATCCGCCTGCGCCCCTGCACGGCGACCACAGCCTGCCGTCCCTCATGCAGAACGCCTCCCCCTCGCTCGACGCCGCCGACACGTGCAAGGACGACGCGGCCTTCTGGCTCTACAGTTCGGGGACGACGGGTTTTCCGAAGGGCACGATACATCTCCACCACGACATGATCTTCTCGGCCGACATGTACGCCAAGCAGACGATCGGGCTGCGCGAGTCCGATGTCGGCTTCTCGGTGGCAAAGCTGTTCTTCGCGTACGGACTGGGCAACGGCCTGTACTTCCCGCTGCGCGTGGGGGCCACCACGGTGCTCCTGCCGGACCGGCCCACGCCGGACAAGGTGTTCGAGGTGCTCGACCGTTACAGGCCCACCGTATTCTACAGCGTGCCCACCAGCTACGCGGCGCTCCTGCATGTCGCGGAGGAGGGAGGGATCAAGAGCATCGGCCGCGTCCGCATGTGCGTGTCGGCCGGCGAACCGCTGCCCAAGCCCCTCTACGAGAAATGGCTGAAGCGCTTCGGCCTGGAGATACTCGACGGCATCGGCTCGACCGAGATCCTTCACATCTTCATCTCCAACCGGCCCGGAAAGGCGAAGCCCGGCAGCACGGGGCAGATCGTGCCCGGCTACGAGGCGAAGATCGTGGACGACGACGGCCGGGAGCTTCCGCCGGGCCAGATCGGCAACCTCCTGATGAAGGGCGACAGCATCGCGTCGGGCTACTGGAACAAGCACGAGGACACCAAGAAGACGTTTCGCGGCGAATGGATCAACACGCGCGACAAGTACATGGTGGATGAGGACGGGTACTTCTGGTACGCCGGCCGCGCCGACGACATGATGAAGGTGGGCGGATACCCCGTCTGGCCGACCGACGTGGAGGGCGTCTTGCAGGGGCACCCGGCGGTCCTGGAGAGCGGCGTAATCGGGCATCCTGACGAGGAGGGCCTCATCAAGCCGCGCGCGTACGTCGTGCTCAAGCCCGGCCACGCCCCTTCGCTGCACCTGGCCCGCGAACTGCAGGAATTCGTCAAGAGGAACGCCGCGCCCTACAAGTATCCGCGGTGGATTGAATTTGTGAGTTCACTCCCCAAGACGGCCACCGGCAAGATACAGCGGTACAAGCTGCGGGAGATGGCAAAGGGGTAGGGGGCGGCAGGAACCCGCGAAAGGCCGTGCGCGAGGCAAGACGTATATTCCCAAGGTCCCATGCGCAGACCGTCGAGTTTTCAGGAAAGCGCCGATGAGAGAGTGGATTGCCGCGTCTCTGGTGTTGTGTTGCGCGGGGGCGGTCCTCGGCGAGCCTCTCGCGGCCAAGACGCGCGTCGGTTTTGTGTCGGCCGCCGCTCCGCAGCCCCATGCGTCGGACAAGGCCGTCATCTTCTTTGACGACTTCGAACAGAGCGCAGACCTGCGCGCCCGCTACTTTGAGTACGGCGACTCAAGCGGAAGTTTTGTCTGGACGCCTGACGCGGACGGAAGCGGGGCGATGAAGTGCCAGTTCGAGAAAGGGCAGGTCTCGGCGGGCGGCTTGAAGGTCCTGTTCGGGCGGAATCCCCTGCGCCGCGGCATCCGTCAGGAGGAGAGCTTCCGCGAGATCTATTGGCGCGTGTACGTGAAGCACGAAGAGGGATGGGAAGGCAACCCCGCCAAACTCGCGCGGGCGACCTGCCTGGCCGGCCGCGATTGGAGCCAGGGGCTCATCGCCCACGTCTGGGGCGGCCGGGGCGCGGCGCTGTGCATTGACCCGGCCACCGGCATCCGCGACAGCCGGAAGGTCTCCACGAAATACAACGACTTCAAAAACCTCCGCTGGCTCGGACTCCGCCACGGCCGCACGCCCATCTTCGATCCGTCGGAGTCGGGCCGGTGGGTGTGCGTGGAATCGCGCGTGCGCCTCAACTCGCCGGGAAGGCGCGACGGCGTCTTCGCGTTGTGGGTGGACGGCAGACTGGAAGCCATGCGCGACGACCTGGACTGGCACGGCACGTGGCAGGATTACGCCATCAATGCCGTGTTCATCGAGAACTACTGGAACACGGGCAGCATCAAGCGGCAGGCGCGGTATTTCGATAATTTCGTCATCAGCACGCAGCCCATCGGCCCGATTGTGGCGGCGCGCGTCCCGTCGTTCACACGCACCCGGACGAAAGTTTCGGAGTGGGAGGCGCAGGTTTGCGCCGACTCCGATGGCAGAGACGTCGTCTGGCGTTCCCGCCCGATGAAGGGCGAGACCGTGACCGTCTCGATTGACGCCGCCGGCGGGGAGTTCGCGGGCCCTGAACGCGTCGCGTTCGTGGCCGATCCCGCCTATCCGTCTGGCGGCGGAGGGGATGCGTTCAGGGCGGGCAGAGGCGCGCCAGCGCCGGGCGTGATTCACTGGTTGCGGCTTCGCGAGCGCGGCGCATCGGGAGCATGGTCGGACTGGACGGAGTGTCACGCGCCCTTCAGGGCGGCAAAATGAGGCTAAGGAGCGGATAATGAACCTGACAATGACAAGACTTGTTGCGGCATGCGCGTTGGCCGCCGGCGTCATGAGTTGCGGTTGGGCGCGCGCCGCGACGGTTACGGTAAGCGGCGCGGAAGAACTTCGCCAAGCGGCGGCCAAGGCCGGTCCCGGATCGCGGATTCTGCTGGCCCCCGGTGAGTACACGGGCGGACTGCACTTCGGCGGACTGCGGGGAGAAAAGGACAAGCCCATCGTCATTGCCGCGCAAGACCCCAGGAAGGCCCCGGTCATCCGCGGCGGAGAGACGGGGTTGCACCTGAACGCCCCCGCCTGGGTCGAACTGCACGACCTCGTTGTCACGGGCGCCGCCATAAACGGCATCAACATTGACGAGGGCGGCCCCGAACAAGCGCCCGCGCGCGGGATTGTTCTGCGGAATCTCCGAGTCGCCGACGTGGGGGCGAAGGGGAACAACGACTGCATCAAACTGTCGGGTCTGGAGGACTTCCGCGTGGAAGGCTGCACGATTGAGCGCTGGGGGAGCGGAAGCGGTTCGGGCATTGACATGGTGGGCTGCCGCCGAGGCGTCATCGAAGGCTGCGTGTTCCGCCACACCGACAGCGTGGGCAGCGCCGGCATCCAGGCCAAGGGCGGGAGCAGTCAGATTGTCATCAGACGAAACCATTTTGAGAACGCCGGCGGGCGCGCGGTGAACGTCGGCGGGGGCACGGGCTTGAAGTTCTTCCGTCCGCCCCTGAAGGACCCGCCTTTCTGGGAGGCCAGGGACATCCGCGTCGAGGGCAACACCTTTACCGGCGGCGGCGCGGCCGTGGCCTTTGTGGGCGTGGACGGCGCGACGGTGCGGTTCAACACCATCTATTGTCCCGGCCGCTGGGTATTGCGGATACTTCAGGAGACCAGGACGGCCGGCTTCGTCCCTTCGCGCAACGGCGAATTCACCGACAACATCATTGCCTTCCGCGCCGCTGACATTCGGAGCATCGTAAACATAGGAGAGGGGACGGCGCCGGAAACGTTCGTTTTTGCGCGGAACCTGTGGTACTGCATGGACGATGCGCAAAGAAGCCGTCCATCTCTGCCGACACAGGAGAAAGACGGGGTCTACGGCCATGATCCCCTCTTTGTGGACGCCGCGAAGAACGATCTCCGCGTGCAGAGCGGCAGTCCCGCTCGAAAGATGGGAGCGGACGCCCTGCCCGTTTCCCAGGGCGAAGGGAAGAAGTAAGAACGAATCCGGACAGTTGACATCGGGCAGTATTCGCGCTATAAATTCACAAGAGGGCAAAGGGGTGAACAGGCGTTGCAGGGGTTTTCATTGCCAGAAGGCCCCCAATGACACCGAAAGGGCATGACGCGCCGTTCATCAAGAAGTTCCAGACCCCAAAGGGATACTACATCTACGACGTGGGGACCAACCACATCCTGAAGGTGGATCAGGTCGTCCATTCCATCATTGACGACGTCCACAGACACTCCCCGGCTGAGATATTGCGAAAGTGGCGGGGGCGGCTTCAGCCGGCGGAGGTCCGCAGGGCGCTGGCCGAGATACGCCGCGCCATTGAGCGGGAAGGCCTGTTTCTCGCGGAACGCCCGAAGGAAATCCGCCCCTACAACGGCGAGCCGATCCGCAGGAAACTCGAGACGCTCAAGTGCGACCACCTCATCCTCAACGTCACCGAGAACTGCAACCTGCGATGCGGGTATTGCGTGTACGGCGGAAAGTACCCCAACTACAGGGGGCATTCGACCCGAAGGATGCCCAGGGAGATCGCCCGCAAGGCGCTGGACTACTTCCTGCGGAAAAGCAGGGGGGTCCGCAAGCCCAACATCGGTTTCTACGGCGGCGAACCGCTCCTGAATCTGGACCTGATCCGATACTGCGTTTCGTACGTGAAGTCCGCAAGCCCCAAGCGGCACCAGTTCGGCCTCACCACCAACGGCGTTCTCCTGACCGACCGCGTGAGCGACTATCTCATCGAGAATGAGTTCGACATCATGCTCAGCCTCGACGGGCCGCAGGAGGCGCACGACCGGCACAGGGTGGACCGGAAACAGAAGGGGACGTGGGACCGCGTGATGCGGGGCGTCGAGCTGCTGCACGCCAAGTCCCCCCGTTACTTTGCCCGGCGCGTCAGCATCTCCACCGTCGTGGTCTCCGACAAGCATCTGCGCCCCATCGAGGATTTCTTCAAGAGCCATCCCCTGCTGTCGAAGGTGAGCGTATCAGCGTCGTATCCCGTCTACAACCCCCGCCCGATGGCGGGAGAGGACGCCGGCGCGGAGACGGCGTCGGGGGCGGACGGTCCGCGCCGCCTCTACGGCGAGGTGGAGGAGAGCCTTGTCCAGGGACGGCCGCTGGCGCCCATCGTGGAGGGGTTCTTCCAGAGAGAACTTCTGGACATCTTCCGGCGGCGGACCTCTCCGAGGTTGGGCGACGCGATCCCCATCAATGGGTGCTGCTTTCCGGGAGAAAGGCGACTGTTCGTAAGCTGCGACGGCGTCTTCTTCGCCTGCGAACGCGTGGACGGCGGTCATCCCCTGGGAGATGTTCACAACGGGATCGAGGCGGACAAGATCGAGAGACTCGTTGAGGAATACCGGCGCGCGTGTCGGGATTGTTTGAATTGCTGGGCGGTGCGTTTCTGTCGGACGTGTTTTGCCGGCGTGTGCGTCGGCGGGAAGGTGCACGAGCATCTCAGGAAAGAGGATTGTCTGGCGTTCAGAGAGAAAATGGAGTCGGTACTGCGCATCTATCACACCGTAATCGAGAAGAATCGCAATGCCTTTGAGTTTTTGAAGAAGGTCAAAGTGTCATAGGAGGTCTGCGATGATCAAGAAAACGCGTGTGCAAGGATCAAGGCCGAACCCAGGAGTGCGCTGTACGTGCGAATGTGCGACGTCCAAGACGAAGGCCGGCACCCGCAAGTCGGTGCAGGCGTCGCCGCCTCCGCCGCCACCGGAGCCATGCGAATGCCTCTGTTCGTGTTCCGTCTTCCCAAAGGCCAGTCGCGACAAGAAAGTCCGTTCAGGAGTCGAAAGGTAACCGCCGGCCCGCGAAGGGGACGCCGCTTCCGAGACCGCCCAGAGAGGCGTCCCCTTCCGAGGCGGATAGCGGCTACTTGATGCAGCAGCCCGACACGCGCCACTTGCCGTCCTTGTCGAGCATCGGCGTGACCGTCTCGACGGCCGACTCCTTGCGCTCGAAAGAGGTCTTGAACTGTATGACCACGCACTGCCCGTCCGGCGCGCCGGGCAAAGCGGTCAGGTATATGCTGTTCTTGACATCTCGAGCGAACAACTTCCCCGGCGGTTTGCGGATCGCCTGAAGTTGATGTTCCCACTGGCCCTTCTTGACGGCGTCGCGGTAGGACCGCCTGAAATACTCCGCTGTCTCCTTCCATCTCTCCTCATACTTCCCATCGTGAACC
>CAYPFP010000032.1:0-4737 GCA_964409935.1 uncultured Planctomycetota bacterium | reverse complement strand
CCTGAAATACTCCGCTGTCTCCTTCCATCTCTCCTCATACTTCCCATCGTGAACCAGGGCCGGCCACTTCTCCGCCGCGCCGATGGCCGCCTGTTCCTTCTCCAGCTCCCCAGCCGGCGCAACGCCCATCCACAGCGAGAGCCAAAACGCCGCAAGGCATGAGATAGATCGAGTCATGCGCCAGTCTCCTCGTCTTTGGGCCGCACAGTCCGGTCACACTTGTGCCGGCCCCCGTGCTGTCCGATGGGAACGTTGTAGTCGCATGCCCTGCAACGGTCCGGTCCCGTGTAGGGTTACAAAGCGCACACTGCTAAGGTAACGTATTCAATGTGCATACATTAGTGCACAAGGTCTAGATACAATATGATGGGTTGACAAGAGAGCATAATGAGGTTATTATGTAGTGTGATTTGACCATGCTGGCCAAGCACGGCCGCTCGTCCCAATCCCGTCAGCGGTGGCGGCTCGACTACCCTTGGCCGACCTTGGCCATTGTGGTCAGGCTCCCAAGCCTCGTCCGCGCACGGGTGCAACAGCTTGTGGCGGCCGGAAGCGCAGGTGATGACCAAGCCACCGGGCCGCTGCCTGCGTTGTCCGTACCAAGCTTGAGCCGCCTTGTGCGGTCCGACACGTGAAGATCAAGGCGGCGCACGGGTCTGAGGCAGAGGATACGCATATCGCTGATTCACCATGCGTTTCATGCGGGAGAGGTATTGAACCTCCCGCGCATGGGGCACAAGACGGCCGCGAGAATGGGGGAGACCGGAAACCGAATTCGCAGGAAGCAGTGGACGGAAAGAAGGGGCAACTATTGGAATGCACCTCGGTAGGGGAGTCGGATAGGACAGCCAGTACTTCCTGCGCCGGTCGGAGAAGGTGACGGGGCGTTAGCCTTCTCCGCAAGGCCGATTGGCTTGGAGGAGTTCGCGCCCCACGCGGGGGGCGCGCAGACAACACGGGAGGGTCTTTTCATAGGCGCCGGGGATACATTCCCTTTTGGGCGCCAGGGACTTCGTGGGTATTCCGGCGCTTACGGGGGGGGACATGGGCGCTTGTTGGGCTTACCTGCGGTTCGTGGAGGAAAGTGGTCATGGCAAGGAAAATTCTGTTGTTGCTCACCCATGCAGAGGACCGCCGAGCGGTTGCCGAAGGACTTCACAGGGACTACGAGGTCATTACGCCATATCCCAACCGCAGCGAGGAACGTTCATCGCCAGGAGGGCCTCCCCAATCCTGCCTGGAGGCGGCCTTTGACCTGTGCATCCTGGACAGACCTGTCCTGGAGCGCCTGGGCGAGTCGGTGGAGAAGAGGAAGAGAGTCGCCGCGCCGGAATTCCTTCCCTTTCTCTTGGTCACGCCGAAAAAGGAGGTGGCGCTGGTCGCTCGGCATCCGGCGGCGCCGGTGGATGAACTGGTCATCTCCCCCGTGGAAGAAAGCGAGTTGCGGAAGCGGGTGGAGGCGCTCCTGCAGGCGCGGCGGCTCTCGCGCCAGCAGGCCGTCGTGGCGGCGTTAGGCCAGAAGGCGCTCGCCAGCGACAATGTGCAGTCCGTGATGGACGAGGGCGTGAAGTCGGTCGCCGAAGTCCTGAATGCCGAGTATGCAGAGGTCCTTGAACTTCTCCCCGGCGCCGGGCGCCTCTTGCTGCGCGCCGGCGCGGGCTGGAAGGAGGGCTGTGTTGGGCAAGCCATGGTCGGGGCGGAAACGACCCTGCATGCGGGTCACATCCTTCAGTTCGACGATCCCGTTGTGATCGAGGACCTTCGCACGGAGTCGAGGTTCGCCGGCTCCCCTCTGCTACTGGAGCACGGCGTGGTCAGCGGCATAGGCGTCGCCATCCGGTGCAGGAGCGGGGCGTTGGGGGTTCTGGGGGTCTACTCGCGGCATAGGCGCGCGTTCACGAAGGACGACAGGAGTTTTCTGCAGTCCATCGCTCACGCGCTGGGCGCGGTCGTAGACCGCTTCCGTTCACAGGAACGCATACTCCATCTCAATCGGCTCCTCACTACCCTTTTGCACATCAACCAGTTGATTGTCAGAGAGACCGACCGGCACGAACTCTTGCGGAAGGCGTGCCGCATCCTTGTGGAGCAGGGGGGCTTCCGCATGGCGTGGGTTGGGATGGCCGACTTTACAACGGACCAGGTCCTTCCCTTCGCGCACGCCGGTTCGGGGAGGGACTGGCTTGAGAAGGCCGAGATTCGCTGCGACGAGTCTCCGCAAGGCCGCGGACCGGCGGGCACGGCCATTCGAACAGGCCGGCGCGTCGTAGGGGGAATCGAGACGGCCCCGAGCTTCGATTCCTGGCGGGCAGAGGCCGGGAAACAGGGCTATTCCTCATCGGCAGCCTTCCCCCTGCGGCTGCGTGGGAACGTGGTAGGGGCGCTCAGCGTCTATTCGGGTGAACGCGAAGGATTCGCGGAGGAAACGGTGTCCCTGCTGGACGAGTTGGTTGCCGACATCGGTTTCGCTCTGCAGGTGCAGGACGAGGCCCGCCTCCGGAAAACGGCGGAGGATGAGTTGAGAGACTCCGAGGCCCGATACCGCGCGCTGGTGGAGCAGATCCCCGCCGTCACGTATACGGCGGCTCTCGATGAGGCCAGCACGACCCTCTACATCAGCCCGCAGGTCGAGAAGATACTCGGTTTCTCACCTGCCGAGTTCCGAGCCGACCCCGATATGTGGAGGAAACGGCTCCATCCGGACGACCGGGAACGGGTTCTCCAGGAGGTCGCGCGGCGCCGCGCGGCTTTTGAACCGTTCCAATGCGAGTACCGTATGATCGCCCGCGATGGCCGCACCGTGTGGTTTCGCGACGCGGCCCAGGTGATGCTGGACAGGACCGGGCGGCCCGTTTTCCTGCTGGGCGTCATGTCGGACATTACCGACATGAGAAAGGCCGAGGAGGATATCCGACATAAGGCCGAGCTTCTGGATGCGGCGGGCGATTCCATCTTTGTGCTCGACGCTGATACCAACTTCCTCTATGCAAACCAGGCGGGCTTCCAACTCCGCGGTTACACGCGCGAAGAAATGCGGGCGATGAAACTCAAGGACATTGTTGCGCCCCACTATTTTCCGTCCGTTTCCGAGGCCATCGAGAGGTTGAAGAAGAGCGGCCAGGCGAGGTATGAATCCGTCCATGTCCGAAAGGACGGGACGTTCATGTCCGTCGAGGTCAATGGCCGCGCGATCGAGATGGGCGGCCAGAAGCAGATTCTGCTCGTTGAGCGCGACGTTACCGCCCACAAGCAGGGCGAGGAGGAGCGCGACTGCCTGTTCAACCTGTCGCCGAACCTGCTCTGCGTGGCGGGGTTCGATGGATATCTCAAACAGTTGAACCCGGCCTGGCAGAAGACGCTGGGATGGACCAAGGAAGAGCTGCTGGCAAGGCCGTACATGGACTTCATCCACCTGGAGGACCACGAGGCCACCCGCGCGGCGGCAGCGAGTCTAGCTGAAGGCAAGACACTCAACGGCTTCGAGAATCGCTATATCTGCCGCGACGGCTCCTACAGATGGATATCGTGGGACGCCTCCCCGCTGGTGGAACAGAAGCTCCTGTATGGCGTCGGGCGCGACGTCACCGACCGCAGGCGCGCCGAGGGACAGGTTCGGCAGCAGGTTCAGCGCCTGTCGGCCCTGCGGGCGATTGACGCGGCCATCAACGCCAGCCTGGACCTGCGCGTCACGCTCGCCGTCTTCCTCGATCAAGTCACAACCTCTCTGGGCGTTGACGCGGCCGACGTGCTGTTGCTGCGTCCGCACAGCAGGCTCCTGGAGTATGCGGCGGGGCGCGGCTTCCGCGGCAGCGGCGTGACCCAGACCCGCCTCCGGCTGGGGGAGGGGCACGCCGGATGCGCCGCCATGGAACGACGGGTTGTCCACGTGGTCAGTCTGGATGACAGCCCCGACTGCTCCTCCCGGATGAACCTGCTGGGAGGCGAGGGCTTCGGGTCTTACCATGCCGTGCCCCTTATCTCCAAGGGACAGGTCAAGGGCGTACTGGAAATCTATTTGCGCAGCCGCGTGCCCACCGATCCGCATTGGGAGGCGTTTGCCGAGTCTCTCGCCGCCCAGGCCGCCATCGGCCTGGACAACGCCGCCCTGTTCGATGAGGCGCAGCGCGCCAACCTGGATTTGCACCTGGCCTATGACACCACCCTGGAGGGCTGGAGCCGCGCCCTGGATATGCGCGATAAAGAGACCGAAGGCCACAGCCAGCGTGTCGCCGAGATGGCCGTCTCTCTGGCCCGCCAGCTCGGGGTGAAGGATGAGGAGGCAGTTCATATCCGCCGGGGGGCCTTGCTGCATGACGTGGGCAAGATGGCCATCTCCGACGCCATTCTGCTCAAGCCGGAAACACTCACCAAGGGAGAACGGGCGGTGATTCGCATGCACCCCGTCTACGCCTATGAGCTTCTGTCTCCCATTCTGTTCCTGCGTCCCGCTTTGGACATTCCTTACTGCCATCACGAGAACTGGGACGGCAGCGGCTATCCCCGACGGCTGAAGGGCGAGCAGATACCGTTCGCCGCGCGCATCTTCGCTCCGATCGATGCCTATGACGCGTTGCTGTCAAGCCGCCCCTACCGGCCCGCCTGGACCGCAGACAAGGCTCGCCAGTACATCCGCGAGAGGGCCGGCAAGCAGTTCGACCGCGCTGTCGCAGGTCCGTTCCTCAATATGCTTGAGGCGAGGGGATAGTCGGGATGGGGGTATTCCGCCCCCTTGTCCCG
>CAYPFP010000031.1:0-44329 GCA_964409935.1 uncultured Planctomycetota bacterium | reverse complement strand
CACTATACCACATCCGAAAAGCAATATCACTATATTATGCGAAGCTCAATAGGCGCTGAGTCTTCGGGTTCGGCCAACAGGAGAAGCGAACGATGAGAACGGCCGCGCTGGCGATCCTTGCCGGTCTGTTTGCCTTGCCGGGCTGCGGGACGTTCACCGGCATTCCCACCCACGGCGGCGGCAAGAGGTTCGCCGTGGAGCAGGAACTGATCGCCGCCTCTTCGCGCGCCGTCGCAAAGGCCATTGATGTGAGTCCGCTCGTCGGCAAGAAGTGCTCTCTCAACGTGATCACAATCGGTGATGAGGGTTCGGGGAACCTCGTGGGCGGGCGTTACTCCTGGGAGGCCGCTATCCGCGGCGATTATGTCAACACCCCGACCACGCGCAGTTCCTTCGACTTTCCCGTCATCCCCACCACCGCCACAACGACGACGAACACCGGCTTTACCTCCACAACCATCGCTCAGAACGCCATCAATGCCCCAAGCCGAAGCAGGACTCGAACGGAGGGCGCCGACGCCCGCATGGGCGGCGGCGTTGGCTACCAGGGACCTCCTTCGTATCAGCAGGAGGCCTTCATCAATCCCAGGGACGCCATCTTCCTTCAAGGCGTGATTAACGAAGCCTTCGCCCTTCGCGGGGTGTTCATCGTGCCGCCTGAGCGAGCCGACGTTGATGTGTTCATCACCGTGGACATCTTCGGCACACACCGCAGCCGGACCGAGATGCACCTTTACAATCGCGAGAGTCTCATTGCGAAGACGGCCGTCGAGGTAACGGCGTTCGACAGGGAGTCGCGGCGCGTCATCTTGCCGCCCGTTACGGCGAGCTACGAGGCGGAGTACGCGGAGGAATATGTCCTCTGGATGGGTCCTTTTCGAAAGAGCAAGGGCGTTCGTCGTTCCTCCGACCTGCTGGTGGATTTCAAGTCGCTGGTGGAAACGACGGGGGCCGAATCGAAGGAGAAACTGGGAGCCATGCCGGTCCCGCCGGATACGGGTGTTGAGAAGTCGCGCACAAAAGAACTGACGGCCCCCCTTGCCGCTCCGGAGACTTTCAGGCCCGAAGACGTCGAAAAGCAGCTTGAGGGCAAGCCACCGAAGAAGTAGACGCTCCGCTAGGTCTGCGAGCTGAATCCATGGTTTGCGATCTGCCCGTAAACGCCGTTTCCGCTATGCCGGCGCCCATAAAGGGCATTATCGTGCCGGAACCGCTGCCTGGGCTGATCGGCGCGCCCTTTGGCGATTACGCCGTTTACGCTTGTGTGGCCGCGCCTGCTCCGCCTCGTCGGCCAGGAAGCCCGCAGGCCGCCGAGGCCCAAGGCGTAACGCCTTACTGCTGCGCGATTAAGCGCGGCACAAATTCGTCGCCGACCTTTGTCTCCTTTGCCGTAACTTGCGGCATGCAATGTGCTTTATAATGGAAGTTAGATGCCCGCAAATGGAAAATGACGGGCGTTCAGGAGGCTTGCGATGGAGCGCATACGCGAGAGACTCAAGAAGGTCGGGCCGTCGCTGGCTGCCGTGCCGATAGCCCTTCTTGTCTGCGTCTCCTTTGTGAGGGCGCAGGGCCTTGAAAGCGATCCGCTCCTCAGGCACATGATCCAAAACGGGGTCGCAAACGTCGGCGGGAGTGCATTGGCGAACCCCGTTGACCAACTGGCCATCATTCGCACCTCACAGCAGCGAATGGGAAGCTGGAAACTTGAGACCGGCATCGTCAGCGGCACGCTGAAGTACACGAACGTTACGCTGAACGAGGCGCTGGCGCCGGGGGCGTTGCCGCCCAGCGCTTTCGCCCAGCCCGTGAGCGTGTCGGTGAGTTGGTCGTCGGGCACGGGGCCGGGCGGCAGCCTTGCGCCGGCCAGCTACGATGAACTGGACGCGATTGTCAAAGGCACGGCCGTCGGCATGTATGTGCTTGCCCCGCAGGACGTGCAGAGGTTCGACCCTTCGCCCTTTGCGAGGAACCCGCGGCCTGCCGCTCCGGCGCCCGAACCGTCGGGGCAGAAACAACCGCAACTGCCCGACGTCGTCTCCCAGGCGGACGTTGAGCGCCAGGAAAGCCTCAACCCGAACCCGAACCCGAACCAACTGAGCAATAACCTGGAGCGGCTCATCTCGATCCAACCCGAAACCGAGACGCCTTCGAAGGTCGGAGACGCTGTTCTGCCCGGGATTCTGCAGAAGCGGGAGGGCACAGGGAAAGTTGACCTGCAAGTTGTGCGCGTCGGTACGACGCCTGAACCAACCATGTTCTCTGCCGAAACCGGGCGCCGCATTCGCGACTTTGTCGCTTGGGCGGCAAGGCAGGTTCCTTCAAGCGAGGCAATCGCCGGAACCCGCCCGATGGCGGGGGGCCTTCTGGGCATAGGCGCACTGGTCGGGATTCCTGCAAAGGCGCTTGATCGGGGGCTGTTTGCCTCGCTGCCCGTCATAACAGGTTACGGCTCTCCGGCGCAAGGGGAAGCCCGGCGGAAGCCCTCCTCGAGGGCCGCGGCCGCGGTCCTTCTCACGCCCGTTATTATGGGCGTTGCCCCTGCGGGCGTCACACCATGAGACATCTGGTCCATTCATGCTGCGCTTCTCTGTGCTTGCAGCTTGTCCTGATCTGTGGGCCGGGCCGCGAAGCAGCCGCCCAGTCCGTTGAGCGCCAGGACCGGCTCGTGATGCAGGTTGCGTTTGCGGCGGACCGTTTCCGCATAGGGGCTGCCCGCAACCCGAAGGACGCAGTCGGCGCGCATGGCATTGACGGTTTCCAGGAGAAGTGGTCGAAGAGTCTGTCGCCCAACTTCCGCAACCGCGAAGAGGATATCGGTTATTTCTTCGCCTACGCCTTGATTCTGGTGGGCAGCGCCGATGCCTCGAAGAGCGTCGTCGCGTACTATAATCCCTGGGTTGACGCCATGATGCTTACCGCCTGGCGGGAGCGACTGGACGGGTGGAAGATCACGGACTTTGTCGTGCACCTGGGCGAGACGGTTCGGAGCGAGGCGGTGGGCAAGGAGGCCGCCTGTCCTCCGTGGCTTCGGGCCGCAAAGCCTCTGGCCGGATCGGTGACGGAGAACTGCGGCAAGGTCATAAGGCTGTTCCAGGATCACTTTGAATCGCCCCGGAATCTTCCGTTTCCGGCGGCGAAGCCTGCGCTCTCGACCGAGGCCGCTTGCGCCGTTGTCAGGGAGCGGATTCAGTTCAGGGCCGCCTATGCCAGGGAGAGATTCGGCGGGGCCGAGGGGGAGAAGGCGGAGGGGGAAGGCGCGGCCTCGCGCAGGTTGGTTGAGGCCGTGCGGAAGACTCAGTCCGTCCTGATCGGCGGGCGCAGAGTGGAGATTCAGGCTCTGGCGCCCGAAAACCGCGACCCCTATGTGGCCGAGACCATCGGCCTGTTTCCGCTGGAGATGCGCGCCGAATTGCGCGCACACTGGTTCATTGCGCAAGGAGACCAGACGGCAGTCGTGCTGTCCAGTTCGGTGGCTCCGCGCTGGTTCGTGCTGCTCTTTCTGAATCTTGCCCGCGAGAACCCCATCCAGGGGCTGGGCTTGTATGATTTTGAACTCATGCGGGACGCCGGCTCCGCTCCTGCGGGGGCGCGCTAGGGCGGGGCTATCGCCAGTCCAGGGTCTGCCAGAGAATAATCTGATTGTCGCCGCCGGCCGAGGCGAGTGTTCGTCCGTCGTGACTAAAAGCCACGGACAGCACCATGCTGGCGTGCTTCTTGAGCGACATGATCTCTCTGGTGGTCTCAACATCCCATATTCTCACGATGCGGTCGGCGCTGCCGGAGGCAATCCGTTTGCCGTCGGGGCTGAAGGCGACCGACAGGACGATGTCCGCGTGGCCTTTCAACGCCGCGAGCGTCCGGCCGTCTGCGGAATCGCAGATTCGCAACTCGCCGGGGCTTCCTCCCTTGCCGCCGCCGCAGACGATGCGTCTTCCGTCGGGGCTGAACGCAGCCGACCAGACGGGGAACGCAAGCCCACGCAGGGCGAATAGTTCCCGGCCGTTGGCGGCGTCCCAGACCTTCACGCCTTGGTCCCTGTTCGCCGAGACGATTCGGCGGCCGTCGGCGGAGAAGGCAACCGACGAGATGGCGTCCGAATGGCCTTGCAAGCCGGCCAGCTTGAGGCCGGTGGAGGCGTCGCGCAGGCAGACAAGGCCATCCTGGTCACCGGATACGAGACGCCCGCCGTCGGGGCTGAAGGCCACGGCGGTAACAATGGCGCTCTCGGCAAAGGCGTTTAGTTCCTTGCCGGTCTCGACGTCCCACAGGACCAGTTCGCCCGCTTCCCCGGAAGATCCGCCGGCCAGTGCCAGACGTTTGCCGTCGGGGCTGAAGGCCGCCGAAAGGACGAGGCCTTCGCGTTTGATGGTTGCCAACTCGCGGGCCTGGTGGAAGTCCCAGATTCTCGCCGTTCCGTCGCAACCTGCGGAGGCGAGTATCTTGCCGTCCGGGCTGAAGGCGATAGACTGGACCCTGTCCGTGTGGCCTTCAAGTGCGAGGGTCTCCCTGTTGGTGTTGGCATCCCAGAGCTTGACGGCGCCGTCGTCGCTGCCGGAGGCGAGGCGTCGGCCGTCGGGGCCGAAGCGGACGGAATTGACCCAGCCGCTGTGTCCGCCGAGCGCAAGGAGTTCGCGGCCGTCGCGCGAATCCCACGTCTTCACGAGCATGTCGGTGCCGGCCGAGGCGAGACGGCCGCCGTCCAGGCTGAAGGCCAGAGACATGACCATGCCGCAATGTCCTTGAAGGGAGGCGAGGGCGGTTCCGTCCTGAGCCGTCCAGAACTTGATGGCGCCTTTGGCGTTCCCCGATGCGATGCGCCGGCCGTCGGGGCTTAGGGCGACGGCATAGACGACGCTGGAATCCCCCTTGAGGGAGAACGCCTCGCGTCCGGTCTCGACATTCCAGACCTTCAGCGTGTTGTCCCAGCTTCCCGATGCGAGGCGTTTGCCGTCAGGATAGAAGGCAACGGCCGTGACGGGGGCCGAATGCCCTTCGAGGACCCTGACGGGTTGGGCCAGGGTTTCGTCCCAGATTCTGACCGTGCGGTCCCATCCGGCGGTGGCCAGCCGCCTCCCGTCGGGGCTGAAGGCAAGAGAACTCAGGGCATCCACGCCCGCTCGCGCGGAGGCCAAGCTCGAGCCGTTGCGGGCGTCCCACAACTTCAACTCGCCCTTCTTCTTGATCTCGCCGCCGCAGGAGGCGATGCGCGCCCCGTCTGGACTAAAGGCCAGCGAGAAGGTTATGCCCGAGTGCGCCTGGAACGAAAGGAGCCGGCGTCCGGAGTCGGCCTCATGGACTTCGAGGGAGCCGTCGTCGGCGCCCGACGCGATGAGTCTGCCGTCGGGACTGAACGCCACGCAGCGGATGGGCGCCTCGCCTGTGCGGATTGTGGACAGGGCGAGGCGGCACAGAAAGCGGGTTCGTCCCCATTCCCAGTTGCGCAGGTAAGGAGGGCAGGCGTTCAGGAGTTCTTCGGCGACATCGTAATCCCGTTCGGCGACGCGGTTGCCGGCGAGGCCGATCTGGGCCGTGTACCATTCGCGGACGGCTTTGTCGCGTTCGCGTTCTGCCGCGTTCCTCAAGTGGTTTATCCACACAAAAGCCACCAGGAAGCCGAGCGCGAGAATGAGGAGGAAGGCCGAAACGGCCTTGTGGCGTTGGACCGTTTTGCGCGCGCGATACCAGGCGCTGGAAGGCCGCGCCTCGATAGGCTCGTTCTTCAGGAAATGCCGGATGTCGCGGGCCAGGTCGGCCACGGCCTGATAGCGGCGTTCCTTCTCCTTGGCGAGGGCCTTGAGGAGAATGGTCTCCAGGTCGCCGCGAAGGGCCGTCACGTAGGAGGAGGGTCTGGTCGGCTGTATAGTGCGGATATTATGGACGATGGCAAACGGGTCGGGGAGGTCAACCGGATACGGCATGTGGCCCGTCATCATCTGGTAGAGGATTACGCCGAGGGAGTAGACGTCGGAACGGGAGTCCACGGCACCGGGCGTGCCCTGGGTCTGCTCCGGGCTCATATAGGCGAAGGTTCCCATGAGCACGCCGGAAACGGTGTCGCGTCTTTGGTTGTCGGGTTCTTCCAGTTTGGCCAGTCCGAAGTCCAGCAGGCGGCAATGGCCGTTGGCGTCAACCATGATGTTCGACGGCTTGAGGTCGCGATGGACCACGTTATGGATGTGGGCGTGGACGACAGCGTCGCAGACCTGCAGGAAGAGGAGGACTTTGCCTTGCGCATCGGGCTTGGCGCGGCTGAGGTGCCGGTCGAGCGGAAGCCCCTCGACGTATTCCATGGAGAAGAAGTACTGGCGCTCGTGCTCGCCGACCTGGAAGATGGGGACGATGCCGGGGTGTTTCAGGAGCGCGGCGGCGTTGGCCTCGCGGAGGAAGCGGCTTTTTTCAACTTCAGTCGCGTGTACGCCCTGCACGAGCATCTTCAACGCGACGATGCGCGAGGGCTTGGCCTGCCGGGCCTTGTACACAACGCCCTGTCCGCCCTTGGATATGATGCCGATGATCTCGTATCCGGGCGGCGCCGCGGGGTACGGAGAGCCGGGCTGTTTGCCGGCGGCGCCCGTGATGAGCGTGGGCGTATCGGCGGATGCCGGATCGGGCGTTTCGGGCCGGGCGGCGGGCACGGTCCGGTCCTGATGGATGGGGACGGTTTTGTCCTTGTCGCCGGTCATAGGCCCCTCGGTCCCTCCGCGCACTTCGCGGTAAGCATACACGATGCCCGGGTCGTCTGCAAGGGAGGGGCGGCTCATCCTTGCGCGCTGTCCCGGATGGCGCGGAACATCGCCTCCACGTTCTCGACGGGCGTGGGGGCTTGAATGTTGTGGACGGCGTTGAAGACGAAACCCCCGTTCTTGCTGAAAACGGCGATGCGCTCGCGGACTTCGCGGTGGACGTCCTGCGGGGCGCCGAAGGCCATGGTGCGTTGGGTGTCCACGCCGCCGCCCCAGAAGACGATGTCCTTGCCGAATTCGCGTTTCAGGCGAAGGGGGTCCATGTGGGCGGCCGAACACTGGACGGGATTGAGAACGTCGAAGCCCGCCGCGATGAAGTCGGGGATGATTTCGTACACCGAGCCGCAGGTGTGGATGAAGGTCTTCCAGCGCGACCGGCGATGGATGAGGTCGTTAACCTGTTTGTGGAACGGCATGAAAAGGTCGCGGTAATCTTTCACCGAGAGGAACAGGCCGCGCTGCGTGCCGAAATCGGTTCCCGTGATCAGGGCCGCCTGCACAACGTCGCCGAACAGGTCCATGAGCGCGGCGAGGTTGGCAAGCGCAAACTCGCATTGCTTTTCAAAGACGCGGCGCACGTAGTCGCGGCGGAGCGCGGTCGAGACGTACCACTCCTCGACATCGCGAATGCCTTTGGGCTTCTTGAGGAACGGGGCGGGCACAAGGGCGATGTCGCCGAAGGCCGTGCCTGGGGTGATGAGGATGGCGCCGAAGCGTCGGCGCTCCTCAAACCATCGTTTCTTTTCGCGGAAGTAGGCGAGGTCTTCGCTCCCCAGCAGGCCGAACTCCTGGAGGTTGTCGGAGGGGTCGAGTTTGTCCTCGATGATGGGTTCCTGACGGACGATGGCGTCGAAAAAGGACCCGCCTTTGGGCATATGGCCGCTGGGAGGGGCGGCGGTGTCGCCTTCGGGGTGCATGTGCCAGCCGCCGTCGGGGGCGGGGGTGAGGTTGAAGTCGCCGGGCACCAGGCACGGCGTTCCGTCGAAGAGGGTGAAGGGCTTCCAGTCGGCGGCCTCGGTGCCGAAGATGGACTTGCGGGGGAGGGCGCCGATGACGTCAATGCCAAGGGCCTCGCGCAGATCGTCGTCTATCTCGCCGAGCATTTGATAAGGTTCGATGACCTTCACGCGCCAGCGGGCGTCGCCGAGGATACGCCTGCGGAGGCGGTGGACTACCGATACGTGCATGCCGGTGACGAAGGTGGCCCCGAAGTCCACCGGCGGGCGGTCAGGCTGGCGATGGTCAAGGGCTGCCTGCAGTCTCTCCCGGCTTGTCATGGTTTTCCCCAATAATCATATAAAGCAGTACACGGGGCATGAGCGATGGGTCTGAGCGGCATCTGAAAGGGGGTGAGGCTCATGTTTCGCTCATGGTTTCGCTCATCGTTCGCTCATGACTCGCTCATCACGCCATCGAGTCATTGGTTGTCATAACCTGCTTATTATTAGCTTAGTACGACATAAGCGTCCTTCAAACTGATATGAGGGGTACCCCCCTCCCTCCGACTGACAGGTTTTGGCAGTTATTCGTGTGCTTCACCGAAGAGAATAATCACACAATATTAGTATCACATAATAACATAAATGTCAAGGGCAGAATCCGGATTTTTCCAGATTTTCTGAGGCACGGCAGGATCATCAGGGCTTGGTGTCCAAGAGGCGTCCTTTGCGCGTGCGGTCTATCGGGATTACGGAATCGGGCAAAGGAGTGGGCGGATGGTCTTTGCGAGGGAGGAGGGTGGGTTGTCTACCGGCGGGATTCGGTGACGTTGGTGAAGTCCAGGGGTCTTTCGGTTACGGTGAACCAGGACAGGTCGTCCAACAAGGGGTAGTTTGTGTTGAAGTAGCGGTTGAAGATGACGCGGAAGGTGTTCACCGGCGTGATGGATTCGTACAACGGGGCAGCGGGGTTGCCGGGGAGATAGAACGCGCTCAGAATGCTCATGCGCTCGCGCAGGAAGGCGGGGCTTGGTTTGCCCCAATACTTCGTGGTCCTGGGGCCGTGATCGGCCTGAATCACGATGACGGGCGGAGAGGGGCTTTGGGCCAGTATGGCGTCAACAATGCCCAACAGTCCCTTCCAGGAAAGTTCGGTTACGGTTTCAGGGCGAGAAGCAGACCCGCCCAGGTCTCGCGCAGTTTCAGAAGCTCCTGTTCCTGGGCGTCGGTGAAGGAGCCGATCCTGTGGGCGTAGAGGTCCATCCACACGACAAGGCGGTAGAGATCGTCGGCGGGAAGGATTACGCCTTCGTGGCCCTTGTCGTGTTTGAGGATGGCGTAGAGTTTGCTTTTGGCGGCGGGGCCTTCGCCAGGCACAGACTTGCCTCGCTCGAAGGCCAGTTTCTTGAGGTCTTCGCCGCCGAAACCGATAAGGCTCTCATAGGCCTTGGCGGCGGTGAGGTCCAAGGCCCTGCCTTTCTCGTTGTCGCTGCCGGGGTTGTGGCAGCTCACGCAGTGCTTGTCGAGGAGCGGCTGGACCAACTGGTCGAAACGCAGCGGCCAGGCGCCGGGCGGACCGGGGGTGAGGCGGGAGGGTTCGCGCTGGAGCGCGAGCGGCCGCTTACCGGCCAGGGGGGCGAACTCGCGCGACTCGTGACAGCCGATACACGACAAGGTCTGGCCGGGCTGGACGTACGTGAGGGTGCGCATGGTCTGCACCGCGATGCCGTTCCCGTCAATGGCCTGGAAGAAGACGGGCAAGCCCGAAGGGACGCGGAAGTAGGCCGAGCCGTCGGGTTCGACGGGGGCCGAGCCGAGCAGGAACTTGCCGGGGTCCTCCCTGGAGACACCGAGGTTCGGGGTATTCATCTCCGGCTGGAGTTTGGGCAGCACGCCCACGATACGGAGCGTCTTGATCGTCCCGCGCGGCACGTTCGGCAATCCCTGATAGACGTCCTGGAGCGCGAAACGCCCCTCCTGCGGACCGTCCCAAACGACCGACGAAGGGATCACAGGAGGGCGCGTGCGGGGGCGCACGGGGATGGGGTACATGCTGGAGATGTTGGGGTCGCGGTAGATAAGCTCCAGGTTGCCGAAGGCGTCGCACAGGTAGATGCCGCAGGCGTTGACGGGGTTGCGTTCGTCATTGGCGATGCTGTGAGGGGGCAGGGGCCTGTCGCTCCAGGAGACGAGGAAGAACTCCTCGGAGAGAGGGAAGGGGCTGGCGTAATAGGAGGTCGGCCAGCCTTCGGTCTCGGGGAACTTGACGTCGGGGGTCAGGCGGGTGATGGGGCGCATCTGTTCGGTGCCGAGACGGCGGTCCAGGAGGACCAGCGATCCGCCCGTGATGGAGTGGTGGGCGGAGGCGGTGAAGATGAGTTTGGGCGAATTGGGGATGGGTTGGGCCTCGAAGACGCACTGGGGCCGGACGGTGAAATTGCCGTAGACCAGTTCGGGGTTCGTGCCGTCGGGGGTCGTGGCCCACAGGCTGATGTAAGAGGCGTTAGGGCGGTCAATGTAGTCCCAGCGCGCATACATCACGCGGCCGTCGTTGCCGACAAAGGGGGTCCATTCGAAGTTTTCGAAGGCGGAGATGGCCCGCAGGGCGCCGCCGTTGGCGTCCATGACATGCAGAGTGAAGACGGCGACGGGGCGGGTTTTTCCGCCGCCGCAGCGGACAAAACTGTCGGGGAGCGTGGCGCGGGCGGTGGCCTCCGCGCTGTGCTTGCCGGCCTGGATGGCCGTTCCCTTTCGGGTCGAAAGAAAGACGATCTCGCCGCTGGGGAGATACTTGGGGTCGAAGTCGTCGTAGCGGCCGCGCGTAATCTGCCGGCGGCCCGTGCCGTCAATGTTCATCTCGTAGATGTGGTAGAAGCAGTCCTCCGGCAGCTTCTCCTTGTCCACTTTGACCGCCTTGAGGACGTCGGGGTAGTGGCGGCAGTAGCAGAAGAGGAGTTTCGTGGCGTCGTAGGAGAGGTCGGGGCGAGGGAAGTAGCTGCCTTCGGGCAGGTCGGCGGTGAGGCATCGCAGGCGGGGCGAGCCGCTCTTGAGGCCTTCGAGCAGATAGATGCCGCCGCCGGGGCGCGAGAACCAGCCGTAGAACTGGTCGGACATGTGCGGCAGGTAGCCGGGCGCGCTCTTGACGAAGAGGAGCGTATCGAAGTCCAGGAGCGGGTTGGAGAGGGACATTTTTCTGATGACCCGGCGCGCCTCGAAGAGAAGGGCGCGTTTTTGCGTCTCGGGGGCGTCGGGCTTGAGCGCGGCGACGCGCTTTCCGATGTCGTTAAGCGCGGCGACATCGCCATCCACGGCGACGCCCAGGGCCTTGAGGCGCCGGGCCAGTTGGAGGCCGCGCTCGACAACGGCCGCCGTGTCGTATCTTTGCGTGGGCGGGGGTTCGGGTTTGTGCGTGACCGACCACTGGCTCACGCTGCTTTGGGTCGAGGGCTTGTTGAGGGCGACGTTGGTCTGCGCGCCGACGGCGTAGACCTCGACTTCGTCGAAGTGGAGGTAGGTCTTTCCGGGCAGTTGGATTCGAACGTAACGAGCGGCGGCGCCCTTGAGGTCCACGGCGAGAGGCTTCTTGTCGGTGTAGCCGTAGAAGAGGGACCCGTCGTGCTGATACGCCTGGGTGAAGGACTTGTTGTCGTCGGAGAGCAGGACGACGAGGCGGGTGGCGCGACTGGGGCGATCGCATCGGTTGTAGATGAGGAGGCGGGCGAGAGGCGTCGGCTTCTGCAGGTCCACCTGCCACCAGGGGTTGTCCTCGTAGTTGGTGTGGAATCCCCACTTGCCGTTCTTGATGCCGTCGCAGGCGCCGGCGGCGTCTTCATGGGGCTTGGCGTTGGTGAGAAAGCTGCCGGACTTCGGGGGGTCGCGGACCATATCCTGACGGAGCCAGTCGGCCTCGACCTGTTCCGGGGCGGCCAGGGCGAACTCGCCGGCGCGGGCCGAGCCAGAGGAGAGGCCGACCGCCATGGCGGCCAGGAGGTAGAGTATCAGGCACGTTCGTCCGGTGCTTGACATATTGCGCCCCTCCGGTTGCCGGTAGATGCCGTTGCCGTCGCGCTCATCGCCGTCCGCCTCTGCCGCGGAAACCACCGCCACCCCCGAACCCGCCGCCGCCGAAACTACCGCCGCGGAAGCCGCCTGAGCGGTCGAAGGTCGAAGGGCGGGAGAAGGACTCGCGATTCTCGCCGCGTGAGCGCCCCCACTCCTCACGATCAAGTCTCTGGGGGGACTCCGCCGTACGCGTGTGGGAGGCCTCTTGGGGACGGGTCTGGCCGAGTCCTTCGGTCTTCCTCTGGCCTTCGTGGCTGACGGCGTTCCAGCCGTCCTTGCCGTCGTACCGGTGCCACTGGCCGTTGTCGGCGCGGCGGTAGGCTTTTCCGTCGCGGCCGGCGTAGACGTCGCCGTGCGCGCTGCGGCCGGCGGTCACGGGGTGGACGATGGGGCGGTCGTGGGGGACGACGACGTTCCTTCCCCAGTGGTTATAGACGTTGACGTTATTGATGTAGACTCGGTTGTGCCAGTCGTGCCAGCCCCAGTAGGGTCCCCACCAGGGATGCCAGTAATGGCCCGCCCAGAACCCGAGCGCGAAACCGCTTGCGAAGCCGTACGAGAAGCCGGCCCCGAAGCCGTACGTGACCGGCGGGCCGTACCAGACCGCGCCGACCCACGGCTCGTAGACGTAGCCGGTGCCGTAGACGACAACGCTCTCCTCGGCCAAGCACGTGCCGAAGTACCCGGGGCGGTAACCCACGTAGACCACTTCGGGCGTTGAGCCGTAGACGTGGACGTAGGTGACGTAGTAGAGGGGCGAGGTCGGGGGGATGGTGTAAATCTCGCCGGGGACGACCGCGGCCACGCCCCACGGCCCCGTCGGCGCATCGGACAGGAACCAGACGCCGTTCTGCACGGCGTAGTAGCGGCCTTCACACTGGATGACGGGCGTGGCGGTATTGGCCGCGTAGTGGAGGTTGGTCTTGTCAATCTTCTTGAACTGCGGCTTGCCGTCGTAGGAGACCGTCAGCGCGGCTTCGCTTCGCTTGACGGTGGCCGTTTGCGGGATGTCGTTGGAGATGACGGCTTCATTGGCCTGCGGTGTTCCGGCGACGGAGACGAGGGCGTCTCCCTTGGGGTGCGTTTCGGGGATTCGTGCGAAATCGGGGGGGAGGGCGTTTGCGGGGACGAAGTCCCAAGGCCCCTGCAGGGTCTGGGCGCGGAACCAGCGCCCGGAGACCAGGACGTAATACTTCTGGCCGGTCAGGTCGAAGAAGACGTGGCTTGACGTGTTCTTGACCACGAGTATCTGCGTGCCGTCAATGGGCGCAAAGCCGGGCTTGCCCTGGGTCTCGATCAACTCGGCCGGGGTGGTGCTGACGTAGACGGTCGGGGGGGTGTCGGAGGTCGGCTCGCCTTCGGGCTTGTCGAGGAGGTCTACCTGTTTGCCGGCGGCGTCCTTGGCTTTGTCGAGGGAAGCGGGCGGGTTCTGCGCGATGGTCCAGGGGCCGTTAACGGCCGCGGCCTCCATCCATCGGCCCTGGAGGCGCAGGTAGTACTTGCCGCTGTCCTGGTCCATCAGCAGCAGGGCGCGGGTGTTGATCGTGCGCAGGAGGTTGGTCCCTTCGACGTTGCGCAACACCGGCGCGCCGTCAATGAGGACGAGCAGGGCCGGCGTGGCGCTCAGGATGATGCGGGGCGGGTCGTTCTTCAGCGGGACGCTCGCCCGCTTCTGCGTCTGCTCGGCCTGGGTGACGGCCAGGTTGGCTTCGAGACGCGAAAGCGAGACCGTCCGGGAGGCGAGGGGCACACACTGCTTCACAATGGCGCCATAGTCGGCGGTCTGGTCGGTCTCCTTCGGGAAATCCGTTTTGAGGATCTCGATATCTTCGAGGGTGACGAGCCCCTTTCCCTTGTCCACCTCGGTTCGCGCGCCGATCCAGACCACGCCGAAAGTGGGTTGTGCGGCGGCCTCGGTCTGCACCGAGACGGCGACGCGGGCCTCCAGCCGGTTGTTGTCCCATTTGTCAATCTGGGGCTGGTACATGGTCACGGTGTTCTTATCGGCGGTGTACTCCCGAGGCCAGGCGTTGTCGTCGGAGGCGGCTGTCGCCGGCGGGTCTTGCGGCCAGGCAGGAGGAGCCATAAGCCTCCCCAGGAAAAGTATGACGCAAACGGCGCTGCAGATAGCCCTCATGCCGGTCTCCTTATACTGAACTCAGGAAAGCGCCTTACCATACTGAGGGAAGAGCCACTCATAGAAAGTACAGCAACGTCGGGCAGAATGCAAGCAGCGAGAACGTTCGTCGGCGCATCGCGGCCCTGGAGGCCGTGGCCGACCGGGCGGGGCAAGGACGTTTACGGCTTCGCAGGCTCGTTCTGCTTGCGCGGCGGCGGCTTCTTCGGGGCCACCTTCGGGCTTTGGAAGAGCGGCGGGATGAGTTCCTTGTTCCATTCCTCGTAGGCCTTGAGCAGTCTGTCCATGATATCCGGATGGGCGGGGGCCAGGTTTTTCGACTCGCCGATATCGGTCTGAAGGTCGAAAAGGGCCGGCTGACGCTGTCCGGCCTTGATGAACTTGTACCGGCCTTCGCGCACGGCGTACGCCGTGCCGCCGCCGGTCCTCCAGAAGAGGCGTTCATGGGGCGGCGCGGGGTTCTCTCCCCGAAGGTGGGGGAGGAGATTCGCGCCGTCCATCTTGCGGTCGGCGGGGGCTTGCGCGCCCGCCGCCGCGAGGGCCGATTGGAAGAGATCCATGGAGATCACGGGATGGTCGAAGTCCTTGCCCTCCGGCAGTCGTCCGCGCCACCGGACAACGAAAGGCACGCGGATGCCACCCTCAAACAATGACCCTTTGCCACTGGTCAGCGGATCGTTGCGCGAGCCGTTACTGTGATCGGCGATAGGACCGCCGTTGTCGCTGAGAAAGAAGATCAAGGTATCGTTGTCGAGCTTCAACTCGCTGAGCGTGGAGAGCAACAGACCCACGCCGTCGTCCAAGGAACTCAGCATCGCGGCATAGCGGCGGCGCTTCTGATCCTCAATGTGCGCGAAACGGTTGAGGTATTTCTCCGTGGCCTGAAGGGGACCGTGAGGGGCGTTGTAGGCGAGGTAAAGGAAGAACGGGTCGTCCTTGTGCCGGCGCACAAAGGCGGCGGCTTCGCGGGACAGGGCGTCGGTGAGGTACTCCGGTTCGGCCACCAGCTTGCCATCGCGCTGGAGCGGGACAAGGTACTCGCGGGCCTCGCCTTCCATCTGCTGCTGGAAATAGTCATGCCCGCCGCCAAGGAAGCCAAACATTTCGTCGAAGCCGCGCTTCATGGGATGAAAGCAAGGGGCAGCCCCCAGATGCCACTTGCCGACGATGCCCGATGTATAGCCCGCCTGCTTGAGCGCCTGCGGCAGCGTGACCTCTCCGGCAGGCAGACCGGCTTTCTCGTCGCGGGGGTCGTAGACGGGATTGTTTTCGTGCCCGAAACGCTGTTGGTAGCGTCCGGTGAGGATGCCGGCGCGCGTGGGGCTGCAGAAGGGATGGGAAACGTAGCCGTTCGTGCAGCGAACGCCAGTCCCGGCCAGCGAATCGAGATGCGGCGTGGGGATGTCCTTGCAGCCGTTGAAACCTGCGTCCGCCGACCCCATGTCGTCGGCGAGGATGAAGATGACGTTGGGTTTCGGCCTGGCCGCATGCGCGGCGCGCAGGAACAAGCCCGCTCCCGCCATGCCGGCGGCCAGGACGCCGGTCGTCTTGCGCATGAACTCACGACGAGACTGCTTCGAGGGCATGGCGCCTCCTCACTTCTTGTCGAACGTCCATTCGCGCTCAAGTTTGGCGTCCGGCCCGGAGCCGGCGTACAGCCGGATCCAGTCAATCTCCACGATTCCGGGTTTTCCGGCGGGGTAGAGGCGGGCATGAACGATGTTCCCCTGCACGGGGAGCCTCACCTCGACCTCGTGCCACTGGCCGTCGGCGGGCAGGTCGAACGTCACGACGTGCTTTGGGTTGAAGTCTTTCAAGTTCGCGGTGCGCCAGGTCATCTTTCCGGGACCGCCGGCGTTGCTTCGGGCGCGCAGCTTGAAGACCGCCTCGCCAAACACGCTGAACGACGCGTTGCCGAGGAACGACTTGTCGCCGTCGCACTGCACCTTCAGGATGCCGTCCTCGACCGACGCGCCCTTCGTGTTGTCCTTCCAGCCGCCCATAAGCGCCGCCACAGGGTCGTACTTCGGGTTGGGGATGGGCGTCAGGGCGTTGGTCTCCTTGAGAAACCTGTCAATCAGGGCGTCGAGTTCCTTGACTTTATCGGGCATCGAGGCGGCCAGGTTCTTCGTTTCGCCCAGGTCCTCCTTGAGGTTGAAGAGATAGTGCGTTTCTGTGTAGAGGGCGGTGTCGTAGACGCGGATGAGCTTCCAGTCGCCCTTGCGGACCCAGGTGGCCGCCGGACTGCGTTCGCCCATGGAGTGGGGGAAGTGGCAGAAGATGGCCTCGCGGTCGAGCTTGCCCGCCTGTTTGAGGAGCGGGACGATGCTCACGCCGTCGAGCACCTGGGCCGGCTTGGGGGCAAGGCCCAGCATTTCGAGGATGGTTGGGTAGAAATCCACGCTGCTGACGACCTCGCAGCACTTGGAGCCGGCCTGCACCACCCCCGGCCAAACCACCAGACAAGGCACGCGCGTGCCGCCCTCCCATACAGTGGCCTTGCCGCCGCGAAGGGGGTAATTGCTGGTGGGAGGCTCATCGCCAGCCCACTTCCTGTACTCTTCGATCATCTTAGCGCGCGGCGAGCCGGGCGGGGGCGTCCTGGCGCCCTCCTTGACGATCGGAAAGTCCACGCCGCCATTGTCGGAAAAGAAGACGATGATTGTGTTGTCGGCAAGCTTCAACTCGTCCAGCTTGTCCAGGAGACGGCCGAGGGACTCATCCCCGCTCTTGAGCATGGCCGCCATGACGGGACTGGCCTGCTTGCCGCGCGAATCCCTCTTGTCAGCCCACTTCTTCATGAGTTCTTCTTTTCCCTGCCAGGGGCTGTGGACGGCATGATGCCAGAAGTTCAGGAAGAAGGGCTTGTCGCGGTTGGCCTCGATAAACTTCAGGGCCTCATCGGTAAGGCGATCGGTGATATACTCTCCGGCCGGACCGTCCGTGATCGTACCTTCCTTGAAGCCGTAAGGAGAAAAATAGTTGGGCGGGCCCGGGTCGGGCTTGCCGTGCACGGCCGTCTCGAAACCCTGCGTCTCCGGCCAGTGGTCGCGTGTGACGCCGAGGTGCCACTTGCCGACATGGCAGGTCTTGTAGCCGGCGTCGCGCAGCGCCTCCGCGATAGTGTATTCGTCCAGAGGAAGGAAGCGATTACTGACAGGGAAGAGGAGTCGGGCGTGCGGAGGGCCTTCCTTGGCGTAGTCGGTGTGCTTGGGGTCGGGCGGCAGGTGACACACAGGAGTAGTGATGTTGAAACGCGCCGGGTACTTGCCGGTAATGATGCTCGCGCGCGTGGGCGAGCACAGCGGGTTGGCGGCGTAGGCGTCGGTGAACAACATCCCGCGCCTCGCGAGCCGCTCCAGGGCCGGACTGTCGAAGTAGCGGCTGCCGTAAGGGGTACTGTCCATCCATCCCATGTCGTCCATGAGGATGAAGATGATGTTCGGCTTCCTCTGCGGGGTCTGCGACCAGGCGAAACGCGGCGCCATGAGGGCCGCCGCGCCCAGGCCGAGAGATGTGAGGAAATCACGACGCGGATGTCTTCTCATCTTTACCTCCGCCGGGGGCTTCGAGTTTCCGGAACAGGTCGCGGAAGATCGGATCGCGATGGCAGCGCTGGGCCTCGCAGATAAAGTGACGGGAGGGATCGTGACTCCAAGTCAGTTGAGAGGTAAGAATAGGGCTGTGGAAAAGGGCGGTGGGGACCCACGCGGGATTGACCAGCCAGGCGATCGTGGAGATGTCCCACAACACCTTGGACCATGCGTAGTGGTCCTTGTGATAGGCGCAGAAGATCTCGAAAAGGTAGTCGCCGATGGCGGCGCGCCCTTTTACGTAACGCTCCATCTCGGGAACCGTGGTGCGCAGGTGCTCCGACACATTGATGCACGGGATGTGCACGAGCGGCACGCCGCAGTCGAAGACCAACTGCGACGCCGGCGGGTCCTGCTGGAGATTAAACTCCTTGGCGGAAGGGTAGGTGTGCGGATTGCCGCCGAGCCACACGACAACGATGCGCTCGATGATGCGCGGCTCCATCAGGATAGCCGACGCCACATTGGTGATGGCGCCGATGGCGAGGACGTAGAGGGGCTGGTTGCGCTCGGCCATGGCGCGCGAGACAAGGTCTCTGGCCGCCTCGCTCTCGACAGGCCGGCCGGGGCCGGGCAGGTAGGACGTTGAACCGCGAAAGACAAAGCCTTGCGCCGAACGCCCCATGCGCTCCAGGAGGCGAAGAATCTCCTCGTAGCTCCTCTCCATTCCGTCCGCCGGTCCGCTGGAACGCTTGTTGTGGAAGGGCGCGGCGTGGATGGCCTCCACGGTCATGCGCTCCGGAGACAACAGCGAGTAGACCACCGCAAACTGGTCGTCTATCTCGTTGTAGGTGTCCGTGTCGAGGACCATGTTGACCTTTGCAGACGGCGGCGCAAGGCGGGCCAGACGAACGGCTTCATTGATCTTGGGAAAATTCATGCGGGCCTCAGAGAACAAAGTTGTAACGGGGATTGTATCCGAGCAGGCGGCGTGCCTTCTCGATCGTGTACCACTCCATGTCGGGCGACAGGCGAAGTCTGTCCTGAGCGACCAGGGCGGCTGCGCCCGGAACGACCCTATCGAAAGCCGCGGCGGGGTCCTTACGAAAGTCATCGGCCCGAACACGGCACAACGGAGAATCCGCCGTAATCACAAACTCCTCATGCCGTAGGGATTGCGGGGCCTCCAGCGCCAGCACGTGCGCGTCGGCGGCGTCGCGAACGTCAACGGCAGCGCCGAGATAACAAGGTTGACAAGGCCCATAGGTCTCGGCGGGGCGGATGCCGCCGGGGCGCAACGCGATCGTGCTGATACCGTGTCGGGCGGCGGCATAGCGGCACATCTGTTCGCCCATGATCTTGGTGAGACCGTACAACTCGGCAGGCTGGCGAGGGAGCAACTCGTCAATGGGCAGGTAAGGCGGGTTGGGGCCGTGGCCGGTCGCCCAGATGGACGACGTAAACACAACGCGCTTCGCGCCGGCAGCCGCAGCGCCGTCGAGAATATTCTTCGTGCCGATGACGTTAACCTCAAAGCCCGCGTCGTCTCCGGCCACCGCCCAGGCTTTCCCGTGAAGCGCGGCGACGTGGAGGACGGCGTCCATGCCCTTGCACGCACGGGCCACGAGCGCGGCGTCGCGCAGGTCTCCGACAATGCACGGCAGGCCGTCGCCGGGGTCCTTGACGTCTAGATGCGTCACGTCCCAGCGCGGGGTCAGGCGCGGGACGAGTGTGCGACCCACCAGACCGCTGCCGCCCGTCAGGAGAACCTTCTTCTTGATGGAGGACAAGGCATGGTCCTTTCCATAGTTCCGCCAGGGCGCGATTCCATGAACATGATGGTATCACCCAGGGTGAAAGCAAGTCAACTGTCCGCGTGGGCGCTTTAGTATTCGCGGTTGATCTGGTATCATGACGTGCTCGCGGCGGGGCGTGATGTCCGCCGACGAGAAGAGAGACAGGCTGAATGAACGGTCAAGAAGTGAAGCAAGACAACGCGGGAGCGGAGCGGCAATGAGCCTTCTGTGGGAGGGTTTCCTGAACGCATTGCGCTTGGTGGCCACGGGCGACCCGGACATCTTTCACGCCGCCTACGTGTCCCTGAAGGTGACGGTGATGGCGGTGTTTGGGGCGGCGCTTGTGGGGGTTCCGCTGGGTTTCGTGATAGCCGTGTACCGGTTTCCGGCAAGACGCGCCGTCCTTGCGGTGTTCAACACGCTGATGTCGCTGCCGAGCGTACTGGCGGGGCTTCTGGTGTACTCGCTCGTGTCGCGGCAAGGGGTGCTTGGACCGCTGGACATGCTGTACACGACCAAGGCCATGATCGTGGGGCAGTGGATACTGTCTTTCCCGATCGTGACGGCGCTTTGCGTCTCGGCCGTCAACGCCGTGGACGCGGGTGTATCGCGGACGGCCCGGGCGCTGGGCGCGAACGGGCTTCAGACGGCCATGACCGTATTGCGCGAGGCGCGATTCGGGCTAATGGCGGCGGTGGCGTCGGGTTTTGGGCGCGTGATCGGGGAGGTGGGCTGCGCCATCATGGTCGGGGGCAACATCCGGGGCGCGACCCGGACCTTGACCACGGCCCTGGCCCTTGAGACGAGCAAGGGGGACTTCGGGCAGGCCATAGCGCTGGGTCTCATCCTTCTGGTGATCGCGCTTTCGGCGAACGTGTTCATCCAATATCTACAGGGCAAGGTCAAGGGCGCTTCGTGACGGCGTGGGACTCCAGGATGCTTTTCGAAATCCACAAACTGACCAGGCGCTACGACGGCGTGAACGCCCTGGACATACCGCAACTGAGCTTCGAGGAAGGCCGGATATACGGGCTGATCGGGCCTAACGGGGCGGGGAAGACGACACTGCTTGAGATTCTCGCGGGCATCATGCCCGCCACGACGGGGACGGTGCTTTTCAAGGGGGAGGCCATCAACACATCCGCCGCTGCTCTGTCGGTGCGGCGACGCCTGACGTACCTGTCGCAGAATCCAGTGTTGTTTCAGGGGAACGTGATCGAGAACGTGGAATATGGGCTGAAGGTGCGCGGGGTAGGGCGCACACAACGGCGGGAGCGCGCCCTGCGCGCCCTGGAGCAGGTGGAGCTCTCGGCCCTCGCACGGCGCGCCGCGAACACGCTCTCGGCCGGCGAACGGCAGCGCGCGGCCCTGGCCCGCGCCGTCTGCATTGACCCGGAGTGCATCCTGCTGGACGAACCTACCGCCAACGTGGATCAACAGAGCAGCGAAGTGGTGTGCGCCCTGATCCGCCGTCTCAATGCGGAGCGCGGCATGAGCATCCTCTTCACGAGCCACGATCTCAACGAGACGCTTGTGCTCTCCGACGAGATCGTAGCCCTTCGGGACGGGCGTCTGGTTGTGACGCCGGTGGTGAACCTGTTCGGGGGCGAGATCGAGCACGAGGGCGAGCGGGCGTTCCTGCGCGTTTCGGATGCGGTGCGGATCGAGATAGTCAGCGACCGGGTCGGCAAGGGAAAGATCACGATCAATCCGCAGGGGATCGTCATCTCGCGCGAGGCGCTGGAGTCGAGCGCGCGCAACCGGTTTCGCGGCGTTATCACGCGCATCGAGCAGGGCGGGCACCTTGCGCGTGTGACGGTGGATTGCGGCATCTTGCTGGTGTCGGAGATAACGCAGACGTCGCGCGAGGAGATGGGGCTTGCGCCGGGCATGCACGTGTTCATTTCGTTCAAGTCCACAAGCGTGATGGTTTACTGAGAAGCGAATGGCAAGTACTCTTGAGACCGGCCTGGTGGCCGTTGACATCGTTACGACGAATCGAGATCCTCTCGAGTCGGAACTGTTGGAACTTGAGGCGGTTGCAATAGGGAAGGACGGGCCGGGGGAAAGGTTCCACGCGCTGTGCAAGCCCGCCAAAGCGCTGGGGCTTCGGGTCGAGAAGGCCACGGGGATCAAGAATTCCGACCTCGCGGGCAAAGGCTCCGCGAAGAAGGCGTTGAAGGCGTTCATGTCCTTCCTGGGGGGCCGGGCAATGGTCGTTCACGGGGGGCAAGAGGAGCTTTCCGTCATTTCATTTCTGGCCAAAGGCGATGTGCCGAGGGAGGTCTTCGACTCGGCCGACCTGGCGCGCATCGTGGCCCCAACCGCGCTCTCATTCGAACTGAACGTCCTTGCGCACCGGCTTGATGTGAAGTACGACGGGCCGCAGGGGATTGCGACGCGCGCGGGCCTTATCGCTGCCTTGTGGGCGAGGCTCGTGGGAGAGACCGAGGCCCTCTCGCCGCCGGTCATTACAGCGCTGGTTGATCTGTTGAAGGGCGAGACCCACCCGCTGAAGGTGGTCTTTGCGGCGGCGATGCAGAAGATCGCGGCCAAGTCCTTCGGGGGGAGGAGAGGGGAGTGGAGGGACGTTTTTCCCGACATGAGCAAGCTGTCGGTGGATCGCCCCGAAGCACTGCCCGAAGAAGCGGAGGCGACGCCCTTGGACGTGGAGGCCGTCACGGCCATCTTCGAAGACGGGGGGCTTTTTTCCAAGCACATGGCCTTCTACGAGCGGCGCGCCGAGCAGATCGAGATGGTGACCGCCGTGTGCCGCGCGCTCAATGAGGGCACACATCTGATGATCGAAGCCGGCACGGGGACCGGCAAGTCGCTGGCGTATCTTGCGCCGGTGATCCAATGGGCCAAACAGAACAACCAGAGGGTCATCGTCTCGACCAACACGAAGAACTTGCAGGCGCAGATTTACTTCAAAGACCTGCCGTTTCTGCTGGAGACGCTGCCGGTGGCCTGCAAGACCGCCATCATCAAGGGGCGCAGGAACTACCTGTGCGTGCGGAAGTTCCTTTACGTTTTGCGCGAGCACGAGCGGGAGCTTGAGAGCGACGAACGCATCGCGATGCTGCCGGTTGTGACGTGGGCGGCCACGACCGACACGGGGGATATCGCCGGCAATACGTCCTTCGGCTACGCGGGCGGCGCGGACCTGTGGGAGAAACTGTCGAGCGACGGGGCGGAGTGCGCCGGGCGGGGGTGCCGGGAGTTCCGGCACTGTTTTGTTCGACGAGCGCGGGCGTTGTCGCTGGCGGCCGACCTGGTGGTGGCGAACCACGCCGTTGTGTTTGCCGAACTGGGTCTGGAGCAGGGGGCGGTGCTGCCGCCGTATTCGGTCATTGTCTTTGATGAAGCGCACAACCTGGAAAACGTCGCGACGGAGTGCTTCTCGAAGTGGTTGTATCCGTGGCGCATCTATAGGATTCTGAATAGGTTACACCGCGCGCGCCGGGACGGCTCCGGGAAGGGGCTGTTCACGAATATACGGTTTCAACTGGCGCGATCGGGGGCAGAAGGGACGGCCGAAGGGCGCGCGGCCGACGACCGGATACAGAAGATGATCGGCTTGTTCAGCGAGATATCGCGCGCGGTGGAGAGCTTTTTCGGGGCTTGTGCGCCTCTATACAATTCGCAGGGGGGTGCCGAAGGCAAGATACGCTTCGCGGCGGAGTCCCAGACGACCGAGACATGGGACGATATCGCAAAGGAAAAAAGAAGCCTCGTGGCGCAGGTGAGCGCGCTGGCCAAGTCGCTGGAGACGCTGATGGAGCTTCTCAAGGCGCTCGCGGACCGGGTCGAGTACGGGCGCGATTTCCAGCGCGAGATCCAGTATCACGCGGACTCCCTGAAGGAAGTGGTGTCGGACATCGAGTTCGTGTGCGCGGGGAGCGAGGCCAATCACGTGTACTGGACCGAACGCGTCTCCAGGCGCCACGTTCATTACGAGCTGCGGGCTGCGCCGCTGGAGATCGCCGTGATGATGCAGCAGTACTTCTACGACCCGAAACGATCGGTGATCATGTCGTCGGCGACGATGAGCGTGGACGGGCGATTCGATTTCATGCGCGAACGGCTCGGCGCGGCGGACCTGCCTCCGGAGCGGCTGACGTGCAAAGACGTCGGGTCGTCCTTCGACTTCGAGAAGCAGACGCGCCTGTACGTGCCGACGTGCCTGCCCGAACCGCGTGAAACCAAAGGCGCCTTCGAGGAGGAATTGACGCGGCTGTTGACGGAGATGCTGCGGGCGTCGGGCGGACGCGGCATGGTGCTCTTCACTTCGTACGAGATGCTCAATGCGGTGTATCCGGGGTTGAAGGAGAATCTGGAGCCGGAGAACATCCTGGTTCTGGGGCAGGGCAAGGACGGGTCCCGCGACGCCGTGGCCGCGCTGTTCCAGCGCGACATCACTTCCGTGCTGCTCGGCACGCAAAGCTTCTGGGAAGGCGTGGACTTCGCGGGCGAGACGCTGAGCCTGCTCGTGATCGCCAAACTCCCGTTCCACGTCTTCACCGAACCCATCATACAGGCACGGTGCGAGCTGCTCTCTTCGCGCGGTCTTTCCCCTTTTCTGCACTACACGCTGCCGAGCGCCGTCATCCGGCTGAAGCAGGGATTCGGGCGCCTCATCCGCACGAAGTCCGACCGGGGCATTGTGGTCATCGCCGACCGGCGGCTGGTTCAGAAGCGGTACGGCCAGGCCTTTCTGCGCTCGCTGCCGCGCAAGGCGCAGGTGTTTGAGCGGCAGCAGGAGCTTCTCGACGCGTTGAAGGGGTTCTTCGAGGGGGGCGGGTAAGGCTATTCGTGCTGCACGCGCCTGACCAGGTCGGTGAGGTTGAGGTTTCCGAGGACGGCCTGGATGGACTGGTCGAACTGTCCGAAAAGTCGGGTGAGTTCGTTGCTCTCGTGCGGGGAGGCCCCGGTCAAGGCCCAGCCCATGTCTTCCCTCACGCATTGGAGGACCTCGCGGACCTGAAGGGCCTCGGGGGCCTTGGCCAGGACGAACTGCATGTCGTGGGCGAAGGCGCCGGTGGCGGGGGTGACCACGGTAAGCAAGCGAGTGGCGACGAGGCGGTCGGTGAGGGGGCGCACCTCATCCTCTGCGACCCCCAACTCGCGGGCCATGCCCAGGACGGAGAGGGGGCCGCGACCCTCCAGGAGCGACTTGGCCGCCACAAGCACCACGCGCAGGGCAAGCACCTCGCTGAGCGGGGAGAAGTGCACCTTGCTGCGCTGCTCAAGGTAGCGCAGGGCGTGGAGGTTCTGGGAGGTATAGGACACCTCGGCGCCGAAGAGCACGATGACCCAGGTCAGGAAGAGCCACAGCATGAAGATCAGCGCGAGGCCGAGGGAGCCATAGATTTTGCTGTAGGGCACTACGAGGAACGCATAGAGGTACATGCCGCGCTTGGCGAGTTCCCAGAGGATGGCGGCCACGACGGCGCCGGCCAGAGCGGAAGACCATCGCACACGGGCGTTGGGGAGGAAGTAGTAGGTGAGGTAGAACACGATGATGGAGATGAGCAGCGGCAGGAGGCCGACGAGCTTGCTCAGCGCTTGGAGGCCGGGAACACTGCGCAGGTACGGGATCACGCTCCATGAGAGATAGATGGAGGCGCCGATGAGCACAGGGCCGAGGGAGACCACGGCCCAGAAGACGACAAATTTGTACAGGAACCTTCGCTTCTGCTGGACGTGCCAGATGTCGTTGAACGCGCCTTCGATCGTGTGGAGAAGGAAGACGGCGATGATGATGAGGGCGGAAAGGCTGATGGCGTTGACGGTGTAACGGCCCAATTGGTCGGAGAGCTTGGTGACCCACTGCGAGACGGTCTCGGCGTAGTCCTGAGCGATGGCGTCGAGGGAGGGCTGTTTGGTTTCGGCCGGCTGAGCGTCGGGGGCGGTTGACTTTTCCTCGGCGCCGGGTTGTTTGGGCGGCTCTATCTGCTCCACACGCTCATGGCCGACGGTGGGCACGGAGAGGAGCCATTCGAAGACCTTGCGCTTAATGTCGTCCTCGAAGCCGGCGAGTCCGCCGAAGGCCTTGTACAGCGAAAAGGCCACGGTGGCCACGGGGATGGTGGCCGTGAGCGTGGCGAAGGCCAGGGCGGAGGCGCTGGTCAGACACTTGTCCCGCACCAACTGCTTCCAGGTGTAGAGGGAAAGACGGCCCATGTAGGCGAGGAATGTCCACAGCCGGTAAAGCACGTTCTTGCCGTTGCGCTTGAGGAATTCGGATTTGGTCAAATTCCCGCTCTTTTCCCGCTCGAACTCGTTTCTACGCCTCAGGCCAGGACGATAGGCCGAAAAGGATGGCCGGAGTTTTTCCTGTCACTTTGCCGGCGGTGTAAGTCAGGTTGTCCGGGTTGGCGGCAAAGATTACGGCGTTCGGGTTCCGGGCGTCGGCGGTCAGTTTGCCGGTGCTGTTGAGGGAGTTCACGATGACCACATCGCCGAACATGCCGTTGAGGACGGCGGAGCTTGTGCCGACCGATATCTGGCCGTGAAGGGCGCCTCCGATCTTGATCCGATTTACTCCCTGGTTCAGGCCGTACGACGCCGTGCCGGCGACCGTGATCTTCGACTTGGCCCCCAGGTCGCCCGTCGTCTCGATGGCGTAGGCGTTGTCGCTGCGGAGTTCGCCCTGGATCGTGAGCGTCCCCAGCGCCAGGGCCTTGATCGTGGAATTGCCCGTCATGTTTCCGCCGGCCGTGAAGGAACCGATGGCGCCCGAGGCCGTGAGACGGAAGTTCGCCATCTCGCCCAGCGTTCCCTTGAAGGTCTTGATACCCAGGACGTTCCACGTTCCGGACATCTTGGAGGCGCTCGTGCCGGTTAGCGTGAACGAGCCGATGATGCCGTTGGGGACGGCAAGGTTCATGTCGGCATCCCCCTTGACCACCATCTTGCCGATGCCGCCAGTGCCCTGACTGACGATGGCGCTGTTGACGATCCCGCCGTTGACGATGACGGACTTGATCCCGGCTCCGGCGGAATGCGCGGCGCTGATCGTGGCGCCGTTCAAGCCGCCCTTGGGGACATTGATCGTTCCGATACCGGCAGGGCCGTTCGCAATAACCACGCCCGACAGATTGCCGCCCGTTCCCCCGACGATGTTAATGGAGGCGATGCCGTCGCCTGCCGTGATCGAGGCGTTGAGGCCGCCTTTGAGTATCTTGATGGGGCCGATGCCGGCGGTGGCGATGATTTGCGCGCCCGAAAGTTCGCCGGCGTTGAACGCCCCGATAGCGCCAGTAACGGCGATATAGCCGCCGGCGGCGCCGGATGCGGAGAAGCCGGCCAGGGTCGGCTTGCCGGCGGGAGCGCCGACGCCGGAGAGGTTCACGGTCGCGCCGAAGTCGCCGACGATGCCGAGGTTGTCGCCCGTGATGGACAGGGCGGCGGCCCAGGGCGCCGTGAGCGTTCCGGAGGCCCATCGCGCCGCGATGAAACTCTTGATGCCGGGAGTCAGGGCCACGTTGGCGTTGGCGGCGATGTCGCGCGCTTTGATCATGACGCCGGTGGCCGGGCCGGGGCCGGACATCAGGATGCCGGCCCCGAAGAGGATGTCGCGTACCTGAAGACTGGCGACAGAGCCGAAGTCCATGACGATTCCCCGGCCGATGAAGTCCACGCCGGGGGCCGTGATCGAGGCCACTGGGCCGTCGCCAAAGATGGCCTGGAGGCGCGCGCCTGCGTCGAGGCCGCCTTGCGTCGTGATCGTGATCTTGCAGGTGGGCTGGATGTTGGAGAGGGTCACGTCGGCCAGTTCCACCCTGTTGTCGTCGTCCCTTATCTGGATCGTGCCGACTTTCGCGGAACCCCAGGTCACGCCGTTGCCCAGGAAACGAAGCGAGGCGTCTCCGCCTTGGATGTTGAAGGTGACGAGGGTTCCATCGGTATCGGTGTAGATGACGGTCTTGACCAGACTGCTGTTGCCGATGGTGGGAAGGGTGGTGCCGATGACGCTGTCCGCAATGGTCACCGTGGCGGTACTCGGATAACCCAGGGCGTAGGAGGCGCTGGGGGAGAGGGTCAGGACGACGGTTTCATTTCCCTCGACGAGCGAATCGGGGACGGGCGTGACAACGATCGTGGCAGACGTCTGGCCGACGGCGAGGGCGAGCGAGCCGGAAAGGGCGCCGTAGTCGGCGCCGGGGGTGGCTGTGCCGCCGATCGTGTAGCCGACGATCAAGGCCCCCGTGGTGTCTCCGGAGCGCGTGACGGTAAAGACGCCGGGGTCGGGGCCGGTCTCGGCGGCGAAGGGGTCGCTTGCCAGAATGGTTACGGTGGTCGGAGTGGTGCTGTCGGTGATAGAGACCGAATAGATGACGGGGGGATTGAGGGGTCTCGATATCTCCCCGTAGCCGTTGTCCTGTACGGGAACGGTCCTGATGGCGTTGACGACGTTGGCGCCGGTCAGGACGCGGCCAAAGACGGCGTAACCGGGGCTGTACAGGTTGGCGTAGTCCAGGAACGAGTTGTCCACGACGTTGATGAAGAACTCAGACGTGGCGGAGTTGGGGTCGGGGGTGCGCGCCATGGCGATGGCGCCGCGCAGGTTCTCGTTGACGATGGACGGATTCGTGGTCACGTGCGTGGTGAGGTCGGGATAGTAGCCCCCGCCCTGGATCATGAAGTTCGACATGACGCGATGGAAGACCAGCCCGTTGTAGGCGCCGGCGTCGGCGTAGGTGCGGAAGTTGGCGACGGTGATGGGCGCGGCGTTCTGGTTCAGTTCGACGGTGAAGGATCCCAGGGAGGTGTTGAAGGTGGCGACCGGCGGTCCGTAGGGCGCGGACAGGACGACTCTGCCTGTGGACCAGGCCTCCGTGAGATTCTGGCCGTCGTGGATGCGGCCATAGATGTAGTAAAGTCCAGGTCGCACGGACGTTGTGTTCCAGTTGTAACTGGTAAGGTCTTTGGACAGGCCGGCGGCGATGAGCGTCCTGCCGTTGTTGGGGTTCTTGTCGGCGTCGTAATAAAGCTCGATTGTGGCGGGGCTGTCGGGGTCGGAGGCTGTGAAACTGATCGTGTAGGTCTGGCCGGTGGCGCGCAGATCGTAGTCCACGGGTGCGGAGATGTTCAGGGTGGGCGCGACACCGGAAGGCGCGACGCGCGATTCCAATTCCTCGATATGAAGTTGAATGGTCTTGTGGCGCCGGGGAACCCTTGTCCGGGGAGGCATGTTCCGTGTGCGTTGCTCAACCGACATGGCGACTCCTGTGCGGATTTTCAGAAGAGCTTGGTTGACGCTCAACCCATAAAGAATAATTCAGACGCCATGCGTTTCGCAAGGAAAAACAGCATTCCATTTTCCCTTTGACCCGCAGGAGTTCAGGGGGATAGAATCGAATGCTATGCAGGCCCGGCTGCTTTCACGGACCTTGGAGGCGCGAGCGCCATGGTGAACCTGACTGTTCTGGGGGTGAGCGTCGTTCTCCTGGGATTGGCCGTGGGGGCGGCCTGGGCGGAGCCGAAGCAGGGGAGATTTGAGGAGAAGTCCGCCGCCTTCCGCCGCATCGTTCCGGAGGGGGCGGCGATTGAACGGCTCGCGACCGGTTTCAGGTTCACAGAGGGGGCGGTCTGGGTCCAGAGCGAGGGGCGCCTGCTCTTCAGCGATATTCCCGCCAACAAGATTTACCAGTGGGACGCCGCGTGCGCGCGCCTCTTTGCGGCGGGGCAGCAAGCGATGCCGAGCGTCTTTCGCGATCCGAGCGGCAACTCGAACGGCCTGACGCTGGACAGGCAGGGATGCCTGATTGCTTGCGAACACGGGAACCGCCGCGTCTCGCGCACCGAGAAAGACGGGCGCATTACGGTCCTCGCCGACCGCTACGACGGCAAACGTCTCAACAGTCCCAACGATGTCATTGTGAAGTCCGACGGCAGCCTGTACTTTACCGACCCGCCTTACGGCCTGCCGAAGGGCACGGAGGGGAAGGAGCTGGCCTTCCAGGGGGTGTACCGGCTTTCGCCCGACGGCAAGGCGCTGGCGCTTCTGGCCGACGATTTCGACCGACCCAACGGTCTGGCGTTTTCGCCGGATGAGAAGACGCTGTACGTGGCCGACTCGTCGAGTCGCAAGCACATACGCGCGTTCGACGTGCAGGCCGACGGGGGAATCGCGAACGGTCGGCTCTTTGCCGATCTGAAGTCAGACGAGCCGGGCGCTCCCGACGGGATGAAGGTGGACGTGGAGGGCAACATCTACGCCACGGGGCCTGGGGGCGTATGGGTCTTTGACCCCGCGGGCGGGCTGCTGGGGCGGATCGTGCCTCCGGAGGTCCCCGCCAATTGCGCATGGGGCGACGCGGCGCGTCCGCCCGACGGCTTGGCGGACGCGGACTGGAAGTCGCTTTACATCACTGCGCGCACGTCTCTGTACCGGGTACGGTTGAGCATTTCGGGTGTCCGGGTTCCTTGAGGATGCAGGCGATGGATGGGCTTTGTGGACGGAATGGGATTGCGACGCTGAGCCTGCTGGCCGGATGTCTGGGTTGGGTCCTGTGCGGGAGCGCGGTAGGGCAGGAGGCCCCGGCGACGCCCTTCAGCGTGGGTCATGACGTGACGGAGTTCAGGCGCACGGAAGCGAACGGCGATCCGCCGCCGCTGACGGTGGCCCTATGGTACCCGACCAGGAGCGCGGTCTCGCGGCACAAGTACAACGATCCCTATGAGACGCCCGGACTTGTGGCGTTGGCTGCGGCGCCTGCGCCCGGGCCGCATCCCCTCATCGTCTACTCGCACGGGTATGGGGGCGCGGGGATCGCGTCGGCCTACCTGATGGAGTACCTGGCCAGCCAGGGCTTTGTGATCGCGGCGCCCGACCATGAGGACAAAAACGTCATCTGCCGGACCAAACCCGACCAGGCGCTCCGCAAGAGCTGGTACTCCTTCAACGTCATCAAGCTGGCCAGGTCCGGGAATTCCTTCGACCATCAGGCGTACCGCCATCGGTGCAAGGACGTGTCGTTGGTGGTGGACGAGATGCTGCGGCTGAACAAGACGGAGGGGTCGCCGTTCAAGGGGACGATGGACCCCGGCGCCATCGGCATAATCGGCCACTCGCTGGGCGGCTATACGGCGTTATGTGTGTGCGGGATCAGGCCGGAGGACAAGGTCCCGCCTTTCAAGGCGGCGCTGCTGTTGAGCGGCGGCGTCTTCATGTTCAAGGGCGCCGACTACGGGCGCATCCGTCTGCCCGTCATGTTCATGTTCGGCGAGGTGGAGACGGCCCACTGGCGGACGCTTCTATTGAATGACAAGGTGGCCGACACCAAGCGCGCCTACGACCATTGCCCGCCGCCCAAGTACATGATGGAGCTGAAGAGCGCCAACCATTTCTCGTTCTGCCAGGCGTTGTTCGACCGGAAATGGCCGGGGCTGGGGCCTCAGAAATCGGGTCCGGTTGCCGACGCCATCAAGACGTACAGTCTGGCGTTTATGAGGCGCTACCTGTTGGGGGACCGGCAGGCGCAGGCGGTGCTTGACGCGAAGAGTCCGTTGTTCCTGCGCTACGAGAAGCAGACGGAGTGAGGCGAGAGGGACGCGGCGCGTCCGCCCGACGGCTTCGCGGACGCGCTCTTGGAGGGGCTGGGGCTGCGTCCGCGTGCCCCGTGCCTGGCGCCGCCAGGAGCGGGGCCGGCCATGCCCCTTCGGCGGGCCTTAGGGCAGCGCACGCCACCCCACAGGCGAGTGGAAGTTGTAGTTCTTGCTCTTGTAGTTAAAGTCCTCGTCGGTCAGTCCCACATTGATTTTCAGGTCGGAATAGGAGTATGCTGTCTCCATCTCGTAATCCCAGTTCAGCGAGACGAATTTCACAGGCAGCTTATACTGCCGGTCAATGTGCAGGACCACCAGATGATACGGGTAGCCGGGTTTCTGCGGCAGCAGGCGCATAAGGACGTCGGTGGGGCGCTTGTCGAAGGTATCCTGCCCAACATAGAAAAGCCGCAGGTCCCCTGCGGTCTGGGCCGACTCGCACACGTGAAGCAGGGACTTGATGGCGTTGCCGATCCCGGCGTCGCGGATGGAGCGGCTGCTGTACTTGCGGACGATCAGGGAGTCCGGATGAACCCGCCACGCCCAGTTGACGAAGCCCACGACCTCGTGAGCGACGATGTAGCTGTCGTTGAGATTTTCGGCGTAGATGGCTTCGCGTGTCCGGTGGGGTTCGGCGATCCATTTGAAATAGACGCTGAACGGTTTGTTCCGAAGCTTGACGGCGATGGTTTCCTCCGGCTGCATCTCGCCAGCGATGCGTTCGCGCCGGCGCATGACGGCCGTGAAGTCCTGCACGGGGGCGTAGGCGTCGCGGCATTGGTAGATCATCTGCAGCGGTTCGACCGCCGCCGGCAACGGCGGCTTGGCGACGGACTGAGCGTCGGCGGGGGAAGGTCTCATCAAGGCCGACAGAAGCCAGCAAAGTGCACATACCAGGGCTGCGCGACTATGCATGTATCTACTCCGGAGGACAAACTTGCGCGTGAAGAAAAGGCGCCAATACTTCATGATAAGCGAGTTTCCCAAGACTGTCAAGTGCGGCATCAGGCGCAAAAGGCGATACACCGGCGGGACAAAGAACGGGCATTGTGAAAGGACTTCCTATGGGCCATTTCAGCGACGCGGCGGGGTTTGGGCGGAAGCTTTGTATCCTGTGCGTGGGATTCATCGTGTTCGCGTCGTCTCGGTGCTGTCTTGGATGGGGCGCGCAGCATGACGACGCGTCCATCCTGGCCGCGACCGTCGCGCCGGAACCGTTTCGGTCCAACTCAAAGCTCTGCCGCTACGGCAGTTACCCGGACTCTCTGCCGGATCACGCGATCCGCAGCGGGGAGGAGGTGTACCTTCGCCGGCTCTTCACGGCCGAGGCCATTGACGCCCTGCGGGCCGGCGACGTCCCGAAGGCCATGTTGCTGGCGTCGGCGGCCACACACTTTCTCGATGATTTCGCCTGCATTGCGCACTCGCGCGTGTGGTATGGGACGCCCGGCGACACCTGGTCGAGGTTTCTGCCGCTGAAGTTCCAGGCCGTTCGCGTGCCCCGCGTGAAACGGGAGGTGTACTATCCGCACCTGAAGGGGACAGCGCCCGATCAGTGTCTGGACCTGCCCGAACCGGAGGTCAACCTGGACAAGTGGCGCGCGTTCCAGGGAAGCATCAATGCCTATTTCGACACCATGCCCAGCGTGCGCGCGCATGTCACCCCGCAGATGCTGGACAGCTTCAGCGACTGGACCTTCAACGACGCCGACCAGTATGCGCGCTGGTACGCGAATTTCATCTCCCTCGACATGCTCGACCCCGACACCCTGAACGGCCCGCAGATGAAATTTGGAAATGCGGCTCACATGACGGCCGTGTGCATTGAGGAACTCGTGAACGGCGCCGCGCAGTGCGCGGCCTATTACGGGTATCTGAGCACGGCGGCCAAGACGGAGGTTCAGGCCGCGTTCCTTGAGGCCCTGCCCGAGAACGACAAGCTGCCGAAGCTGGCCGCGAAGGAGCCGGTCGTGGTTGTCTCGGCGCAAGCCCCGTGGCCGGTCGAGCGCGCCGCGCAGGTGCTGGGCCTGGAGCTGTTGCGCGCTGAACGGCGGGTCGCCAAGGCCCAGGGCCGCCCCGCGCCGACAAGAAAAGTCGCCGATTACGTGATACGCGTCTCGCCGGAAGATGTCGCACAGAAGCTCGCCGGCGCCCATGCGGTTGTGTTGCTTACGCCAGAGGACGCGGCTATAGCCGGCGCGCTGCAAGCCCCCGCCGTTGCGCCGGGCATGGCGGGCGTGATCTCCCTCTCCCGCAGAGGCGATAACATGACCGTCATCCTTCGCGGTGCCACTCGACAGGACGCCCTGTATCTCGTAGACTATCTGCTCGACCTCGCGGCAGCGCCCATCAACGCGCCGTTCCCGGCGGAGCCGATGGTGGAGGCCATCAAGGGCGTGTGGCCCGGCTGGAAGCTGCTGCTCGACCTGCGGGAACTCAAGGGCGAAGAAGCCGTTGCCTACGCCCGCAAGTTCCCCAAGACGCGCCCCCAGCCGAGCGCCGAAGACCTGGGAAAGGCCCGCGAACAGGCCAAACGCCTCACGGAGCGGGGGCCGGGGCAGCAAGAGTGGTGGGATCACTTCATCCTGACGATCCCTCTGCCCGACGGCCGGAAGGTCTCCGATATGCTGGAAAAAGGGACGGACTATTCGGCTCTGATAAAACTGGTGACGCCCTGAATCGGCTGGTCAGACTGTGCGGAGAGGAAATGATGACGAGGAAAGGGTTCGTTTGCGCCGTGTCGGTGGTCGGATGGCTCATCGTTGCGCTCGGCTGCGTGGAGAAAGTCGCAGTAAAGGAGGAGACGGCCATGAAGGCGGATTTCTATGTCGCCACCGATGGGAATGACGCTTGGTCGGGCAGGCAATCCGCGCCGAAGGCGCTCGGTAACAACGGGCCGTTCGCGTCGGTCGCGCGCGCGGCCAGGGCCGTGCGCGAGGCGCGAACGCCCGGCCAGAAGACGCCGTACACGGTGCTCATTCGCGGCGGCGTGTACCGGCTTACCGAACCTCTGGTCTTCACCCATCGCGATTCCGGCGCCGAAGGCGCGCCGGTTGTCTACGCGGCATTCCCCGGCGAAAAGCCCGTGCTCAGCGGCGGCCGGCCCATCAAGGGATGGAAACGGGGACAGGGCGACATCTGGACCGCCGAAGTGCCCGAAGTCAAGGCCGGCAAGTGGTACTTCCAGCAGCTTTTCGTCAACGGCGAGCGGCGGACCCGCGCCCGCACGCCCAACGACGGCTACCTTCGGTGCGAAGGCCCCATCGAGCCGCTCGGCGACCGCACGAAGGCGCGCGGCGAGAAGACAAAGAAAATGGGCTTCCGCTACAACGCCGGCGACATCCAGCGGTGGGCGGGACTTGAGGACGTAAACATCGTTCTCTTCCACGCCTGGACCGCCTCCGTACAGTGGATCGAGTCGCTGGACGAGAAGGAGCGGATAGTGCGCTTCACGGCGCCGTGCGGCTGGCCCGTCGCGTGGTGGGAGAAGGACCAGAGGTATTACGTGGAGAACTACCGCGAGGCCCTCGACTCGCCGGGCGAATGGTATCTGGACCGCAAGACGGGCGTCCTCAGTTACTGGCCGATGCCGGGCGAGGACATGTCCCAGGCCGACGTGGTCGCCCCGGCGATACGGCAACTGGTGCGGTTTGCGGGAGAAGGCGAACTGGGCGCGATTGTGGAACACATCACGCTTCGGGGGCTTTCCTTCCAACACGCTGAATGGGTCGTGGCGGACAAAGGCCCCGCCGACGGACAGGCCGGCGTCGGATTCATGAAAGGGGCCGTCCACGCCAATGGGACGCATCACTGCGCGCTGGAGAACTGCGAGATCGCCCACGTGGGCGAGTATGCCGTCTGGCTGGGCAGCGGCTGCAAGTCCAACCGCATTGTGCGCTGCCACATTCACGACCTGGGCGGCGGGGGCGTGTGCATCGGCGAGACGGAGAGTCCCAAGAACGAGCACGTCGCCGCCGAGCGGAATCTGGTGGACAACTGTTTCATCCACGACGGCGGCAAGGTCTTCCGGGAGGGCATCGGCGTCATCATCCTGCGCAGCAGCCACAACACCGTCACGCACAACGACGTGTGCGACTTCGACTACTCCGGCATGTCGGTGGGCTGGTGTTGGGGCTACGCGCCCAGCTCGGCGAATAACAACCTCGTCGAGTACAACCACATCCACCACATCGGGCGCGGCGTGCTGAGCGACATGGGCGGCATCTACACCCTCGGCGTGTCGCCGGGCACACGGCTCCGCCACAATGTCATTCACGACGTGCATTCCTACAGCTACGGCGGCTGGGGTCTCTACACCGACGAAGGCAGCACGGACATCCTCATGGAAAACAACGTCGTCTACAATACCAAGACGGGCGGGTTCCATCAGCACTACGGGCGCGAAAACATCCTCCGCAACAACATCTTCGCCTTTTCGCTCGAAGGCCAGATCATCCGTTCACGGCAGGAAGACCACGTCTCTTTCACGTTGGAGCGCAACATCATCTATTGCGACAACGGCCAGCCCCTTGGCGGGAACTGGTCCAACGGCAACTATCGAATGGACAACAACCTGTACTGGGACACCTCGGACCCGGAGTTCGAGATGGCGGGAATGACGTGGGAGGAGTGGCGGGCCAAGGGGTTCGATCAGCGCTCCATTATCGCCGACCCGCTGTTTACCGACCCGAAAAACGGCGTGTTCACCCTCAAGCGAGGATCGCCGGCGGAGAAGATCGGCTTCAAGCCGATTGACGTGAGCCTCGTCGGCCTTTACGGCGACCTGGATTGGGTGGAAGCGCCCAAGCGCGTGGAGCGCAAGCCCTACACCTTCCCGATGCCGCCGGGACCGCAGCCGGTGGACGACGGGTTTGAGGATACGGCGGTGGGCGAGCCGCCCAAACTGGCTCGCGTTTCCGGCGAAGAGCTTGGGGCCTCCATCCGCGTCACCGAGGAGACCGCCGCCACGGGCAAGCGGTCTCTGAAGATCACGGATGCGCCCGGCCTCGCGCACGAATGGCAGCCGCATATGTACTACAACCCGCGTTTCGACAAGGGTCTTGTGCGGTTGAGCTTCGATCTGCGCCTGGAACCGGGCGCCATAGTGGCCCACGAGTGGCGCGACACCGCCTCGCCGTACCGCGTCGGCCCCTCGATCCGAATCGAGAAGAACGGCGACCTGAAGGCCGGCAAGGAGAAGCTCATCGGCCTGCCGCTGGGGCAGTGGGTGCGTTTTGAGTTCGTGTGCGGGTTGGGGAAGCTCGCGGGTCAGTACGACCTGACCATCACGCTTCCCGGCCAGGCGCCCAAGAAGTTGGAGAAGCTCCCGGCAGCATCGCCGGAATGGAGAAAACTCCACTGGCTCGGATTCATGAGCAATGCGACCGCTCACGCCGTCTTCTACCTGGACAACATGAAGCTCACGTGCGAAAAGTAGGCATGGACATTCGTTGCGGCGACACGGCCTCCACCAGCGCCAGCTGGTGGAGGCGTGGTCGGACCGAAGGGTTCCGACGGAAAGGGCGATCATGTTTATCAAGAACCTGATTTGCGACGCGGACGTCGAAAAACTGGCCGATGCCGTGCTGACGACGCTGGAGAAAGTCGGGGCGCTCTATCAGAATGAAGAGATTCTGAAGGCGCTGGACGCGGCCGGGGCGAAGGTGGACCACGACCGCCAGACGGCCCGGTTTCCGAGGGAGTTGGTGAAGGAGTTCGTTGAGGGGCTGCGCAAACAGGCGGGCGCACCGCCCGCCGACGACGGCCACCGCACGTTCGCCGCGCCCGGCCCCGGCGGGTTGTTCCACAACCTTTCGCAGTATTACTACGACGCACAGAAACAAGAGCGGCGAATTGGCAACACCGAGGACTACGTCCGTCTTCTGAAACTCGGCGACGTCGTGCATCCGGAACGCGGGGTCGGACATTGCATCCTGCTTTCGGACGTGCCCGCCCCCATCGAGCCTCTGATGGTGACGCTGCTTCAGTATGAGCATGTCCGCAAGCCGCGCGGCGCGTACGTGCAGGACGTGCGGCAGGTCAAGTACTTGATGGAGATGGAGGACGTGACGGGCCTCAAGGGGCTGCCCTGGCTGGCGAACTGCGGGTTCTCCAGTCCGCTGCGTTTCGGAAAAGACGTTGCGGACCGTTTTGTCTTCACTCTCAAACTTGGACGGCCCGCCAGCATTTACGTCATGACCGTGAGCGGCGCCGGCACGCCCGTGACGGTAGCCGGGTGCGTCGTCGTGTCCAGCGCCGAGTTGATCGCCAACTGGATTGCGGCGCGCGCCCTCAATCCAAAAGTCCCCATACACGGCGGCGTATGGATCGCCACCATGGACATGCGCAGCGGCCAGACGAGTTACTCGGCCTTCGACGCCCACGTGCGCAATTTCGCCACGCGGGAATTTCTCCGGCGTTGGACGGGCGTTGTCATCGGCGTGGGGGGCGGGGAGTACACGGCCGCCAAGTCGCCCGGGCTTTTCGCGGCCCTGGAGAAGGCCTACAGCGCCATGACGGTTGCGGCCTTTACCGGCTCGCATCCGGGCGTCGGGATCGGTCATTTGGACGGCGGGCTGGCTATGAGCGATGTGCAGCTCCTGCTGGACCGCGAGATGGCGGCGGCCCTGAAGCTCCTGGCGGGTCCCCTCGAGGTCAGCGACGACGCCATCGGCCTGGAAACCATTCTCGACGTGGGGCACGCGCAGAACACCAATTACATGGAGTCCGCTCATACGCTCCGGCATTTCCGGTCGGCGCTGTGGCTGCCCGAACTCCTGGAGCGCGCCGGCTGGCGCGGCGCAGAGACGGAAGAGGAAGCCGTGCGGCGGACGCAGGCGAAGGTGAACGACCTGCTCGCCTCCCACCGGAAGCCCGACGTGGACGCGGGGAAACTGGCGAGGCTGCGGGAAATCGTGGAAAGGGCGCGCAAGGAATTGGCCTGACCCCGGGCCGCCGCGCGCCATTGTCGAGGTGATGACATGACCGAACGCTTTGATGCCGAGCATCTGATCCGGGCCGCGTCGCGGCACTTGTGGCAGAACTATTTTTCCGAGAGCGAGTCGAAACGCACGATCCCGAAGATACTGGTGCGGGGCGAAGGCCTGTACGTCTACGACTCCGACGGGAAGAGATACCTGGACACCTTCGCGTCGCTCCTGACCACGCTGTGCGGCCACGGCCGGCGCGAAGTGATCGAGGCGGTGAAGAACCAGATGGAGAAACTCGCCTTCTTTCCGGGCGGTTACGACTGCATCATGGAGCCGACCGTAAGGCTGGCGGAGAAGCTGGCCGAACTCGCGCCCGGGTCCTTGTCGGTGTCGTTTTTTGTGTGCGACGGGTCGGAGGCGTGCGAGACGGCGCTCAAGATGGCCCGGCAGTACTTCTGGGTCAAGGGCGAGAAGGCGCGCCGGAAGATCATCTTCCGGCGAGGCTCCTACCACGGCGCAACGATGGGCGGCCTGTCGGCTACAGGACTGCCCGGTTCGCGCGAGCCGTTCGAGCCGCTCCTGTCAGGGTTCACGCACGTCATGCACGCGCGGTGCTACCGCTGCGAGTTGAACCTGCGCCCCGAAACCTGCGGCCTGGCCTGCCTGAAGAACCTCGAAGCCGTTATCGAGTGGGAAGGCCCGCACACGGTGGCCGCGATAATCATGGACCCCATCCCCGGCTCCAACACAGGGTTCCCCGTCCCCGCCGACGGCTACATCCAGGGCGTGCGGAATCTCTGCGACAAGCACGGCATACTCCTGATCTTCGACGAGATTCAGGTGGGGTTCGGGCGCACGGGCAAGATGTTCTGCTGCGAGAACTGGGGGGTGGTCCCCGACATCATGGCCGTGGGCAAAGGATTCTCCGGCGGGTACCTTCCCCTGGGCGCCGCGATCGCCACGGAGCAGATCGCCGACACGTTCAAGAAGCTGGGCGGCTTCCGCCACGTCCACACTTATTCCGGCCACGCGACTGCCTGCGCCGCCACGCTGGCCAACATCGAGATCATCGTCAAGGAGGGGCTGGTGCGAAGGTCTGCGGAGCTGGGCAGACACCTGGAGAAGCGCCTCGGCGAACTGCGCAAGCACCCGATCGTGGGCGACATCCGCGGCATGGGCACGCTGTGGGCGGTGGAGATGGTGGCCGACCGCCAAACGCGCCGTGCCCTCTCGCCGGCGGGCCGCGCGGGGGGACACGTGAGCGCCTATTGCCGCGAGCACGGCATGATCCTTCGCAACAACGGCGACATCCTCGTGATGGCCCCGGCGCTGATCATGACAAACGAACAGGCCGACGAAATGGTGAACACCGTTGACCGCGCCATCGCCGACGCCATGGAGAAGTGCAACTTGAGGGAGCTTGGGGTAAAATAAGCCTCGCCCCGCGCCCGCCAAGCCGTCGGGCGGGCGGCCCCTACCGCGCTCCTCCCTTCTTGTTGTACTGGGCCTGGATGCCGACCCTGTAGTTGTACACCTGCACGATGAAGCTGTTGATGGATGCCAGCTCGCCTGCGGTCTGGGGGCGCTCGGGATATTTGGAGAGTATGGCCTTGCGCTTGCGTGCGCTGGACATGGCGTCATCGCAGTGATTGATGCATTGGTCGCTGTTGCTCCGCCAGAATTTTCCTTTGTCGCGGAAGTGATACAGTCCGTCGGGACTGAGAAACAAATCATAGGAGTACGGGAACCGCGATGGGTGGGACGTCTGGGCCTTGACCCATGACTGCTGACTCTCCGTCTCAAGTTTGGCGCATTGTTTCAGGTCCTCAGATAGGGCCGACAGTGTCTGCGCCTTCTTCCTGGTATCCTCGATCCCCTCCCTGTCCTTCTCGTTCTTCTGTATCTCCGCGACGAAGTCGTCCGACATGGGGTTCAGAAGCGTAAACTTGAGGACGTAGAGTTTGTCCAGATTCTCGACGGCCATGCGGAACCTGTCGGCGCGGTCTTTGTCGGGGCTGAGCTGGAGCAGCCGCGCCCGCAAGTTCGGGTCGGGCGGGGCATTGGGGGCAGGAGGAGGGATATAGAGGGAGTTGGTTTCCAGATCCTGCCGCGCGCGCGCAATCCAGTCGTCAATGAGAGCGAGGCGTTTCCGCGCGATGGCGAGCCGAATCGGCTTGGAGATGTCGCGGACGAGGAAATCGGCCTCCAGCGCGCGGTCGGCGGCCCTGGCGTAGGTCTCGTCGGCAGGCCCAAAGGTGATGGGCCTGGCCTGGCCAGTTCCCATGCGCATGAGGTTGGGGATCGCGTCCAGGAGCCGCTGCAGGTGTTCCAGGGGATTGGCGGCCCGCAGCAACTTCTCGGACAGGGCCTGCGCGTCAGCCTTTCTCACCAGGTCGTCGGATTCTCTGAGGATGTTCTCGGCGGCGTGGCGGATGGCGGCGTCCATGACCTTGGGGTCGGCCAAAGACACGCGCGGCCCCGGTTTCTGCGCGACCAGGTCCGCCACGGCCTTCACGCCGTCGCCCACGGCCTTGACCAGATCGGGCTTTTGAGCCTCGGCGGGTTTAGGCTCCAGCCCGGGCGGCGGAGGAATGAGTCCGTCGGGATGTTGCTGGAGGAGGCGCTGCTTCACGCGGACCACGGCCACCTCAGGCGTGAGGCTGCCGTGGGCTTTCACGAGGGCCTCGTAGGTCTCCTGTGCCAGGGGCCATGCGCCGGCCAGTTCGTAGCAGCGGCACAGCCGCGAGAGGATTTCGCGTCGCTTGGCGGGAAGGAGGCGGATCGAGGCCTGGCGGAGCGGCTCGAGCGTGGCGGCGGCTTCCTTAAACTTACCCGCTGCAATGAGGCCGTCGGCCTTCGCCGTGATCTGGTCGGTTTTCAGCCACTGTCCTTGAACGTTGACCAGGCCGAGCTTCTCACCCGCCTCCGCAAGATCGGGCTTGATCGCCAACGCCTTTCGATAGCATTCGTGAGCCTCGTCTTTCAGACGGCGGCTCTCGCACCAAGTACCCAGTTCGAGCCAGGCCCGCGCGTCGTTCGCGGAGATTGTCTTGACGCGCTCGGCGTACTCTTCGCCGGCGGACCTGGTCTTCTCGATGCGTTCGACGTCCGCGGCGGGAATGCGGATGCGGGCCTTCAGCCCGCGCCGCGAAATCTCCAGGACGACCTCGTTCTCGTCCTGCGAGACAACGAGGCCCTCTTTGGCGATGCCGGACTTCAGGTGGACCGTGTCGGCGCCGGCCGCGGCGGCGTACCCGATACAGGCGTACAGCAGCGCGCAAAGGGTGTTCCTGAAGAACGGGTCTGTGCGGCGGCGCGCAATCGCGAAGTACATTGGCCTCATGAGAACACTCTCCTCGTGCGTCAGATATGTTGCCGCTACTATAGCACGGCACGACGCGCAAGTCAAAAAGGACCCGACATTTTCCTCTTGCAGCCGGTCTTGTGTGGTGATATGTTTTCGCTGAAACGCGGGTCTGCAGACGCAGACACGGTGTCGCGCAGTTGATTGTTCGCGGCGGTTGCGCAGGACGGGAAAGGAACGACACATGGCAGGCGAAGAGGTTCGGTTCGGCGTGATCGGCCTGGGGATGGGGGCGGCCCGGTGCAAGATGATCGCCGCGACGCCCGGCGCGCGGCTCGTGGCGGTGGCCGATCTTGATCCGAAGCGGCGCGAAAAGATCGGGGCGGAGTATCGGGTGGAAGGCTATGCCGAGTATCGCAAGATGCTGGAGCGTAAGGACTTGGACGTGGTGATGGTGATGACGCCGAGCGGTCTGCACGGGAAAATCGGCATGGCTGCGGCCGCCGCAGGCAAGCACGTTGTCACGACCAAGCCGATTGACGTGTCGCTGGAGAACGCCGACGCCCTGATCGGCGCCTGCAAGAAGGCCGGGGTCATTCTGGCGGTGGATTTCGACGCGCGGTATTCGCCCGACAACAATCGCGTGAAGGAGGCCATTGACGGCGGCCGCTTCGGGAAGATAGTGCTTGGCGAGGCGCGGCTGAAATGGTTCCGCTCCGACGAGTACTTTCTGGCCAGCGGCGGATGGCGCGGTACATGGGCGATGGATGGCGGCGGGTCCCTCATGAATCAAACAGTCCACTGGGTGGACATTCTTCAGTGGCTCATGGGACCGGTCGAAAGTGTTGTGGGGCAGATAGGGATCTTCAATCACAAGATTGAGACCGAGGATCTGGGGATGGCCATGCTTCGGTTCCGGAGCGGGGCCTACGGGGCCATCCTGGGGACCACGACGCATCCGGTGGACCTGCCGGCGCGCATCGAGGTGCACGGCGTGCGTGGCGCGGCGATCCTGGAGAACCACAAGGCCACGACGTTTGCCGTCAAAGGCGAGTCCGGCGAGGCGCCGCCCTACGCCTACTCCGGACCCAAGAACGTGATTGAGGACGTGCTTGCGGCGATCGGGAACCGAACGCCGCCGCGCGTCACCGGCGAAGAAGGGCGCAAGTCCATCGAGATCGTCATCGCCATCTACCGGTCCGCCAAATCGGGCAAGCCGGTCGAACTTCCTCTGACGCCATGAAACGGGAAAGGGAACATCCGTGAAGTTCGCCATGTGCAACGAGTTTTGCCAGGGCTGGCCGATCGAGGACGTCTTCAAGCTGGCCGCCGACATCGGCTATCAGGGCGTCGAGATTGCGCCGTTCACGCTGGCCGATTCGGTGACGCTGATACCGGCCGACCGGCGGGCGGCCGTCCGAAAGGCCGCTGAAGCGGCCGGGGTCGAGATCGTGGGACTGCATTGGCTGCTCGTCAAACCCCAGGGCCTGTACATCAACCATCCTGACGAGAAAATCCGCCAGACCACCTGCAACTACTTCTTCGAACTCATCAGATTCTGCGCCGATTTGGGCGGAAACATCATGGTTCTAGGGTCGCCGAAACAGCGAAGCGTTCATCCCGACCTCACGCGACAGCAGGCGTGGGACCATGCGAAGAAGACTTTTGAGAGGTGCGCGGCCCTGGCGCAGGAGAAGAACGTCACGCTGTGCCTGGAGCCTCTGGCCCGTACCGAGACGAACCTGATCAACACTCACGACGAGGCCATCCGGATGATCACCGAAGTGGCCAACCCGAATTTCAGGCTGATCCTCGACGTGAAGGCCATGAGCGACGAGGGCGTCCCGATCCCGGACATCATCCGCAAGTCCAAGCCGCACCTGGCGCACTTCCACGCGAACGACGCCAACCTGCGCGGGCCGGGATTCGGCGAAACGGACTTCGTTCCGATCTTCGCCGCGCTCAGGGAGATCGGTTACGAAGGTTATGTGTCGGTCGAGGTCTTTGACTTCAAGCCGGACCCCGAAACGATTGCGGCGAAGAGCTACGAGTATATGAAGAAGGCCCTCGCGGGCATGCCTTGATTATCACTAGGAGGATTCGGCGGTGGAAAAACACATCCTGTTGTCGGCTGGTCCGCACGATTGCGAAAACCTGCCGGTCTCGATTCGGTTGGAGGGCGCGGCCAGGGAAGGGGAGGTCAACCTTGTGGACGACAAGTCGGCCAAGGCGCTGGCGGCGCAGGCGGCGCGTCTGCCCGACGACGCCCTTCTTGTCACCTGGATTGCGCCGGAGATCAAGGCGGGGCAGGAGCGGTCGTTTTCGCTTTTCACCGGCGCCTGCGGCGCGCAGCCGGCGGCCGGGGTCAAGTTGGCGGACAATTCCGGCGACAAGGTGGACGTGACGATCAACGACAAGCCGTTCACGAGTTACCACTATGCGTCCAAGTGGGTGCGGCCCTTCCTGTATCCGGTGATCGGGCCGGGAACGGTTCCGGTTACGCGGGGCTATCCTGTGGTGAGCGACATCGCCGGGGAGAGCAAGGACCATCCCCATCACAAGTCCATCTGGGTCGCCTGGGGCGACGTCAACGGCACCGACAACTGGAGCGAGGTCGAGCCGCGTCACGGCCGCCAGATTCACAAGGAGTTCGGCTGTTTGATCAGCGGGCCGGTGTTTGGAAGATTCTGCGCGACCAATGACTGGGTCACCAACGACGGCAAGAGAAAGGACCTGACGGAGACGCGGACGTTCACCATCTACAATCTTCCCGACAAGGAACGGATCATTGACCTCCTCGTGGAGTTCAAGGCGACCGAAGGCCCCGTCCGTTTCGGCGACACCAAGGAAGGCGGCATCTGTTCGGTGCGCGTGACATCCACGATGGACGCCAAGGCGCAGGGGAAGATCGAGAACTCCTACGGCGGCGTCAACGAGCGCGAGACCTGGGGCAAACGCGCCCACTGGTGCGACTACTCGGGTCCCGCGCAGGGCAAACACGTCGGCGTCGCCGTCTTCGACACGCCCGGCAACTTCCGCTATCCCACCTACTGGCATGTTCGGGACTACGGTCTGATGACGGCCAACCCCTTCGGGCTTTCCCATTTCTGGTCCGACAAGGCCAAAGACGGCACTTACACGCTGCCGGCGGGGCAGGCCCTGCGGTTCGCGTATCGCATCTACCTGCATCAGGGCGATGCGTCGAACGGGAAGGTGCGGGAGAAGTTCCTGAACTACCTGTTCCCGCCGACGATCAAGGTAAAGTGAACGGGGCGGCGCAAGCCTGTCGCGAAAAAGGCATTTTTTGAGGGGACATCAAACGCCGAGGGGG
>CAYPFP010000030.1:0-45198 GCA_964409935.1 uncultured Planctomycetota bacterium | reverse complement strand
AGCCGGGGCAGGAGAAGCAGGCTCAGCAGGGCCAACCGCAGGCCCAACCCCAACAGGGAGAGAAGGCCGACGTCGCCGAGAAAGACGCCGAGGCGCAGAAACGCGCCGACACCGCAGCCCAGAAGGCCGCCCCCCAAGTAGACCCTGAGAAGAAGCGGCAGGAGATTGCTGAACGCCAGGCCGAGTTGAGGAAGGACGCGGATCGTCTTGGCGAAACGCTGGCCGACTTGACCCCGCGCGTGAAGCAGGTAGACCCCGAAATCGGCGCGGGGGTGGAAAAGGAGGCGGACAAGTTGCAGGCCGCCCAGCCCCAGAAGCCCATGGAGCGCGCCGAAAACGCCTTGCAGAAGAAGAACCTGGCCGCCGCCCGCTCCGAGCAGCGCAACGCGCAGCGCCCGCTCGACGAGGCCGCGAAGAACCTCCGCGACCTCGCGGAACAGTTCACCATGGACGACGCCGCCCGGATCGCCAAGGCCATCGAGAAGGCCAGAGAACTGGCCGAGAAACAGGACACCCTGAATAAGCGCGTGGAGCAGACGGCCAGGGCGCAGCAAAAGCCCGACCGCGAGGAGGCCGAGAACAAACAGGCCGACGCGCAGGCGCAGGCCCAACAGCAGCAGGGCGGGCAGCCTCAACAGCAGCAGCCGCCGCAGGGACAACAGCAAGGCCGTCAGCCGCAGCAGGCCGACGCACAGGCTCAAGCCCAGGCCAACCAGCAGGCCGACGCGCAGGCGCAGGCCCAGGCCAACCAGCAGGCCAACGCGCAGCAGGCGGGCAGCGGTCAGCAGGGACAACCGCAGGAACGCAAGAGTTCGGAGTCACGACCTGCGCAGGACGAGCAGAAGACCGCCCAGAAGCCCGAGACCCGCGAGCCGGAAGCCGCCGCCGAACTGGCCCAGAAGCAGAACGAGCTTCGGCAGGGAACCGACGCCTTGTCCAAGCAGGTCGAGAGGTTGAAGTCGCTTGAGAAGTCCAATCTCGACCAGCAGATCAAGGAGTCGCTCGCGAAGGCCAGCGGCCACATGACGCACTCGGAGATGAACATCCGCGAGAACAATCCGCAGGCCAGCGCCGCCCACGGGCAGGAGGCCTCCACCGAGTTGAAGCAGTCCATGAAGGCGATGCGCCGTGCGCTTACGGAGTCGCTGAACGAGCGGCTTGCCGAGGCGGTGCAGCAGGCGCAGAAGACGGCCCAGGCCCAGAAAAGCGCCAAGGAGACGCTGGACAAGGCCGCCAAGGACAAGGAACGCGCCGAGCCGATCGCGCCGGACAAGCAGGACCGCGCCGCCCGCGAACAGACCGACGCGCAGGACAACCTGAACCAGTTGCAGCGCGACCTCCAGGCGCTCGCCCGGCAATCCCGGTCGGCAGGCGAGCAACCTCTGGCCGAGAGCGTGGACAAGGCCCAGAAGGAGATGGACGAGGCCAAGACGCCCCAGCGCATGGCGCAGGCGCAGAAGGACATCAAGGAGCGCAACTGGCCCTCGGCGCGCCAGAACCAGCAGTCGGCCGCCGCCTCCACGTCCGCCGCGCACGAGCGGCTCAAGGACCTGTACCAGGACCAGACGGCCCTGCCCATGCAGAAGATGAAGAACGCCGTCGAGTCGGCCAAGCAGCTCGCCGAAAACGTCAAGGACATGGAGAAGAAAGTCGAGAAACTGGAGGCGGACAAGGGCAAGCCCGGCCAGCCCGCCAAGGGACAGGAGCCTCAGAAGGTGGCGCAGGAGCAGCAGGACCTTCAGAAGAAATCCGAGTCGCTGGCCGACCGGCTCAAACGGCTGGATCCCAACGCCCAGGATCTGAAGCAGAACGCCGAGGAGCTTACGACCCAGATGAAGCAGGCCACGCAGAGACTGGCCAAGGGGCAAACCAAGGACGTCATGCCCGGCCTGAACAAGGCGTCCAAGGCCCTTCAGTCCATCAGCGACGGACTGATTCAACGGATCAACCGTCTGGCCGACAAGGAGAAGCGCCGCGACCCCGAAGAGGAGAAGGCGCCGGCTGAGTATCGAAAGCTGGTGGAGCAGTACACCCGAGCGCTGTCGGAAGACTGATGCGCCGCCCGGGCCGGGCGCGCCGGTCACGCATCGGGCTTCTTCTTCCTCGGGATTCTGATCACCAGTTTGGTGCCCTTGCCGATCTTCGAGAGGATGTCCACCGCGCCGCCGAGGGCCTTCACCCGTTCGCGGATGCTGCGAAGCCCCAGTTGCGGGTGTTCGGGGTCGCGGCCCAGCTTTTCGGTCGAGAACCCCCGGCCGTCATCGGCGATCACCAACTGGATGTCGCCTTCGCCGCACCGCATCTCCAGGCTGACTTTGGACGCATGGGCGTGCTTGGCGACGTTGGTCAGTGATTCCTGGACGATCCTGAACATGGCCGTCTCCTCGCCGGACTCCAGGGAGATTTCCGATTCCTTCGGCAGCCGCAGCGTGACGGGTATCCTGGTGAGGGCGCTGAACTCCTTGGCCTCGCGGCGCAGGGCCGCGATCAGGCCGAAGTCGTCCAGGACGGCGGGGCGGAGGCGGTGCGAGAGCCTGCGCACCTCATCCATCACCTGCCGCACCTGAACGGTGGCGCGGTCCAGATGATCGCGGGCCGCTCCCGACATCGGCTCCGCTCTGACGCCCTGCAAGGCCAGCACGACGGCCGTGATCTCCTGCCCGACGCCGTCGTGAAGTTCGCGGCTCAGGCGGCCCCGTTCATCCTCCTGAACCCTCAGTATCTGCTTGTTCAGGTCCTCCAGCATCCGCTGAAGCCGTTCCCGCTCGTCCTGGACGCGAACGTGCTCCACGGCAAGCGCCGCCTGGTTCAGAAAGCCCATGAGTTGGAGCGCGTCTTCCTCGAGGTACTTCTCCCTCGTGTTGCCCAGGGCGAACAGTCCGGTGACGCTATGGCGCACCTGCACCGGCAGCAGCAACAGGTTGCGAAGCGCCGGAGGCCCCGGCGGAATGTCGGCCCGCGGCTCGTTGGCCAGGTCGTTGCAGATGATGTGCCGCTTCTCGGCCACGGCCACCCGGCTCAGTCCTTCCTCGGAAGGCGGAATCGCCAACGGCGACGGCAGGTCCCAGGACTTCGGCGCGGACACGACCGGATCGGCTGCGAATCGTTCCTTGGCGGCGTCATAGAAGCAGAACAGACCGAACTCCGAGTACGTCGCCGCCATGCAGTGCTTGAGGACCCGGCCGATGACCGTGCGACTGTCGCGCCTTTCCAGGACATTACGGACGATCTCCAGCAGGAACGCCTGCTCTCTCTCCCGGCGGACGCGGTCGGTCACGTCATGTGTGATGATCTGGACGGCTCGAAAGCCGCCGGGATCGGGGAAAGGCTGAATAGTGGTCTTGAACCAGTAGTTCCTTCCCTGCAGGATGGTCGGGGCCTCATCGGCAAAGGGCTCTCCGCTCTTGATGACCTTATGCACGTTGGCCATCTGCCACTTGGCGACCGCCTTGGGGAACAGGTCGCCCATTCTCTTGCCGACAAAGTCTGCCGGTTCGCCGCCAAGGTAGGCGGCCGCGATGTTGTTCATGACGTGAAAGACGCCCTGCTCATCAACCACAAAGATCGGGCAGCCGGCATTCTCGATGAGAAGGCGATATTTCTCCTCGGCCGCCCGGAGGGCCGTCTCAGCCCGCTTGCGCTCGGTAATGTCCATGACGACGCCCATGATGCCCGTAACACGGCCCGTGCTGTCGCACAGGGGGGCCGAGGAGAGACTGATATCCACCATCGTTCCGCCCCGCCTCATGCGGCGGACCTCCAGGCCGACGAGGGATTCGCCCTGGAAGACGCGCCTGATGTTTCTATCGGCCTCCGCCCGCTTGGATTCCGGCACGATGGGATTGGGCCGCCCCACCACTTCCTCTGCGCTCCATCCGAAGATGCGCTCGGCGGCGGGGCTCCACATCGCAATGCGGCCGTGGGCGTCCAGGGCCATGATGGCTACGGGGGAGGCCTGGATGATGGTCCGCAGTTTCTCGTTGGTCTGCGAGAGGGCCTCGAGCACGCGCCGGCGCTGAATGGCGGCGCCGATGATATCGGAGGCGATCTTCAGCGCGTCCACCTCCGCCGTCGTCCAGCGCCGCTCGGCCGCGCACTCGTCAATGCCGATAAAGCCCCACCATTCCTCCTCAACGAAGATGGGGACCCCCACGATGGACTTGATGTCTGCCTCGGCAAGCCTGATCCGCTCGCTTTCAGGGCATTCCCTCACATGGCCGTGGATGATATGGCCCTGCCTGAGCGTGGAGGCCCAGCGCGAGAAGCCGCGCTCCTCAAGGGGAAGGCTTTGGTGTTCTGCGCGGGGGATCTGCGGCGCAATGCCGGGGGCCGTCCATTCGTAGCGCAGGCTCACAACCGTTCCCCCGGCCTGCACGGGGTCACGCTGGAAGATGTACACGCGGCTTCCGCCGGTGGCAAGGCCCAGGCGCTCCAGCACGTCGTGCACGCTCTGCTCCCAGTCCGTCGGCCCCAGGAAACGCTCGGCGGAGAAACCCACGGCTTCGAGGATGGCGTCTCTGCGGCGCAGGGCCTCCTCGGCCTGTTTCCGGGCGGTGATGTCGCGGTATAGGAAGACGAAACCGACAGGTTTCCCTTCGCTGTCGCGCACAATGCTGCCGGAGACCAGGACGTGGACGAGGCCGCCGTCCTTTCTACTCTGCACGACCTCGCCTCTCCACGAACCCTTCGACACCAGGCGGTCGTCGGCTCTTTCCCCGGCGCCGGGAGGGAGAGCAGTCGACAGGATTGCATCAAGGTGTTTGCCGATGACGTCGGCGGCGGCCCAGCCGTAGACGGCTTCGGCGGCCTCGTTCCAGGTCCTGATCCTGTGTTCCGCATCGGTGGAGACAACGGGGTCCAGCACGTTGCTCAGAAGGCCGGCCTGGTAGCGAAGTTCGGCCTCGGCCTGCTGGCGCACGGAGATTTCCCGTTGGAGGAGGACATTGCTTTCCCGAAGTTCCGCGGTTCGTTCCGCCACGCGCTTTTCCAGTTCCGCATGGGCCTTCCGGAGGGCCTCCTCTGCGCGCCGGCTCTCGGTGATGTCCAGCATGACGCCATGGATGAAGAGGGGTTTGCCCGCCGCGTCGCGCACGATGGCCGCTTCGTCGCGGACCCACACGACACGGCCGTCTCGGGCGACCATCCGGTACTCACAGACGAAAGGCCGGCCGGTCTCGTGGGAACGCGCCACCTCCGCAAGGACGCGGTCGCGGTCCTCCGGGTGGAGGGCCTTGCGCCAGATGTCCGGGTCTTTGGCATACTGGTCCGGAGTATAGCCGAGGAGCTTGCCGACCTGAGGGCTGACGTAGAGCGTGGTGCTCGCCGCGTCGAGGGCGGCGGTGTAGGTAATGGCCGGAATCTGCTCGACGAGGGTTCGGTACTGCGCCTCGGCCAGGCGAAGACGGTCTTCGGCGGCCTTGCTTTCGGTGATATCTCGCGAAATGCCCATGACGGCCGAGACGCGGCCGGCGGCGTCAAGGACGGGGACAAGGCGGGTGTCAAGCCACCGTTGGCCCTCGGGAAAGGGCAAAATCCTCCGGGCGTTCACGGCCCGGCCCGTCTGGAACACTTCTTGCACGTTCTCCTGCGCGCCCACAAGGCTTTCGGACGGGAAGAAGGCGGTCAGCGGCTTGCCGACGACCTCGTCTGCGGGGCGCCTGAGCATCCTTGCCGCGTAACCGTTCAGGTAGGCCACGTTCCGGCTCCGGTCAATGACATAAATGGCGTCTTCGGCGGACTCGGCCAGGGTCCGGTACAGTTCTTCGCGCTCGCGCAGGACGGACTCGTCCCGTTTGCGCCGGATGGCGGCGCCCAGCGAGCTGGCAGCGGATTTCAGGGCGTTGAGGTCCGTCGGGGACCACTCGCGCTCGGTCCGGCATTCGTCAAACTTGAGGAATCCCCACCAGTAGTCCCGCACAACGATGGGGACGACAGCGACGGACTTGATCTCCTTCGGCTCCAGGAGGTCTCTTTCGCTCTGCGGGAAGTCGCGGACGTGGCCGAAAAGCGCCTCGCCGCGACCGAGGACCTCCGCCCAACGCTCCATGCCGCCGCCGCGCCAGGGACGGTTGATGTCCGCCGGATTATCCACTTGGGGAGAAACGCCGGGGGCCGCCCATTCGAACCGACGGCTGGAAAGGGCCGCGCCGGCCGGGCCGGAATGGTTCTGGAAGACGTGCACGCGCGAGACCCCCGCCGCCTGCCCGAGACGGGCCAGGACGTCGTGTATGACCTGCTCCCACGCCGGGGCCTTGAGGAATTGCTCGGAGGCGAAGCAGACGGCGTCAAGGATCGCCTGCGTGCGGTACAGGAAGGCCATGTGGCGGTTCCACTCGCGAAGGTCGCGCACAAAGGCCATGATGACCCGCCGTCCCTGATCTTCCCCCGCACGAAGATGAATCCGGACGTCGCGGACCGTCCCGGATTTGCTCAACTGCCTGCAGTCACAGTTGGCTTCCTCGGCAACGAGGGCCTTGCGGCAGGCCTGCAGGAGCGTAGCGCGGTCTTGTTCAGCGGTAAGGTCCGCCGCCGTCATGGCGAGCAGTTCGTCCCGGCTGTATTCGTAACCTTTCAGTACCGCCGGGTTCGCCTCCAGGACCTGGAGGCTTTCGGCGTCCAGCAGCAGGATGCCCTGGCGATCGGCGCTGAAGATGGATTGGTACATTTGTCCTGAAAAGGGCAGGTTCATGGAGTCGCACTCCGCGGAAGAAGGACAGACCGTCTCAATGAGCTTGATTTTACCACATTGCAGTGGCAAGAACGACGGCGGCATGCTAAAATGATTTGTTCTGATGATTGCGGCGAAAACTCCAGCGTCATCGGCCTGTGCAGGAGACATCGGATGAAGAAAGCCGTGTACCCGGGGTCGTTCGACCCCATCACCAAAGGGCACGTGGATGTCATTCAGCGCGGCTCCAGGATATTCGACCAGGTGCTCGTGGCCGTGGCGCACAATCCCAACAAGCAGGCGCTGTTCACCATCGCCGAACGCATGGACATGATCCGGCACGAGACGCGGGGCATCCCGAACGTCAAGGTGGACACCTTCGAGGGCATGCTGATTGACTACGTGAAGAAACAGCGGACAAACGTCATCCTGCGGGGCATCCGCACGGTGTCGGACTTCGAGTACGAGTTCCAGATGGCGCTGACCAACCGCACCCTGCACCGGGAGATCGAGACCGTGTTCATCATGACCAGCGAGGAATACTCCTTCATGAATTCCTCGCTGATCAAGGAAGTGGCGGGGCTGGGGGGCGATACGCGGGCCTTTGTGTCGGCCGAGGTGGGGCGAAGGCTGAAAGAGAAGCTGACCGCCAAGGTCTGAGCGGCGGGCGCCCCGGTCAAAGGAAACGCGATGCGGATCAATGTTCTTGTCATTGGAGACGTGGTCGGGAAACCCGGACGGAAGATACTCCAGGACAAGCTGCCCGCCCTCATCGAGAAACACAGCCTGGCGTTCGTCATCGCCAACGGGGAGAACGCCGCCGGCGGGTCGGGACTGACGCCGGAGACGGCCGGAGAGCTTCTCAAGGCCGGCGTGGACTGCATCACGTCGGGAGACCACGTCTGGAAGAAAAAGGAGGCCGTGCCGCTCTTGTCCACCGACAAGCGCGTGCTGCGGCCCGTGAATTACGGAGACCGCGCCGCCGGATCGGGATGCGGCCTCTACAAGGCGCGCACCGGCCACGACATCGCGGTCGTCAACCTGCTCGGGCGCGTCTTCCTGAAGCCCGTCGACTGCCCCTTCAAGGCGGCCGAGCAGTCGGTGGCCAGCCTGTCGCTGAAGACCAAGATCATCCTGGTGGACATGCACGGAGAGGCCACCTCCGAGAAGGTGGCGATGGGCTGGATGCTCGACGGCCGCGTCTCGGCGGTTTTCGGCACGCATACGCACATCCAGACCGCCGACGAGCGCGTGCTGCCCAAGGGGACGGCCTATATCACCGACCTGGGCATGACCGGACCGTACGAATCGGTGTTGGGACGCGAGACCGAGCGCGTCCTTCAGGCCATCCTCACCCAGATGCCCTGTACCTTCGACGTGGCCCGGGGCGACGTGCGCATCTGCGGGGCGCTGGTGACGGTGGATTCGGACACGGGACGGGCGTTGCAGATTGAGCGAATCGTGGTCAGGGAAAACGAATCGTGAGGACCCCGCGCGTCCCGCGCCGTGCAGGAGAGACATGACCGAGCTTTTCTCCAAGAACCTGCCGTCCGGGACGAAGCAGGGCGAGGCCGCCCGGGTTTACACCGTCGCGGAGATCACGTGCCAGGTGCGCACGGCGCTGGAAGACCGCTTCGCGGCAATTTGGGTCACCGGAGAGGTGTCGAACCTGCGTTCGCCCGGATCGGGCCACCTTTACATGACGCTGAAGGACGCCGAAGCGCAGCTTCGGGCGGTCATCTGGCGCGGCGTGGCGTCGCGGCTGCGCTTTCGGCTGGAGGACGGGATGCAACTGCTGGCCTTCGGCAACATCACCGTTTACGAGCCGCAAGGCCAGTACCAGCTTATCATCAGCCGCCTGGAACCCAAGGGCGTCGGGGCGTTGCAACTGGCCTTCGAACAACTGAAGCGGAGACTGGAGGCCGAGGGGCTTTTTGACCCGGCGCGCAAGAGGCCGATCCCGTTCCTGCCCCGGCGCATCGGGATCGTGACCTCGCCCACGGGGGCCGCGATCCGGGACATGCTCAACATCATCGAGCGGCGCTTCGAGAGCGTGCGCGTCCTCGTGAGGCCCGCCCGCGTGCAGGGCGAAGGCGCCGCGGAGGAGATCGCGCAGGGGATCGAGGAGTTGAACCGCTTCTCCGCCTCGGCGCCGGAGAACCGGATTGACGTGATGATCATCGGGCGCGGCGGCGGCAGCCTGGAGGACCTCTGGGCCTTCAACGAAGAGGTCGTCGCGCGGGCCATCTTTCATTCGGAGATTCCGGTGGTGTCGGCGGTCGGACACGAGGTGGACTTCACAATCTCCGATTTCGCCGCGGACCTGCGCGCCCCCACGCCATCGGCGGCGGCCGAACTGGTGGTCCCGCGCCGCGACGAGGTAGAGGCGTCGTTGACGGAGATGGGGGGACGGCTGGCGTTTGCGCTGCGCCAGAAGGCCCAACAAGCCCGGCAGCGGATCGAGGCCGTCGTGCGCAGCCACGGCTTCATGGCCCCCGTGGAGCGGATCCGGCAATGGCAGCAGCGGCTTGACGACGTGTCGCAGCGCGCCGGACTGGCGATCTCGCGGCAACTGAAGGCAAAGCGGGAGCAGGCGGCGGCGCTGGCCGGACAGATGGAGTCGCTTAGCCCATTGAAAGTTCTGGGCAGAGGATATAGCATTACCACCAGGGCAGGAACGTCGGAGGTCATAAAGGACGCCGCCCAAACGCGGCCCGGCGAGACGATTGCCACGCGGTTGCATCGAGGCCGGGTTGTCTCGCGCGTGGAGACGTCGGAACCCGAAGCGCATGGGAACTGAAGATCATGGCCAAAGTCAAGTTCGAGAAGGTTTTCAAGGAACTGCAGGACATCGTCGCGGCGCTCGAACAGGGCGACCTGGCCCTCGACGAATGCCTGGCCAAGTACGAGGCCGGGGTGAAGGCCCTGCGCGCGTGCCGCCAGATACTCGACGAGGCCGAGAAGAAGATCGAGACGCTGACCAAGGGCGAAGGCGGCGCGTTCGAGACGAAGCCCTTTGAGGGCGAAGAACCGAAAGAGTCCGAACAGTAACCGATAGTTCGATTGAGACGGGAGACATGGAGACACTGCTTTCAAGAATCAAAGGTCCCGACGACTTGCGCAAGCTCTCCCTGCAGGAGATGCAGGAGCTGGCCAAGGAGATACGCGAAGTCATCAAGGAGACCGTCGCGTCGAATTCCGGCCACCTGTCCTCCAACCTGGGGGTGGTGGAGCTGACCATCGCCCTTCACCGGTGTTTCGACTTCCGCAAGGACCGGATCGTGTGGGACGTGGGGCACCAGGCCTACACGCACAAGCTGCTGACGGGACGGGCCGGTTCCTTCCCGACGCTGCGCACGTTCGGCGGGCTGAGCGGCTTCCCGTGCAAGGACGAAAGCCCGTACGACCTTTTCACCACCGGCCACGCGGGCACGGCCATCTCGTGCGCGCTGGGGCTGGCGGCGGCGGACCAGATCGCGGGCCGCACGTCGCGCGTCGTGGCCGTCGTGGGCGACGGCGCCATCGGCGCCGGCATGTCGTTCGAGGCCCTCAACCACAGCGGCCACCTGAAGAAAAACCTGCTGGTCGTCCTGAACGACAACTCCATGTCCATTTCCAGCACGGTGGGCGCGCTGTCGAATTATCTGAACAAGGTGCGCGTGGGCGTGACGTACAACGAACTGAAGCGCGAGGTTCAGCGGCTGTTGGACTCCATCCCCGTTCTGGGCGAGAAGATGCGCTTCATCCTGGACCACGTCATGGACGGCGTCAAGCGCAGCATGATAGCCGGAGGGCTTTTCGAAGACCTGGGGTTCCGCTACTTCGGCCCCATCGAAGGCCACAACATCGAGCTGCTGATTGACACCCTGAACCGCATCCGCCATTTTGAGGGACCGCAGCTCCTGCACGTGGTCTCGCAGAAGGGACACGGCTTCCCGCCGGCGTGCGAGGACCCCGAGACCTATCACAGCCCCAAACCCTTCAACCTGGGCGCGGTCGCCAACGACGAACCCGCCGCGCCAGCGGCCGTCAAGACCTACACGGACGTCTTCGCCGAGACGCTGCTAGAGCTGGCGCAGGCCGACCGGCGCGTGGCGGCCATCACCGCCGCCATGCCCGACGGGACCGGCCTGTCGGCCTTTGCGGCGAAGTTCCCCGACCGGTACTTCGACGTTGGCATCTGCGAGCAGCACGCCCTGGGCCTGGCGGCGGGGCTGGCGCGCGGCGGGCTGAGACCCGTCGTGGCGGTCTACTCGACCTTTCTGCAACGGGCCTTCGACCAGATCTTCCACGAACTGTGCCTCCAGGAACTGCCCATCGTGCTGGCGATGGACCGCGCCGGCCTCGTCGGCAGCGACGGGCCGACCCATCACGGCGTTTTCGACATCGCTTACACGCGCTGCCTGCCCAACCTGACCGTCATGGCGCCGGCCGACGCGGCCGAGTTGCGGCAGATGCTCGGCCTGGCCCTGAAGGCCAAGGGGCCGGTCGCCCTACGGTATCCGCGCGCGGCGGCGCCGGCGCGCTCCGGAACCGCCCGGAACTTCGAGATCGGCCAGGCCGAAATCCTCCGGCGCGGACCCGACGGGGCCATCGTGGCGTACGGCTCCGCGGTGTCGTCCTCGCTGGCGGCGGCGGAGTTGCTGGCCCGGCGCGATATCTTTGTCACGGTCGTCAACGCGCGGTTCGCAAAGCCGCTGGACCGCGAGCTTCTGTCGAGCCTTGTCACCGACATGCCGTTGACGATGACGGTTGAGGAGCACACCGGCGTCGGGGGATTCGGGGCCGCCTTGCTGGAGATGGTCGCGGCGCGGGGCCTGGAGGCGCGCCGCATCGCCTGCCTGGCCATCCCGGACCGCTTCGTCGAGCACGGCTCGCGCGACCTGCTGCTGCGGTATCTGGACCTGGACGCCGAGGGTATTGCCAGGCGATTCATTCAGTCCCGCGAGGAGGCGCTCCGCCGAGACGATTCGTCCCTCTCGAAGACGCGCGCCCAGTCCGGATTCGCCGCGAACGAATCAGATATCGGGAATCGCCGCCCATGAAGAAACGCATCATCATCCTGGCGGACAAACGCAGGGAGCGCTCGGCCCATACCGTTCGCGAGCTGCTGCCGTGGCTCCAGAAGACGGCCAACGTGGTGCTGGTGGACCTTGACCGCAAGGCCGACCTCGAACGGGTGCGCGCGGACGTGGTGCTCACGCTGGGCGGCGACGGCGCCATTTTGTCGGCGGCCAAGCGCATGGGCCGCAACCAGATGCCCGTGGTGGGGGTCAACCTCGGAAAACTCGGTTTTCTCGCCGAGTGGAGCGCGGAAGACCTGCGCGCACTGTTGCCCGACGTCCTCTCCGGGAAGAATAAGCCCGTGGACCGCATGATGCTGGACTGCAGCGTGTGGCTGGGACGCAAGCGAATCGGGCATTCGCTGGCGCTCAACGACGTCGTGATCTCGCGCGGGTCGTTCTCGCGTCTCGTGTATGTCAACCTGCAGATATCCGGCGAAAGCGTAACCAGCTACGCGGGCGACGGCTTGATCGTCGCCACGCCGGTGGGTTCGACCGCGCACTCGCTTTCGGCGGGAGGGCCGATCCTGGAGCCGGACATCAACGCCGTCGTGGTGACGCCCATCTGCGCGCACACGCTGAGCAACCGCCCCCTGGTCGTCTGCGGGAACGAGACCATCGAGCTGTCGGTCAACAGCCGCGGGCAGGAGGTGGGCCTCTCGATTGACGGACAGGTGTATCACCAGATAAGCGACGCGCACCGCGTGCGGGTGGCGCGCGCCAGGGAGCGGTTTCTGTTGCACGAGACCGCCCCGCACGGTTTTTACAGCCGGCTCAGAGACAAACTGGGGTGGGGAGGCATTCTGCCCTACAAGGCGTGAGGGGGGGATTGCGGATTTCGGACGGTTGAGGGAGTTCCGGATGCACAGCGTTCGCATCAATGTCGAGTACTGCAAAGGCTGCGGGTTGTGCGTGGGCGTCTGCCCCAGGCACGGCATATACATTTCCGACAAACTTTCGCCCATGGGCGTCCACCCGGCCGCCGTGCGCAACGACGTGAAGTGCACGCGATGCCTGAACTGCTGCGCCATCTGCCCGGATGCGGCGATCGAGATTGCCGTGAAGAACGGATCGTGACGCGCGCTGTGCGGTTTCTTGCCTGACGGCCTTCAGACAGTTTCTGCGTTTGCGGTCCCTTATTCGAGGGAGAACCAGCCATGACCGAGACCGTCGCCCCCCGCCGCCGCCTTGAGAAGCTCATTGACGTTTTGATCATCCTGACCATCCTCGTGATGCCGGCGCAGGTGGGCTTTAACACCAAGCGCGACCTCACGCGCGCCGCCGAGGCCCTGCACCTGGTCGCGGCGCCGGCGCCGGCCGACGCGCCGAAACCTCCGGCCGAGAAGCCCGCGCCCGCCGCCTTCCAGAACATCGAGGCGGTGCAACGGTTCCTCGACCGAGTGCCCGCCGCCCATTTCACCCTGGCGGACATCCTTGTCTGGGGTCTCCTGGCGCTATGGGTGCTGAAGCTGATCGTGTACCGCGAATTGCGGGCGACCCGCTTCTGGCCGCTGTCCCTCCTCGCGCTGACGGTGTGGTACGGGCTGTCCGTGGTGCAGGCGTGGAAGCCCGTCGGCGTGACGGTAGACATGAACGAGGCGGTCAAGGAGATGGTTCAGCTTGCCGAGTACCTCATCGCGGGTTACCTGCTGTTTGCGAACTCGGCGAACCGCTATGGGCCGTTCCGCAACATGACGCTGGCCTTCGGCGCCGCGACGACGGCCGTTGTGGCGATCGCTCTGCTCCAGTACTTCAACACCCCCGAAGCGAACCTGCCCGTCGCCGGCTTCCTGACGGCTTCGGCCGACCCCATGAGCGTCAAGGCGCTGTTCAGCGACCGCAACGTCCTCGGCGCGTTCCTGGCCATCGCCCTGCCCTTCCTGTGGGGCGTCGTGCTGTGCGAGAAAAACTGGCTGGTCCGATCGTGGTTCACGCTGGTCGTGCTTGGAGGATTCGTCGTGGTGCTTTCCGGCGGCGCGATGGCGGCCTTGCTCCTGGCCGTTCTCAGCATCAGTTTCGTGCGCAGCCCGAAGGTCTTCGTGCCGGTGCTCGTCATCATCCTTGTGTGCGCCTTGTACGTCTGGCCGAAGTTGCCGCGCAACAACTCCGCCGTCATGCTTAGCTCCGTACTGCTGTACAAGCCCGTTGAGCAGGGACAGGGCTGGCCGTGGCAGCAGCGTTACGTCGAGTGGCAGCCGGCGCTGCTGGCGATGTCGCACAGCCCCGTCTTCGGCGTGGGGGCCGGCAACTACCAGAACCACATCAATCAGTTCTACCGCGAGATTGACAAGCCCGGCGGCAAGAACTACATGGAGCCTAACGCCATCAACGGTTACGCCATCCTGGGCGTGACGGCGGGCTTCCCGGCCATCATGGCCCTGGCGTGGGTCGTTCTGGACTTCCGGCGCCGGTCCGTAAAGGCCTACGAACTCTTCGAGAACGGGCTGGAACGAGGCGTCGCGCTCGGCCTTTACGGCGCGCTCACGGGATTCACCGTGGCGATGTTCTTCACCAACATATTCGTTCGGGGCGTGGGACTGACGTTCGTCCTGCTGCTGGCGATGGCGGCGCTGGGCGGACGCCCCCTGACCCCGCCGAAACGAAACGGACAAGGAGAGGAGGGGAAGTGAGATTTAGCCGGCGCATCGTCGCGGTTGGATTGCAGGTTGTACTTGCTCTGTGTTGCCTGGCGGCGGGCCATGCCCCGCGCGCGGTCGCGCAGGAACTACCGAAGCGCCTGGAAGCCGCGTGGAAGGCCGTCGCCCAGTACGAAGCCGGACGCCCCTACGAGGAGCTTCTGACGGACGAACTGCTGGCCCTCGTGCGGCTGAAACTGGAGAAGGCCCAACTGCTTCTCGAGAACTACAATGCCGCCCGCGTGCTGGAGGACGAATTGGGAGTCGCTGAGAAGATACTGCCGGTTCTCGGAAAGGTCAAGACACCCCTGCCGCTGAAGCCGGGCCTGCATGAACTGGCCTACCTGGCCGACAACGACCTGTCGGCCCAACCCTACCTCCTTTACATCCCCTCGACCTATTCGCCGGACCGGCCGGCCCCGCTCTTGGTGTTCCTTCACGGTTACGCCTCGTACCTGGACAAGGTGAACTGGATGGAGCTGATGTACTCGCCGGACCTCCAGGACCTCATGGAGAAGCTGGGTTTCCTGCTGCTCCTGCCCTTCGGCCGAAGCAACACAGAGTTCATGGGCATCGGCGAGGTGGACGTGTTGCGCTCCATCGAACTGGTCAAGCAGCGGTGCAACGTGGACGCAGACCGCGTTTTCATGTCGGGCGCTTCGATGGGGGGCAGCGGCGCCTACACCATCGCGTGCCACTACCCCGACCTGTTCGCCGGCGTCATGGCCATCGCCGGACGGTACGACTACTACCTCTGGAAGGAACTAGACCCCGACAAGCTTGCGGGCTTCAAACGCATCCAGACCGACCTGGACTACGCCCGCGCCCTCGCGCCGAACCTGTGCAACGTCAAGACGTTCATCTTCCACGGCTCGGCGGACTTTCTCGTGCAGCCGGAGCAGTCGAGGGGCTTGTTCAGGGCGCTTTCGGCATTGGGCTTCAGCGTCACGTACAAAGAGTTCAAAGACGAGAGCCACTGGATATGGTCCAAATGCTTCGCCCATGAGCCTTTCGGAAAATGGCTGGCGGAAACACGGCGCGACCCCAAACCCAAACGCGTGGAGTACCGGACGTACAATCTCCGGTACCATCGGGCGTACTGGGCGACGATCGCCGACGTGGAGAAGTGGGGGCCGGAGGCGTCGGTCTCGGCGCAGTGTGGCGACGACGGCGCGCTGAAACTCGAGACGAAGAACGTGGCCGCTTTGACGCTGAACCTGGCCGACCTCCCCAAACCGACAAAGATCCACTGGAACGGTAAAGAGCACGCCGGGGAGATCCCTGCGGATGGGAAACTTGCCCTCGGCAACGCCGCCGCGGCTTCGCCTCTGCGGAAGACGCCGACGCTGTGCGGCCCCGCCCGCGACGCGCTCAACAGCCGGTTCCTGTTCGTCTATGGCACCGGCGGCGACGACGACGCGCAGAAGACAAACCTTGAAATCGCCCTCAACGCCGCCAACCAGTGGAAACGCTTCTCGGCCGGCCGCGCCCGCGTAATGGCCGACAGCAAGGTATCCGACGCCGACCTCAAGAGCCAGAACCTGCTGCTGGTCGGCACCCCCGCCGACAATTCCGTCATGGCCCGGCTGGGCGACGCCTTCCCCATCAAGTGGTCGAAGGAGAGGTACACGTTGGGCCATCGGAGTTTCCCGGCCGAAGGAAACGGCCTTCTGGCGATTTATCCAAGCCCCTTCGCCGCCGACAAATACGTTCTCGTCAACTCCGGAATCCTCTGGGGGGCGCACCTTTCCATCAATCACAAATGGGACTTTGTCCCCGACTTCATCATCTTCAACAACGAGAAAGACTGGGACGACAACAACAAGTACGTGTGCGCCGGATACTTCGACAAGAACTGGCAGGTTGACGATTCGCTGATCTGGCTCGGGCAGGACGAGAAGCGGGCGGAAAAGGGCCGGTAGAGGCGGATGCGCCTTCCAGGGATCAGGTCTTGCGCTTTGCGGCCGGCTCGGTATGGACCAGGACGCGGCGTATCTCCGGGAATTTCTGCTTCAACGACCTCTCAATCGCCGAGGCGCTGGCGTGCACGTCCTCGATCGAGGCGTTCTGGGCGAATGTGCAGTGCAGCGAAACAACCAGGCCGCCCACGGGCAACGTCTCGCCCGACGCGATGCGCTCCACTTCAACGGCGTGACAGTCCACGACATAGGGCATGCCCTGGACGATCTCGCGAATCTTCTTCGCCTGCAAGGCGGCGTCGGCGCCCAGCGAATCGGTCCTCTCCAACTCGACGCGCCGAGGCTCTATGTGGGTGTGCACGTGGTCAATCTCCGACACCTCGGCGCGAATGGAGCGCTCCAGGCGGCGGGAGATTTGGTGGGCGTCGTTGAGCGAAAGGTCCGCGTCCACTTCGAGGTCCAGGTCGAGGTGCACCTTGCCGTTCTGCTTGTGAAGATGCAGATGGTGGACGGGCACGCCGATATTGGCCGAGACGACGCGCACGCGGTCGGCCAGCGGCTCCTCCCCGCCGGGGCGGGGGTCCACGTGGACGATGACGTCGCTGTCGGGCACGCCGGCGCGGACGGCGTTCTCGACGGCTTCGGCAATACGGTGGCTCGGTTCGAAGCCCAGGTTCCTGGCGACGCACACGTGCAGGTCAATGAAGAGGCGGTTGCCGGAGGGGCGCACGCGGACGTGGTGAACGCCGATGACGCCGTCCACGCCTCTGGCGATCATCTCCACCTGGCGGCGCATGCCGGCGGGCGCGCGGTCCATGAGCACGTCCACGGCCCGCTTGGCCAGGCGAACCGTGCCCGTGAAGATGATGGCCGTAACCACGAGCGCCGCCGCCGCGTCGGCCAGATGAAACGCCTCTCCGCCGCCCGTGTACTCCCCGTACTTCACGAGACCCAGGCCCAGCAGCACCACCGCCGAACTCCAGAGGTCCATCGTGAAGTTCAGGGCGTCGGCTTCGAGGGCCTGGCTCTTGTACTTGACGGCGGCGCGGCGCAGGGCGCGCGAACGCCACAGGTCTATGGCGATGGAAACGATGACCATGCCGAACGCCAGGGCATTGGCCTCGACGGCGACGTGGCGGTGAAAGATACGGTGCGCGGCCTCGCGCACGATGAACAGACAGACCACGAGCAGGAGGGCGGCCTGCAGCAGAGCGGAAAGGTTCTCGATCTTTCCGTGGCCATAGGCGTGATCAAAATCGGCGGGACGGTCGGAGACGCGCACGGCAAAAAACGTCATCACCGAAGCCAGGCCGTCGAGAGCGGAGTGAGCCGCTTCCGACAGAATGGCCAGACTGCCGGTGATCAACCCCACCACCAGCTTGCCCGCCGTCAGAAAGACCGCCGCCGCCACCGATACGAGCGTAACAAATCTCTTCTCGTTTCGCACGTCACGACCCCGATCCCGGCAGGCGGACCCAAAGGCCGTCACCCGGTTGATCTGCCCTTCTTGTCGCGCTCAGCCAGCACATTCTGCTCAAGCTGGTAGATCTGCACCATCCGGCTCTTGGTGTTGTCAATGTCCCTGACGAACTGCGGCCGGTCGGGGAACTTCTGCAGGAGCTTGATGCGCTTGACGCCGACGTTCCGGGCGGCGCGGCAATAGCCCACACACTCGTCGGTACGCAGGCGCCATTTAAGCGCGCTGTCCTTCTTGAACCGGTAAATTCCCGCTCCATCCATGAATTTTTCGTAGCCGTACTCGAAACGCGAAGGCTGCGAGGCGCGCGCCTTGGCCTCCATCTCCGCGAACTGAGCCTCCAGTTTTTCGTTCTCCTTGATGGTGTCGGCCAGTTCGGCCACGCGCTCGGCCTGCGCGGCCTGGTTGGCCAGTTCATCGCGTTCTCTCTGCAGGTCCTCAATTTGCTTGAGGATGTGATCCGAGAACGGCTGGAGAATCTCCAGTTTCCAGTCTTCAAGGGCCTGGACCCTGTTGACCAATTCCCGGAACTTGTTTGCGGCGTCGGCCGTCACGTTCATGCCCTGCAACCGCAGGCTTTGCTGCCGGTCGAGTTCCCGTTTCTGGGCCTCGGTGGCGTTCGGCGGCGGGGGCGGACGATAGTAGGAGTGCGACTCCACATCCCGGCGCGCCTTCTTGATCTCGTCGTCCACCAGTCCGGCCCGTTTGAGGGCGATCTTCAGCCGCAAGGGGGTCGAGATGCCCGGGACGAGGTAGTCGGCGTCCACGGCGTCGGAGGCGGACTCTTCATAGCGGCGGATGGCGTCGCCGCCCTTGATGGTGAGCGACTTAGGCCCTGTCAGGGCCTTGGCCAGGTCCCCGATGATGGTCAGGGGCGATATGCTCCAGAGCTTCTCGAAGGTGGCCTGGGCGTCGGCCTTGGCCATTTTCTTTTCGGCCTCGCGCAGGACTATCTCGGCTTCGCCCCGAAACATGAGCGCCATCACCTGGGGGTCGCTCAACGGCCGCTTCTCCGAGGTCGGCTCTCCGGACGCCGGCTTGGCCTGCCCCTCCTTCGGCTCGTAGACGGACAGGTCCATCATGCCGTCCGGGTTCTCTCTCAGAATGCGCTGCTTGACGCGGGTCACGGCCACTTCGGCATCGCCGACGACGGGCGATTTGAGGAGACGCTCATAGGTTTCCGACGCCTTGTCCCACGCGCCCAAGCACTCGTAGCACCGGATGAGGTCGTTGAAAACATCCTTCTTCTGGAGGCTGTTGAGGGTCGGGCCGCTTCCGTCCAGGAGCGCTTCGAGCCTCGCGGCGGACTCGCGATATTTTTTCGCGTCGAGCAGCTCGCGGGCGTCCCTCATACTGCGCAGGAACGCCGAGGAGGCGCTTTCCTCCTTCTTCTCCTGCGCCGGGGCGGACTGTTCCTGCGGGGCTGTGATCTCAACACGGTCAATCTCATGGCGGGGTATGCGAATAGAGGCCTTCATGCCCATAATGACCATCTCAAAGACGACCTCGTCTTCGGTCTCGCTCAGGACGGTTCCTTCCTTGACCCGCCCGTCGGTATAGTAAACGACGTCCGCCCAGGCCGAAGACACCATCACAGCCGCAAGCAAAGCCGGCAGGCCGGCACGGGCGCGGTTGATTTTCAGAGCTATCATACGCCCCACCCTCGTCAGACGCAAAGTCGGCATCAAGGATCGTCCCTCAACTCTCGATGAAAGAAACTGAGTGTATATTATAAGCGCATTCCCCGCCCGAAAAGTGAAAAATGGGGATTTTCCTGTGCTACTCTGCGAAGTAGCTCCGCTAGGTAGCACAAGCAAGGCGGCGCCGGCGGCGGGTCATTTCAGCCCGACGCGGTTGTTTTGCTCGCAAATCTCAGGGACCTTGTCTTCGGCGTCGAGGACGACGGCCCAGCCCGCCGCGCGGGCGGGAACGCCCTCCAGGGAGAACTCGACCCGGCGCGGCGTCAGGTCAAGGGGGGCCTCGATGACGCCCAAGGCCTTGCGAACTCGGACCTGCCCATCGGGAGCGACCAGGACGACCGAGCCTTCCGCCGCCTTGGCCCCGATATTATGGGCCACGCCGACGACGCGGCCTCCTTCGGCGCGCACCCCGCGCGGCGAGAGGGCCAGGTCCGCCCGAAAACGAACATCGTCCAGGGCTTCGACAAGGGTCGCATCGAGCACCATCACCGTCTTCGGCGGCAGCGTCAAGCTGACCGGCACACCCCGCACGATGACGAGTTCCCTTTGCTCGCCGGGCGCGTCCGGCTCGTCATCGGCGTTCAGGTCGGGGGCCAGCCGCAGCCGGTATCTGCCGTGGTCGAGCGTCCACCAGCGCGCCTCGCCCGTAACGGGCGCGTCCTTGAAGTTGTACAGCAGGGCCTTGAAGCGTTGCGGATTGGCGCGCAGGACGAGGGCGGCGTAATCCGTCCCGAAGCCCGACCAGCTCACGGCATGGCTGCGATTGAATTTATTGCGGGAGGCGTAACCGCCCGTGTAGGCAATGGCGGCGTTGGTGATGGGGTAGAGGAAGACGCGATCGGTGAACGGCTCGGAGGTGGTGTACATGGCGGGGAATCGCTGCAACTCCGCAATGTCGCGCTTCAGGGCCTCGATGAGGGAGGCCTTGTCGCCGGTCACGAGCGTCTCGGCCACGCCGCGACCCTTGACGAGCGCGGGCAGGGCGTCGCGAATCGCCGAGAAGTCATACCGATGCAGGAACTCCGGCAACAGGTTCCCCGGAGAAGTATCGGTCCTGCCGGCGGCAAACGCCTCCATGAACGGCCCCACGTATTTTGTGTCGCCCGTGATCCAGGCCAGGAAGCAGAAGGCGCTGCCCTGACTGCCGTAGCCGCCGCGAAGGGGGCGCGGCTCCACGGTCGTGACCTTTTCGGAGGCGACCTCCACCCCGCTGGCGTACTTGTTCGCCTGTATGTGCTCCAGCCAGCCGTCGGCCCATTCACGCAGCATTTTCTCGGCCTTGGGGTTGCGGTTGTACCACAGCACCTCGAAGGTGGGGTGCCACATCAGGGGGTGCGCATGGGCGTCCTCGTCCGTGGGACGGTTTATGCGAAGGTCCTCAGCGCCGCATTTCTGGGACTTGAAGTGGCGGTGTCCTCGCGGGGTGATGGTGGTCAGGGCCTCGGTTGAGCGCGCGGCCACCATGCACCGCTCCAGGTAGACGGGGTCCCCGTAATTCCAGACCGCCATGAGCGCCTCCTGGTTAAGGCCCTCCTCGTAGGCGTGCAGGGGGTCCGTTGTGCGCTTGTTGAGGCCCTCTTCGAGCGTGGTCTGCTCGGCCAGCTCGGCCAGGTTGGCGGCGGCGACCTTGAGTTCCGCCGCCACGCCGTCTCTCTCGAACATGGCGAAGTCCACATAGTTCTGGTACATATCGGAGTCGTCGCCGACCAGGCCGCCGAACTCGCCGGTGGGGACGAGGCGGTTTTCGAGCCACCATTTCGGGACCTGCCGGGCCGTCAGCCAGGCCTGCCGCGCCACGACCGCCCATTCGGGCGCCCCCGGCACGGAGTCTATTTTCGGCGTGAACGGCGGCAGGTCCAGCCGCCGCTGCCAGAGCCACTCGTGATACTGCCGCACGGTGTCGTCGGCGGGATCGAGCCAGCGGCAGTGCTCGACCGTCTCCATCACCTCGCGTACCTGCGCGCCCCAGTGGTTGGCGGCGTACCATTTTTCCAAGTCGGTCTTCCTGGTCATGCCCATCCAGGGGCGGGCCTCGCTGGCGCAACAGAAGAGCGACTTCATGAGGAACTTGCGATAGGCCAGCGCCTCCGGAAGGGCGTCGGGGCGTGTTGTCTGGTAGGCGTACACTTGCAGCGCAGACAGGACGGCGGACTGCTTGGACGCCAGGACAAGGGACAGCGCCTTGCCGGCGGGGATCACCTGGTCGGGGAAATCAAGCACGAGGCGCACGCGGCCCGGCCCGGTCACGGCGAAATCGGCGCCCATCAGTTCCAGCCGCGGCGTGATGAGGTCCTTGACGGCCGCCGTCAGATGTACGCCGGCCGGCGCGTCGCCGAGGTCGAATTCGAGGCCGACGGCCGCCAGGGGCGTATCCTTGTCCAGCGGCAACGTCGTGAGCGATTCTGGCGCGTCCGGCGACAGGCGAAGCGGGGCCGCCCCCTGCGCCTTCATGGGGACCGCGTTGCCGGCCGGGGCCTCCGCGCCGATCCTGAAGAACGAGACGTTGGCCATCAAGCCGTTTTTGACCTCAAAGAAACTGACGCGATCGTTGAGGACCCGCGGGCTGAACATCGCCCGCGACACGCGCGCCTTGCCGGGGAAGCGGAAGATCAGGGGGGCGGCGCCCGGCCCGTCCACGTTTGTCTGTCCGGCGTAGACCTTGGCGTGCACGCCGCCGCGCACAAGGATGGCGTCGAAACCCCTGGCATCGCCCAGACGGACGTGCAGGCCGTCGTTGTTCATGTAGGCATAGCCGACGCCGGCGCCGCCGCCGCGCTGGGGGTACTCCCAGGTGCGCGCGTCCCAGTCGTAGCTTTCCAGCGTGCCGTCGAAGGGCGTGCCCAGGAAACCGCGAACGGCGCGGGAGTCGGCCACGAGGAGTTTGGTCACGACGACGGGACGGTCGGCGTTGGGGGCAACGGGGAAGGCGGGGCCGGTGGCGTCGTAGGAGATTTCGCGCACCACGCGCAAGCCGCGAAGCAGCACCGTGCCCTTGCCTGAACCCTCCGTCGAGCCGATGATGATGAGGGCTTTGCCGTCGGGTCCCGTGGCGAACTGGGCGGCGATGCGCTGGTAATCGGGCGAAGGCCGGAAGTCGGCGGTGTGGGCGACGGAGGGGCCGCCCGGCTTGAGCACGGTGCGCGCACGGATGTAGAGACCGGCGTCGCCTTTGGCTTCGCACTCGAGTCGGTATGCGCGATTCGGCTCAAGGGGAAGGGACTGGCCCATCGCGCAGTAGCGGCCGGGCGTGATGACGCGCATGACGGGCCGGCCGGCGTCGTCGGCCGGCAGGAAAAGGCCGGAGTCCTCCTTCTTGATGCCCCAAGCTTTGGGCCGGTCCTCGTCGCGTTGCGAGAGGTCGGGGTTCAGCAACAGGTTCGGGTCGCCCAGGTAGAGCGCGCCGTACTCCTCCGCGCCGCCGTAGGCGGAGCCCGCCGGCCACGTGGCCAACGCCGGCCCGGCGGGCGCGCGGCGGCCCACCTTGAGTTCGACAAGCTTCCCCTGGCCGGGGTCGGTCAGCTCGATGGCCGCAAAAGGTATCTTTATCTCGGCCTGCCAGCCGTCGGGACGGCGATCAACGGCGGTCTCCCATGCGGGTTCCCACTTCCCGGCGTGTTGGCCCCCGGCGCGGCGGCGAACAGCGCCGCGCTCGTTTGAAGCGGCGAGCGTGAACTGGTCATATTCAACCGGGCTGTGCGACGTGCGCAGGAATATCTCCAGGACGTCCGTCTCCCCTGCGCATAGGGCGCCGAAATAGAGGAAGGCGTCGTCGAAGCAGACCTTGAGGGAGATGGGGCGCGCGGCAGGTTCCTGAGAAGACGGACGCGTGAAGGCCGCGCACGCCGACGCCTGCAGCCAGCAGACCTCGTCGAGCTTTCCGTCGAGGACCGGCGGCGCCGCAGCGCGCAGGGCCATGGTTTCGGAGGACTGTTGCGCCCAGGCGGCCTGGGCGAGAAACAGCATCAGCGCAATGGTTCTTTTCACAGCCAATTCCTCGTTCGAGTTCCCTGAAGTGTCAGGACGCTATGGTAACTCGGAGCGCAAGCGCGCTCAACGAATTATCCCGCGCACCCCGCACCAACCTGCTGTCAAATTGTGTCGCAAGGCCTCTGGCCCCAGGGTTGGTACGGAGCGCGGCGACTATTTTTTGTAGATCCGCCGCTCGAACATCCTGTTCCATTCCGTCCAGTTGCTGTCGGGGTTGGGGTCCTCGGCGATGGCGCGGTTCAGTCCGTACACCTTGGCGTCGAGGTTGTCGAGATGGTGGAGGGCGACGGCCTCGGCCGTGGCGGGCAGCACGGGCGAGCCGAACTCGAGTTGGCCGTGGTGGCTCAGGATCATGTGCTGGATGGCCATGAGGGTCTCTTTGGGGAAGTCCTTGATGCCGGCGGCTTTCTCCTGAACCATCATGGCGCCCATGACCAGATGGCCGAGGAGGCCGCCTTCGTCGGTATACTGGAAGGTTCGCGTATGGCTGATTTCGCGCGTCTTGCCGATGTCGTGCAGGATGCAGCCGGCCAGGAGCAGGTCCTGGCGGAGCAGTTGAGCGGGGCCCGTTCCTGGCGGAGCCAGGGACGGGCCGGGGGCGTCGCCATAGTGCTCGCCCATTTTGAGGGCCAGGCCGACGATGCTGAGGGTGTGTTCGAGCAGACCGCCCAGAAAGGCGTGGTGCAGAGAGACGGCCGCCGGCGCCCATTGAAAGCTCTTGACGAAACCCTCGTCGGCAAAGAAGGCGTTCAGGAGGGCGGCGACGTGGGGGTCCTTGACTTGGGCCACCACCTTGCGCAGGGCCGCCAGCATCTCGTCGGGGTCCTTGTCCGTGCGCGGCAGGAAGTCGGCCAGGTTGACGGAGGCGGGGTCGGCCTTGGTGACGGTGCGAAGGTTGAGCTGGAGGACATTCTGGTACGTCTCCACCTTGCCGCGCACGCGCACAAAGTCGTCCACGTCGAAGGCCGCGAAGACCAGGGGCGTTGCGTCCCACATCTTGGCCGAGAGGCTGCCGGTGCGGTCGCCGAGTTCGGCCTGGATGTACTGGGACCCGTTTCTGGCGGTCTTCATCTCCTTGCGCCGAACGAGGAACAGCTCGTCCACAGGCTCGCCGCTCTTGAATTCGGTGATGAATTTCTTGGCCATTTGGCGTTTCCTCCCTGCCTTACGGACACCTGGAAAGCGCGCCCCGTACCAACCCTGGGGCCTGAGGCCTTGCGACACAGTTTGACAGCAGGTTGGTACGGGGCGCGCGCGTGCGCGCGACTTCGGATGGCGGGGATTCTATGGGAGCCTGGCGGGCAAGTCAAGCGAATTGGGCAACGGGCCCCGTTCCTGGCGGAGCCAGGGACGGGGCGGGGCGGGGTGGGGCGCTATAAGGCTGGGGCGGCCGATGTGCGGTCCGCGGAATCCTGTGCGGCGCCGCTTGACAATGGCGGGCGATATGGTAAACTTCCATCAGCCGCTCATTTCTCGGGGGACCAGAGGGGGGATAGCTGCATACCGCTTCGGCCCCTATTGTAACCTCGGGAGCACTATTTCCGTGCATATAGCCGGCGTCGTTTACTGCGTGGGGTTGTTCGACAGCGGCGGCAACTGCACCATCTACGGGGCCGTCGTCGCCCACAAGGGCTTTGCGGCGGGCGGATGCCCCAACATCTACTACAACCCCGACCTGGGCAACGGCATGAGCACAGGGGTCACCATCAATGTGAGACCCGTCTCCTGGGAGATCGTCAACCGATAGGCCGCCGGCCTTCAGGCCTGCAAGTCCCCCGATCAGGACAGCGCAACCTTCCACAGGGGCGCCCCGCCCTGTTTCATCCACATGCCGCCGGAGAAATTCGCCCTTGTCCGGAGAAGGGCCAAATCTTATAATCATGTGGTTGAGAAACATGGCCCCGGCCGAATCCGGAGACAAGGAGGAGCAACGGCGTGCCCATTTACGAGTATGCATGCAGGAAATGCCGCTCGCGATTCGAGCAGCTTCAGAGGATGAACGAGAAGGCCGCGTGTCCCAAGTGCGGGTCGGCCGGCGTGGAGCGGCTGATGTCCACTTTTGCCAGCCTAAGCCCGATGGCCAAGTGCGACACGGGCGCTCCGAGTTGCGCGGCCAGCAAGTGCGCCTCCGGGATGTGCGGCATGCGGAAGAACGGATAGATGAGCACGAGGGCATGAGAGACGCAGACCGTCCGCGTAGCGTGCTTTTTCATTTCCCATCCTTGTCTGTCTACTGAAAGGACAACCTCATGGCGCGCCCCACCGGGTCAACGCCGTTCATCGCCGCCAATGCGGCGGAACTCATCGGCAACACGCCCCTTGTGCGGCTGAACCGAATCCCCGGCCCCGACAGCGCGGAACTTCTGGCAAAACACGAAGGACTCAATCCCGGCGGGAGCGTGAAGGACCGCATCTGTCTGGCCATGATTGACGCGGCGGAGCGCAGCCGGCTTCTGCAGCCGGGCGGCACCATCGTGGAGCCGACCAGCGGCAACACGGGCATCGGCCTGGCCCTCGTGGCCGCCGTGCGGGGGTACAAGTGCATCCTCACGATGCCGGAGTCCATGAGCATCGAGCGGCGCGCCCTGCTGAAACTGTTCGGAGCGCAACTGGAGCTTACGCCGGCGGCCGAAGGCATGAACGGCGCCGTCAAGAAGGCCGACCAGCTTGTGGCTGAAAACAAAGGCTTCTTCATGCCCCAGCAGTTCAAGAACCCCGCCAATCCCGAGATCCATCGCAAGACAACGGCGGAAGAGATTTGGCGCGACACGCAAGGACGGATTGACGCCTTTGTGGCCGGCATCGGCACCGGCGGCACGGTGACGGGGGTGGGGGAAGTGCTCAAGAGCCGGCTGAAGAACGTGCTCATCGTGGCGGTGGAGCCTGCCCGTTCGCCGCTGCTGACCCAGGGCAAGGCCGGTCCGCACCGCATCCAGGGCATCGGCGCCAACTTCATCCCCGACGTGCTGAACCGCAACATCCTTGACCAGATCATCACGGTGCAGGACGAAGAGGCCATCGAGATGTCCGAACGTCTCGCCTGTGACGAAGGCGTCATGTGCGGCTGGTCAGCCGGCGCGAATGTGGCGGCCGCCCTGAAGGTCGCCAAGAAGCTCGGACCGGGCAAGCGGGTGGTGTGCATACTGCCGGATACGGGAGAGAGATATCTGAGTTATCTTCTGAACAAGGCGTGAGGCGGAGGGCTTGGCGGTCGGCTGCCAGGAACGCCCTGCAACCTGCGCGGAAGGTCACAACACAATCGCCTTGCCGAGAAGGTCCATCACCCCGCCGACCTGCGTCTCCACGTCGTAGTGTTCCAGCGCAACGGGCAACTGCGCCTTGCAGATGGCGCAGATCGTGGCCATGTGGTTAGCGCCGGAAGCCTTGCACGCCTCGACGCGCGGCTTGGCGCCGGCCATGCGCACCTCCATGATCTCGTCGGCCAGCAACCCCCCGCCCGCCCCGCAGCAGAAGGTCTTATCGCGGATACTGTCCCGATGCATCTCGCGGAACTCCGGCATAACGGCGCGCAGGATCAGGCGCGGCTCCTCGAGGATCCCGCCCGCGCGCGCCACGTTGCACGGATCGTGGTAGGTCGCGATCAACCCCTCGTTGCGGCCCTTGTCCAGCTTCAGCGCCCCGCGGCGCACGAGGTCGGCGGCCACCTCCATGATGTGCTGCGGGGCCGGCTGTCTCAGGCCGTCGAGCGGACCGTTCATGGTGTCCATGAAGGCGGTGGCGACGCGCCAGGCATGGCCGCACTCGCCCATGACGATGCGCTTGACGCCCAGGTCGCGCGCGGCGTCCACGATGCGACGGTTCACCTTCTTCATGTGCTCGTAGTTGAGGAAAAGACCGAAGTTGCCGGCCTCGCTGGCGTAGGCGCTGGTCGTCCAGGAGACGCCGGCGGCATGGAAGAGTTTGGCGTAGCCGACCATGGTGTCCATGTTGGCGAAAAGGTCCGCCGACGGCGGCACCAGCAGGACCTCGGCGCCTTTTTCGTTCACGGGGATACGGATGTCCTTGCCCGTCTCATCCTTCATCTCGCCTTCGAGGAAGGAGCAACTGTTTCGCCAGGCCGCCTCTGGGATGCCGAGATTGTTGCCTACCTCGTAGACCTTCTTAATGACCTCGGCCACGTACTTGGTCGCGATCCCGATGGAGGCCAGGATCTCCCGCGCGGCCATCGTGATCTCCGCCGTGTCAATGCCGTACGGGCAGAAGACCGAACAGCGGCGGCACTCCGAACACTGGTAGAAGTAGGTGTACAGTTCCTCGACGTCCGCCTCGGTGATCGCGGGTCTGTCGCGCATGAGGGTGCGCAAGAGGCCCAAGGGCGTAAAGTGGAGGCGGTATAGGCGGCGCAGAAGATCCGCACGCGCGACCGGCATGTTCTTGGGGTCGCCGGTGCCGAGGAAGAACTGGCACTTGTCGGCGCAGGCGCCGCAGTGGACGCAGATGTCGAGGAAGACCCTCAGCGAGCGGTGCCGGTCGAGCAGTTCGGCCATTTTGGCGTGGGCCTGATGCGCCCAGTCCTTGGGCAGATCCGCCGGCAGGCCCAGCGGGCTGAGCAGTTCCGGCTTTGCGCGCCGACACCTGGCCTCTTTCGAGGCGTCCTTCTTGATCGCGGGGATTTCAGGCATGGGGCTGTGCGGCCTCCGGGGCGGATTCCGGTTCGTTCCAGGGGTTGACGTGGCGCTGGTCGCGGGCGTTGTCCCGCTGGTTTCGCGTCGGGCTGAAAAACATGCCGCCGGCGTGCATCAGCTTTCCGAACGGCGCATACATCACCAGCAGGTTCACCAGGAAGAAATGGCAGGCGAAGGCGGTCCCGCCCGGCGCGCGCCGCCATCGCAGCGTAATCAGCCCCATGACATAGTCGTGGACGTCCGCCAGATGGATCTCGCGCACGTGGACAACGGGGAACCCGAACAACTGCCAGACCGGCCCCGTGAACAACCACCAACTGAAACGCATGAAGTCCCCCGTGAGCACGATGCCCAGCAGCAACAACAGCGCAAACCAGGCCCCCGGCCCCGAAACGTACCGCACACGCTCCTCGCGCAAACGCCGCACAAACAAATAGATAAGCGGCAGCAGGATGAGCACCCCAAAGTGCCCCCCCGCTATGGCCGAGAACCTCTCGTACTTCCCCGGCGGCAGGTTGAACAGATCCGAGATCGTTTCCGAGAACAGAATGCCCATGACGTGGCCGCCGATGACAAAAGCGAACGTGACATGAAAGACCCACGAGGCCAGCCAGAGCGCCTTGTCGCCGGAGAAAAGCGTGCGGAATACGAGGATTTCGCCGGCAAAGCGGGCCACGATGCCCGCGCGCGTCCTGGGGCCGGGCGTCAGGGGGATCTTCAGCGGCGCCGGCGAACGCAGCCAGACGGCAAGCCGATAGCCGCAGCCGATGATGAAGACGACCAGGGTGATGTAGGGCAGGACGTACAGCACGAAGTTTCTCATCGGCGGTTACTCACCAATCTCCACATCCACGGCGGTGCTTTCCTTCAGGGTGTTGCGCACGGTGCAGTGGAGGGCGGCGCGCTTCACGGCGTCCTTGCGCTTGTCGGCGATGCCGGGGGGCATGGTGATGTCAATCGTCAGGGAGCCGACGCGCAGGGGGTCTTGAGCCAATTGAGAATCCAGGTCAATGGTGAAGCCTTCGTGGGGAAGCTTGGCCGTCTGGCAGTACTTGGCGATGTGCATGGCCATGCACGCGCCGAGGGCGGCCGCGAGCAGTTCGACCGGCGCAGGCCCCTGGTCGGTCCCGCCCTCGTCCGCCGGAAGGTCAATCGTGAACGTATGGTTGCGCACGGTGGCCGTGACGCGGAGACCGCTTTCATGTTTGACGGTGACGAGGCTCATCTTCCACTCCATGAAAAGGGATGAGGGTTCCGGCCGAATCCTATCCCTTACTCTTCTTTACACGCACCCCGTGGGCTTTGGAAGGCCGGCGAGCTTGCAGGCGCCCTTGGCGGGACCGGTCGGGAAGAGTTCGTAGATGTATTTCAGCTTGAAGCCGGTGTCCTTGCAGAGCATCCGGATCGGCGGCGCGACGCTGAACTTCTGGTAGTACTCGCGCAGGTACCTGATCACCTTCCAGTGCTCGTCGCTCAAGGTCTCGATGCCCTCCGTCTTGGCGAGGGCCTTGGCGACGTCCTCGGTCCACTTCGAGGTATCCTGGATGAAACCGTCCTCGTCCACTTCGTACTGCTGCCCGTTAAGTTCGATGAAAGGCATTGCTCCACCTCCGGGGATAGATTGTATCACCACCTGAACCGCACGCCGGCGCGCTGGCGTTCAAGGGAGCGGCCGTCGTAACCGTCCACGATCTTCATCGTCAGAGGGAGTCCGGCGCGATGGAAGAACTTTTCCCAACCGACGCGGGCGATCCAGTCGCCGACGCGTTCGTCCTGGCGAGCGCCCTTGACCCAGGCCTCGATGATTTTGCGGACCGCCGTCAAGACCTCCGGCCAGCGGGGAGGATTGTTGGGCAGATAGGGGATCACGACCTTGGCCATCGCCGGACCGATGCCGGTGTTGGCGGCCCTGCCGCCGACGACAATGGCCACGCCGTCGCCGTGCGCGGAGCCGATGGGCGCCATCGCAGCGCAGGCCACCGAACAGGCGGGACAATGGACACAACGCTCGGCGTCAATCTCGACGCCTTTCGGCCCCTTGGATCGGATGGCGCTGGTGGGACACACCGACATCACCAGGGCCAGTTCGCACCCGCCGAGCTTATCCTCCTTGAGCGGGGGCAGGTCGCGGTGTACGCCCACGATGCCGATATCGGCCGTCGAACCTTCGCCGCAGTTGTTGATGCAGCCCGAAGCCGAAATCTTCAGCTTGGCCGGATACCGCTCGGTCTGGAAGTCCTTGAGCAGTTCGTCGCCGATGGCCTTCATGATGGCGGCGGGGTCCGTGGCCGCCAGGTGGCAGTGAATCCAGCCGGCGCAGGCCACGCCCTGATGCAGGGAACGGTTCGTCCCGCCGACGGGAAAGCCCATCTCCTTGAGGCGCGCGATCAGTTCCTCGATGCGCGCCGGTTTGACGCCGACGAACTCCAGGGCGTTGCGCTGGGTAATGCGGAAGAAGCCCTCGGAAAACTCGTCGGCCAGGTCGCAGAACATCAACAAAGTGTCTTTGCTCACGCGGGCGTTCATGGGCATGCCCACGCGGAGGCTGTAACAGGACTCGCCTGTTTCCGAGTCGTGCTTGATCACGCCGGGGCGGACGTGCTCGTGAGTGATCCACTTGCCGTAGTTGCGTTTCACGATGGGGGGAAGATTCTCGGCGAGTTTGGGAATTCCAATGCCCGGCATCTTAACGTCTCCTAACAAAAGGGTTCAGGGTTCGGGGTTCAGGGTTCAGGGTTCAGCGACAGCTCACCCTCCACCCGCCCTTTCGTCCTTTATCTCTTCTTTTTCCCAATGGATGAACAGGTTTGTGCGCGGCTCGGCGATGTGCTGCGGCGTCGGCTCGATGTTCATCCACTTCAATATCTGGTCCCAGCCGGTGCGGTAGATAAAATCGCCGACGCGTTCCTTCTTGCGGGCGTGTTCGTCATAGACCTCGGCGAACTGTTCGAGGATGTCGAAGACCTCTTTGTAGTCGGGCGGCACGGCTTTGACAAAGGGCACAAGCACGCGCCCGACCATAGGCCCGTACTTCCCGCGCATCTTGCCGCCGATGAGGATTGCGACCCCCCGGTCGGCGCCCGGCCGGATGCCCGGCACCCTGTTGATGCAGTACATGCAGCGCATGCACGAATCGGCGTCAATACTCAGGCGCTTACCGTCCCAGGCCATCGCGTCGCCGGGGCAGCGCGCCACGACGTTCGTCATGTTGCCGCCCTTGGCCGCCCACTCGGCCACCTTCGCCTGGTTGATCTTGGGCAGGTCGCGGAAGACGCCGCAGACAAAGATGTCGGCCTTCTGCCCGCCGCGGACACAGTCGTTCGGACAACCGGAGAACTTCATCTTGATCTTATGCGGAAAGCGAGGGTATTGCACGTCGTCGAGGAAGCGGTTGTACCAGGCCTCGCGGAAACCGAGGGTGTCGTAGAGCGTCAGGTCGCACTTGGCCGGCCCGATGCACTCCTCGGAGGTGCGGAAATCGTCCCCCGTCGAGCCGACGTCAAAGCCGATGGCGTTAATCTCCTGCACGGCGGCCTTCAGATTTTCGGTGGGGATGCCGAGCATCTCCAAGTCGCCGCCGGTGCTGAGGAGGTGAAGCAAACCGTAGGCATACTTGTCGGCGATCTCGCACAGCTTGCGCATGGAGGAGGCCTTGAAGAAGTTGCCGCAGGGATCCATAATGCGGACGAAGTTCGATCCCTTGGTGATTTCGGGGCGCGCCGACGCCCTCACGAGGACGCCCGTCGCCACGCCCGGTAGCGAGACGTAACCACCGTAGCCCCATTGGGTTGTGCGGTTTTTCAGCGCTTCTTCGTACATCATCATGGGGTACTTCGTCTTCTTAAGCTCTGCCGTATGGCTGGGCCAGGGGCCTTTGGCAAGTTCGTCGCTCAGGGGCGTGGCGGAGGGAGGGGCTTTTTCCTTCACAGCCGTCGTGCTGCTCCTGGCGTCCGCGGTCTTCGGAGCATCCTCCGCCGTGGCCGAACGGATCTCCTTGAGACGACCCGTCCCCAGACAGGACGGACAGATGTTTGACTTGCTCAAGAGATACTTGTACCGCTTTGCCTTACGCGTGACCGTGCTCAGTTCTTCGCTGGTGTATCTCTCGATGGTGAATCCGCAGTGCGCACAGACAAGTCTGACCCATTCCATCCGGCATCTCTCCAAAAGAGGCCCGCTCTCAGCACGGGCAACGTCATGAGCAAGCGTCGAATTCTGAAGCATAGCAATCCAAACTTATATAATTTCTTTCGGCGGCATTGTCAAACACTTCTTTGGCCGCCGTCCGCCGGCTGACACGCAAGTGCTCTCGGCAGGCGTGCTCCAACGGCGCAACGACCGGCGTCTTGTTGACTGCGGGCGCGGATTTAGTATAATTCAGGATTATTTCATGGCACGCTCTGGGAAGGGTCGGGGATGTTCGGCCGATCGGTTTTCGAACTCGAAGACGCGCAGCGCCCCAGGCCGTACACGGTGTGCGTGGACTCGCAGGGGCGGGTCATAAACTTCGCCGACCGCGCAGGTCTGGCGGACCTGATGGACATCTGCCTGACCGCCGAGGACCTCGGACGGATCACGTTGTTGACCTACCTGGAGCGATGGCCGCTGCCCCGCGAGATGCGGTTTCAGATCGGGAACCATTGCGCGGATACGATCGCCGACGGCATCCCCTTTGAACTGCACGCGGACATCCAGGTCAAGGGGCAGGAGATGCACATACACATCTCAGGCCAGCGGTGCGCGACGGGAGACATGTGCTTCCAGGTGCGCGATGAGACGTCGCTCACCCACATGAAGCGCGACCTCGACGAAGCGCTGCACTCGTACCAGCAGAGCATCGGGCTGGTGGCGCACGAGTTTAGAAGCCCCCTCGTGACAATCGGAGGGTTCGCCCGTATCCTGCTGCGAAGCTGCACGGACCCCAAGCAACACGAGATGCTGCACGCCATGGTCAGCAGCGTACAAAACCTGGAGGAGATCGTAGAGACCTTCCTGAACACGTACCGCATCGAGACGGGCAATCTGAAGGTCGAGAACAAGGAGGTGGACGTCTACAAGGACGTCATCGCGCCGGCGTTGGCAGACGTAGCGCACCTGGCGGTGGAACACCAGGTGGTGATTGACCACAACGCCAGCCTGCGCGCCGGCGAGATCATCCTGCAAACGGACCCCGGCTGCCTGAAGACGGTCTATCGGAATCTGTTCTCCAACGCCATCCGGTACGGCGGAGCGCGCGCCCGCGTGGCCTACGGCATCGAGGACGCCGGGGGGTGTTACCGCTTCAACGTCTGGAACAGCGGAAGCGGCATCGCCCAGGACGACCTTCCGCGCCTGTTCAAGCGATTCTCCCGACTGGACTTGCATAAGAAGAAAACGAAAGGCACCGGTCTGGGTTTGTACAACACAAGAGGAATCCTGGACGCGCTGGGAGGGCGGATTTGGGTCGAGTCGGACGGACGGACCTATACCAATTTCCTGTTCACGCTGCCCAAGCAGTGACGCACGGACGCGGCGTGTTGTGTTGCGATAGCAACGTTCCTGTTTCTACGTTTCTGAAAAGGCGAGGGAAGAATGAAGGTCAATATCCGCAAGAGCACCAAGAAGAGAATAAAGGTCGTCGGTTTTCGCGTGCGCATGAAGACCAAGGGCGGGCGCAAGATGCTCAGCCGGCGCCGCCGCATCGGCCGCAAGTTCAACACCAAGCTGTACAAGAAGGCGTGACCTGCCGGCGCTGCGCGATCATCGAGCAGCCGCCCGATGACGGGACAGGATTCGCATGCGCCCGGCGTCGGGCCGCTTTCCCCCTATCCCACAGGAGATAACATGCCAGACACAACCATCCGCTGCGGCGTCATCGGTTATGGCGGCGCCTTCAACATGGGCAAGGCCCACCTGGGATGGGTCAAGGCCACGCCGGGACTCGAACCCGTCGCCGCCTGCGACAAAGACCCCGCCCGCATGGAGGCGGCCGCGAAGGACTACCCCGGCCTCAAGACGTTCACCGACTACAAGCAGATGCTCAAGGATCCGGACATTGACCTGGTCGTCTGCATCCTTCCCCACAACCTCCACTGCCGCGTCGTGCTCGACACGCTCCGCTCGGGCAAGCACGCCGTCACCGAGAAGCCCATGTGCCTCACGGTCAAAGAGGCCGACGCCATGATCGCCGAGGCCAAGAAACAGAAAAAGATGTTCTCCCCCTTCCACAACCGGCGGTGGGACGGCGACCACCTGGCCATGATGAGCGTGGTCAAGAGCGGCGACATCGGCGAAGTCTTCCACATCGAAGCCTTCGGGGGCGGGTACAGCCCGCCGCGCGACTGGTGGCGCAGCGACAAGGCCATCTCCGGCGGCGCCCTCTACGACTGGGGCGCCCACATCGTGGACTGGGTCCTTCGCCTCATGGACGAACCCATCGAGGCCGTCGGCGGCTTCTTCCACAAGCGCGTCTGGCACAACGTCACCAATGAGGACCAGTGCGAGGCCATCATCCGCTTCAAGGGCGGCAAGACGGCCAACGTCCAGCTCTCGTCTATCGCCCGCGCGCCCAAGTCGCGATTCCGCATCCTCGGCACCAAAGGCGCCATCCTCGACCCGGCGTCCCAGGGCGCCTTCAAACTCATGACCCTCACCTCATCGGGCCGACCCGTCGAGGGCGAGATCAAGTACCAGCCCACCGACTGGCGATTGTACTACCAGAACGTCGCCGACCACCTGCTGCGCGGCGGCAAGCTGGAATGCACACCCGAGTCGGCGCGACGCAACATCATGGTCATCGAGTACGCCGAACGCGCCAGCAAGGCCGGCAGGTTCCTGAACACGCCGCACGAATAGGCCATCCTGTCAGCGGAGGAAGCGCTCATGTTCCGGAGGGGACTCTTCGTGGCCATTCTTTCCTGCGCCCCGTGCCTCGGCGGCACGGTTTGGGACAACCTGGATACGACAACGCTGCCTCTGGACGTTGAAACGATCCGCTCGCAGAAAGAAGGCGACGTGACGGTCCAGGTCCTGCGCTACACCTCCGAGGTCTGGGACGGCCAGCCCATCCGCGTCTTCGCGATGTATGGGAAACCGGAAGGAGCCGGGAAATTCCCCGCCATCCTTCACATCCACGGCGGCGGACAGACGGCCTCTCCGCGCGACGTCGCCGAACTGGTCCGGCGCGGCTACGCCTGCTTCTCGTTCGACTGGACCGGCAAGACCAAAGACCGCACCGAGTATACCGACTGGCCGAAAGACATCGGGGGCCACTACGACGTAAAGCCTTCGCCGAAGAACAACAAGCTCTACCATGCCGCACTGGCCGCGCGGCGGGGCATCACGTTTCTGACGCAACGGCCGGAAGTGGACGCCAACCGCATCGCCTCGTACGGCATCTCGTGGGGCGGATACCTCATGTGGCTCGTCAACGCCGCCGACACGCGCCTCAAGGCCGCCGTCGCCGTCTACGGCTGCGGCGGACTGCTCCGCGAAGGCTACCAGTACGGACCGCCGTTCAAGAAAGACACGCCCGCCGCCGATATCGAAGAGTGGCAGCAGAACTTCGAGCCCCAAAGACTCGGCCCCGCACAACAAGCCCCCATCCTGTGGCTGAACGGCTCCAACGACTTCTTCGGCTGGCCGCCGGCGGCCGCAAAGCTGCTGCGCTCGTGCAAGGCGGAAACCCGGCAAAGCCTCCTGGCCAACGTCAATCATGGGGTCGGGCTTCGGGCGGCGGAATCGGCGTACCGGTGGTTCGCGCACTACCTCAAAGGAGAGCCGCAACTACCCGCCTCGCCGACCGCCGAGATCTCCATCGGCGCAGACGGCGTGCCGCGCGCCGTTGTGAAGACGGACCAAGGACCCGGCATCGAGTCGGCGTGGGTGGAGTACAGCATCGGCCCCAACAAGCCGCCGGGCCGGTGTTGGCGGACCGCCGCGATCCAGACCGGAGACGGGGCGCAGTTCGCCGTTCTGCCCGTGGCCGATCCCGCCCAGGAACTCCAGGTGGTTGTCCAGGCCGCCTACAAGGGCGGCTTCAAGCTCAGCAGCGTGCCGGCCTCCGTCGTCCCCGCGACCCTCGGCCCCGCCAAAGGAACCCTGAAGCCCACCAACGTCGTATGCGACTTCAGCGACGGCATCGGCGGTTGGGGACCGGGCGTCAGTTCGACCCAGTTGTACGGCCAGCGCTCCGACATCGAGCTTGATCCGGCAGGCGAAGACGGCAAGCCCTGCCTCAAGGTCATCCCCCTCGCCGAACCCTTCACGAATTTCAGCCTGACCTTCTGGCGCACCGGCGACCCGCAGTGGAAAAGGGAGGACGCCGCCGCGCTGTCGTTCCGCATCAAAGGCGTAGAGAAGGCCATCGCCCTCACCGCCCACGTGCTCCCGCAACAGGCAGGCCAGAAAAACTACACGACGCTCGTGCCATTGAAGCCCGAAAAAGGCTGGCGGAGCATCGTCGTGAAGCCCGAACAGTTCAAGGAACAAACACCGCCGAACGTCAAGGTCAAGGAGGAACAAAGAAACCCACTCGCCTCCTGGAAGGACGTACAGTGCATCACGATCGGCGGACCGTGCGCCCAGGACGAACCGCCGCGGTTCGGGCGCGTCGAATGGGTAATGAATGGAGAATGACAATGGACCGCGTCAGAATCGGCGTGCTGGGGGCGGGACGAGGCGCCGGCATCGCCAAGGCAATGCAGCATGCGCCGGCCGCCGAGTTCGCCGCTTTGTGCGACCAGAACGAAGAACGCCTCGCCAAGGCCGCAGCCGCGATCGGCGTTCAGAAGTCGTATACGTCGTACGAGAAGATGCTCGACTCCGCCATAGACGCCGTCGTCGTGGCCTCGCCCATGCCGCTTCACGTGGCGCATTGCGTTCAGGCGCTCAAGGCCGGCAAGCACGTCCTGTGCGAAGTCACGGCGGCCACGACTCTGGAGCAGTGCTGGGAGCTTTTCGAGGCCGTCAAGAAGAGCGGCCTCAAGTACATGTTCGCCGAGAATTACTGCTACATGCGCCCCTGGATGCTCGTGCTCGGCATGGTCAAGGCCGGCCTTTTCGGGGAAGTATACTACGGCGAGGCCGACCAGATTCAGGAGTTCAAGAAAGGCCTCCCCCACCCCGACACCGGCTACAACTGGCGCACCGCCGAACTGGCCATGCGGCAGGGCCACCACTACATCACGCACGACCTCGGCCCGCTCTACCAGGCCTTCGGCGAACGCATCAAGACGGTGGCCTGCATGGGATCGGGCCAGCGCCACCTGCACTGGGCCAAGGCCGACGACACGTGCATCGTGCTCCTTCAGACCGTCAGCGGCAAGCTCATGCGCATCCGGCTCGACTTCTTCTCCGACAGGCCGAACAACTACCTCTACTACGGCCTCCAGGGAACCAAGGCCGGCTACGAAGCCCCGCGCGGCCCCAAAGACGAACACAAGATTTACGTCGAAGGCACGACGCCGCGCAACACATGGCAAAGCCTCTGGGACTACATCGAGTACCTGCCCAAGCGGTGGAGCGCACTGCCCGTCAACGACAATCACGACGGCGGAGCGCCGCTCATGGTGGAAGACTTCGCGCAGTGCATCCTCAACAACACGCGCCCGCCCATTGACGTGGTGGACGCCCTGAACATGACCGCGCCGGGCCTGATGTCGGAGGTCTCGCGCCAACGCGGCGGCGCGCCGGTCGAGGTGCCGGAGTTCAGGTAGCAGCTCCAGGCAAAGGGCAATCGAACAGCCCTCAACCCTCCCGCATCTCTCTGGCCGTCTCAAGCAGAGCGCGTATCTTCGGCTCGTCCTCCAGACGGTTCAGATTGAACGAGATAAGGTACGGCTCGCAGGCGGCCAGCCGGCGGTACATCGCCTGCAACTCAGCGGCCGACAGATCATGCACGTGCCAGTTGTGAATGCCGCACATGAAGCGCGCGGGGCAGCGCTCTCGAAGCAGTTCGGGCGTCAGGTATTGGTCGGCGCTGGGGTCGAAATACTCGATGCGCAACTCCTTCAGAAACGGCATGTGCTCGACGCGCAGAAGTTCGCTGTGGAGGCTGCGCTGAATGGCCGGCCCCGGCCCTGGCGCCGCCAGGAACGGGGCACGCAGTCCCTCGTAGAGACGCTCCCAGTAAGGCGCCACAAACTCCGCAAACATTCGTGGGGAGAACATCCCCGCGAAATCATCGGGGAAACCTTTGGGACCGGGATGGATCGTCCCGCCGAGACGCCGCGTAATCGCCTGCGCGTAGTTGAGGGCGCTTCGCACCGAAAAGTCCAGCAGACGATGCGCCCGCGCAGGGTCCTCGTAAGGCAGCGTGAAGAACGCCTGACCCAGGATCAAGGCCGCCGTCGTGGCCGGCCCCTCCAACGTGTGCCCGATGGTGTTCGCCGCGTCGGGGCGACGCTTCTTCAACTCGTCCAGCACGCGCAATCGTTCCCGAATCCCCTCCGCCTCAAGGTAGTCCGGCGGCTCGCGCAGACCGTCAATCTCCTCCGCCGAGCGAAGGATCGGCGACACATTGGGTTCCGAATCCGGCGGGAACCGCACCTTCGCCCCCAGCGCCACAAGGGACGTGTAGCCGAAGCCCGCCAGGTGCGGTTTCGGCGGCGCGACGCCGAGCCGCTCCGCCACCGGCACGGCCCGCTCGTGCGCGCGGCAGATCGCCTCCACGTCCCGGTGAAGGGCATCCAGCGGGACTCCGCCTACCTCCGCCAAGAACGAATCGGTCAAGCCAAACGAAAAGGGCTGTTTTCGCGCCATGTGATCTCCCTATTGAGCCTCGGCCAGCCAGGCCTCAACCGTCCCGCCCATGATACCCGCGACGACGTCCGTCGGAACCCCCACGCGTTGCAGGTTGCGCAGATACCACTCCTGCGCCGCCGGCATGGGGGCCGAAGGCTTGATGTACGCATCGGAGCCGAGCACGAGTTTCTTGAAACCCGCGAAACTCGCATCCACCTCCATGAGCGGATGCCCCAGAAGCTCCGCCAGCTCGCGGGGCTGCACGGCCATCCAGCTTCCGCTGCCGGCCAGGTCGGCGTAGAGGTTGGGGTGAAGGCGCAGCAGTTGCGCCGCCTCGTGACGAAAGAGCGTCGTACCCATGTGGGCCATGACGATCCTCAGATCGGGAAACGAGCGCGCGATGCGGTCCATGCACAACGGGCGCATGTTGCTCACGGCGGCGCGGCGGTTCGCCTTGTCCGAGGGCGCGGGCCGAAAAAGTCCGGTGTGGAAAAGAATCGGCAGCTTCAGCTTCTCCGCCGCCTCGTAGACGGGCATGTACAGGTCATGATCGTAAGCGTGATACGGCGTGATGCACTTCAGCCCGCGAAAGCCCTGCGCCGCGAACCGCTCCACGCAACCGGCATCCGCCCTGTCCCATAGGTCCACAAACGCAAAGGGGATCAGCGTGTTCGCATAGGGCTTCACGGCCTTGAGGACGACATCGTTGTCGGGGTACCAGTGGTCGCATCGAGGGCCGGCGGCGTGGATGCAGACCCGCGTCTCCAGCTTCTCGCAGAGACTCACGAACGCCTTCAGATCGCCTTCATCGGTGGTGTTGAAATGCGTGTGGATGTCCGTCTTCATTGTCTTCTCCCGCCGGGAAGGCCTGCGCATGCAACGGACTATCGGCGCTCCAGCTTCATGTCGTCCAGATAGAACACCGCGTGGTCCGTGCCCAGACTCGCGAAGCCGAACCGTTCAAGGGCTGTGAATTTGGGGTCGCACGGCAGCTTTTCGAAGCGCGCCGGCGCCTGGCCCGCAGGCGTGACGACCAGATCATACTCGCCCGACGCTTTCTTGCCCAACGCGAAGTCCAGTTGGAAGCGCGTCCATTCGCCCAACGGCAGGTCCATGAGGCGCTGGTCGCGCGCCTTGAGTTCCCCCTGCGGCCCCACCTGAAGCGAAGGGCCGACGCGGTACGGATGCGAACGATCTCGACACTCAATGCCGATGATGGCGCCCTTCTCCGGGCGCAAGGCGAAGGTTATGCGCGCCATGCCGCTGCGCAGGTAGGGGTAGAAGGAGATGTGCGGTTCGTACGCGGGCTTGACGCCCGGCGAGTCCACGAACTTCAGGCTGCGCTGACCGCTCGCGGCGGTCTCGGAGACCACGCGCACCGTGCCTTTGTCACCGACCTCGTAGACGTTCATCGTCTGAGGGCGCGAGCCCACCGGGGTTGTCTCGAAGCCGTCGTCCAGCAACTGCGGTTCGGGTTCGTACAGCTTCGGGATCACCGTCGGCGGCCGCTGGATGCGGCGCGGCAACTCCCGCCATTCCGGCGGGCCTTCCAGGCCTGCGCGGCTCACGTCTATGGGCTTGAAGCCGAGCTTGAACGCCGGCGAATCCGGATGCAGGCGAAAGTCAAAGGCCGCCGCGTTCACGAACTTGGGGTCCGCCACCATCGAATGCGCGTCCATCCCCAAAGCCTGCCACTGCTCAAACGACTTGTTGTCAAGAAAGACCAACGGTTCGCCGGAGGCGTCCCAGTAAAGATTGTAGTCGAACTTGAAGTTGAGCGGACCGGGCGCGCGCACGACCTTGCCCTCGTTGAAGTAGACGATGTTGCGCTCAAACGTAAAACAGTCGCCATTCTTCCCCTGGCCGCGCCAGTGCTGCACGTCGCGGGCGAACGCCAGGATGTTGTTATGGACGACGTTGTCCCTGCCGAAGTTAATCACGAAGCCGCCCACCGTCGTGCAGTACGCCACGTTGTTGGTGACCTCGATCTGCGAGCTGCCCTCGTCCAGATAGATGCCCGACGCGCCGTAGCCCTCCTCCCAGTCCCATACGTGGTGGATGAGATTGTTGCGCACCTTCGTCCCCGGCGAGACGCCCAGCGTGTAGATCGCGCCCAGATCGCACAACATGCCGCGGCCTATGTGATGCAAGTAGTTATATTCTATGATGTTGCGATGCGAGACCGTCTTTCCGAAACCCCACGTCCAGCCCACCGAAATGCCCGAGTAATCAATGTCGCAGATCTCGTTGTGCGAGATGACGTTGTCGCCGCTCTGGCCCACCCAGATGCCGACGGCGCCGTGGAAGATCTTGCCGGCGTCATGGATAAAGTTGTTCGAGATAAGGTTGAAGCCGGTGGCTTCGTTTTCGGACTTCGGGATGCCCTGTTCGCCGATACGCACACCGCCGGCGGCCAGCTCGTGGATATGATTGCGCACGATACGATTGTTCGTGCAACCCCGCTCGAACCATATCGCATAATTGCCCAGATGCGCGAGTTCGCAACCTTCGACGGCGCACGACCGCGCCCCCTGCGCCCGAATCGTCGCCGTCGGGATCGTGACCACCGCCTGCCGCGGCCAGTGCCCCTCCGGTTCGAGGATGACATTGCTGTGCATGAACGCAATCCCCTCGAAGCGCACATGCTCGACGTACTTCCCCTCCTCCGGCCGGCCGGCCAGAACAACGATCTGCGCAACCCGAGGCGCGATGACTTCGGCCTTCGCCATGTCTTCGCCGGGCAAGGGATAGTAAAAGAGCCGGCCCTTCCGGACATCGAGCCACCACTCGCCCGGGGCATCAAGAAGTTCAAAAATGTTCTCGATGAGGTACCGTTCGCGTTTGACAAACGGCCACTGCCCGGGCCGCGTGAGGACGAGCGTGTCCGCGGCCTCGTCGAGACGGTCCATCCGAAGCTGGGCCGACTTCCAATTGTGGAAGACCATGATGTTGCCGTCGCGCAGGTCCGGCCAGGGCTTCACGTCGCCCGGCTTGTAGCGAAAAGCGATCTTGGCCGCGTCAATCTCCTTGCCGGAGGAATCCTTCATGGACGGCGCGTTCCCCTGAACGCGATGGAAACCCTCGTTGGGCGAACGCGCCAGCGTGCGGCGTTCGCCATTCACGAAAAGCTGGCGAAACGGCCATTTTTCGTCGCGCGCTTCGGGAAGCTCGGTCACCCAGAGCCTGTCGTCGTGCCTCTGCCAGCCGCCGACAACAACGCCGCCGGACACCACGACCTTCTCATTGGGACATGCGGCGTACGTGACGGGGCAGGCCTCCGTGCCGGAGTCTTCGGGTTCCAGCGTGAACGAGTCGGGCAAGTAGTAGACGCCCGCCCGCAACATGATGCGGACAGGCTCCTTCAGGCCTTCGGCCGCCTTCATCTGGCGCACGGCGTCGCGCGCGGCCTGCAGCGTCGGCAGCGCCCCGCCCTTGCCGTCGGGCGCCACGTAAAGCTCCGCCGAGGACGCCGCGCGCGGCAGAAATGCCAATGCAAGCGCGATTGCCAGCCTTTCCAGGACATTTCTCACCGTTGTCGTCTCCTTCATGGCGTCACGCGTTCGAGTTTCATGTTGTCGAGGTAGAAAACGGTCTTTTCGGTCGCATTGCTGACGAAGCCGAGCCAGTCGAGCCTTGTGAATTTCGGGTCGCACGGGAGCTTCTCGAACCGCCTGACCGGCTGGCCCGGAACAGCGACGGAAAGATCGTACAGACCCGCTGCCTGCTTGCCCAGACCGCACACAATCTCGAAACGTACCCACTGTCCCGCCGGCAGAGACATAATCTCCTGCTTGCTGGCCGTAAGTTTGCCGGCGGCGTCCACGCCCAGGCTCGGTCCGATCCGATAGGGCGTATAGTTGTCGCGCCACTCGATCCATGCGATGGCGCCCTTCTCGTGTCGCAGGTCGAAGCTCTGCCGCGCCATGCCCTCGCGCAGGTGCGGCGAGTACCAGATGTGCGGGTTGTATGGATGGTCGAGTCCGGCGGCGTCGGTGAATTTCAGGCTGTGCTTGCCGGCAGCCGCGCACTCGGCCGTGACGCGGATCGTGGCCTGCGGGGTCTCTCCGTGAGTGACGACCATCTCGGCCGTCGCGCCCACTCCCGACTCCTCGAAACCGTCGTCCACAAGCTGGGGCGGGGGCACATGGCGCGGCGGCACCGTCTCGGCAGGGCGCACGATCTTCTTCGGCAGGTTCACCCATTCCGGAGACCCCTGAAGCCCCGCCTGCGAGATGTCAATCGGCTGAAACCCCAGAGCAAGCGCGGGCGAGCCGGGCTTCAGGCGGAAGTCGCCGGCCTTGGCGTCCTCGAACTGCGGATCCGCGATGACGCCGTGAACGTCGAATCCCTGCGCCTGCCACGCCTTTAGATCGGGAGCCTCAAGGAACGCGAACGGTTCGCCTTTCGTTTGGAAGTACAGATTGTAATCGGCCGTGCTCGTGCTCTTGCGCTTGAAAAGTTCCCCTTCGTCGAAGTAGACGATGTTCTTCTCAAAAGTGATGCTCGATTCCTTGTCGTTGCGGCCGAAGTGAACCTGGCAGTCGCGCCCGAAGGCGAAAATGTTGTTGCGCACGGTGTTCTCTTTGCCGTAGTGAACGGTGAGGCCGCCGGAGGTAGTGCGGTAGACGACGTTGTTCTCGATGAGGATTTGCGAACTGCCCTCGTCGGGATAAATGCCGCCCGCGCCCGGCTCCTCGTTGTACGACCAGACGTCGTGAATGTGGTTGAAACGAATCTTCGTGCCCGGCGACGTGCCGAGGGTGTAGATAGCGCCGAGGTCGCTCAACACCCCCCGCGCGATGTGGTGTATATGATTGTACTCGATGAGGTTACGATGCGCGGCAGTGGGCGCGTAACCCCATGTCCATCCGACCGAGATACCCGTGTAGGTCGTGTCGCAGATTTCGTTGTGCGCGATGACGTTGTCGGAGCTCTGCCCGACCCACACACCGATTGCGCCCGCGTAAATGCGGCCGATATCGTGGATGAAATTATTGAAGACCGTGATGCGTCCGGTCAGGTCGGCCGGGTCGCGGGGTATGCGGGCCTCGCCCACCCGCACGCCCCCCGCGCCGACGTCGTGAATCTCGCACATCTCGACGCGGTTATCCGTGCAACCGCGCTCGAACCAGATCGCATATGTGCCAATGTGGGCCACCTCGCAACCTCGAATCTCGCAGAATCGCGCGCCCGTCGCCTGAACGACGGCGGTAATGGTGACCGCCGCCTGCCAGTCGCAATGGCCTTCGCGCTCAAGCGCATGATCAGCGTACCGGAACGACAGGTTCTCGAAACGCACATGCTCCACGAACCGGCCGTCCTCAGGTTTGCCTGCCAGCAGAACAAGCTGGGTAAGGGCCGGCGCGATAACGCTCGCACGCGCCATGTCCTCGCCGGGCATCGGACGATAGTAAAGCAGACCGGCCTTGCGGTCGAGCCACCACTCGCCCGGCGCGTCGAGAAACTCGAACGAATTCTCAAGAAAATACCGCTGGTTCCGGAAAAAGGGCCACTTCATCGGCCCGGTAAAGGAGACGACACTTGCCTGTTCGTCCACGGCGGCCAGGGGAAGCAATCCGGTCTCCCAGTAACGGCAGACAAAGGCATTGATCTCGCCAAGACCGGGCCACGGCTTGATGTCACCGGGCTTGAAACGGAAGGCCCGCTTGGCGGCGTCGGTCTCTTTGCCCGTAGCAGGGTCTTTCACCGGCGCGGCGTTCCCGACCACGCGGTACCAGCCCGTGTTCGGGGTGCGCGCCAGCGTGCGGCGCTGACCGTTGACGAAAAGCTGGCGGAGTTCCCACTTGCCGTCCTCGGCTTCGGGAACAGAGGCGACCCAGAGACCCGGCGACTTTTCCTTCCATCCCGTGATGACGCGCCCGCCGGAGATCACGGGCCGCGCCTTTCCGGCCTCTCCGGCGTAGGTGATGGGACACTGCGCCGTGCCCGAATCCTCACATTCCAGGACAAACGGCGCCGCAAGAGCGTGCGTCCCCTCGCGCACGATCACGCGCACCGGCGCCTTGAGCCGACCTGCGGCTCTGGCCGTCCGCAACGCATCCCGCGCGCCGGCCAAGGTGGCCAGCGGCCCGTCGGTGCGCGCCGGGTTGGGGACAGCCGCCGACCCGCTCCACGCATCGTTTCCGTCCGGCGCGACGTAATACGTCGTCTCGCCCGGCAGCGGCAAACACGCAAACACCGTCAAGAATAGCCCAAGCGCCGCCACAATGGTTCTCAAGGCTCGGTCCTCCACTCGTATGCCACCGTCCCAATCACGGGCCATATTCTAGTGCACACCCTTGCTGTTCGCAAGGAGGCGCCCGTTTTAAGCCTGTCGCGAAAAAGGCATTTTTTGAGGGGACATCAAACGCCGAGGGGGGC
>CAYPFP010000029.1:0-46681 GCA_964409935.1 uncultured Planctomycetota bacterium | reverse complement strand
CATGTGCATTGATCGTCTTCCGACAGGTAATCCCTATTTACGGATAAGCTCTTAGCCTCTTTCTTCAATCCAAACTTCGCGATGTTCCGGTCGGCAATCTCCTGAATGAGCTTTACGTGGTCGGCCGCCCCGGGCGACAACAGATGCCGGAACCGCGCCTGGGCCTTCAGGTACTCGGTCACGGGCTTGATCTCCGCGAGCTTGCGCGCGTTGACCAACTCCCCGTTCTCAAACTCGACGAGCGGATACAGCCCCGTCTCCACCGCCAGCTTCGCCACGACCATCGTCTGCGACGGGTCATGCCGCCAGCCCAGCGGGCAGGGCACATGAATCTGGAGGTACTTCGGCCCCCGCTTGGACATTGCCTTTTTCACCTTGTTCTTGATGTCCTGCGGGTATCCGACCGACGCCGAGGCCGAATAAGGAATGCCGTGCGCGGCGGAGATGGCCACCATGTTCTTCTTGGGCAGGGGGTTGCCGAAGGAGAACTTGCCCGACGGGCTGGTGGTGGTGCTGGAAGAGAAGGGCGTCAAGCCGCTGCGCTGCACCCCGGTGTTCATGTACGCCTCGTTGTCGTAACAGACGTAAAGCACATCGTGCCCTCGGTCGAACATGCCCGAAAGGGCCTGCAGGCCGATGTCCGCCGTGCTGCCGTCGCCGCCCTGGGCGATGACGCGCACGGTCTCCCACTTGCCCAGTTGCTTCAACGCGGCCTCGATGCCCGACGCCACCGCGGCGGCGTTCTCGAAGAGGGAGTGTATCCACGGAACTTCCCACGCCGTCTGGGGGAAACAGGAACTGAGCACTTCCAGACAGCCGGTATTGTTGGCGATGATCGTGTTCGGGCCTGCCGTATCCGCCACCAGCATCGCGGCGATGGCCTGCCCGCAACCGGCGCACGCCGTATGCCCCGGCGAGAACAGGTGCTTCCTGGGGGTTTTCGTTGCGGTCGCTTCAGCCATTGGAAGTCAGAGCCTCCACTTTGAGGTCTATGAATTCGTCCGTCACGGGCTTGCCCGCGAGGAGTTTGTAAACCTTGCGTATGGAATCCTTTGTGACGTCTCGTCCGCCCAGGCCGATCACGAAGCCGCTGAGCTTCGGGGCCTTTTCCCTACCGTAAAAGGCGGACTTGACGTCGGCGAACAGCGGCCCTTCGGCGCCCAGCGAGATGGCCTTTTCAAGGACGGCGATCTGTGGAACGTGCTTGAGCGCCTCGTACACGGCTGCCGACGGGAACGGGCGGTGACAGATGAGCTTCAGCCCGCCCACCTTCTGGCCCTGGTCGCGCAACTCGTCCACGACCTCGTTAACGGCGCCGATCTGCGAACCCATCGCCACGATCACGCTCTCGGCGTCCTCCATGCGATAGCCCTTCATCAGCCCGCCTGAATCGCGACCAAACACCCTCTTGAACTCGGCCGCCACCTTCGGGATGATCTCCAGCGCGTCGAGCATCGTGCGGTGAATGGCGTAGCGCGTTTCCATGTAAATGCTCGGATCGCCCAGCACGCCCATGGTGATGGGATCGGACGGGTCGAGCTTGAAGACCGGCTTGAACGGCGGCAGGAACTTATCCACTTCCTCCTGGCTCGGGAAGTCCACGACCTCCACTGCGTGCGTCAGGGTGTAGCCGTCCACGCAGACCATCACCGGCAGCATCACGTCGTGGTCCTCGGCGATCCGATACGCCTGGAGGATGAGGTCGGCCCCTTCCTGGTTGCTCTCGGCATAGAGTTGTATCCAGCCTGAGTCGCGCACGGTCATGGAGTCCTGATGGTCGTTCCAGATGTTGATCGGGGCGGACACGGCGCGATTGGCGCAGGCCATCACGACCGGCAGCCGCAGACCCGCGATGTTGAAGACCACCTCGAGCATGTACAGAAGGCCTTGCGACGACGTGGCCGTGAACACGCGCACACCCGTTGCGCTGCCGCCCAAGACCACCGAAGCGGCGGAATGCTCGCTTTCGACGTTGACGAACTGCGACTTCAACTGCCCGTCGGCCACCATGGAGGCCAGCTCCTCGACGATGTGCGTCTGCGGCGTGATCGGATAGGCGGAGATGACGCCGGGGCTGCACAGTTGAACGGCCTTGGCGATGGCCAATGAGCCTTCGACAAACTCCTTCATTTCGATCCTCCCGCGAAAGACGCGTCGTCCTCCGCAACCATCTCGATATCCTGTTTCGGGCACATGGCCGCGCACAGGCCGCAGCCTTTGCAGAAGTCGTAATCGCAAAGAAACGTGTTCTTCTGGTCGCCCTCGACGATGCCCTCCGGGCAGATTGTGGCGCACATGCGGCACGCAACACAGTTCTTCTGCATGAAGTGCGGCTTCTTGCCCGTGCGCCATGCGCCGGTCTTGTTCTTTCGGGAACTGCCGGGCCTGGACGTGATCGGAATCAACATCTATCGGACCTCCATTGGGGTTATCGGGCACCGGCCCCGGCGGGACGCGCACAGCACAACCTACGTAGCTTCAATGGGTTGCGCCTATGGCCCGCGCCGGCTTAGCCGGTCCACTAATTGCTCATCAGCTTCTTCATGTACTCGAAACCGCGTCTGGCCGCTTCCACATTTTGCTCCGCCGGCTTGCCGCTGAACCGCTCGCGGATGGCCTTCTCCAGCGAAGCCAGGTCAATCTCGCCGGTCACGGCGGCAAAAGCGCCGAGAATGGCGGTGTTGCCCAGCGGACGCCCCATCACTTCCTGCGCGATGTCATTGCCCGGCACCGCATACACCTTCACACCCTTTGCGTTGGCGGGTTGTTTCACCGGCTCCTTCTGATTGACGATTGCGACCCCGCCGTTGTGACAGCCGGCAAACACGTCGAAGCCCCGCATCAACGTCGGATCCATGATGAGCAGGTAGTCCGGCTCATACACCTGACACCTCAGCCGAATCTGCTTGTCGCTGATGCGCACGAAAGCATTCATGGGCGCGCCCATGCGGGCCGCCCCGAAGCTGGGGAAGGCCAGCGCGTAACGCCCCTTCGCAAACGCCGCAGCGCCCAACAGCGCACCCGTCGTGATGGCGCCCTGTCCGGCGCGGGCATGAATACGGACTTCCTTCATTTTCTCTCCTCTGGGTACAAAACACCGACGATACGAGCTACCGCCGATTTTCATTCTAGCACTCGACGCAGGGAAAGTAAAAGGAAAAACCGGCCGGCCTCACGGGCCGTCCGAGCGGCCACCGCCTCTCACAACCCCGTATTTTCCACGCACCCCGCCAGCCCGCCGGACATCCCGCTCTCGGCCCCGCCGACGCCTCTATTCCTTTGACTTTCCAACCGCTCCCGAACTATAATCATTTGCATATGCCGGATCAAAGATGACAGGGGAAATGCGTTGTTCAGAGCGATTCTGCTGAGTCTTCGGCCGCGTCAATGGCTCAAGAACTTCCTTATTTTTGCGGCGCTGCTGTTCAGCGGAAAATACGGCGAATTCGACCCCGTGGCTCGCACGGCGGCGGCCTTCGCCTTCTTCTGTCTGCTCTCGAGCGGCGCTTACCTGCTCAATGATGCCTCCGACGTCGCTCGAGACCGGCTTCATCCGACAAAACGCCTGCGGCCTGTGGCCGCCGGAGTGGTGCCCGGCAGATTGGCCTTGTTCCTCGGCCTCGCCCTGATGGCTGGTGGCGTGGCGGGCTGCTTCCTGCTGAACCGGATGACGGGGCTGGCCGGGGTCGTTTACGTGCTGTTGGCTTCCCTGTACACAAGTTGGTTGAAGAATGTCGTGCTGCTGGACGTCCTTGTCATTGCAGGCGGATTCGTGGTGCGGGCCGTCGCCGGCGCTCTGGCGACGAATGTGGAGATATCCCCGTGGCTGATCGTGTGTACGGTCCAGCTTGCGCTGTTCCTGGCCCTGGGGAAGCGCCGCTGCGAGATCGTCAGCCTGGGAACCGGGGCCGCCAACCACCGCAACGTCCTGTCCCATTACTCTGCCACGCTGCTGGACCAGTTGATCGCCGTCGTCACTTCGTCCACCGTGATCGCCTACTCCCTCTATACCATCTCCGACCGCACGCATCAGCAGCTCGGAACGAACTACATGCCCGTCACCATTCCATTCGTCGTGTACGGCATATTCAGATATCTCTACCTGATTCACAAGGCCAGGCCCGAGAGCCAGCCGGAGAACGTCCTCTTGACCGATTGGCCGCTCCTGCTCTGTGTGATGTTCTGGGGACTGGCCTGCTTCGCGGTGATTGTGTCGGCGCGGTAGAAGCGAGGGCCTGATCGGGCACGCATGCAGAGTTTGCATGCGCCAACGACGCGCGCACTCTGGTGGTGTGATGTTATGACAACGTCGGAAACGCCGGAAAAGGCAACGCCCCACCGAAGTGGGGCGCCCCCCACGAGGCGGCGGCCCTGCGTTGCCGTCCTCAAGACGACGCCGGCGACCGTGCTGGACGACTACGCCAGGCTCATGCGCCTCGCCGCTTACACGAATTTTCTACCAAAGGACAAGCCCACCGCGCTCAAAATCAACATCTCGTGGCAGAAGTTCTTCCCGGCGTGCTCATCAACGCCATGGCAGATTGAGGGCGTTGTGAAGACCATGCTGGAGGACGGCTACGCCCGCGACTTGCTCTATGCCTGTCACAATCGGACCGTGGTTGTCAGCGCGAAGAAAGGCGAGCTGCGGAACAAACACAAGCAGGTCGTGGACAAGTACGGGCTGGAGAACGTCCACCTCTACGAAGGCCAGGAATGGGTGCGTTACGAGCCGAGGGGCAGGATGCTTGTGCTCGACAGCATCTTCCCCGACGGCATCCTCATCCCGAAGCGGTTCGTGGGCCAGAACATCCTTCATCTGCCGACGATGAAGACCCACGTCTTCACCACCATGACGGGGGCCATGAAGAATGCCTTCGGCGGGCTGCTCAGCGAGAAGAGACACTGGACCCACAGCGTCATTCACGAGACGCTCGTGGACCTGTTGACGATCCAGAAGGAGATTCACACGGGGATTTTCGCCGTGATGGACGGCGCCTTCGCCGGCGACGGCCCCGGCCCCCGCGCTATGGTTCCCCACGCCAAGGGCTACATCCTGGCGTCGGGCGACTGCGTGGCCCTGGACGCCGTGGCCGCCAGGATGATGGGGTTCGACCCCATGTCGCTGGCCTTCATCCGCCTGGCCCACGAAGCGGGGCTGGGATGCGCGGACCTGAAGGAGATCGAGATCGCCGGCGAGGACATCGGCGGCGTGAATTTCGGCTTCCAGGCGAATCAGGACACCTTCGCTTCGCGCGGGCAGAAGGCGATCTACCACGGCTTCCTGAAGCCTTTCGAGAAACTGCTGCTGCGATCCGTCATCGCGCCCTGGTCTTACCTGGCCTCAATCCTGTATCATGACGTTTACTGGTATCCCCTCATCGGCCGCCGCCGGGTGAGGCGGATGTTGCAGACCGACTGGGGCCGGTTGTTTGAGTCATACTGAGGACGGCAGATGAGTCTGGAACGGATTATCGTCAAGGCCAAACATGGCGAGGGCCTCCTCTGGCGGCTGATCCGAAACGTCGTCCGCTGGATTCAGCGGGCCAACATGCCCTTCTTTCGTCCGCTCCATCTTTTCCTTGGAGCCGAGCGGCGCTGCCGCCTGGCCGTCTGGCGTTACGTGGTCCGCAAGAGCTATAGTGAGCCTGTCTTCAAGGCGCAATGCGAACGTGTCGGTCCGGACTTCATGCTGACCGGCGGCATCCCCTTCGTGATGGGAAACCCGCGAATCATCTTGGGCGCTCGCGTGCGCATGCACGGCGGAACCGTCATCGCCGCCGCGCATTCCGGCGAGCGGCCAGCCCTTGAAGTGGGCGATGACTCCTATCTGGGCTACGGCCTGACCTTTCGCCTGGCCCGGCGGATCACGATCGGGAAACAGTGCATCATTGCCGACGGCGTCTCCATCAGCGACACCGACGGCCACCCCTTGGATTGGGCCAAGCGCGCCCAAGGCGAACCCCCGGAACCCGATCGCATCCAGCCGGTCGTCATTGAGGACAACGTCTGGGTAGGAACACGAACCATCATCCTGAAAAAGGTGCGCATCGGCCGCGGCGCGGTGTTGGGCGCGGGGTCCGTGGTCACCAAGGATGTGCCGCCCTTCGCCGTTTGCGCGGGCAACCCGGCAAGGGTCATAAGAATTCTGGAGCCGTCCGCTCCGCCTGCGCCTCCGTCGCCTTAGTAGGAAGTTGTACGCATGTGGATCCGAAAATACTGGGATTTTGACCTCGCCTACAGCGCCGGAGCGCTCTTCCTGTTGCTCATCTTTGTGAACGTGGCAAAACTCCGCCCTGTGCTGGCCGATTTGCGCCCGACCCTCGTTGTCGGGATCGCCGCCATCGTTCTGCTGTTGCTCAGGGGCCTGCGCGGCGGGGCAAAGATATCCCTGGGGCCTGCCGGCTGGTGCTGGTTTGGGCTTACCCTTGTCGCCTACCTTTCCGCCTCCATGGCCGCCAAAGGCCAGGACAAGGCGTTCGAGGGCGCGGAAGGGGTTCTGAAATGCTTCGCCACCTATTTCATCGTCTACAACATCATAACCTCGCTGAAGGCCCTTCGCGCCCTGTACTGGGTCCTCCTCGCGTCGCTGACGCTGATGGTGTACTTCGCGATCAAGGTCATGATCCTCACCGGCGGGCGGCTGTCCCTCTACGTCGGCCCCTTCTACGGCATTAACGAGACCGCCATGGGCATGGCCATGTTCGTGCCGTTCTGTCTGATGTTGGCGGCCCTGCCCAGACAAGAGTTTAAGTGGAACCGCGTCTTCCTCGTCCTGGCGATCTGCTGCGTGGTCCTAATCATCCGGACCTTCTCGCGCGGCGGCTTCATCGCCCTCATGCTGGTCTTGTTCATGTGGCTGATGCACGAGAAACGGAAGGTGCTGGCCCTTGTGGTCACCGCCGGCCTGGTGGGCCTGCTGGTTGTCCTGTCGGGAATCGTCGCCATGAGCAAAGAACAAGGCGGAGAGTCGTACCGTGACCGGCTCCAGCTTCTCATGAAGATTCAGAGCGCCACGGAGCGCGACGGCAGCGTTCAGGGCAGACTGGATATGGCCAAGGAAGCCTTGCAGATCTGGTCCCAGTACCCCATTATCGGGATCGGCGTGATGTGCTATGGCGAATACACCCAATGGGAGGTGTACCATTCGTTCCGCGCCGCCGGGCGGCAGGTCTACGCCGCCGTTCATAACAGCTTGTTGCACGTACTGCTGGAAACCGGCCTGATTGGTTTTGCCATGTACGTGTCGCTGCTGTTGATCACCTACAGGAACATCTCAAAGGTCCGGAAACGTCCCGGCAAGGACGCCTTCTTCACCGCCGTCTCAGAGGCCATGTTCATCAGCTTTGTGGCCTATTTTGTCGCCGCAAACACCCTCTCCGAACAGTTCAACTGGTGCTTTGTGATTTTCACGGGCATCGCCGCAGGCACCGAAAGGGTTTACAGGGCCATTGACTACGAACGGGCCTCCTCTCTTCGCCACGCCGAAGCCTTGCCCACGGCCTCGCTTGTGCCTATGCCCGCGCAGCACGGGGGATGACGGCGGCATCGCAGGAAGACATATGGCCGGCCCTCCAACTGACCGGACAAGAGCGCGGCTGCGCAACGACTCCCCTCAATTGGACGACATCCGCAACCATCTATTCCTTCCCTCGATGAAGCGGCCCGAAGGAGACCGAAGGCGGAGATGGGTTGATTAACCGGAAGGCAATCGTATATCATCATTCGCCGGACATCCGGCACTCGAGTTGACATCATATGGCCCGCAAGCTTCGAATCTTTTGCGTCCTTCACAGTCTCGGCGGCGGCGGCTCCGAGATGCTCACCCACCGCATTATCCGCGGCCTGGACGCCAACGAGTTCGAGTTCATCATCACCAGCCTCGTTTCCGAGGGGGCCATGGCGGAAACGCTCCGAAGCGACGTCGCCCGCCTGCTCACATTAGGACACCGGCAGGGCATCCGTCCCGGCCTCATCATGAAACTCCGAAGACTGTTGCACGCCGAAAACCCCGACGTCGTCCACAGCCACCACCTTGCCCCCCTGCTCTACACGCGCCTGGCCCTGGCCTCGCGGCTGAAGCGCACGCCCCACCTGCACACCGTCCACGTCCTGCCTGAAGTGCATGGCCGGTTTGGGTCGCTCAGCAGGAAGGCGGTCTGGCTGTACAGCACGCTCCTCAAGACGGTAGACCACGTCATCTGCGTCTCACGGGGAGAGCGGAGCCGCCTTCAGCATGTGCCCGGCCTGTTGCCCGCCCGCGTGACGGCGATACCGAACGGGGTGGACATCGCGAAGTTCTCGCCCATGCCCCCCGCGCCTGATCTTCGCAAAGAACTGGGCCTCGCCCCTGAGACCCTCGTCATCACCAGCATCGGGGCGTTTCGGGCGCAGAAGAATCAGAAGTGTCTCATTGAAGCCTTCCATCTGCTCCAGTCCCACCGCCAGGACGCCGTCCTTTTGCTTGCCGGGGGGCCGGTGGGCGACGGAGCGGAACTGAAGAACAGCGAAACCCTCACGCAAGCGCTCAATCTATCGGAGAAAGTCCGTTTCCTGGGTCCCCGCTCCGACGTGGCGCAGCTTCTGGCCCTGACCGACGTCTACGTTCAGCCTTCGCTCTATGAGGGGCTGCCGCTCAGCGTCCTGGAGGCCATGGCCATGGAGCGGGCCGTTATCGCCACCGACGTCGCCGGCAACAACGAACTCATCCGGCACGAAACGACCGGCCTTCTTGTTCCGCCCGCCCTGAACGAGTGCCGTTCAGGCCTGAACGAGTGCCGTTCAGGGCGCGCAACCGCGCAGGCCATCTGTGAGGCCCTGCTCCGCCTGCTGTGCGATGCGCCGCTGCGTCGTCGCCTGGGCGCGGAGGCCCGAAGGTTTGTGTCGAAAGGCTACTCCGAAACCGATATGATACATGGATACGACACGCTCTACCGCATCTTCGCCGGGACGGCCTGAGTCACCAGCCCCCTGAGAACCGTAAATGCGAACTGTACTGCTCGTCAATCCCCCGTTTGCCGGTTGGAACTACAACCTGGAAGAACTGGACCTCGAACCGCCCATCGGGGTGCTCCTGATCGGCTCCTGCCTGGCCCAAGCCGGCGTTCCGGTCAAGATTGTGGACGGCCGCCTCTATCGCGACTATAGCGACCGCGTCCGCCGAATCATCGAGGAAACCGACCCCGTCTTCGTCGGGTTCTCGATGATGACCGGCCAGATCGGGCATGCGCTCCAGCTTGCGGCGCAGATCAAGTCGCTGCGACCCCTCCTGCCCATCGTCTGGGGCGGGATTCACCCCACGCTGTTCCCCGAACAGACAGCCGCGCACGCCCTGGCCGACGTAGCCGTCGTCGGCGACGGAGAAGACGTCTGCCTGGACCTGGCGCGCGCCTTCGCGGGAGAGACGAAGCTCGACGACGTCAAAGGGATCGCATTCCTGCGCGACGGACGGGTCATCGCCACCCCGCCGCGCCCGCCACGCGACATTGACTCCCTCCCCAACTTGAACTTCGACCTCCTCGACGTGGAGAAGTACATCGCCCGCGACTATTCCGTTCTTGGCGAAAGCGGCCCGACGCGCACCCTGACCATCCTGACCGGCAAGGGCTGCCCCTGCCGATGCACCTTCTGCATCAACACCATCCCCCAGAAACGCAACTGCCAGTTCCGCAGCGTGCCGAAGATTCTCGATGAGATAGCGGAACTGGCGGACCGCTATAAGATCACCAGCGTGACCTTCAACGACGAGAACTTCTTCGGCAGCAAACGCCGGTTTTTCGAGTTTCTCGCGCAGATACAGCAGCGAGGCCTCCGCATCACCTGGCGCGGCAATGCGCGGGCCAACTATTTTTCCGACAATTACCTGTCCGCCGATCGGGTGGCCGAGATGCGCGCCGCCGGTTGCGTGCTCGTGCAGATCGGCGCCGAGAGCGGCAGCCAGCGCATTCTGGACTACCTGAAGAAGGACATCCAACTCGAAGACCTGGCCCGTTCCGCCGACTACACCGGCCGCGCCCGCATGGCCGCCAGCTTTTCGTTCATGATGGGAATCCCCGGCGAGACCAAGACCGAGGTCAACGAGACCCTCCGCCTGGCCGACCGGCTCTTGAAACTCAACCCGCTCGCCTATATCATCGGTCCGCAGGTGTACCGCCCCTACCCGGGCGCGGAACTGTTCCAGGATTGTGTGCAGGCGGCATCGGGTTGGCGCATGCCGCAGTCGCTGGCCGAGTGGCCGGCCGTGGTCGCCGAAGGCGGCCATTTCAGCGGTTTCGACCAACCGTGGGTCGAACACGCCGACTTCCTCCGCTCTGTGGACTTCGCCGCCCGCTACGCCTTCCGCCGGCAGCAGCCCGGCGGCGTGAAGGGCGTTGTTTCGCGCGCCCTCAAAGGCCTTTCCCGATTTCGCATCCGGCGCAACTGGTGGTCGTGTCACGCCGAACGCCGCCTGTACGAGATGTCCCGTCGTTCCTGAGTTCTGTCGGAACCTTTTCAAGGGAGATTCGATGAACCTGAAAGACGAGATCCGGGCGGGAGAGACCAAGTACGGCATCGCCATCACGAGCAACTCCCCCGCCATGGTCGAGATCGCGGGGATGGCGGGACTGCGGTTCGTCTGGATAGAGATCGAGCACGCCGGCACCGATCTCATGCACGCCGAGCACCTGTGCCGCGCCGCCGAACTGCACGGCCTGTGGCCGCTCCTGCGCGTGCCCGACGGCGGCCGAACCAGCGTCCTGCGCGCCCTCGAAGTCGGCGGACGCATCATCGTGACCCCCCAGATTCACACCCCTGAAGACGCCCGCAAGGTGGTCGAGTACGGCAAGTTTGCGCCCCTCGGCCGTCGAGGTTTCAACCTGGGGTCGCGCGGCATGCTCTACGGGCAGATATCCCCTCCCCTCAAGGCCATGCAGGAGGCCGATAACCGCACCGTCCTTCTCGTGCAGATCGAGTCCGCGCAGGGCGTGCAGAACGCCGACGCCATTCTGAGCACCGAAGGGGTGGACGGCGTCCTCGTCGGTCCGGGAGACCTTTCAGCCTCGATGGGCATCACGGCGCAGTGGGACAATGAGGAACTCATCCGCATCATCGAGGGCATCTTCGCCACGGCGCACCGTTACCAGAAGATCGTCGCCACGGTCTGTCCCACGCCGGCGGCGACCAAGCGATGGAAGGCCGCGGGCGCCCATCTGCTCAACCTGGCCGGCGACACCGGCCTTGTTCGGACCGCCCTTGCGGAGGCGCTGGCGACAGCCAAGAGGCTCTGATATCGGGGACCCCTCGCATGGGACACGATCCGCGCGTCGTTTCCGCGCGCGGCGGCGCGCGCGAACACGAAATCCGCCACAGACGCCCTCCCGAGCGTTGGGAGTACGGCCTTCCGCTGGGCAACGGAGACGTGGGCGTGATGTTCTGGGGCGACGGCGCGCCCCTGTCCTTCACCCTCGACAAGGCCGACCTCTGGGACCTTCGCTCCAACAACGCCTACCTGGACCACCCCGACTTCAACTACGCCGCGCTGGTGCGGCTGGCGGCGGAGCAGCGGTTTGATGAGATCAAGGAGGTCTTCGAGAACCGGCAGCGGACGGACAACACCGTCGGCCCCAGCAAGATCAGCATCGGCCGCGCCGAACTTCCCTTGAGCGCCGCCCCTCTGCGGCGGACGGACGCGCAGTATGACTGCCGCCTTTCGCTTGCATCGGGCATGGTCGAGGGCACGATCCGCACCCCGCATCGCAAGCACCGTCTCCAAACCTTTGTACACCGCCGGATGAACGTCTTCTCCCTGCGTGTCTCGGCTTTTCCCGCCGGCGCGCGGATGCACCTTGTCCCGCTTGCCGAGATGAACAACGCTTTGGCCAAGCTCAACCACCCCAAACCTCAGCGCATCGAGGACGGGCGATTGGCCATTCTCCTCCAAAGCATCCCGGACGGGCCTTTCTGCGCTGTGGCTTGGAACCCCGCCGGTCCCGACATCTTTATGGCCATTGAGACCGCCGCCTCCGCCGAAGAAGCGGTTTCGCGGGCCAGAGCCGCCTGGCTCAAGGCCGCCGAACAGGGCTTCGAGGCCCTTTGCGAGGAACACCGCCGCGCCTGGGAGGCCTTCTGGGCCGGCGCCGCCGTCTACGTCCCCGAACGGAACATCGAGTTCCTCTGGTACTACGGACTCTACCTTCTCGGCTCCGCCGCTTCGCCGCGAAGCGAACGCGCCCGCAAGTCCGCCACACCGCCCGGTCTTCAGGGCGTATGGCCGATGGACGGCCGCCTGCCCCCCTGGCGCGGCGACTACCACGCCAACATGAACGTCCAGGAGACCTTCTGGCCCGCCTGCGCATCGGGGCATCTTGACCTTCTGGACTGTTGGTGCGACCTCATGAAGGACAGCCTCGACGCGGCGCGGACGTTCACGCGCCGATTCTTCGGGACCGAGGGGACGTTCTGGCCGTGTGCGTTCCTGCCGCGTCACACCTTCGTCCCGTGTTGGGGACCGGTCCAACTCGCCTGGAGCAACTCGGGCTGGCTCGGCTGGCTCGTGTGGCTGCGGTGGCGATACAGCATGGACGTTCAGTGGCTCGCCGACACGGGATACCCCGTCGTCGCGGAGATATTCAAGTTCTACCGCGCCAATCTCGTCAGAGAAGCCGATGGCCGCCTGCACATCCCCCTCTCCTCAAGCCCCGAATACCGCGAAAACAAGCCCGCCGCCTGGTGCAAGGACCCCAACATTGACATCGCGCTGATTCGCCGCTGCTGCGACTGGGTACTTGAGATGGAGCAGGCGCTGAAAACGGACTTGCTTTCCCCGGCGGCCAGAGAGGTTCGCGCGGCCCTGGTCCCCTACCACCTGACCGAGCGACACGAGCTTTGCCTGTGGAGTGGAAAACCGCTCGACGAGTCTCACCGCCATCCGTCGCACCTCATGGCCATCCATCCGGCCATGGACCTCACGATCGAGGATGGCGAACACGCCCGCAGGATCATTGCCGCGAGTCTCGAACAGTACTTCTCCCTCGGCCAATACCGCTGGGCCGGACACACGTACGCGCAGATGTGCAGTTTCGCCGCCGTCCTGGGGCGCGGGGAGTTCGCCTACGACTGCGCCCACAAGATCGCCGAGTACTGGCTCGGCCCCAACGGCCTCCACTTCAACCGCGACATCCGAAGCACCGGCGCCACCGGCTTCAAGGGGCACGACCTCCAGTTCACGATCGAGGCCAACTGCGGCATCAGCGCGGGGATAAGCGATATGCTCGTCCAGGGCTGGCGGGACACGATCCGGCTGTTCCCGGCCGTCCCCGAACACTGGCGCGATGCGGCCTTTCGGGATCTGCTGACCGAAGGCGCCTTTCGGGTCTCGGCCCTGCGGCGGAACGGACAGGTGGTGTGGGCGAAGATCGTCGCCGGAACTGACCGCGCTCTGCGCCTCCGCAACCCCTTCGCCGACAACTCGGTCGAGGTCAAGGGGGGCGCGCTCCATCGCGACGGACAGGACCTCGTCGGCGACATGGTCAAGGGACAGGAGATCGTCATCTGTCTGGCCGGCGAATCCACGAACTTCGAGGAGGCGGCCGCGCAAGCGCGCCGGAGTTCCATATCCCGATTGGGTTTACGCTGAAAGGCGCACCCGATGAATCCATTCTCCCTGGACGGCAAGACAGCCCTTGTGACGGGCGGCTCGCGCGGAATCGGCGCGGAGATTTCGCTTTCCCTGGCACAGGCCGGCGCCGACGTCGCCGTGCTTTACCGCGCCCGGCAGGATGAAGCCCAGGAGGTTCTGGCCCGAATCCGGCGCCTGGGCCGCCGAGTCTGCTTAGTGCCTGGCTCGCGCCAATCCGTCCGGCGCGTGCCTGGCACTTCGTGGCCCGACATCGGCGACCTGGACGCCCTCCCCGACGCCGTGGCGCGCGTCGTCGGCGAACTCGGCAGGCTGGACATCCTCGTGAACAACGCGGGCATCGCCGACCTCGCGCCGTTCCAGCGTGTCACCCGAGAGATGATGGAGAAGACCCTTCGCGTCAACGTCAGCGGGCCGTTCTTCCTGACTCAGGCGGCGGCCAGGCACATGCTGTCCGGCGGCCGGGGCGGACGGATCATCAACATCACGAGCACCAACGGCTTCGTGGCCGAGGCGCTCCTGTCGCCCTACAACGCCAGCAAGGGCGCTATGGAATTGCTTACGCGGTCGCTGGCCATCGAGCTTGGCCCGCACGGCATCACCGTGAACAGCGTCGCCCCGGGTCTGATCGCGACCGAGATCGGCGAAGATTTCCCGCTGAAGCCCGCGTTCTGGGACTACGCCAAAGAGCATATCCCGCTGGGGGCGCTGGGACGGCCGGCGGACGTCGCGGGGGCCGTGGTGTTCCTGGCAAGCGAGGCGGGGCGGTACATCACCGGCCAGCACATCATCGTGGACGGCGGCCTGCTGGCCGACCAGTTCCCGCGAATGCAGTTCTACACGGGGCCGAAGTGAGGGCGGCCGGACCTCACCTCTTCAGCGGATGATTCCTGAAGAACTCCCACATCTTCTCATTCACGCCAATCCCGTGCGCCCACATGTGCCCAAGACCGGGAACCACAATAAGTTCCACCTCGTGACCTTCCTTGCGATAAGCGTCGCACGAACGCCTCGCCGCCGCCACGGGCATGATCCGATCGTCCTCGCCGTGGATGATCATCACGGGGTACTTTCGCTTTGCATTGATCCCGCGAAGCGCAAGCGCCCCCATGTTCCCGGAGTGCGGCGCAATCGCCGCAATCTTGTCCGACCGCTGCGAGGCAAGGAGGTTCGCGAAGATAGCCCCGTTCGACATGCCGGTCACGTACACGCGGTCTGCGTCCGCGCTGTAGGCCGTGACGAGCCGATTGTAGAGGGCGTCAAAAAAGTCCACGTCTTCCTGCAATCCCCGGAACGCGATGGGCCAATTCCTGCCCGTCCCGTTGGGATACACGAGGATGAACCCCTCTTTCTGCGCCAGTGCGTCGAGGCGCGTGTAGACGGGCATGCGGTCCTTGCTGTCGCCCAGACCGTGGAAGGCGAACACCAACGGCGCGGGCTTGCCGCCTGCCGCCGATTCCGGCACGACCAGGCGATACTCGCGCGTCTTCCCATTCACTTCAATGCGCTCGTCGGGGAATGTCCCGACCTTGCCTGCCGCGGCGGAACCCGCTCCAAAGACAACGCATAGAAAAATCCAGGAAATCGGTCGCATCATGGTTGCTTCACAATCTCTCCCACATCAATCAGATACATCTGCCGCCCGTTGCCCTCGTGGGGAGAATCAATCACGACGCTGCGCCCGTCCGGACTGAAACGCGGGTGGGTGTCGCAACGCCACTCCCCCGTGTATTCGGGCGCCGTGTAAAAGCTGCCGAGAGAAACCCTCCGGCGGGAAGCGACGTGGTAGAGATAGACGTGCTGTTTGCGCTCGCGGTCGGGGTAGGTGTCGTTGAGTATCCATTCGTTTCCGGGCAGATAGGTGCAGTGCCCGTTGCCGGTCATGACGCCCTCGCCGACCATCTCGACGCCGTCCGTCTTGTCCTTGAAAAGATAGAAACCGTCGCTGCAACCCTCCGGCCTTGTCCAGGCCAGGATGTGTTCGGAATCCCGCCAGATAAAATGTGACGTGTGGCCGGAAGGGTCGAGGACATACAGGTCCTTGCCCTCCGGAGTAGCCGTGAACATGCGCGTCGTGAAGCCCTTCTGCCCCGGCGCCCGCCAGCGATGCAGGAATTCAAAGCGGCTCCCGTCGGTGTTGAAGAGCAGGTGATTGAACCAGCTTATGCAGGCGCCGAAGTCCGTACCCGCCTGCGGGACCTTGACGATGCCGGCCAGCGAGATCACAAGTTTGTGCTCGCCGGTCTGCAGGTTGACGAGCCAGATGCCGGCGTCCTCCGGCGCGTTGACGGCCCGATTGGGGTCGGGCAGACCCGCGTAACCGTAACCCGGCCTGCAATGATTGATTCGGCGGAAGTCGGGTGTCACGGCCCATCGGCCGTCCGGGCTAACGGTGTATATCGGCGCCGGAATCGTCCGCTTTCGTCGGGTGTGAACGTCCAGAATATGACAGACGAAACGATCGCCCTCCTGATCGTTCCAGATCACCTCGCTCGCCGAGCCGGGGAGCCATTGCAGCATGCACCCCTGCTGCCAGCACCACGCGCGACTCTCGCCCAGCTCGACCCAACGGTCGCCGTCCTTCAGGTCAACCATGCCGACCTTGATGACGTCGCCCGGTATGGGCGACCGGTGCTCAAAGTCCACCTCCATGCCCAGGACGTAGCGGCATGAGGGGTCGAACTGGAGCTTGTCATAGTATCCGAACCAGTGGAACTTCGGCCCGCGCGTGATCGCGCGGACCGGCGGCAGATTCTGCGACATTGATCCTCCTTCGGGTCTCTCAATGGCCCTTACCGACAAGGATGCCGTCACCAGTCAATAAGGGCCTCAATCTTCCGGCCTTCGCGCAGTTCGAGAGGTTCGGCCAGGATCACGCGAAGCCGTTCTCTTTCCTTCCTGTGGGACGACCTCACCGGCGCACCGGCGGCGGCTCCCACCTCTACTTCTCCTGCCCGAACCCGCCCCTTCGCAACAGCGCAGGCAAGGCCCCCGGCGTTGACCTGCGCTGCGTCGGCGGCTACGTCGTTGCCCCCCCGTCCCTTCATTTCAGCGGGAAACGATACGAATGGTGTGAGCCTTCGCTCGACGGCGGGCTTCCCGCCATGCCCGAACGGTGGATAGAGTTCTTCGGCGGCAGGGAAAAGGGGTCAGGCGCAGCCAGGACCGGGGCCTGCCGGATCGAAGGCTCCCGGAACACCGCCCTTGCCAGCTACGCAGGCCGCTGCCGTTCTCTCGGTCTGGGCATGAACGGCATCCTGGTCGCCCTCATGGAGCAGAACGAACTCCGTTGCAAGCCCCCCCTCTCCCGCGACGAGGTGCGCGCCATCGCCGAGTCCATCTGCCGCTACCCCCAGGGCAGCCCGCCGACCGACGTTACGCCCGAACCGGCCCTCCACGCGCCGCTGGAAAGACGCGCCGCGTCGCTGGAAAGACGCGCCGCGTCGGAGTACGGCCCCTGCCCCAGTTCGCAGGTGCCGATGAAGTACTTGCCCTCCTTGCTGAAATTGCCGCCGTGCCGATCGTTGTCGTTATGCGCAGGGAGTGGCCCGAATTTTCCGGAGACGACCTTCCAGCCCTGCAGGTCGCCCGTCTCGAAGTTGAAGCGGATTGGCGACTTGACGGGAGTCTCCTGCGCCTGAATCCCCGTCACAGCGAGAAGCATCACGATCAATCCGCTGACACATCCGCGCATCTTAGATCCCTCCAGTGCTTTCGCAAATCAGAGACTTTGCGGCCTCCGGCAGCGGCGCAGGACGATGCGAATGAAGGATATGATGCAGCCGTTCGAGGGCGCGCATCTGCATGGTCGGGGCGCCCTGCGCCTGCCAGCCGTCGAACTTCTGCCGGTCCAGCAGGACGGGATACCAGCACTCGTCGCGGAAATGCTTCAGCGTGTGCGCCTCTTCGAGGAAATGCCCGCCAGGCCCCACCTTGTCCACAACGTCCACGCCCAGAGAGTCGGAGTCCACCGTGAAGTTGCGCAGCGTACGCCTCACCATGGCGGTCGCCTCGTCCATGAGCGTCAGGTAGACGAGCGAGCCTGTGAGTCCCGATTCGAGATATCCCACGTCGTGAATCAGATTCGCCCCGGAAAGTCCCGCGAGCAGAAGCGAGTACGTCCCTTCCATGACGGCCTGCTCATCCACCAGCTTGGAGTCCGTGCAGCCTGCGGTGCTGAAGACCGGCAAGCGGTACCGTCGCGCCAACTGCGCCAGGATCGCGCTGGCCATGTGCCACTCCGGTGCGCCGTAGGCGATGCCCGCCACGCGCATGTCGAACGGGCAGACACACCCGCCGTAGATGAAGGGCGCGCCGGGCCGATGGAGCTGGTGGATCACCAGGCCCGCCAGCGCCTCGGCGTTTCCCAAGGCCAGCGCGCCGGCCATGGTTACAGGCCCCGTGGCGCCCGCCATGATGGTCGGGATGTAGATGATGGCGATTTCCTTGTCGGCGCAGAAGAGCAGACGCGCCAGGGCGTTTTCGTCGTGCTGCAACGGCGAGACGAACTGGCCGTAAAGGGCGAAGAAGGGCGAACGGCGCAGCGCGGCCTCGCCGCCGGCGATGGCCGCCGCCAGACGATGGATTCTGCCGAGGCTCGCCTGCCCCTCGAACTGGGTCAGCACCAGCGGCTTCGACGTGTTCTCGACCATCGCCGCAAAGTGCGCCACGTCCTGGACCTGCGGAGGCCGGTCGCCGGCCAGGCCGAACGACATTACAAAGTCAATGTTGTCGAGCGCGTCGGAGACCCGCGCGGCCCGCGCAACGTCGGCCAGAACGCTGGGACGCCGCTCGCCCGTCTCGTGATCGAGCGTGTACTTGAGGTCCGAGCCGGTGCCGAAGTACGTCTTGTTCCCTTCCAGAGGCATCGTCCGCTCCCCCGTGCGGCGGCAGAGCACGATGCGCTCCGGGGCGGTTTCCAGGGCGCGCTTCACCAGATGCGCCGGTATCCGCGCCCTTACTCCGTCCATCCTCGCTCCCGCCCGCGCCAGCAGACGTTGCGCCTCCGCATGATGCACATTCAGCCCGGTGCGGTCCAGAATTTCCAACGACGCGAGATGGATATCATCCAGTTCGCGGTCGTTCATGAATCGAATCATCGGCTGGCGGGGATTGACGCCTCTCATGTTCTTTCCTCACGCCCGGAAAAGGGCTTGCAGGTGCTCCCAACTCCGCTTCAGCGCGTCTTTCTTCTCGTCAAACGGCACATGCTCGAACGTGACCAAGTGGATGGCGCGGCAGGAGACCTGCTTGTAGACCTCGACATACTTCGGGAACGGAGACTTCCCTTTCCCCAACTCGACGCTCGTCACCGGTTGCGGAAGATTGTCGCCGACGAGGTGGTCCTTCCAGGCGATGATGTTGATGCGATCCGGGTAACGGCGCAGAAGCGACCAGCCCTCTTGATCGAGCGTGGTCATGTGGCCGATGTTGAGGCAAAGCCCCGTGTTCTTCTTCTTCGAGACGGCGAGCAGATGCTCGCAGTCGGCGACGGTCTCGATGAGGCCGTGGTAGTGAATGTCCACGGCCATTTTGAAGATCTCGCCCGGGGCGTCGGAAGCGACCGCGTCCATCACCGCGGCCACGCGCCCGATGGCGTCGCGCTTGCTTTCGTGAGGCATGCGCGGCTTCTCGGCCCGCCCGGCGGAGTGGACCATCACATGACAACCCAGCCGCCACGCGATCTCGCGGTACGCCAGCATGCCCTCGATCGTCCTGTCCATGCCCTGCACGGAATAGTCGAGCGGGAAGCCCGGATAGATGCAACTGACGCGAAGGCCGTGCTGCGATGCGGCGCGTGCGACGGCGTCGAGGTCGCTCTTACGGATGTTCACGGCCGCTTCGGGCGCGTTCCCGCGCTTGTCCACCGGCGGGCCGGCCTCCGAGGTCAGGAGCATGAAGTGGCTGAAACCGCAGTCGGCCATCTCCGCCAGGGCCTGGCGAAAGGGCTTCCCCGGCTTCCCAAAGCCCGCGATAGCGTGCGTACTTGTGCCGATCTCGAACATATCCTTCTCCTTAATGGTCCGCGCAAGCCCGGAGGATCGTCAGAATTGCCGCAAAATTTCCTCACATAGTTCCATCGTTCCGACGGCGGCCGCGATCGGCGAGCGGTCCGGCTCCTCGCCCTTGACGGCCGCAATGTAATTGGCCACGTCGCCGGTGTAGCCCATGACGTCGAGGCGGGGGTCTCCGCCGTAGGAGCCGTGCCCGAAGACGCAATCGGCCTGCGGGTCCTTCCACCAGGCCCCCTTGAAAGGCCTCCGCCACGTCAGGTTGTTGCAGTCATGGCAGAACAGAAACGTTCCCTTTCCGGTGATCTCGAAATAGATGAACTCCTTCTCGGGTATCTGGCCCGAAGTGAAGGCGATGGTCCCCACCGCGCCGGACTCAAACTGCGCGGCAAGCACATAGTCGCGGGCCTCCGGCAAGGACGACTTGATCACCTTGACCGCTCTGACGTCGCCCATGAAGAAGCGCGCGAGGTCGGCCATGTGACAGTGCTGGTCCATCACAACGTCGAACATGGTCTTGCCGTAGCAAAGCCCGTAACGAAAGACGCCCATGAGAGGAGCGCCGAACTCCGCCGACTGCACGATCTCCCTGGCCTTTCGCACCGCCGGCGCGGAGCGGATGTTGAAGCCGACGTGGCACACGACGTTCCGCCTGGCGGCGATGTCGGCCATCTCCTTCGTGGCGGCGGCGCTCGGCGCGGGAGATTTCTGGATGTAGAGCGGGAAGCCGCGGTCGAGCACCTCGCGTCCCACCTCGTAGTGGACCTTCGGCCCGCCCACGCAGAAGACGGCCTGCGGCTTCTCCTGCTCCAACATCCGGCGGAAGTCGGTGTACGCCTTCCTGAACCCGTAGCGCTGCTGCGCGGCAACGGCCTTCTTTTCGTCGAGGTCGCAGACCGCCGCCAGGTCCAGACCGTGGCGGGCCAGTTGCGGGAACATGCAGGAATTGGTGAAGCCGCCTGCGCCGATGTAGCCGATGCGAAGGGACATGTGATTCTCCTGATTGCCACAAAGGAATCAGGGCGATATTCTAGCCGCGCGGAATTGCCGATTGCAAGCGCAAGGTGGGCGCGCCCTGAACGGCACTCGTTCAGGCCTGAACGGCACTCGTTCAGGGCGGTCAGGAGACGGGACGGCGAGGCGCGTCTGCCGAACGCGAGATGAACAGGTCGTGCCACAGGGAAACCACCATAAGCCCCCACAGCACGAATCCGTAGTTGGCCTCGCCGGCCATGTGCCGGCGGACGAGTTCGCGAACGGCCTCGGGGCGGAACAGCCCCTGCGAGCGGACTTTTTCGGCGCTCAACGCCTCCTCAACCACGGGCCGCAGCCGGGTCTTCAGCCACGAGGCGACGGGAATGCTGAAGCCTTGCTTCTTTCGGTGGATATTCTCCGGCGGCACAAACGGCGCCGCCGCGCGTTTCAGGAGCACCTTCTTCGCGAGGCCGCGCACCTTCAGACGGGACGGCAGGCGCGCCGCAAACTCGACGAACGTGTAATCCAGGAAGGGAGTGCGAACCTCCAGCGAGTTCGCCATGCTCATGCGGTCCACCTTCACGAGGATGTCGTCGGGCAGATACGTCTTGATGTCCGCAAACATCAGGGCCGCCAGGAAATCGGCGTCGGGGTTTGACGGCAGGCACTTGCGGAACACGTCGAGCGTATCGGCCCCCGCTGCTTCGCGGGCCATTTCGGGGGTGTAGAGCCAGTGTTTCTGGTCCTCGCCCAGCGTGCCGTTCCACCAGAAATGCGCCCGTAGCGGATCCAATTCGACGCCGTCGGCGAACCGTTTGAGCTTGTAGTCGAAGCTCACCTTTTTCTCGGACACCGGCAGCCGATGCGCCGCCCAGCGAAGAAGCCGCCTTATCGGGCGCGGGACGACGCGGTAGCGGCGCGCGACGTTGTAGGCGGCATAGGTCTCGTAGCCGCCGAAAAGCTCGTCGCCGCCGTCCCCCGACACGATGACCTTGACGTGTTCGCGCGCGAACTTCGAGAGAAAATAGGTCGGCACCGCCGAGGAATCCGCCGACGGTTCGTCCGAATACCACACCAATCGCGGCAGGAGGTCTTCGACGTCGCATTTCACGATCAGCTCGTGATGGTCCGAGCCGTGTTGTTTGGCGGTGAGGCGGGCGTAGGGCAGTTCGCTGAACGACTCCTCCTCGAAGCCGATGGAAAAGGTGGAGACCGGCCCCTTGTTGGCCTTCGTCGCAAGGGCCGTGACCATACTCGAATCAATGCCCCCGCTCAGGAAAACGCCGAGCGGCACGTCGCTGACCAGTCGCAGGCGGACGGCCTCGAGCAGCCGATCCGCCAGTTCGGCGGCCAGACGGTCCTCATCGGCCGGCGGCGCGGGATCCGCCTCCGGAACACTCCAGTACGGCGAGATCGAGATCCTCCCGTCCTCCACCGCCATGATGTGGCCGGGGAGCAGCTTGCGGATGCCCCGGAACAACGTGAACTCGCGCGGCACATAGTCGAGCGAAAGGAAATGATGCAGACCCGGCAGATCCACGGCGCGCGGAACGGCGCCTTCCGCCAGGATCGCCTTGATCTCCGACCCGAAGACAAGGCGGCGGCCGTCGGTGTAATAGAACAGAGGCTTCACGCCGAGCCGGTCGCGGGCCAGCAACAGCCTGCGCCGCTCCTTGTCCCACAGCGCGAACGCAAACATGCCGTTCATCTTCTCGACGCACCGGTCGCCGTACTCCTCGTAGAGGTGCACGATGACCTCCGTGTCCGAGCGAGTCGCGAAGCGATGTCCGCGGGCCGAGAGTTCGCGCGCCAGTTCGCGGAAGTTGTAGGTTTCGCCGTTATAGACCACCACGGCGCTGCCGCCTTCGTTGAAGATGGGCTGGCGGCCGCCTTCCAGGTCAATGATGCTCAACCGGCGCATGGCCAGGCCGACGTTGCCGGCGACGAAGAAGCCGTCGTCGTCAGGCCCCCGGTGCACGAGCGTGGCGCACATGGCGCGCAAGACCGCCTCGTCCACGGGCCGTTGGCGATCGAAGTTCGCGATGCCGCAGATGCCGCACACCTAACGTTCCCCCCGCCAGCAGAAAAAGAGCGCCGGAACCGCCAGAAGCGTCAGCACCGAAAGGCACGAACCAACAAGGAATGACCACGGGCTATAACGAAATTCCACCCGATGCCTGCCCTGCGGGACCGGCACGCATCGCAGCAGGAAGTTGGCCGTCATAAGCCGCGCCCTCACGCCGTCCACAGTAACGGACCAACCGGGGCAGTACGTATCGGTCAGAACGAGAAACCCTGGCGCGGTCAGTTCCGTCTCCACGACGACTCTCGTCGGCGAGTACTCGACCACCTTCGCCGAAGAAGCCGCCGGCGCCTTGGTTTCGAGCGGGAAACCGTACGGCTCCTCCTCAAGCAGGACCTCCTGGGCGGGATCGAACGCCTCGTAATAGAGCAGCTTATCCATGTCCGGCCGCTTCAAGACCACCCTCGCCTTGTGCACGACAAAGGCGCGCGGCAGCGCAAGGGCGTTCTCATACACTCGCGGCGGCCCCTCGAAGACGCACGTGAAGGCGGGGTCATTGATTTCGTCGCGCGAGACGACGTAACGCATACCCAGAAGATCGAGCAGCTTCGACTTCCAGCGGCTGAAGTGCACGCACGCCTCGAACGACACGTAAGGATCGCGGTTGATTCGCTCCATGAACTTGCGCGTGCGCTCGGGATAAAACCCGTCCTTGCCCCGCAGATCGGTCAGGCCGTAGCCGATCGCGGTCGCGGGCGGGAAGCAATCGCCCTTCCAGTTTTTCCAGGAGTCGCGGGGGTTGTCGCGCGGGGTGTCCACGCCCGAAAAACGCACCAGGCTGCCCTCCATGCGAGACCGCAAAAATTCCGCCACTTCGTTCTTCGGATACACCAGCGAGGGCGGAACAAACGGGCTGTACTGCATTCCGAAGTACAGCAGGTCGGCGACCAGGAGGCTCACCACAGCGCAGGCGATGAGGTTGCCGGCTTTTCTTCGCACGGCCGAAAGGCTCCACGCCAACCCGAGACCTCCCGTGATGACCAGAACAAGCAGCGAAGGCAGAATCTGCGGCGAACGCAACGGCGTGCCGAACCGCGAGCACAGGAAGAAGAGATAGCCGAAGATGTTGCGCTGCTTCAACAGTTCGGCCTCCTGCCCGCGCCAATAGAGGAGGATCGCGCTGAGAAGGATCAACGCGCCCGCGATCGCCAGCACGACGATGGCGGAAACTCTCAAGGCCAAGAAGGTCTTCCGGCCCGTCTGAGGATCGCTCTCCGGACCGTCCTGCTTACGCAGCGTATGCATGCCTATCCCGGCCAGAGCGGCAAGACCAATCGCACACAGAACGAACAGGCGATGGTGGTCGAGCGTGTTGATGGGCGCGATCAGGTTCAGGACGAAGTGTGTGGCCTGGGCGTTTAGCAAGAACAGAAACGCGATGACTCCCAGGACCAGCGCCCCGTAAAACCGCGCCCACGCAGTCCGTCGCCAGGCGGCCAGGCCCACGCCCGCCAGCATCAGCCCCGCCACGCCCACGTAGGGGGTGCTCATCGCCACAAAGGTGCGTTGAAATAGCGGTTGGCCGGAGAAACTGCCGTCGGCCGGGTGTCCGAAGAACTTGGGGATCGCGAGGGCCACAAGCTCGAGCGGGTAGAGCCAATTGGCCGTCTCGTATTTCTGAAGGTTGCGCTGCGACAGCGGCATGATCTCCAGGGTCGGCAGCCACTGAATGGCCGAAAGTCCTGCGCCCACCGCTACCATGATCCCGCATGCCGACAAGGCCCGCAGCGTTGCCGCCTGCCCTTGTTCGTAGGCCACGCTCCGCACACGCCACGCGCCGTAAAGGAGCAGGAAAAAGCCCGCGATCACGACAAAGTGCAGGTTGCCCGCCAGCACACAAAATCCCAGGGCCACGCCCCCCATCAACGCCCAGGCCAGACTCCGGCCCTTGATCACGCGCTCCAGGGCGATCAAAGCAATCGGCATCCAGCAGAACAGACCGACCACGAAACGATACTCCGCCCACACGGCAAAAAACCCGTTGAGCATGTAGCAGGCCGCGCCCACAAACGCCCCTGCGCGCCCCAGGCGGAGTTCCCGCAAGTACAGGTAGAAAGCGATGCCCGCGATCAGGAAACTGAAAAAGAGCACATAACCCCACGCCTGCATCTCGGGCAAGAAGAGGGTCGCCAGGTTCAGGGGGTCGAACGGGTGGCACATGCTGTCGGCCAGGAGAGGCGAGCCGCAGAAGATGTACGGATTCCATATCGGCGGGACGCCCGCCCGCAGCATTTGCCGGCCCGCCAGCCAAAGGGGATAGTGAAGGATGATCGGGTCGTCCAACTCCATGTTCTGGACCCGCAGATTCTCGTAGACGGGTTGCCACGGCTGAAAGTGCTTGAGCAGCCAGTCCCCGTTAATAGGTATGTGTCCCAGGAAAAGGAACCGCCAGAAGAATACGACGGCGATCGCGGCGACGGCCAGGAGCGCGACAACGTCCTTCTGGCGCTCCGTCAGAGTCACAGAGCCGCTATCAGGGGCGGGCGACAGGGGCGAAGAGGTCATTCAGAGGCTTCCTTTTTCAGAGCGGCGGGAATGTCGGCAGACGCCAGGGCGACGCGGCCCACCCAGAAGGCCCCCACGATCCCCGGCAGGATCATGATGATGATGAAATGGGCGAAGAAGGCGCTGCTGGCCGCCGCCTCCGACAAGCCGTACCTGGAGAGCAGGACGGCCGCCGTCAGTTCCCTCACGCCCAGCCCGCCGATAGCATAGGGGATGATGGTGCTGAGCGTGATGGCGGGGAACAACGCGGCGGCGCTCAGGCTGACGTGCTCCGCAAAAGCGCGCACCACGACGAACACTTGCAGGTAGTACAGGGCAAAGTTGACGAAGGCCACGGCAAGACAGTGGTAGACCAGGGGCGCCGAAACGTCCTTGACCGCCGCCAGGAAGCGGCCGAGGCGGGAATCGGGCTGCACGCGCAGTACGGCCTCCGCCAGCGTCGTCGCGGGACGCAGGAAGAGCCAGCCCGCCGTCATGCACGCGATGGCCGCGCCGCACACGATCTGCACCGGCGGACCGAACAGGTACATAAGCCCCAGGCAGCCGTAGGTGCCGACGGCGGCAAGGTCCATGAATTTGTCCACGGTCACCAGGCCCGTCAATTCCAGTCCGCGCCTGGGGTCGAGGTGAAGCCCCCGCGCCAACTCGCCCGAAGAGACCGGCGTGACCACGGCGAGTGTGAGGCCGGCCATGTACGACTTGAAGGACGGCCCGAACCCCAGACCGGCCACGCGCGAGCGGGCCAGCAGGTGCCACCGGTAGGCCTTCAAGAAGATGCACACGGGCGTCAGCGGAAGGGCCAGCAGGACGAGAACGGGGTTTGCCCCGCTGAAAGCCCGAACGATGTTCCGAGGCCCCGCCAGCAAGACGACCAGCGCGACCAACGCAAGCGTGAAGATGATCTTAAAGAGGGTCTTTGGACTCATAGGGAGGGACGACCGGCCGCCTTCATCACGCAGGTTCGTTGTCCTTGAGTTTCCGTTGAATTTCTCTGTTCTCGCGCTGGAGAATGTACATTTCCCTGCGCAGAGCAAGAAGCTGGATGGCCAGGAAACCGAACGCCAGTATCTGGACGCCTCCCAGGACCAACACCACCAGCACCGTCATGAGCGGCCGTTCGGGGTTTAGGCGCGCGCTCCAGTACTGCGCGAACAGGTACAAGCCCACGATGAAGCCCAGAACCAGCGACAACACTCCCAGCAGGCCGAAAAGCAGCATGGGCCGCTCGAAGAACGTAAAGAGCAGGTGCGAGATCGCCGTCGCCCGAAGCCGGAACTTCGACCGGCCCTTCTTGCGCGCCCGCAGCGTGGCCGGTATCTCCTTGATGTTGTAGCCCAGAGCGGCCAGTTTGGAGAGGATCTCCAGATGGATCTCCTTTCCGTCCGACTGCAATTCGAGCGACTGGATCACGTCGCGCCGATAGCCGCGCAAGACACACGTAATCGTCTTGAACCTCCCGCCCATCGCAAACGAGATGATGCGGTTCCCCAGCTTGCTGACAAACAGTCGAAACCAGGGCACGCCAACGGCCTGACCGCCTTCCATGTAGGCCGAGCCGAGGACGACGTGAAGGTCGGGGTCGGCCTCCAACTCGCGGAACATGCGCGTAAGATGCGAGGGGTCGTAGCTGAGATCGAAATCGGTGGTGACAATGATGTCGCCGCGGGCGGCCGCGATGCCCGTGCGAAGGGCCTTGCCGCGGCCGGCGTTCTTGGCGTAACCGACGACGCGGATACGCGGGTCGGCCTGGGCCAGGGCGGAGGCCGCGGCGCGCGTGCCGTCGGTGCTCCCGTCGTCCACCATGATGAACTCCCACGGTCTGCCCAGGCCCTCCATTTCCTGCTTGATGAGGCCCACCGTGCGAGCCACGTTTTCCTGCTCGTTGAACATGGGGGCAACAATGGACAGGGCTATGCCCTGTGCGCGTGTCTGTGTGTTCATCCTTTGACCTGAATGCCCAGTTTTTCGATGCGATAGCGGATGGACCGGAAACTCATGCCCAGAAGATCGCCGGCCTTGCCGATGTGGCCTTCGGTGCGGATCAGGGCCTGCTCGATGTAGCGGCGCTCGAGGTCCTCCAGGACTTTTTCCAGGTTGATGCCCGCGGCGGGAAGATCAACCGGCGCGGCGCGTCGTACCAGCGACGCGGGTTCCGCCGGTCTGAGAGGAGCGCCTCCGAAGCCGACGTCCGACAGCGATATGCGCTCGCCCTGCGTCAGCGCCACGGCGCGCTGGATGACGTTCTCCAATTCGCGAATGTTGCCGGGCCAGTCGCGATGCACCAGCGCCTCAAGGGCCTTCGGCTCGAAGGCCGTCACCTTCTTCTTCATCGCCGCCGCATATCGCGCCAGGAAGTACCCCGCCAGAAGCGGGATGTCCTCGCGGCGCTCGCGAAGAGGGGGGAGCGTGATCGGGATCACGTTGAGACGGAAGTAGAGGTCTTCGCGGAAATTGCCCCGCTTGACCTCTTCTTCCAGATTGCGGTTCGTGGCGGAGATGAGGCGCACGTCCACCTTGCGGGTCTCGGTGCTGCCGACGGGTTTTATCTCCCGCTCTTCGATGGCGCGCAGGAGTTTGACCTGGGTTTGAAGGGGGATGTCGCCGACCTCGTCCATGAAGAACGTCCCCCCCTCGGCCACTTCGAGCAGCCCCTTCTTGGTCGAGGTGGCGCCGGTGAATGCGCCGCGCACGTGGCCGAAAAGCTCGCTCTCCAGGAGCGACTCCGGAAAGGCGCCGCAGCTCACGGCGATAAAGCTGTTCTGCACCCGAGGGGAACTGAGATGGACCAGCCGCGCGACGAGTTCCTTGCCCGTTCCGCTCTCGCCCTGGATGAGCACGGTGCTGTCGGTCGGCGCGATGCGCCTCACCACGCGGAGAATCTCCTGCATCTGCGGAGTGTTGCCCACGATCATCCGCCAGGAGAGCGACGCCAACTGGTCCGTCCCCTCCGACGCCCGCAAGCGGCTCACGTGCTCGACCGCGCGCCCCACGATCTCCTTGATCGTCTCATTGTCAAAAGGCTTCTTGATGTAGTTGTAGGCCCCCAGCCGCATGGCCTCGACGGCCGTGCGCCAGTCCGAATAGGCGGTCATGACGATCACGAAGACATTGGGGGCTATCTCCTTCAGGGCGCGCAGGAGCGCGATGCCGTCCATGCCCGGCATCCGCAAGTCCTGCAGAACGACGTCAGCCGGATGGGCCTTGAATTTCGAGACAGCCTCCTGGCCCGACAGCGCGCCGTCGGTGACGTACCCGCTCCGGCGCAACATGATACACAGGGTATCCTTCACGCCTTCTTCGTCGTCCACGACGAGGATGCGCCCCTTAGTTTCCGCATTCATGCCGCGCACCCTCCGGTCCTGGCTTCAGGCTGGGGACGTCCGCCGCCGGAGGGAGCCACACCGAGAACGTGGATCCCCGACCCGGGACACTCGAGACATCAATGCGGCCGCCGTGCGCCTTGATGATGCGGCTGGCAACCGGCAGACCCAGTCCGGTGCCGGCCTTCTTCGTCGTGAAAAAGGGCGTAAAGATCCGCTCCATGTTCTCCGCCGGTATGCCGCCCCCTGTGTCGCTGAAGACGATCTCCACGCCCTGCTGCATGCCGGAGCCGGTCAGGGGGAGAACGTTCTCGCCGGGGTCGCGGTCGTTCAGCGTTCGGCCCACGATGCGCACCTCGCCCCCCCCCGCCACGGCCTCCACGGCGTTGCCGCCGATATTCATGAGCGCCTGGTGAAGCTGCTCGGCGTCGAAAACGCAGGGCAGAGCGTCTTGCAACTCGAGCTTGAGCGAACATCGGGGGTGTTTCATGCGTTTGCCCAGCAGGAGCGCCACGTCCCGGACCGTCTCCGCGGCGTCGCCTCGTCGGAGCACCGGAGAGCGCATGCGCGCAAAATTGAGGAAGTCGCCGATGATGCCGTCGAGGCGGTCCGACTCGCGGCAGACGATCTCGATCAGCTTGCGGGTGTCCTCGTCCACCGGCTGAAGCCGGCCCAGTTCCTGGACGCACGCGCGGATGGACGTGAGCGGATTGCGCAGTTCGTGGGCCATGCTGGCGGCCATCTCGGCGACGTTCTCCAACCGGTCGGCGCGCCGTTCGGCCTCGACGGCCCGCTGCTGGATAGTCAGGTCGCCCAGGACGGCGATGACCCGCTGGCGGCTCTCGTCCATCAAGAGGGAGGTCTTGACGTTGACCAGTAGCTTCGTTCCCCCGCGCTCCAGTTCGATGGTTCGGCGCATGGGTTGGCGGGAGAACAACAGGGCGCGCAGGACACTGTCGCCAGTCCGCCGGAACACCTGGTCCCAGTGCTTGCCTGCGATGGGGATAAGCGGGGGGAAGCCGAGCATCTTGCGCGCTTCGTCGTTGATGTAGAGGAACCGGCCCTTGTCGTCCAGCGCGATCACGCCCTCCGAGATGTCGCGCAACAGGGTCTCCTGCAGGAGTTCGCTCCGGCGCGCCCGCCGCTCAAGCCAGAGGCTCAGGAAGGCGACGACATGGAACGCGATGCCCTGGGCCAGCAGATACGAGAGGACGAACTGGATGTCAACGATCACTTCCTCAAGTCGCTGGCGGGGCACCAGGGGCAGACTCACTTTGTAGAAGTCGCCCAGGAAATAGGCCGTCGAGACAACAGAGAGCAGGACCGTGCACACAGACGCCAGGAAGACGCCGCTGCGCCCTGAGACCGCAACGCTGGTGCTCAGGATGGCGGCGAAATACAGGACGTTGAAGTAGCTCAACACCCCGCCGGTCAGGTAGATGAGGAACGAGATCAGCAGGACGTCCAGCAGAATCTGCCCCAAACCCCACCAGGCGGGTCGGCGGGCCGTGCGGATCAGCCAGGCGTGAGCGGCGTTGAGCAGGCAGCCCGCCAGCAGCGCCCAGAACCCCATGATGAACACCGGCTCGAACGAAGGAGCGCCCCGCCGCAAGCCCAGGGCAAGCAGACACCCGATGAGGACGATGAATCTGAACAGGACGATCCAGCGAAGGCGGGACCGCGCTTCCGCACGTTCAACAACGAGGCTGGAGAATTTCAACGCTGCACCTCTGCCTACGTGACACCCAAGGCTATAGACGCCCCCGCGGAGGGCCCCGGAAACGCCCTGCGACGAGTCCTACTTGGGCGCCAGAACCTGCTGGATCTTCAGAATCGGCAGGAAGATGGCCAACACGATGCTTCCCACCATGAGGCCCATGAACGCGATCATGAGAGGTTCGATCAAGGCGGTGAGTGACTCCACCGTGGTGCGCACCTGCTGGTCGTAGAATTCGGAGATTTTCTCCAGGAGCTGTTCGAGCGCGCCCGACTTCTCGCCCACCGAGATCATGCGCGTCACCATGGGCGGGAACACACCGCTCTTGGCGAGGGGTTCGGCCAGGGTCTCGCCCTGCTTGACGCGAAGCGAGGCGGCGATCACGGCGTCCTCGATGATGCGGTTTCCGCTCGTGCTGGCCACGATCTCGAGGGCATTCAGGATGGGCACGCCGCTCTGGATGAGCGTCGCGAAAGTGCGGCTGAACCGCGAGAGGGCCACCTTGTGAAAGAGCGTGCCCATCACGGGCAGTTTGAGGATCAGCCAGTCGAAATGCCGCGCCCCCATCTTGGTGCGCTTGTACAGGACAAGGCCCACGATCAGGCCGGTCACCCCAAGGGCAAAGTAGAGGAACTGCTGCTGAAGGATCGTGCTCGTCTGCATGAGGACCTGCGTGGGAAGGGGCAGCGGCACGTTCAGGGCTTGGAAGATGGGGACAAAGCGCGGGACGATAACGGTCAGGAGGAAGACCGTGATGCCGAAGACCAGGATCAGCGAAACCGTCGGGTACGTCATGGCCGACTTGATCTCCCTCCGCAAGGCCACGGCGGCCTCCTGGTAATCCGCCAGCCGCGACAGGATGGTGTCCAGCTCGCCGCTGGCCTCGCCGGCCTTGATCATGTTCACGTAGATGCGCGTGAAGATGCGCGGGTACTGGGAGAGCGCCTCGGAGAAGTCCCCGCCGCCCCTCACCCGGTCGGCCACCTTCTGGATGACCAGCTTGAAGCCCGGGTCCTCAATCTGCTCGGCCATGATGGTCAACGCCTCGAGCAGCGGAATGCCCGCCGAGATCATGGTGGACATCTGGCGCGTGAACACAACCAAGTCCTCGGTCTTGGCGCGGGCGCGCGGAGCACCCCCGCCCAGAAGGTTCAGGCCGGCCAGAAAACCCACAGGGCCGATGCTCTGCACGGTGAGATTTCGCCCCCGCAGTTGGGTGATGGCCTCGGCCTGGTTGGCGGCGTCAATCGTGCCGCTGACGGCCCCGCCCCGTACATCTCTTGCCGCGTATTTGAACGATGGCATATGCGTGCAACTCTCCACTGACAGGAACCGCTCTTGAGCCTAATCCCCCATCGTAACCCGCAGGACCTCCTCCAGGGTGGTGTTCCCGCGGATGGAATTCAGAATGGCGCAACGCCGCAACGTGATCATGCCGTGCTCCAACGCTTTGGCCTTGATGTCAATGGCCGAGCCTCCGTCCAGAATAAGGCGCTTGACATCCTCGTTCACGGTGAGGGGTTCGAGGACGGCGAACCGGCCTCGGTACCCGCCGGTGCATTTCGGGCACCCCTTGGCGCGGAACAACGTGCATGTCTCGGCTTCTTCGGGCTTGAAGCCGTGCTGCATCAACACGTCCTTTGACAACTTGACCGGTTCCTTGCACTCCGCGCAAAGGCGCCGGGACAGACGTTGGGCGACCACCAGCACCACCGACGAGGCTACCATGAAGGGGTCAATGCCCATGTCCACCAGGCGCGTGATCGTGGAGGCGGCGTCATTCGTGTGAACGGTGCTCAAGACGAGGTGCCCCGTAAGCGCGGCCTGCACGGCGATCTCGGCGGTTTCCAGGTCGCGGATCTCGCCGATCATCACCGTATCGGGGTCCTGGCGCAGGATCGCGCGCAGGGCCGCCGCGAAGGTAAGCCCGCGTTTCACGCTCACCTGGACCTGATTGATGCCTTCGAGCTGATACTCCACAGGGTCTTCCACCGTCACGAGGTTGTCCTCAACGCTCATGACCTCCTTGATGCCGGAGTAGAGCGTCGTGCTCTTGCCGCTGCCGGTGGGACCCGTGCACAGGATCATGCCCCAGGGCGCGGCAATGGCGGCGCGGAAGGCCTTCAGCGCCTGGTCTTCCCAGCCCAGGCTGTCCAGATTCATGGCCAGGTTCGAGGCGTCCAGGATTCGCAGCACGACCTTCTCGCCGTGGATGACGGGAAGGATGGACACGCGGAAGTCCACCTGCCGCCCCTCGACCTTGAGCTGGAACTTGCCGTCCTGCGGCTTGCGCCGCTCGGCGATGTCGAGGCCGGCCATGATCTTGATGCGCGAGACGATGGCGTTCTGCATTCGCTTGGGAGGCGAGACGGTTTCGTGCAGAACACCGTCCTGGCGGTACCGGACTCGAAGGTGCTTTCGGAAGGGCTCGATGTGAATGTCGCTGGCGCGCCCCTTGATGGCCTGGAGGATGAGCACGTTGACCAGCTTGACGACCGGCGACTGGGTGGCGCCGCTCATCAGGTCCTGCACGCTGATGCTCATGTCCTCGTCATCGGCACCGGGCGTCGCCGCTTGTTCGACGTTTTTGTCCGTGACGTCGTCCAGGAGCTCGGAGACTTCCTTTTCGCCGGGGCTGTAGAATCTCTGGATGGCCTGCTTGATGGCCGCTTCGGTGCTGATGACGGGGCGCACGTCGCACTTGGTCAGGAGGCGCAGGTCGTCGAGTTTGAAGACGTCGAGGGGGTCGGCGACCGCCACGGTGAGCAGGTCGCCGATGCGCGAGACGGGCACAATGCAATAGGAGGTCGCCACCTCCTGGGAGATCGTGTCGAGCAGGTCAGGAAGCGCGTGAACGCGCGCAAGGTCAATGGGCGGAAGGTTCAACTCGGCGGCCACGGAGCCGATGATGTCGCGTTCCTTGACCAAGCCCTGCGCGACGAGGACTTCGCTTATGGACTTGTCCTCTTCGGTGGCGGCGGCCAGGGCTCTTTCCGCCTTCTCCTCGTCCACAAGCCCGCGTTTGACCAGAATCGTCTTCAGCCTGCGATCGAACCTTGCCATGGACGGCCTCCTTCATCTTCGATCACGCCCCCTCGATTTTCGGCTTGCCGGGCTGGAAATTCAACTGCAAAAAACCCGGCATCGGGGGGCCGAGGGCGAAAATGTTCCGCAAAAAAACCGACGACGGTTCGAACGGGCGGACGGCCTGCACGACGCGCCGGCGCTATTCCTCTTCCTCCTCCTGCACCTTCGCCTGGGCAATGATCGTTTCGGTGATGCGCTGCGGGACGACGTCGTAGTGCGAGAACTCCATGGTGTACGAGCCTTGGCCGCCCGTCATGGAACGCAGTTGGGTGGCATAGGTCCTCACCTCGGCCATGGGCACCACGGCGCGGATGATCTGCAGGTCGCCGACTCCCTGGACGTCCAGAATGCGTCCGCGCCGGCCGTTGAGGTCGCCCGATATGTCGCCCATGAACTTGCTGGGCACGGTGATCTCCACGATCACGATAGGCTCCAGCAATACCGGTTTGGCGTTCCGGAAGGCCTCCTTGAACGCCTTCGACGAGGCGATCTTGAAGGAGGCTTCCGACGAGTCCACTTCATGATGCTTCCCGTCGTACACCTCCACCTGCACGTCCTCCACCGGGTAGCCGGCGACGACGCCTTTCTCGAGCGTCTCGCGCACGCCCTTTTCCACCGCCGGGATGTACTGGCCGGGGATCGTCGCGCTGACGACGCTGTCCACGAACTCGAAGCCCTTGCCGCGCTCCAGGGGGGCGACTCGGAGGTAGACCTCGCCGAATTGTCCGCGGCCGCCGGTCTGTTTTTTGTGACGGTAGTGCCCCTCGGCGCGCCCGACAATCGTCTCCTTGTACGGGATCTTCGGCTGCTTCGTGTTCATCTCCACCTCGAAGCGCCGTTTGAGGCGGCTGATCATGATCTCCAGGTGAAGCTGGCTCATGCCCGTGATGACCAACTCGCCCGTCTGCCGGTCCCGCGAGACCTTGAACGTCGGGTCTTCGTCGGCCAGCTTCGTGAGCGAGCCGCTGATCTTCTGCTCGTCGCCGCGGCTCTTCGGCTCCACCGCGAGAGCCACCATGGGCACGGCGAACTTGATGGGGGGAAACTTGGCCGCTGTCTTGGGGTCGCACAGCGTGTCGGAGATCAGGATGTCCTCGACCTTTGACACGGCCACGATGTCGCCCGGCACGGCGCGGTTCACGGCCGACTGCTCCTTGCCCATCAGCCGGAAGAACTGCTGGATCTTCTCATTCCGCTTGTTGCGGGGGTTGTAGACGCCCGTCTCGTTCGTCATCGTTCCGGCGAAGACGCGGAAGAAGGCCAGCTTGCCCACGAAGGGATCGGTGACCGACTTGAAGACGCGCGCCGCCAGCGGCGCATCCGGCTTGGGTTCGGCGGGGGACGGTTCGATGTTGTCGCCCACAAACACTTTGCGCGCCGCCCCCTCCAACGGCGAAGGGGCATGGCTCACGATGGCCGCCATGAGTTCCTCGACGCCGATGTCCTTCTTGGCGGCGCAACACAGGATCGGCGCCACCTTGCCCGTCGCGACGGCCTTGCGGAAGGCCGCCCCCAGCTCTTCGGGGCTGATCTTCTCGTCGCCGAGGTATTTTTCCATGAGCGCGTCGTCCACTTCGACGATGGCGTCCATCAGGGCGCCGTGGGCCTCGTCCACCTGGTCCTTGATCCCGGCGGGAACGTCGGCGGGAGGATTGAGGGTGTTGACGACGCTCTTGATGTTCGGGCCGACGCTGTCCGGCAGCGTCAGGGGGATGCAGCGCCCGCCGAAAACCTCCTTGATGGAGGCCAGAAGGGCGGGCAGGTCAATGTTTTCGGAATCCATCTTGGTAATGACGATGATGCGGCCCAGCCCCTCCTCTTCGGCAAGCCCCCATACCTTCCGGGTGTTCACCTCAATGCCCGACGCCGCGTTGACGGTGACGACGGCGGTTTCCACCACGCTCAGGGCCGCGCTGGCGTGGCCGATGAAATCGGGGTATCCGGGGCAGTCCACCAGAACGACCTCTCCGCCTTTCCAGTTGAAGTGAGCCAGGGCCGAATCTATGCTGATCTTGCGTTCCTTTTCCTCCGCGTCGAAGTCCAGTATCGAGCTGCCTTCCTCGACCTTTCCGAGCCGCGTCGTTGCCCCCGCCTTGAAGAGCATCGCCTCCGCCAATGTTGTCTTACCCGTCTGCCCGTGCCCTACCAGCGCAATGTTCCGAAGATCGCCCGTTTCATGCTTTGCCATCGGTTTGCCATTCCTCCGCTTCTTGCAGTCATCCGTTGAAGGTCTTGCGTCTCGGCCGATATTCGGTGCCCGAATATCGGGGCTCTCATTGCCTGGACCTGAACCCCAAGACCTGGCGCGTCGGGAGCGACGCAAGACGTTTGCTATTATAGCACTCCGGCCCCGAAATACAAGCAGGCAGTGCTGTTTCTGTCGGACTGAGGATGCCCGCGAGGCCGGGGGACGGCCTTCTCAAGTCGGAATCCTGGACCCCCCGCGCACGATTGCGCAACGAATAAAGTGGAGCCATGATGGGCGAGGGCATCTTTGGAAGGAGGAAGGAAAATGAGGATCACCCTGGTAGCGTCCGTGCTGGTCGGTCTTATGGCGTTGCTGGCGCCCGGGACGGCCCGCAGCGACAGTTTCGAGAAACACATCAAGAAATACCACAAGCACATGAAGGAGGCGTATGAAGAATACCGCGAGGGCGACTGGGATGATTACTACGAGGAATTGGGCAAGGCCCAGCGCGAGTACGACAAGGCGTACCGCTACGGGCCGCCGATGCGCCATTACCCCCGCTTTGAGCCGCCGGCCTACTACGACTACGCGCCGTACCACGCGCCGCGACGTCACTGGGGCTTCAACTTCGGCTTTGGTTTCGGCCGCCCGCATTGCTGGTAGCCGAGGGGAGTTGCGAGTTTCGGGTCCCGGGTCTCACAGTGCGATGCAATTGAGCCTGGGACCCGATTCTCTATATCAGGCTTGCGGCTTGCACACGCTCGCGATGGCAGCGGCCAATTCCGTCTCGTCGAACGGTTTCGGCAAGACGTAGTCCACCTGACCATCGCGCACCTCATCTGCCGTCAGCTCGGTGCGCGCGCCCGTGATGATGATCACGCGCGTGTTGGCGCTTTCCGCCTTGATCTTGCGCGAAACGTCCAGGCCGGATTGCCCCGCCATCTTCAGATCGGTGATGACGACGTCGGGTTTCTCGTGCCGGTATAGACTCAGGCCCTTTTCCGGGTCGGTCGCCGTCAGCACCCTGTTCCCCCAATGGCTGAGCATGTCCGAGACCATGTCGCATATCTGCTCGTCGTCGTCAATCACCAGGTATTTCAGCGGCGGCAGCACGGGCTTGGAGTATATCCTCTCCTGCGGCTCCGAGTGACGCAGCGGCAGTTCGGTGGTGATGGGCAGAAACACGGTGAACACGGACCCCTTGCCCGGCTCGCTCTCCACCTCGATCCGCCCTTTATGCGCGGTGATGATGCTGTAGGCGATGCTCAATCCCAACCCCGTACCGTCGGGGCCTTTGGTGCTGAAAAACGGGTCGAAAATCTTGTCCTTCACCTCCGCCGTCATGCCCACGCCGGTGTCCTTCACGCGGACCAGCGCCATGTCGCCGGCGCAGGAGGTCTCGATCGTCAGGGCGCCGCCCTTGGGCATGGCGTCGGTGGCGTTCAGCAGGAGATTGGTCAGGACCTCTCGAAGCTCCGCCCCGTTCCCGGACACGAAACCTTCGAACCCGATCTTCTCCTCCAGGTCAATGCGGGCGCCTTTGGCGATCCGGTCCTTCCACCGGGAGCGGGTGAAGGCAATGGCGTCTCTGACCACTTCGGCCAGAGAGACGGGGACGTAACTTTGGGCGCTGCGCGTGCGGGTCACGTCCTGGATACGCCGGACGATCTCGGCGCCGTCGCGCGCGCTCTTCTCGATGATGTTGACCGCCCGCTTGTCCGCATCCGTCTGGACGCTGCGCTGGAGGCGTTGGCAGTAGCCGAGGACGGCGCCGATGATGTTCCCAAAGTCATGGGCCACGCCGCTGGCCAGTTCGCCGAGGGCGCGCAGGCGCTCGGTGCGAGCCAGGTGCTGCTCAATCTTCTTGCGGTCGCTGATGTCGCCAAGGACCACCTGGAGCACCTCGCGTTTGCCGTACCCGGTGAGGTTCGCGCTGAAACGAACGGGGACTTGGGTTCCGTCCTCGCGGATGAGGGTCAACTCGTCCGCCCGGGCGCCTCCCGTTCGCTGGGCCTGGGCGATCAGTTGCTGCAGGCGGGCCGAATCGTCGCCATGGAACAGCGACCGGAAGTCCTTCTCCAGAAGTTCCCTGCGGCCCAGGCCGGTCAGGCGGGCCGATTCGTAATTCACCTTCCGAATCTTGCCGTCATCGGGCGAGAAGACGATGATGGCGTCGTTGGCCGTCTCGAAGAGGGCCGCCAGTTCGTCGGCCGCCACCCGCAGGTCTGCGTGGGCCACGTCCAGGCTGGCATGCAGGCGCGACTTCTCCAGCACGATGGCGGCGAAGTTGGCCAGCGTCGCCAGCAGATCGAGGTCGTCCTGCCTGAATCCCGCGCCGGCCTTGGTCTTGTTGAGGTTGATGACACCCAACGTCTGGTCGCTCACGCGCAGCGGCGCGCAGATGGCGGACGTGATCCCCCTCTTGGGCACCAGCGGCTTGAACCTCGTCTCGTGTTCCAGATGGCCCGGCAGGAGGAGCGGCTGGCCGTGTTCGGCCACCCATCCGGAGATGCCCTCGCCCAGCCTGGCCACGAATTTCTCGCGCACGTCATCGGGGATGCCGACGGCGGCGCTCATGCGCAGTTCGCGCTTCTCCGGGTCCAGCAGCAGGATCGAGCCGGTGTCGGCCCCCAGGGCCTCCATCGCCACGTCGAGAATGTGCTTATGGAGGTAGCCAAACTCCATCACGGACACCATGCGCTTGGAGACCTCGAACAGGGAGGCCAGTCTCTTGGTGGTCTTCAGAAGCCCCATGGTGGCTTCCTTGGCCTCCCGTTCGTGCCGGGCCTCTTCGGACAGATAGCCGACGAAGAGCGCCGTCACGAAGAAGAAGATCGTGCGTATGGCGAAGGGGAAGGAGTCAATCTGGATGTGGGTCTTGCCGTACAGGGTCAGCATGGCGTACATGCTGGCCGAGACAGCGCACGTGAAGAAGGCCGCGCTGGCGCTCTTGGCCACCGCCGCTATGAAGATGGTCAGGTAATAGATAAGGTAAAGCTCGGTCCCACCGTTGTTGACGAACCACAGCAGGATGCTGACCGTGCACAGGTCGAAAAAGAAGAACAGACCCGAGACGCGGCTGGACTCAAAGACGCGGCCCGGCAGGAAGCAGGCAACGACGTTCGAGAACCCGTAGAACAGCACAACGGCGATGGAGCGCATGTCGGACGAGCGCGTGCCGTAGTACAAGAGCAGGCACAGGATGGCCAGGATCAGGAAGCGGGAGATGACGATGAAATGCTTCTTCGTCTTAACGATAGTCCCGCCGGCATGCATGGAGGTTGCGACCAGCAGGCTGGGCATAGTCTCTGGCCCTGCCCCCAAACCCTCCCCTCTCCTTTCGAGGTCAGACTTCACAATAGAACGCCTAGCGTCTTTCGGCCTACAGCTCTTCCTTGACGGGTCCTACAATCACGTCATAGCGGCTGAGCGTGGTTCGCTCATCGCCCATGATCAACTCCGCGCCGGCTTTGGCCCTGGCCAGCGCCTGCGCCGTCCACCTCTGGGCCAGCGCCGCCTTGCGCTCGTCGCGGGGCGCATGACGCAGGAACAGATGCCCGATGATCACGTCCGTCGCCATGTCCACAAGCTTGCGCGCGCAAAGGTCCGTGTACTCATTATCCTTCTTGGCCTTGACGTATTCAACACATTTCGTCAGGTATTCGCGAACCTGGCCGAGTCTTGCCGCCAGCGGCTCCAGGCCGGCCGCGGGCTTCTCTTGCGCCAGTTCCTCGATGTACTTGTCGGCCACGCCGCTCATGATGCCGCCGATGGCGCCCACCACCTGGAGTTGCGACGTGCCCTCGTAGATCGTGGTGATCCGGGCGTCGCGGAAGTGGCGCTCGACGGGATAGTCCTTCATGTATCCGCTGCCGCCCAGCACCTGAATGGCGTCGGAGGCGACCTTCATGCTCATCTCGGCGGCGTGGTACTTGCACAAGGGAGTCACGAGCGCGGCCAGGCGCTTGTACTTGCGCTGGTCCTGCTTGAGTCTGTCCTTTTCGGCCGCTTCGGGCTTGCCGAACTCGAGCCGCTTGAGGGTGTTCACGTCATGGTCCACTATGCGCGACGCCTCGTACGTCAGTTCGCGGGAGGCCTCCAGCCACATCCTCATCTCCACCAGCATGTCGGCCACGGCGGGGAACTGCTCGATGCGGCGGCCGAACTGCTGGCGCGTGAAGGCGTATCGGCGCGCCTGGTTGTAGGCGGCCTGCGCGATCCCCAGCGACTGGGCCGCGATGCCGATGCGGGCGCCGTTCATGAGGGACATCCCGTAGATGAGACCGCGCATCCGTTCGCCCATCAGGTAGGCCGGAGCGTCGTTGAACTGCAATTCGCACGTCGGCGACCCGTGTATGCCCAGCTTGTTCTCGATGCGGCGCACGCGCAGGTAATCGCTGCGCTCGCAGCAGAAAAGGCTCAGACCCATGCCGCCGGAGCGATCCGGTTCCGACCGCGCCAGCACAACCAGGACGTCGCCGCAGCCGTTGGTGATGAATCGCTTGACGCCGTTGAGGCGCCACGTCCCGTCGCCGGCCTCGGTCGCGGCCAGCTTGACGTTCTGCAGGTCGCTGCCGGCGTCAGGCTCCGTCAGGGCCATGGCGCCCGTGATCTTGCCGGCGGAGAACTGCGGCAGGTACCGCTGCTTGAGTTCCTCGGAGGCGAAGCCGTTGATCGTCTCGGCGATGCCCTGCAGGCCGAAGATGTTCATGAGGCTGGCGTCGGCGCGCGAAACCATCTCGATGGCCATCGTGTAGATGACGTTCGGCATGTTCAGGCCGCCGAAGCGCCGCGGCAGCGTGAAGCCCATGAGGTCGGCCTTGGCCAGTTCCTCGATGCATTCCGCCATGCCCTTGGCATAGGCGACGCGGCCGTCGGCCAGCGTGTTGCCTTCCTTGTCAATGGCCTCGCTTCGCGGGGCGATGAAGTCGCCGGCGATCTCGCCCACGATCTCCAGCACGCGCCGGTAGCCGTCCACGGCGTCGTCCGCATCGCGCGGCGCGTAGTCGTAGAGCGCCTGGTCCTTGTAGCCGTCCTCCTGCAGGTCGGCGATGGCCGCAAGGTCAAGAGCCTTGAAGAGAAACTGGATGTCCTCGTTGTCTTTGAAGAAGTTCGCCATGCCGTTCGCCCGACTCCCTAACCAGAATTGTCGTTCAGAAAACGAGCCTCATGCCCTATCCGCGGTTTCGGATCGCCCGGATCATCTTGGGGATCACCGAGTTCAGGTCGCCGATGATGGCATAATGCGCGATGCCGAAGATCGGGGCCTGCGGGTCCTTGTTGATGGCGACGATCTTCTTGGCCTCGCCCATCCCCGCGCGGTGCTGCACCGCGCCGGAAATGCCGCAGGCGATATAAAGGGCGGGCCGCACGGTCGTCCCCGTCTGGCCCACCTGATGGTCCTTGTGAACGTATCCGCTGTCCACGGCGGCGCGCGACCCGCCCACTACGCCGCCGAGCACGTTGGCCAGGTCGTAGATGAGGCGGAAGTTCTCCTTGCTGCCCACGCCGGCCCCGCCGGACACGATGACGCGGGCCGCCTTGAGGTTCACGCGCTTTTCGGCGCGGAAGCGGTCCACGAGCTTCAGGGCCAGGTCTCCTGTCGTCACCTGGGCGGGCACGGTCACGACTTCTCCCTTGCGGGACGAATCGGCGTCGGGCATCCGCATCACGCCCTCGCGCACCGTAGCCATCTGCGGCCAGCGGTCGGGGTTGACGATCGTCGCGATGATGTTGCCGCCGAAGGCGGGACGAATCTGGAGGAGCAGGTTCTTGTGCACGACGCCCTTCGTCGTTTCCTCATGATCGCCGATCTCGAGGTCCGTGCAGTCGGCCGTCAGGCCGCACCGCATCGTGCTGGCCACGCGCGGGGCCAGGTCGCGCCCGACGCCGGACGCCCCGAACAGAACGATCTGCGGCCGCTGCTCGCGCACAACGCGCGTGATGACCTTGGTGTAGGGGTTGGCCTGGTAGTGTTCCAGAAGCGGGTCCTCGCTCAGGTACACCTTGTCCGCGCCGTGCGCAATGAGCGTGTTCGTGAGGGAACGCACCCGGCCCCCCAGCAAAACACAGGCAAGCTTCACGCCCAACCGGCCGGCCAGTTCGCGCCCTTTGGAGAGCAATTCCAGCCCGACCTCGGAGAGCCGCCCGTCCTCCTGTTCGGCAAAAACCCAGACTTCTCCTTGTGTGTTCTTGTCCAGCATCTAGCTCCATCCTGCGAACTGAACTGTCCGGTCAAAACGCCCTATCGTCCCGATGCGCGCCGCCCTACCCGATCGTGTGGTCCTCGATCAGTTCATGGACCAGCCCCGTGATCCCCGGCTCGGTCGGCTCAATGTTCTTGAACCCCGTCGCCTTCAGCACGATGGCCTGGATGCGCTTGACCTTCGTCGGCGAGCCGTCGCGCCCGCACCAGGCCAAATCCGCCTTGACGTCGTCCAGGTTCCACACCTTGATGAGCAGCCCCTTCTCCTCGAGTTCGGCGCAGCGCCGGTCCACGTACGTCAACGTCTGTTCTTCGGTGGCGGCCGGGTTCTGCTTCTTGTACTCCGCCTCAACCTCAAACCGCGACTGCGCCCGCTTGAATTTCATCACGCGCTTGGCCGAACACGGCCGCGGCTCGTTGGCCGTGTCCACCACCGTAAAGAGCAGGGGCAGCCGCCCTTCCACAACTTCGTAGCCGTTGTCGGTGTTGCGCCGCACGCGCATGCCGCTGTCTCGCATCTCCTCGATACTCTGAACGTAGGTGACTTGGGTCAGCCCCAGTTTTTCCGCCGTCTGCGGCCCCACCTGGGCGGTGTCGCCGTCAATGGCCTGCCGGCCGCACAGCACCAGGTCGTAGTCGCCCACGCGCTGGACGGCGCAGCTCAGAATGTATGAAGTGGCCAAAGTATCGCTCGCCGCGCAGCGCCGATCCGTAATCAGGACCACCTCGTCGGCCCCCCGGTACAGGGCATCCCGCAAGGCCTCCGAAGCCGCCGGCGGCCCCATCGTGATTACGGTGACCTTGCCGCCCACCTTGTCCCGGATGGAGAGCGCCAGTTCCAGGGCGTGGAGGTCGTCCGGGTTGAAAATCGCCGGCAACGCGCCGCGATTCACCGTGCCGTCGTCCTTCATGGCCACGGCCGTGACGTTCTTCGTGTCGGGAACCTGCTTGATAAGCACAACGCTGTTACAGGCCATCCACTTTACCTCTCTGCGAAACCACAAGAACCCTCGTCCTCGCGCCGCCGCAACCTCTGCTCGCATCGCAACGCGCCGGCCCTCCAAAAACGCAAACTCCACTGTTTAACAAACTTTCATCTCGCGGTCAAGCAAATTTGGGGGAAGCGCAAGATCGGCGGAGGCCGCATTCTCACCGGCCTGTTGGCGGGGCTTGTCGGCTGCGTGGTCTCGACCGCAATACTTATGAACGCATGACCGGCCCTGCGCTCGAACACGCCTGGGCAAACGGACGCCGCAGTCCGCTCCATCAACGGGGTTTCGCGGTATCGGGCTTCCGAATCTCCCCTTTCATTTCTCCGGTCACGCTTCTCGTTTTCGGGACCTCGGGCGTCTTCTCTTCCTTTGCCGCCGGCGCCCCAACCTCCGGGGCCTTCCGGGATATCACGACGCGGAACCCCAAGTCCATGAGTTGGGCCGCCGGATGGCACTTGAAGCGGAAAGGCGATCTGACGGCCTTGGCGTCGTAATACCAGGACCCGCCCCGCGACACCCGCGCATCCCCCAATACCGGCCCGGCGGGGTCGTGTGTCGGCCCGCCCGCGTAGTAGTTGGCCTCATACCAGTCCGCGCACCACTCCCACGCGTTCCCGTGCATGTCGTACAGGCCCCACGCATTCGGCTTCTTCCCGCCCACATTATGCGCCCTGCCGCCCGAGTTCCCGGTGAACCAGGCATATTTCTCAAGCGCGTTCTCATCGTCGCCGAAACAGTACCGCGTCCTCGTCCCCGCGCGACAGGCGTACTCCCACTCCGCCTCGGTGGGCAGACGGCAGATCATCCCCTGCCCCACCTTCTCCTGCAGTCGGGCCAGGAAGCGCTGGCAGTCATGCCAGCTCACTCTCTCCACGGGCAGGTCGTCCCCCCAGGAATACGACGGGTTACTCCCCATCAGCGCCTCCCATTGCTTCTGTTTCACCTCGCACACGCCCATGTAGAAAGGTCTCGAGATCGTCACCTCGCGCGCCGGTCTCTCGTCGCTTTCGCCCGTTTCAGACCCCATCACAAAAGCCCCCGGACTGACGAGCACAAAATCCATCTTTACGCCGCCGCGTAGAGAGACGGTCATCTTGGTTGGCATCGGCGCCGGTTGGGGTGGCGCCGGCTGGACTCGCGCCGGCTGGAGTCGCGTCAGTTGGGCCGGCGGCGGGGGCGCCGGCTGGGTCGGCGTCGGCTGAGCTGGCGCCGGTTTCACTTGCGCCGGCTGAGCCGGCGGCGGGGGCGGCGGCGGGGTCGGCGAGGGTTGGACTCGCGTTGGCTGGACTGGCGCCGGTTGGGTCGGCGTCGGCATAGCTGGCGCTGATTTCACTTGCGCCGGCTGAGCTGGCGGCTGGGTCGGCGCCGACTGGGCCGGCATCGCTTCGGCTGGCGCCCCCCGTTTTGCCGTCAACTGTTTTGCCGCCGGCAGTACTGGCCCCCGCTTTGCCGGAGGCGGTTTTTCTAGCGCCGGCTTTGCCGGCGCCGGTTGGCCTGGCGACGGCTTTGCCGGCGCCGGTTGGCCTGGCGACGGCTTGGCGGCCGGGGTCTGCTCGGTCTTTGCCGGCGGCTTCTGCTCAACGCAAGAGGACAAGCCAACGACCACGCACAAAGCAAGGCGCCACGCATAGCGTCCCATTTAGCACCTCCCGGTCAAATCCCCTCCCCAGGACGGCTGAACGAGAGTATAGCAGCATACTAGAATCATACCCCCCTCATCCTCGCTCCGCAAGGCCGTTGTGCCGGGCCGCAGGGCTACAGATCAACCCTATCCAGCATTCCGCGAAGGTTCCCGGACGCGATGGCCGCTTTGGCCTCGTCCGGGATGTCGGAATGCAGCAGCGCCAGCATGGGCGCTCCCATGACGGCGGCAGGGTAGTTCGTGGCGAAAAGCAGGCGGCCGGGGCCGTACCTGGCGCAGAACTCGGCGATACCCATGTCCAGTTCGTATCGCGAGATATCCACGCAGAAGTTGGGGAACTGCTCGATGAGGGGCCGGAAATAGCGGTCCTGCCCCCAGTTGCCGTGGCCGACGGCGATGGCGGTGAGCTTCGGGAACTCCCGCAGAACGCTTGTGATCAAGGCCCAATCCGGGTCGAGGATGAGCGGGATGCGGCGCTCGACCATCATCTCAAAAAACGTCCCGAAGGTGGTGGCGTTCAGTATATAGCGGTGTTCATTGGGCCACGCCCGCAAGGCCCTGATGTTGTTCTTCTTCATTGCGGAAAGGAATTCGTCGGGCGTGCCTAGTTCGCCGGTCTGGAACGGAAGAAGCGCCCACGTGCCGCGCAGGCGCGGCTTGCCCTTGATGGCGCGGCACAGGAGCCGGTTTCCGACGACGGGCGAATCGTCCTTCATCGCCGCGTGCCAGACCAGCGCCTCGTCCACGCCGCAGAAGTCCATGTCTCTCAAGAGGTCCTGCGCGGTCTCGGCGTACTTGAGCGGCGGCACGAGGGCGACGCCGAAACAGGCGGAGGCGTCGAAGAATTTCACACGCTTTGCGCTTGCTCTTGCCATGGATGAGCAACTCCTTTTGGAGACAACGGCCGCCGTCAACGGCCCTTCAACAATCGAATGTAGTCCCGCGCGACCTTCAAGTCCTCCAGCGCTTCGGCGGCTTCGCAGGGGGGCTTGGCCTTGCCCTGGACGGCGCTCACGAAGTTCATGGCCTGGCGGCGCATGGCGTGGACCCAGGGCAGATGGGGGACCAGCGTCTGCGGTTCCGCCCCCTTGCCGGGGTCGCGCAGGATCTCGACGGAACCGGGACGATTCGAAGCGACCGGCGCGGGGAGCGTGAGTTTCACGTACCCGCGCTCGAAGGCCGCCAGCGCGGACTCCTGCCAGTCAATGGTCGTCTTATAAGGCGACATCTCGATCACGCCCGCCGCGCCGCTCTCGCCGCGCGCCACCAGAACGACGCCGGACGGGTCGGCGTGCGCGACCTTGTAGGGTTCGCCCAGCAGGTGGCGCATGAGGTTGACCTGGTGGATGTAGTAGTTCACGAAGGATTGGTACTGCTTGAACGTGTCGGCGTCCATGTCCGAGGCGGGCGGGTCCCATTCGAGCTTGGGCAGAGGTTCGTCCGTCTTGACGAGGTCGCTGAAGCCGCCGGCGATCCAGTCGCCGGCCGGCATCAAAATGCGCACGTAGCGAAGCGGCCCCAGCTCGCCGGACTGTTTCAGGCGGTCAATCTCCTCCCTGGCGCGGACGCTTGCGGGGTCGCTGCGCTTGTGGTAACCGACCATGACCCACGTGCCGCTTTCCTCCACGGCGCGCAGAATCTTCTCGCCGACCTCGATGGAGGCCGCCAGCGGCTTCTCGGTGAAGATGGGCTTCTTGGCCTTGAGGAGTTCCGGCACAAGCACGCCGTGCCGCGTGAAGGGCTGCGAGGCCACAATACCGTCGAGCTTCTCGTTGGCCAGCATCTCCTCATGCGACCTGTAGACGCGCGGCACGCCGTACTTCGCCGCGACCGTCTTACCGAGCTTCTCGCGAAGCTCCGCGATAGCCGCCACCTCGCAGTCGGGCAGCGTCGCGTAATTTTTCAGATGCGCGCACTGGCCCATGCTCCCCACGCCGACAAACCCGATTCGAACCTTGCTCATACCTCATCCTCAAATCGTCCTCGCTGTCTCAATCGTCCCTTGCCGCCTTAGTGCCCTTTGTGATGAATAAGGCCGCAATTAGACCACAAAGGACACCAAGGACACAAAGGACGGAGTAAGATTGAAAGCAAAGCGCCGTAGGGCGCACACTGCGCACCAAATGACTCGCCGTTGTCTTTTTTCTTCGGCGCGTAATCGGCGTTCATCGGCGGTTGCCTTTCCGTTGCCGTTTCCGCGTGATTCCCGCGCCGGTGCCAGGCACCAGGATTCCCCGGAAACAGACTCACGGAAGAAATCTAGCCGCAAAGAGGCGCAAAATGCACAAGCACGGCTTCAGTATTTTCTCTCTTGCGCTTCTTGTGCCTTTTTGAGGCTTCTCCC
>CAYPFP010000028.1:29014-47843 GCA_964409935.1 uncultured Planctomycetota bacterium | reverse complement strand
GAGTGGTGTACGACGTTTCCGAGAGCGGGCAATGGGAGGCCGGCGCGCATTACGCGATGCACAACGCGGGGACAGACCTCACGGAGGCCCTGGGCGATGCCCCGCACGGCGAGGAGGCGTTGGAAGGCCTCACGAAGGTCGGTACGCTGAAGGCGTAAGCGCAGTTGCATTCCTTCGATGCGGATTGCAGGCTCCGGGCCGGTTCGGGGTGTGCAATCCGCTGTTTTTTGGGTTGGCCCCCGGCCGAGTTCCCGCCGGAAGCGCATTTAGGAGGCGTTGGGGCGATTCTGAGGCGCCGGAAGCCCGCCAGACATATTGGCGGGCGCCATCGGGGGCGGGCCAGGCCGTCTCTCATTGACGCCGCAGGTCGTACGTCTTGATCTTGGCGTCGAGGGTGGGGCGGGAGATATCGAGGATAGCGGCGGCCTTGGTCTTGTTCCACTCGGTTTCGCCGAGGATGGCCAGGATGTGGTCGCGTTCGGCGGCGGCCAGAGAATCGTCGTTTTCCGCCGAGGGGCGCTTCTTCAAGCGGGCGGAACTGCGCAATTGGAGGGGCAAATGCTCAGGCCGAATGGCCACCCCCTCGGCCAGTATGACGGCGGTCTTGATGGCGTTGCGCAACTCGCGGACGTTGCCGGGCCAATCGTGCTGTTGCAGGAGCTGCCTGGCCTCTGGGGTCACGCGGACAACGTCCTTCCCGAATTCCCGCGCAAAATACTGGGTGAAGTGGTCAATAAGGAGCGGGACGTCCTCCGCGCGCTTCCGCAGGGGGGGCAGGTTGATGCACAACTCGTTGAGCCGGTAGAACAGGTCTTCGCGGAACTGCTCCTTCTGCACCTGTTCGCGCAGGTCCTTGTTGGTGGCCGCCACGATGCGAACGTTGCCGGTGATGCGTTTGCTGCCGCCGATGCGCTCAAAGGTCCGCTCCTCAATCGCCCGCAGCACCTTGCTTTGCGCGGCCAGGGACATGTCGCCGATCTCGTCCAGAAAGAGCGTTCCGCTTTCAGCCAGTTCGAACTTCCCTTTCCTCTCGGCCACCGCCCCCGTAAAGGCCCCCTTCTCGTGGCCGAAAAGCTCGGACTCGATGAGCGTGTCGGGGACGGCGCTGCAGTTGACGGGGAGGAAAGGCCCCTTTGCGCGCGGACTTGACTGGTGCAGGGCGCGGGCTATCAGCTCTTTGCCGGTGCCGCTCTCGCCCGTGATGAGCACGGTCACATCGTAGGGGGCCATCTTGCGGACAAGTTCCAGTGCGTCCTTTATGAGCGCATGGTTGCCGATGATGGGGCGTTTGATTTCGAGGGCCTGGCGCATCTCCGCGTTCTCAATCTGGATGCGCGTAAACAACTTTGCGTTGCGCAGCGCAATGGTGATCAGATGACTCAGCGCGACCAGGAAATTCAGGTCATCTTCGTTGAAGGGCTTACCGTTCTGGCGGTTGATGACCTCCACGGCGCCGAGGATTCGCCCGGCGTCCTTGACGGGGGCGGCGATGATGGTTTGACAGGGGAAATCGAGTTTCTCGGCGATCTGCCTGGCGTGGTGCGGGTCGTTCTGCGCGTCCGTGACCAGGTAAGGCTTGCCCGTCTTGGCCACCCAGCCGACGACGCCCTCTCCCAGGGAGATGGCCATGGACTTCACCTCGTTGGCCTTGTCCCCCGTGCAGGTCTTGAAATGCAGCGTACTGGCGTTGTCGTCGAGGAGCAGGAGCGAACTGGCTTGCGCTTCGAGTGCTTTGCCCAGGGCGTCCATGATGGCGCTCAAGGCCTTGTCAAGCTCAAGCGAAGACCCCATCTCGGCAACGATCTCGATGATGGATCGCAATTCCGCCGCAGCATCCACGGCAGAATGCGCTTGAGTGGCTTGGTCTGTCATGGGGTCCTATTTCCTCGGAAAACAGAGTCAGCATGCAGTGCCTGCAAGGTCGAAGCGCAACCATCGGCTTGGGATGGAATTCTAGCCTCGCGACCGGTGCACGTCAAGGAAAAAGTCGGAAAACATGTAAAAATATCTTATACCGCATAAGGCCCGCCATGTGGCCTTTGCGAGGCCTTTTGGCGACATGCCGAGGCTCTGTATCTGGGCAAGGGGCGTGCTAATATTTTTGCATACCCTTCGGCGGGGGTGGGAATGGCGTTGTGCGACGGCGTCCGAAGCGTTGCCAAGGTATGTGTCAAGAGGCCTCAAAATCCGGACGGCGATGAGTTTGTAGTTGAATTCCCGGAACATCTTCATAGAATATGCGCAGAAGTCTTGTTCAACCGCCTGGAGATGAGGATGTCACAGGAGTCACCGCGTTCGGCGGGCGGATGGCATGCCGGTCAAGGGGCTTCCCCTTTCGAGGCCGCGCGTCCGCCGATGGCCCCTTCGGCGGCGCCGTCCTCCTTGGGGAGGGAGCGGGATAGCCTGGACGCGGTTGCGGAATGCCTGCGAGAGCACGCGATCATGGGTAGCCTTCCGGTTCTGGGCGCGGGGATCGCGGCGGCCAATCTCCTGGCCTTCCGCGAGGCCTTCGTGATCTTGCGGGGCGATGAAGTGCTTTCGCTGGTGTCGCTGGCCGCGGCGCTTCTGTTCTTCGGCGTGGGCATCGCGCTCCCGATGGGTTTCCTGGGTCTGGCCAGGGCACGCGAGGCGGCATACCTGTTCTTTTACTGGCTGACGGCCATCGCCATCCCCGCCGGTATGGTTTGCGAGCGCTGGCTGATGCCGTCTGTACTCGGCCCCGCGGCGTTTCAGACACCCGCGCATGCGGGCTTTTTGGCGGCGGTCCTTTCCGGGGCCATGAACGTGGCGGGGGGGGCGGCCCTGGCGCTTGCCCTCTCTCGAGAGACTCCGCCCACGGGAATGGCGCGGAACAAGTACGCCCTCTTCCTGCTGGGGTTGGCGGTCGGCTGCGGCACGTCGGCTTACTTCATCGGCGACTGGTTCTCCCCCTTGCTGGTGAACCTGTGCGTCTCGATCCTGTTGCTGACGACGGCGGCGGTGTTAAGTTGGAGGTTGGCCTCGGCGGCCATCGTGATGAGTCCTCCCATCTGGATCTGCCTGCTCGTGCTGATCACCGTCTGCTGTTCGCCTCTCTGCCAGATGCTTAACTACTTCACGGAGCGATGGCTGTTCGGCCCCAGCGTCGTCGAGGCGCACACATCCCCGACCGGTGTAGTGACCGTTACGAAGCAGAGGAAGGAAGTGCTCATCTCGCTGAATCGCGTGCCCATGGTGCACCAGGGGGCGTTGCGATCGTGCGACGAGGCCGTGGAGACCGCCAATATCCCATTGCTCATGCATCCCGAACCGCAGAGAGTTCTTGTCTTTGGCGGAAGCCATCCCCGGTTGATTCAGGAGGCGCTGCGCCAGCCCGTTGAGGCGGTGGAGCACCTGTTCGCGGACGAAGCCATCCTGCCGCGATTTCTGACCAACATCGGGTATGGCATCACCGAGCCGGCAGAGATCAAGAGGCTGGTAACCCACGCAGGCGACCTCGACATCCGGGGGTTGTTCAAGAACTGGAACGTCTCATATGACGTGATTATCATGGACCTGCCGCCGGCCTCCAACGCGTTCCTGAGCCGTTTTTACGCGGTCCAGTTCCTTTCCGACCTGAAGGCCCTGTTGAAGCCCGAAGGGCTTGTGGCGGTTCGGGTCTCCCGCGTCGAGAACGCGAAGCCGGCGCAACAAGTGGTGGGCTTCACGGCTTTCCTACGCGCTTTCAGCGCTGTTTTCCCGAATTACGTCCTTGCCGGGGCGGAGACGACACTGTGCGTCGGCGGTTTGTCCCAGGGGCCTCTGGCGCTCAGGACGGGCCGGATGGCGCAGAGCGTGAAGGAGCGGGGCCTTTCGGTGCATCTCCCGGTCAAGACAGAAGACGGGCAGGCCCTCCTGCGCGAGGGGCCGGCAAAGGGCGATATCCGGTTGGCGGGAACGCCCACCAACCGCGAGTTGAAGCCGATTACGGCCCTGTGCGGCCTCGTGGGCTGGCTGACCGCCATGCCGCAGGGCCTGAGAAAATGGGCCGTGGTCCTGCTCCGGCTCGACCTTGAGACGCTGGCAATGGCCTTGACGGCGCTTGGCTTCCTGGGGGCCGTCGTCGCGATCTTCCTGAGACAGCGCCAGGTCCTTGGGGCCTTTTTCGGTCTGTGTACCGGGGGATTCGTCGCGGGGGTGCTGCTGGCGGTGCTGTTGCTGGCGGATCAGTGTCTGTACGGCACACTGTATCGGGACGCCGGGTTCGTGGGGTCAGGTTTCCTGATCGGCGGGACGTCGGCGGCCATTATCGGGCTGGCGCGCCGGGGCGGGCTGAGCGGGACGCCGGCCTACGGGGGGCTGATTGAGGGCGGCCTTCTCCTGGTCCTCGGCGTTGTCGCGTTGATGGCGCCCGTTATTCTGGCCGCTTTGGTTGCGGTGGCGGAGCCTTCCGCGCGGATGCTGCATCTTCTCATCACGCTGCCGCTGGTCGCGGCCCTGGTCGGATGCGCGGCGGGGGGGCTGGTGCCGGCGGCCTCCGTGGTGAGTGCGGCGGAGGAGGCCGGCGCTGTTGCGGTTGTGCAGGCCCGTTTCCACCGCGCGGCCGTCGCCGTGTGCGTGTTGTCGTGCGCCCTGGGCCTCCTGGTCGGCGCGACCGTGTTGATCCCCGTCCTGGCCATCCCCGAAACCTGCTACTTCTGCGCCCTGTTTGCATCCGTGGGGATTATTGTGCTCATCATGGCGCGGGGCTGAACTTCCGCACGCCCGCCCATCCGTCTGGCGGGAGCAGCGGTCGAGCAAGACAGTGGAGCATGTCCATGAGCGGCGTCCCGCCTTCGGCCCGACTGTTTCTGATGACGGTTGATTGCGATCACGCGCGCAATTCCCCCCAGTCCCTGCGCCGAAAGACGCTGGACGCGCTGTTGGAAACCTTCGCGAAGACGGGACTATCCGGGCGCGTCACGTGGTTCATCAACGAGAGGTACTACGACTATTCCCTCACCGAGCATCACGGGCCGGTAGTTCAGGAGTTCGTGAGGCGCGGCGACACGGCGGGCGTTCACAATCACATTGACCTGCTTGACGGCCGATGGGAGTATGACCTCATCTACGACCACTGCCGTCGATCGAAGGAAAAGCTGGCTGCGTGGCTGAGCGCGAACGGGACGAGTCTGCGGCTCCGGTGCCATCGGTTCGGGTGCCTGTTCCAGCACAAGACGGCGTATGCGGTCATCCGCGACCTGGGCTATGAGATCGTTTCGGACGTCTGGCCGGGGCATGAAGGTAAGAATCACACGCAGCATCCGGCCTTCGACAACCGCGCCATGCCCCTGGGCGTGCCTCCCTACCGCCACGACGCGGAGAACTGGCAGGACCATGCGGCGCAGACCGGATGCTTCCTGCATGTGCCGGTGATGCACATGTATCTGAAGGACTTCGAGATAGGGATCGCGAAGCGATGGATAGAGGCCGCGCAGGACTCAGGAAAACCGCCGGCGCTGACATGGCTGATCCATCCGTACGAGGTGCTCAACGACGAACGCAACGACGTGTCGCCGGCGAAAGTGGACAAACTGCGCAGGCATCTGGAGGAAGCGGCATCGCAGTTGGAGGTCCGGTTCGTCAACATGGAACAGTGCGAGAAGGCCCTGCTTTGAGCAGAGCCAAGTGCACATGATGAGGAACGGCTGGAATGAGCAAGAACGATAGGATGAAGGGCATCGTGTTCCTGGGCAACCGCCGGTGCGAGGTCCGGGACTTTACGGTCCCGACGCCGGGCCGCGGGGAGGCGTTGCTGCGAATCATGGCGACGGGGATCTGCGGATCGGACCTGCACGTGTATCGCGACGCCAAGTCTGCCGAGCAGATACGCGGCCATGAGCCGTGCGGCGTTGTGGAGAGCGTGGGGCCGGACGTGACGCGCCTCAAGCCGGGCGACCGCGTGACCGTCCACCATCACCAGGGATGCGGGGCTTGTCCGGCCTGCGCGCATGGACAGGTGGTGGCGTGCAGCGGCGGGAAGCTGTTGATCGGCGTGTCGGTGCCGGGGTCGTTTGCGGGGTATTGCGTGGTGAAAGAGCGGAGCTGCGTTCCGCTGCCGGAAGGCGTAAGCTTCATTGACGGCGCGTTCATGGCCTGCGTGGGCGGGACGGCATACGCGGCCTTCCGGAGGCTGGGGGTTTCAATGCACGAGAGCGTGGCGGTATTCGGCCTGGGGCCGGTGGGGTTGAGCTGCGTGCTGGTGGGAAAAGCCATGGGACTGCGCGTGATCGGGGTGGATATCCTGCCGGAACGGCTTGAGGTCGCAAAGCGATGCAAAGCCGACGTTGTCGTGGACGGCGCGAAAGAAGACGTCGTGCGCATAACGAGGGAATTCGGGAAGGGCCGAGGGCCGGACGGGGCGGCTCGGAAGGGGTTCTGGGGCGAGGGCGTGGACTACGTCATCGAGACCTCCGGCGCAACGCCGGCGCGGGAGAACATCATTCCCAGCCTGCGCCGCGAAGGGAAAGCGGCCATCGTGGGCGTGGGCGGCGCCGAGAAAGTCATAAACCCAAGCCAGATTCACGGAAGCGCATGCACGCTCATCGGGTCGGTGGTATTCCCCATCGGCTGGCTGTGGGACATGGCCAAGTTTCTGGCCATGAGTGGGATGACGTTTGAGCCCGCCGTCACGCACAAACTTCCGCTGGAGCAGGGGGTTGAGGGGCTGAGGGTGGCGGACGAAGGACGCTGTGGAAAAGTCGCGTTCGTTCCGCACGGAGACACGAAATGATGACGTCGCGTGAGCGGTTTCTGCTCGCCTTGAAGCACAAGGAAGCCGACCGGGTGCCGATCTGCGATGCGCCGTGGGAGACAACGGTGCGGCGGTGGCACAACGAGGGGCTGCCGAAGGACAAAACGCCTTTTGACTATTTCGGCTATGAGCGCGTGTCGCAAGGGGCGGATCTTTCGTTCCAGTTCCCAAAGACGATCCTTGAGGAAACGCCGACGCACCGGATCGTGAAGGACGCCTTCGGAGCCACGACGCGGGTCTTCAAGAACCAGGAATCCGTGCCGGAGACCCTGGACTTCACCATCAAGGACCGCAAGACGTGGGAGGAGCACAAGCCTCGACTGCGTTGGAACGAGTCGCGCGTGAACTGGGAGGCCGGGCTTCGCGCCAACCGCGCCTACGGAGAGAAGGGCCTCTTTGCGACGTTCCAGGCCGGATGTTTCGGGTACGACGTGGTGCAGCGCTTCACGGGCGCGCCGCAGGTGCTCGAAGGAATGATGGACGATCCGGACTGGATCAAGGATATGATAGACACCGTGGCCGAACTGATCATCGCGGCGGTCGAGGAGATGCTGCATCGAGGCTTCCGGTTCGACGGCGCCTTCATCGCCAACGACATGGCGTACAAGAACGGGCCGTTCTTCTCGCCGGCCATGTACGGCCGGTTTGAACTCCCGTCGCAGAAGCGGATGTGCGATTTCTTTCACCGCCATGGGATGCCCGTGATCCTGCACAGCGACGGGGACATCCGGAAGCTGCTGCCCGGCATCATCGAGGCCGGGTTCGACTGCATTCAGCCGCTGGAGGTCAAGGCGGGGATGGACGTGGTCGAACTCAAGAAGCAGTACGGAGAGCGGCTGGCGTTCATGGGCGGCATTGACGTGCGGGCGATGGCCGACCCCGACCCGTCCGCCATCGAGTGCGAGATCAGCCGCAATATCCCCTTTGCGAAGAGGGGCGGCGGTTACATCTTCCACACCGACCATTCGGTGGCCGATAACGTCAGCTTCTCGCAGTACAAGAGGACCATTGAGCTTGTGCTGAAGTACGGGACGTTCTGAGGCGCGAATCGGAGAAAGGAGGCCCCATGTTCCAGAGAAGCCTGCTCAAGGATTCGGCGGTTGAACCCCTGGCCGCGGGCGTCCACGCGACGCTGGAGAAAGTGGGCATCGTTTGCCAGAACGACGAGATCCTGAAGGCGCTGGCCGCCGCAGGGGCCGTCGTGGACGGCGATTCGCAGCGCGCGAGATTCCCCCTGAAGATGCAGAAGGAGTTTGTGGCGGGGCTGAGGAAGGAGACGGCGAAGGCCCCGGATACAGCGGCGAGGAAGTTCAGCGCGTCGGGACAACCCGGCCTGGGCACCCAGGTGGCCCAGTTCTACCATGACTTCGAGAAGGGCGAGCGCCGAAGCGGAAACCGGGAAGACTTTGTCCACCTGGTCAAGCTCGGCGAGGCCCTGCACGGCCCGAGCGGGGTGGGGCACTGCCTCTTGCTGACGGATGCGCCGCCGATGCTCGAACCGCTGGAGGCGGCCATGCTCCTGGCCGAACACGCCCAAAGGCCGCAACCGGCCTTTGCGTGGAACGTGCGGATCGTGGATTACCTCATCGAGATGGGGGAGATACTGGGCCGCAAGAAGTGGTTCAGCTACGGCGCCAACTGCTTCGCGCATCCGCTGCGCCTGGACAAGGACGTGGCCGACAAATTCGTGCGCCGGGTCAGAGAAGGCGAGGCGGCGGGGTTGGCCGCGATGCCCGTGGCGGGCGTCACCGCGCCGGTGACGCCGGCCGGTTTCATCGCCGTGTCGAGCGCGGAGTTCCTGGCCGTGTGGATGGCCGGGCGCGCCCTGAACCCCAAAGCGCCCATCAGCGGCAGCATGTGGGGCGGCACAATGGACATGCGCACCGGCCAGGTCAGCTACTGCGCCTTCGACGCCATGTTCTACGCCTTCGCCGTCGTTGAGTTCCTTCGCCGATGGTGCGGGGTGGAGGTCAGCGTCGGCGGCGGGGAGTATTGCGACGCCAAGGAGCCGGGGCTGTATGCGGCGCTCGAAAAGGCGTACAAGTCCATGACAGTCGCCGCCTTTACGGGACGGCATCCGGGCATCGGACAGGGAATGCTGGACGAGGGAAAGGTCCTCTCGCCGGTGCAGTTGATGGTCGAGCGGGACCTTGCCGCCGGCGCGGACCTGTATGCGCGCGCGTTCGAGCCGACGGCGGAGACCCTGGCGCTGGAGACGATCCTCGACGTGAATGTCGGCATCGAGAAAAACTATCTGGAGGCCGAACACACGCTGCAGCATTTCCGCGAGTGTCTGTGGCTGCCCAATCTCATTGACCGGTCGGGCTGGCGCGGCGCCGAACAGGAGAAGGACATGCTTGCCAAGGCCCACGCGAGGGTCAACGAACTGGTTGCGTCCTACCGAAAACCCGACGTGGACCCCGACAAGCTCGCGGAGATGCGCAAGGTGGTCGAGCGAGCGAAGAAGGAACTGTTGTAGGAAAGGCATCCGGCGCGGACGGCCCCGCGCGGCGGGAGGAAAAAATGAAGCGTCTTGCGGGAAGCGCGATTCTTGTGCTGGCGGCGGTCGTGAGTCAGGTGTCCGTGCGCGTCGCCGGCGAGGAAGCCGCCGGCGTCCAGCGGTCGCCGACGCTCCGCAAACTGAACTACGTGGCGCTGCTCAGCCCGCCCGGCCAACCGATGAAGCTGGAAATCAAGTCGGTGGCGCACACGCGCAACTACGGCGACGAACTCGCCTATTGTCTTGTCGGCAACGACAGCAACGAGATCGTCTCCGGCGGCGTTCCCCTGGACGCAAGCAGGACCCTCACGGCCCAGCAGCCGGCCTCCGCCGGAAAGGATGCGCTGTGCGTGCTTGAGATTGATTCGGGTTGGAACATCTGCTTCTTCGATTCCTTCGAGACGCCGGCGGCCTTTGTGGCCTCCGAGACGCACCCCCTTCACACCATCCGCGAGATCGAGCGTCTATACTTCTACGTGCCCAAGGGCTGCGCGCGGTTCGGACTGTTTGTCCTGGCGGACGTGGCGGGCGAGGGCGCTCGGATCGTTGTTTTCTCTCCTGAGGGCGCAGTGGTGAAGGAGGAGGAAGGGGATTTCAACACCCGGACCCAGATCAAGGTGGTCGCGCCGTCCGGCACGGACGGCAAGGTCTGGTCGCTGTCGGTCGCAAAGCCCAAAGCCCCGAAGCTGTATGTGGACGATGTGGCCCTGTCGCTCGACCCCGCCCTGCCGCCGTTCCTGGCGAAACGCGCGGACTGGGCGGCGCAGTTTGGCCGTCGGAAACACAAGTGAGGTAGGTTGCCCATGAAAAGGATGTCTCTGGTTGTCGGCGCGGTCTTTTATGCTGCGGCCCTGTGCGTGCCTTACTTCGCCGGAGGAAGTGAGGCGATGGCCCAGGAGCGGCAGCTATCCTCGCCCCCCTTCACGTACATACTGGACTACGGGCCGAAGCACATCAACCTGCCGGAATACATCGAGACAATCGCCAAGTCGCCGCCGACGCTCCTGCACCTGGGCAAGGACGTTCCGTTCACGCACAACTGGGGGCCGATTCAGGCGCTGGGCGGCGAGAACCAGGCCTATGGAAAGATGCGGCCCTACGCGAAAGAAGATTACATCCGCAGGCTTTCGCCGGAGGAAGTCAGGCAGCGCATCGCGGACCTCTCGAAACTCGTGTCCGACCTCCACAAGGCGGGCGTGAAATGGGTTACCCCCTACATCTGCAGCATGACCATCGGCGGGCGGCCCGACCCGCGCGCGGGTTTCTGGGAGTTCTACGACCACTGGGACGAGTACAAGGAATTCGGACTCGGCGAACGGCCAAAGAGCGACCCCATCCAGTGGATGCAGCTCGCGCCGGACGGCAAGCTCCAGTTCTTCTACAGGTTCGAGGGGCCGTTCTATCCGCCTTACGAGCCGAATATCCGCTACGCGGCGTGCCACAACAACGCCGACTGGCGCCGCTGGATCGAGAAGGTTACCGAGAACGCGGCCAGGTGCGGCTTCGACGGCGTCTTCGTGGACAACGCGGGTTCGCACCGCTGTTACTGCGCAATCTGTAAGGAGAAATGGCGAAGCTGGATCAGCGGCCGCTACAGCGAGGCCGAAAGAAAGGAATTGTTCGGGAACGCCGACCCGGGACTGAGCGACGGCACGCCCCGTATTCGGGGCGCGCAACAGGGACTGCTCTGGGCAGAAACGAAACGTTTCTGGAACGCCTGCATCGTCGAGCATCACGACGCCATCCGCAAGGCCGGCGAGAAGATTCTGGGCAGGCCGTTCATCGTCTTTCCCAACGGCGGCGAACAGCGGCCTGAGCAGATCCTGCAGGCATTTCCGGAGACCGACCTCATCATGTTCGAAAGGTCGGTGGGGCCGTACGGCACGCATCCGGGGATGGTCCTATGGCGCATCATCGAGGACATCGGGGTAAAGAAATACAACGACAACGTGTTCGAATACAAGTTCGTCCAATGTCTGCGGCGCAAGGTCCGGCCGATCATGTTGACGCGGCCGGGTTGGCAGGTGCCGAAGAAGACGGAGATGATGCTGGAGATGAACGCCAATGCGGCGGTCCTGGGCAACGCCGAAGCGGCCGCCTTCGGCGGCGGGGGCGCGTTCCTGGTCCGCATGAACCCCGAATGCATGCAGGCGCAGAAGAAATGCCGGGAGTTCTTCGAAAAGAACGCCAGGCTCTTCGAGGGGTTGGACACCTACGCCCAGGTGGGCCTTGCGGTCTTCCCCGAACAGGGCTACTTCGGCGGCAAGGAACACATCGGCGAGGTGCGCAAAGCGACCCAGCACCTCCTCGACGGGCATGTCCTGTTCGATTACGTGATCGAAGAGCAGTTCACGCTGGAGAATCTGAGGAAGTACGATGCGGTGGTCATGCCGCGCATCGTGTACCTGTCGGACCGGCGGGCGGACGCCCTGAAGAAGTACGCGCAGGAGGGCGGGCGCGTCGTCGTGATCGCCGCGGCGGGGGAGTCCGACGAGAAGGGCCGGAAGCGGGAGAGGCCGGCGCTCGATGAAATGGTCGAGCGGAAGGCGGAGGGAAAGGAGTATGCGATCAAGCGCGTCGGGGCCGGCGCGACCGCGTTTGCGGAGGGGTTGGCCCCGCAGGGAAAGCGGCTGGCCGACTGGATCGAGTCGGTCGCCGAGAGGAAACTGTCCGTCGTCCGGTCGCCGGAGGGGCCGGCGATGGCCAAGGTGCGCGCCAACGCCTTCGCCGAACCGGGAAAGAACCGCTACATCATCCACTTCGTCAACTACAACGTGCCGCTGGGCGTCGAGGCCCCTGAGCCGGAGGCATTGGGGCCGATCGAGGTCGCCGTGCGTCTGCCGGCCGGCGGCGGGCCGATGAAGGCCGTCTGCCATGACCCCGAGAGCGAAGCCGCCGCACTGCCGCTTCAGCGCGAAGGCGACGCCGTGCGGTTCACGCTCCCGCCCCTGCGCATCTACAAAATTGTCGAGCTTGAGCCTGCGCGATGAGAACGCCAAAGACCCAGGGTGGACGCACTCTGAAGGAGTGGGTAAAATCTATGTCGCACGGCAAGCCCCGTCAGACGGGGCAAGCGCTCAGATGGATGGGATGGCACATCATGATACGAGACTTGCAGTCTGCATGTATCCTGCTGATCGCTGTGGCCTCATGCGCGCTGGCGGCCGCCGAAGCTACCCCGCCTGCCGAGGACCTGATCGCCGGGCCGGCCAAAGGGCCGTGGCGCAGGCTCTTCCTGGACGCGATGGTCGTCGAGCGGCAGGAGGGCTTGACGCGGGTCTTCCATGCCGCCGAGAAGCATCCGGCCAACCCCGTCATCCGGCATGACAAGCCGTGGGAAGGAACCTCGTCCTACAAAGGGCCGTACCTCTACGGGACTGTCATGTGGGACGAAGGCAGGTTGCGCATGTGGTATCACACCCATTGCGGCGGGGGCTATTACAACTGTTACGCCGAGTCGCAGGACGGCGTCTCATGGGTGAAACCCAACCTCGGCCTGCGCGAGTTCAAGGGTTCAACCGAGAACAATCTTTTTCTCACCATAGCGCAAGACCCGGACGAGAAACCGCCGTTCAGGGCGTCGGGACAATGCCACAATCCGAGCGTCATCAAGCGACCGTGGGAGAAAGACCCGGAAAAAAGGTACGTCCTCTTCTGCTACGGCGTGGACTATCGCAAGACCCGCGCGGCCTTCTCGCCCGACGGCCTCCGCTGGACGTTCGTCCCGGAGACGGCCCAGAAGGGGCTTTTTGCATCGGGCGACGTGACGAACTTCTTTTTCGATCCCTATGCCAGACGGTATGTGGCGACCTACAAGACGGGGAACCGGCGCGGCAGGGCGGCGGGCGTGGCCGTGTCGAGCGACGGTTTGAACTGGACGAAGCCGGTCGAGGGGCCGGTGTTCGTCGCCGACGACCTCGATCCCGACGCCACGCAGATTTACGGGATGCCCGTGTTCCCGTATCAGGGGTTGTACATCGGCCTGCCGTGGGTCTATAACTCGCGCTGGTACAAGTACGGCGCATACACCGATCAGCGAATGTACGAGATGGAGAAGGACAGTCCCTGTACGATGGACGTTCAGGTGGGCTGGAGTTGGGACCTCGTTAACTGGACGCGGCCGCCCGAAAGGCGGCAGTTCATCCCTTGCGGCGAAGACGGAAGTTTCGATTCGCACATGATATACACCGCGCGCGGACCGGTGCAGGTCGGAGACAACATGTACTTTTACTACGGCGGTTGGAACGGCCCGCACAACAGCACGAAGGCGCAGGCCAACATCGGGCTTGCAGTGCTGCGACTGGACGGTTTTTGCTCGCTGCGCGCGGGAGCGGAGGAGGGCTGGATTATCAGCAGGCGGGAGGCGCTGACATCGCCCCAGGTGACCATCAACGCGCGGACACGCGACAACGGTTACGTGGTTGCGGAGATTCTGGACACCCAGAACAACGTCCTGCCGGGCTTTTCGCGGAACGAGTGCGCGGTTTTCAAGGGCGACTCGGTTCGCCATATCCTCAAGTGGAGGAGCGAGGAATTTCCCGAATCCATGCGGGACGGCGACAAGAAGTTCAGGTTCTGCTTGAAAGAGGCAGACCTTTATTCATATCTTCCATGAGAAACTTGAGCGTTCAGGAGTCCGTCCGGTATGCCCAAGCGCGAAGCAGATGCCGCGCACCCGGTGCGCGCGCCGAGCCGGGACGCCGATCCCCTCGTGGGGAAACGCCTGGCCCATTACGAAATCCTCGCGCGGCTCGGACACGGCAGCATGGGCGTGGTGTACAAGGCGCGCAACGTGAATCTGGATCGGGTCGTGGCGCTGAAAGTGCTTCCGGATTCGCTGGCCCAGGGAGACCAGACATGCGTGCATCGGTTCGTACAGGAGGCGCGCGCGGCGGCGGCGTTGAAGCAAGCCCACGTGGTTACGGTGCACCATATCGGGCAGGCGGGCGGCAAGCTCTTCATTGAGATGGAGTACGTGGACGGGGGGACGCTGGGAAAGGCGTTGGAGCGGCTGGGGCGATTGGGGCCGTCGGTGGCCGCCCGCGTTGTGCGCGATTGCGCCGAGGCGCTCGCCGCCGCCCACGCCAAGGGGATCATCCACCGCGACGTGAAGCCGGAGAACATCCTGCTGGAGATGAGGGAGGAGTCGGGCGGCGCGGCCCGTTCCCCTGGGGGGGGCGATGTCGGCATGACGGCCAAACTGTGCGACTTTGGCGTCGCGCTGTTGCGGGAGTCGGGGCGGCGGCTCACGGAAAACGGCGCGACGTTCGGTTCGCGCTACTACATCTCCCCGGAGCAGATTCAAGGCAAGACTGCCGACGCCCGCAGCGACATCTACTCGCTCGGATGCGTCTTCTACGAACTCGTGACAGGTCGAACGCCCTTCGACGCGGAATCGGCAGAGGGGGTGCTGTTCAAACACGTCCGGGAGAATCCGCCGCCGCTGCGCCAGGCGGCGCCACACGTTGCACGGCCCATCAGCGACATCATCGAGCGAATGATGGCCAAGAACCCGGAAGAGCGGTTCCAGAGCGCCGCCGACCTTGTGCGGCAGATAGACAGCGCGTTGGAGGGGAAGAGCATGACGCCGGCGCAGGCGGAAGGGGCGTTGACGAGGCCGGTTGGAAGGCGGTGGGGGCTGCCGGCGGCGGGCGTTGTCCTGGGCGTCGCTCTGATTTGTTTCGGGGTGTACGCCTGGCGGTCAGACCGGTGGGCGGGCAAGGCGCCAAAAGCGGGGCAAGCGCTGTCTTCAAGGCATGTGGCGACGGCCGGAACAGGCGAAGGCATTCCTCACCCCCTTTCGGCCGCCACCAGTGTAATTCAATGCGAGGGCAAGACCGTCCGCGTCCCTGAGGGGATGGTTCATGTGCCGGCGGGGACGTTCTGGATGGGACGGAGCCATGGCGGGAAGGACACGGGCTTCCTCTCCAAAGAGGTGTGGGTTGATGCGTACTTCATCGGCAAGTACGAGGTCACGAACGCAGAGTACGCCGAATTCGTCAAGGCCGCCGCACATCGCAAACCGCCGTACTGGCAGGGAGGGAGCGTTCCGCAGGGCAAGGAGAATCATCCGGTGGTCAACGTGAGCTGGCACGACGCCGCGGCCTATTGCCAATGGCTGAGCGCCAAGACAGGGCGCGCCGTCCGGCTGCCGACGGAGGCGGAGTGGGAAAAAGCCGCCGCCTGGGAACCGATCAAGAAACACGCCAACCTGTACGTCTGGGGAGACGCATGGGATGCGGGCAAATGCAACAACGCGTACGCGCTTGGTTACAAAGACACCATGAACTGGGCGCAGTGGTGGGCCGAGTGGTCGGCCAGCGAACACGGCAGAGGGATCGTCGGCAGAGGCGGAAACACAACGCCGGTCGGGGCCTTCAAGGGAGACGTCAGCGCCAACGGATGTTACGACATGGCGTCCAATGTCTGGGAGTGGGTGGCGGACTGGTACCAGGAGGATTACTACAGGGGCGGGCCGAACAAGAACCCCGCAGGTCCGGCCGCCGGGCAGCGGCGTGTGATGAGGGGAGGGATGTGGCGCGAGGTGGCCTCGACGCTCATCTGCTCATACCGGCACGCGCTCGAACCCAACGACACCAGCTACTGCTACGGCTTTCGCTGCGCGCAGACTCCGTAAGTGTCGGAGACAGCGGATGAATAAATTTCGGTTTTTCGTCTTGGGCATGTGTGTTTTGTTAGGCGGCAGAAACGTGGAGGCAGAATCGCGGCGCACGTTCTACACGGAAGCAAAGCTGGCGGCGCTTTCGAGGAACCTCAAGGCGCATGAGTGGGCGAGGAACGAACGCGATGCGATCATGGCGCGGGCCGACAAATGGGTGAAGTACGATGACGAGCGTCTGCGTTTGCTCGTGCCCCCGCCCGAAGCGCCCCGCGACGCGATCGTTCACCTGTCGGGTTGCCCCGTCCACGGCGACGCCGTGAACAAGATCGGGCGCTACAACTGGATCATCTCGCCCGACGAACCGTACAAGATTCGCTGTCCGGTCGGCAAAGAGGTCTATCCGTCCAACGACTTCCTGGCGTTCATGAGAAGCGGGTTCAAGGACAGGTCGCTGCTCACCGGCCCGTATCCGGACGACGGCCGAGGATGGCAGAAGCCGGGCGTGCCCAAGAAGTTCTGGTTTGTGGCCTTCTACGCGCACTGGGCGGCGCGCAACTTCGTGCTGGGCGCCGTCGAAGACCTCAGCATCGCCTACCTTCTTTCCGGCGATCCGCGTTACGCCCACGCCTGCGCCGTGATCCTCTGGCAACTGGCCGACTATTACCCTCGCTACAACTACGAGACGCAATCGCGATACGGGGCCGAGTTCGACCCCAAGTACAACGGCCGGCTGCTCTACCATACGTGGGAATGCTTCACGGTGGAGAAGGTCGCACCCGCGTACGACGCCGTCCGCCCCGCCATCGAGAAGGATTCGGGGTTGGCGGCCATGACGCAACAGTCGCCGGAGGAGATCAGGACGTTCATCGAGAATCGCATGTTGCGGCAGATGGCGATGGACATCATGGACGGCTCGTACCGCATACAGGGCAACTACGGGATGCACCAGAAGGGGTTGCTGCGGCTCGCGGCCGTGCTGGCGGGTCGGGACGGCCGTCCCACGTCGGAGGAAATGGCGGCGTGGGTGCTCGAAAACAAGCGGTGTTCGATGTACAGCGAACTGGGCCTGTACGACGCGCTCTACAACCTGGTCCATCGCGACGGTTATCCCTTTGAGTCGCCGAGCTACAATCTGAGTTGGGTGCACAACCTTATCGAGATCGCCGAGGCGCTGGAGGAAAGGGGCGGGCCTGTTATCCGGATGCCTCGGTTTCGACGTCTGCTCACCTGGCCGTTCAAGATGGCGTGCGCGGGGGCGTTCACGCCGCCGCTGGGCGACTCCAACAACATGTTCGCGGGCATCATCGGATGGACGCCTGCCGTCTGCGAGGCGGGCCTGAAGTATTACGGGGAAGCGGCTTTCGCACAAGCCCTGACGCAAACCGGCGCAAGACCGAGCCGCGATCTCTTCAGAGATTCTCTGGAGGACGAGATTGCGCGGGCCGCCCGCAACTCCGCGACGCCGGTCGGCGTGGCGAGTTCCCTTCTGCCGGGAGTGGGCTTTGCGACGTTGCAGTCGGGGAGCGAGGCCAATCGCACGGCCCTTTCGATCTTCTACGGTTACTACGTGGGCCACGCGCATTTCGACAGACTGCACATTGACCTCTTCTCACACCGCCATTCCCTCATTCCCGACTTCGGGTATCCGGAGACGGCCGACACCTACGACCCGCGCCGGTTCGGTTTTTTTGCGCATACGCTCTCGCACAATACAGTCATGGTCAACGCCCGGCGGCAGGAGGGCGTGGGCGGTCGGCTGCACGTGTTCGACCCCGGCCCCTTCGTCCAGACGCTCGAAGCCTCGGCGGAGTCCGCCTATCCGGGCGTAGTGAAGCTGTATCGGCGTACGCTCATGATGGTGGAGGCCGGGCCGGACCAGGCGTATGTGGTGGACATCTTCCGCGTGCGCGGCGGGCGGCAGCACGATTGGGTCGCGCACGGCACACAGGCGGAGTTCAAGAGCGATCTTGCCTTGTCGCCCGTTCAGACCCAGGGAACGCTGGCCGGGGCCGACGTGGCGTACGGGAGCTTCTATGACGATCCCGCGCTCCGAGACAAGGCGCCGGGCACCGTCCAGTACCACAGATACACCGGCAGCGCGTTCCAGTTCCTGTTCAATGTTCAGCGGGCCGCGCTGGAGGGCGTCGGCACTGCCACGTGGCTGCTCAATCGGCCGGAGAATCTGTTTCCGAAGCGCCCGACCAAAGGAGTTGCGCTGAGGGCGCACCTGGTGGGGAAGCACGAGAACGTGATCGTCTGCGACGGACGCCCCCAACTTCGGGACACCTGGCCCGAGACCGTAAAGTTTCTCCTGCGCCGCCGGACAGGAGAGGAATTGGAGAGCGTGTTCGTCACGGTGTTCGAACCCTACAAAGACAAGCCCTTCATCGAATCGGTGCGAGCGCTGTCGGTGTCTTCCGGGGAGGGGATCCCCGTTGCGCTGGAGGTGCAGGCCGGCAGCGAGCGCCACATCCTCTTCAATCGGCTGGACGGTGCGGGGGCGGGTGAGTGTGTAATCCAAGTGGGCAAAGAACAGATGCTGACAGACGCTCGATGCGCGGCTTTCGCCCAAGACCTGGCGCATCAAGAATCTGGCGCGGCGCGTCCGGCGCACAAGGCGTATCTGCTGGACGGGCGGCGGGCAGTCTGGGCGCAGTCGGTTGTGGAGGGCGCGCCGGCGGCCACGGCGTCTGTGCGCGAGGTTGACTACGCAAGAGGCCGAATCGGCCTGTCGGAAGCCGCGCTCGAAAAGTCGAGGCCCGCCGGCGGAATAGCCATAGTCGAGAACGATGCCCATGCGGCAGCGATACCGGCGCACCGGGTGCGCGTTGAGGACGTGCCGGACGCATCTTCATTTCTCGTGGGCGACGACGACCTGTGCGCCGCGAGATTCGCGGTGATCCCCGTGGACGGGAACAAGCTGCGCTCGCACCGGGTGCGCTCGCACCGGGTGCGC
>CAYPFP010000028.1:0-28914 GCA_964409935.1 uncultured Planctomycetota bacterium | reverse complement strand
CCCCGTGGACGGGAACAAGCTGCGCTCGCACCGGGTGCGCTCGCACCGGGTGCGCGCGCACCCGCCGTTCGGATACTTCGCAAGTCCCGGCATGACGCTTGCGAACGAAAAGGGAGAGGCCGTGGGGCGACTCAAGTCGTTCGCGTCGGGAATGCTGGAAGTCGAAGGCAAAGGTCTCGCCCTGGAGGATTTTCCTGACGCCAACGGCGACGGCTTGAGGCATGTCTTTGTGAAGGTTGTAGGGCCTGGAGACAGGATCATATTGCACCGGTCGAATCGGATGATTGCGAAATGAAGACAAGAGCGCTTTGGATTGAACGGTTGGCGGCGGCGTGGCTGCTTTGTTTTGCGTGTTGCGCGGCGGAGCGGGGAACCCCGACCATGTACGCGGAGGAAAAAAGGTTCGCAGACCTCCAGCCGCTTGTTCCGGCGAACACCAACTACGGTTTCAACGAATACTGGGAGGGCCGCCGCATCGGGCCGCGGGACTTCTACCTGGCCGACCAGGGGCCGTACCTGCGCATCAGCGAGGAGGGCGTCGCCCGCCTCAAGCAGGTCGGGTTCTACGACCGGACCATACCCGGCCATATCAACCAGCAGTTCATCAAGTACTTCCTACCCGCTGAACGCGCCAAGCTCAAAGACGGTCCCATGAAGACGATGTTCGAGGACATCCTCAAGAACAAATGGCCCATCCACACCATTTCTTATTGCCGCTTTCAGGGCAACCCGCCGCCGACGCAGGAATTGATTGATATCATCAAGGAGCAATGGATCGGCGACGGCCAGTGTGAGACGGTCTATCGCCTGGAACCGGTCTTCCATTACCTCAAGACGGGAGAGCGCTGGGAAGGATCCTCGATGTACCTGTGGAAACCCGATGTCGCGAAGAAGTTTTTCAAGGAAGAACTGGTCCCGCGACTCGAGAAGGAATTCCCGTTCCTCCACGATCTGAATCACGCATGGACGCGGCCCGAACTGCGGCGGCTTTCAGACATTTACTGCGAGGAATTCTACCGTCCGGAGAAGCGCGCATTGCCCTGGGGCATGTACGTCGGGAACTACCATCTGGCGGCGTCGCCGGACGTCATCGCCGCGGGCGAGAAGGGCGCGGATGCGTTCTCCAACGCCCGCGCGCGCGGGACGATGCGGCAGTTCGGAGGGCGCAAGTTCTACTTCGTGTGGCGCGGGCACGAGCCGACGGAGATGTACACGTACCCTGACCGGGCGTGGTTCACGACGCGCGGCGAGGAGTGGGGCATGCCCCTCCCGCACATCTGGTATTACGTTTACAGGCCGTACCTCATCGGGGCGAATTGCTACGTGAACGAAATGGTCCCGGCAGGCTGCATACAGGACATCGAGGGCGACGGGCAGCTTGAGCTTTCCACGTTGGGCCACATCTACAAGGACATGCTTGACTTTGCGGACCGGCATCCGGAGCGCGGGACGGCGTATGCGCCGATTGCGCTGATGCTCGACTACAACCGGTCCTTCCCTGCGTGGGGCGTGAGCTACTTCGGCTACAACCTGCCCAACGACGACGCCGATTTCATGAACCAGGGAATCTTCGAAACGCTCTTCCCCGAACACCGGCACGCAACGGACTGCGGCGGCTACATGAGGACCGCGCCTTACGGCGAAATCTTCGACATACTGCAGCCCAACATGCCCCGCACGGGCGCCGATCCCAAGGCCCTTGCGAATTACCGAACGCTCATCGCGCTCGGCGGCATGACTTTTGATGAGGACTTCTCCAAGAAGGTCAAGGAACACGTGCGGCAGGGCGGGACGCTGGTCCTGAACGCGGCGGACGCGACCGAGCATCTGGGCGAAGACTTTCTGGGCCTTGCTCGTGCGGCAGGGACGCCGACCGCCGTTCCCGCCGGCGACGTCACATGCCTTCTGTGCGGCAAGGTATCGGCAGAACCCCAACGCCTTATGCATATCGTGAAGGCCGGCTCGGCGGAAACCGTCTTCAAGGACGCCGAAGGGCGGCCGGTGGTCTTGCGGAACAGGTACGGCAACGGTCATGTCATCGTGATCGCGGCGCATTACGGGATCGAGCGCGAGGCGCGAAAGGTGACGCGCGTTCGGGGGCCGGCGTACACCAACAAGAACCTCCTCAATTTCATGTCCCACTTTTTCGAGCACCTGACGGCGGGGGCGACGCCCATCGAAGTGCGGCGGGCGGTCGAGGACCGTCCGGATCTGTCGTGGATCGTCGCGAGAAAGGGCGATGGATGGGTAGTGACGATGTTCAACTACTCGCTGGCCCGCGAGCCGATCATCGCAAGGACGCTGGGCACCGCCAAGGTCCACGCCGAATATCCCCTGCGCGAAACGCCGTTCGAGATCGTCTGCCGCGCGCCGACGGAAGACGTCGTCGAATGGTACGGCGACCGCGACGCACACTGGAAAAAAGCAGACGGCAAGGCCATAGTCTCCGAGACCATGCGGGGCGGCGAGATACGCGTGTACGAATTTCAGCCGCAGCGGATTGATTTCGGCAGGCGCACGCGTCGCTGGAACGACGCGCCGCGTCCGCCAAGCCGTCGGGCGGACGCGCCGCGCCGCGTCAACTACGCCCTGAATCGTCCCGTGAAGGCTTCTTCCTTCCTGAAAGGTCACGAACCGGCCCGCGCCGTGGACGGCAACACAGAGCGCGAGAGCTACTGGTGGTCCGACACGGACGCCAAACGGCACTACGTGTTCGATATGCCGCAGTGGATCGAGGTGGACCTGGGCCAGACCAGGACCATAGACCACATCTTCACGTTGTTCTACTGGTGGCAGCAGGAGTCGCTGCAAACCCGTCTGCGCGTCTACAAGTACATCGTCGAGGCGTCGCTCGACGGCAAGACCTGGCAGACGGTGATTGACGAGAGTCGTAACGAGGACAATTCGCGTCCTGAAGGACTGGACCGGTGGTTCGATCCGACCCCGGCGCGTTACGTCAGGCTCACCGTGAGTCACGCCGCCGATCAGGGCGGCGCGCGCCTGATCGAGATGAAGGTGACGGGAAGCGACGAGGAGGAATATGCCGTTCAACGGCGGTCCATCATTCCGTCATGGGAAGTCCAGTATCCCGCCTGGCTCAAGGACGTGCCGGAGGAGAAGATCACGTATCTGCTCGACCTGGTTCCGGAAAAGGTGTCCGTGGGCTGGATGCCGGCCGGAAAGACCTGGGAGGAACTCAACGGCGAAATCACGCTCATAACGACGTTTTCGGGCATGGGCCGGTTGTACAAGAAGGCCGTCTACGCGGAGGCGCCGTCGGAGATCGTGTACGACCTGGGCGGCAAGTACAAGACGTTCGCAGCGGCGGCGGGGCTGGGCACAAACTCGCGCAAGAGTTCAGTGGAATTCTGCGTGCTGGTGGACGACAGACAAAGGTACAAAAGCCCGCTGTTCCGGTGCGGGATGGCGGTACTGCCGGTGGTCGTGGACGTTTCGGGCGGAAAGAAGCTGTCCCTCGTCGTGACCGACGGAGGCGACGGCCTGATAGACGACTATTCGTGGTGGACCGAGGCGCGGCTCATCAAACGGTGACCGTGCGCGAAGGCCAGGGAGCGAAGCGAATGTACATCTTTGTGACGTTCATGGAAACCGAAGACTACTACCGTTCGGGGCCGAGCGGCCAGGTGAAAGCGCGCCTGGAGGAGGCGTCGGGCGAGCGCTGCGTGATCGCGCCTTACCGCGAGATGTCCTTGAAGGTCGTGAAGGAACTGCGGCCCCGCGCCATCGTCATGAGCGGGTTCGGCGGCCACTTCGAAGACCGAAAGATCGAATGGTTCTACGGCGTAAACGAAGTGATGCACAAGGCCGGCGTTCCCATGCTGTGTTTTTGCGGCAGCCATCAGTTGATGGGGTTCTGTTTCAACGACGATATCCACAAGCTCGACGTCCTGCGCGACCAGCCCATGCGTAAACTGAAGACCAACGAATACTGGCCCCGCCGCCCCGGCGACCCCAAGTGCGACCTATCGTCCTTCCTGGTCGCCGACGGTTACCTGCCCGTGCGCGTGGCCTCGCCGCGGGCCGCGCGCGACCCCATCTTCGCGGGTCTGCCCAGGACCATGATCATGCGACAGGCGCACTACTGCGAGGTCAAAAAACTGCCGCCGGGATTCCGGCTTCTGGCCACCAGCCCCATGTGCCGCATCGAGGCCATGGGGCACGCGACAAAGCCGCTGTACGGCACGCAGTTCCACCCCGAAGGCTACGTCGAACCGTGGCTTCATGGGAAAAAGTTGTTGTCCAACTTCGCCGCCATTGTGAAAGACTTCTGGGACAGGAGACCCTTGTGAAAAGACGCCGCCTTGTGGCCGCGCTCGCGTCGCTGGTACGACGCGCCGCGTCGCTGGTACGACGCGCCGCGTGCCTTTGCCTGATCGCCGCGCCGGGGTATTGCGGAGAAGAGATGAAAGCCCTCAAGACCGTCACGGACAAGCCGGAGATTACGGAGGACATACTCCTCAATCCCGGCATGGGCCTGTTCATCATGCCGGGCCTGAAAGGCGACTACGACAAGGAATGGTGGATGCCGATCGTCTCGGTAGCCTACTTCCGGGAGGATTGGGCCGCCCTCGAACCCGAAGAAGGCCGGTACGAGTTCGACGCCGCGTTTGGCCCCGCCTTCGACTACTGGCTCAGCAGGGGGTACCGCGTGGCGTTCCGGCCCATGTCGTCGAACATGCATTCCAGGAGGGAGTTCGTAAGCCCCAAGTGGCTTTTCGACGCGGCGCGTCCGCCCGACGGCTTGGCGGACGCGGGCGTGCCCGGCGTGGAACACAAGGGGCTGTACGTCCCGCGCCAGATTGATCCGCCTTTCTGGCATCCGACGTACATTGAGAAACAGGCGGCCTTCATCGCCGCCTTGGGCAAGCGATACAACGGCATGAAGGGGCTGGAGTTCGTGGACCTCGGCGCGGTGGGCGAGTGGGGAGAGAGCCATTTGATGCGCTGGTCGTCGGAGGACCTCGAAAAAACCGGCTACACCCCGACCGCGTACACAAAGGCGTACATGCGCTTTATTGACCTGTACCGGCAGGCCTTTCCCGACACGCCGCTGGCCCTGAACTGCGCGACCGGCGGCGCGGGGCATAACGACGTGATCGTGGATTACGCCGTGTCCAAGGGCATCTGGCTGCGTCAGGACGGTCTGGTGCCCGATTACGGGCGCGGCGGCGCGAGCCGGTACTACCACCAGTACTTCACACGGGTGAAGACGCTGTATGAGCTGTGCCACGGCTACCAGGGCATGGCCGAACGCGGCATGACGGCCATGGACACGTTCAAGCGCGGTTTGGAAGATCCCATCAGCTACCTGAATCTCATGGGGGCGGGAGAGGTGAGCAACCTGCCGGAAACCGACCGCGACGCCTGCCGCCTGGCGGCGCGGCACGTCGGCTACCGTCTTGCCCCGCTGGCCGTCGAGAGGCCTGCGGCCATTCACATAGACGACAAGGTCGCATCGCGAACATGGTTCAGGATTACGTGGCGCAACCTGGGCGCGGCGCCGTGTTACGAGAACCTGGCCGTCGAACTGGCGCTGGTGTCCGAGAAAGGCGAGACGCTCCATCGCATGGTCGAGATGCCCGAAAAGCCGACAACGCTCTGGATGCCGAGAGAAGACGTTGTGACATATTTTTCGTTTCCGCTGGGCAAGCCCCGACCCTGGCACCGCCAGGAGCCGGGCCAGGAACGGGGCAAGGCCCTCTCCGCCGGCAAGTACCTCGTGAAGGTCGGTTTGGTTGATCCCTTCGATGAGACGAGACGCATTCTTCTGCCTCTGAAGGACAAGGATGATCGAGGACGATACACGATCTCGGCCATCTCCGCCGAACGACGAGCGGAGCCGCTGCCGCAGCCGCAGATCACGGGCAGCGACTTCGCATCTAAAAAAGCGCTGGAGGGGTGGTGGTTTCCGAAGGGGATCACGGCATCCGTCGTGAACGAAGCCCCCGGCGGCAAGCCCTGCCTCCGCGTCGCTGGTACGACGCGCCGCGTCGCCGGCAAGACCGGACACGGGTGGAACTACGCGGGCGCGCCGAGTATACCGTTGCTGCCGGCGACGGAGTATGAGCTTTCGGCGATGATGAACGTGATCGCCATTGACGACCCGAAGAAGCAGCCCTACGTAAAGATGGGGCTTGTTGACGCGGAGGGCAAGTTCTTCACGAACAAGACCACGAGCCGCTACGACACCAGCAAGCTGGGGACGTGGCAGGAGTTGCGGGGACGATTCATTACCGAGGCGAAGACCGGCGGCGGAACTTTCGCCATCGAGAAGGGCGACACCCTGCCGCGCGAGGCGACGATCCTGCTGGACGCCGTCCGGCTTGAGATCATCAGCGCGCCGTAAGCCCGAAGCCGTTCACTTTGCGGGCCGAGGGCCGCGCAAGTTCCGCTTTCCGCCGGACAAAGGCCCAGGTCCCTGGAACGGGAAACGACCGCCCTTGTTGTCCGCCGCGCGGGGTTTGGGATTCCGGGCCGAAGCGGCCTTGGCCCAAGCTTCCTTGCTCGCCCCGCAGACGGGGCGCGTAAGGGAACGCAGCACAGTGCCTTCCTGTTCGGGGTTCCGGCTCATGGACATGCTCCTGCCCAGGGCGTAACCGGCCTCGTACATGGCCACGATGTTCTCCGGCGGGCTGACGACCTGGATGTTGTGGCAGGGGCCGAGGATGTAACGCCCGTCGCTGCCGAGGATGCGGATGTTCTCCTCCGCCTCCGCCCGCACATCGGCAACGCTTCCCGTAACCAGCGTGAACTGATTGTCCATCGCGCCGTGAAAAGCGATGCTGCCGCCGAAGTCGCGCTTGAGCCTTTCGCGTTCCATCCCCCTGCAGCGCCATTGGACCGGGTCAAGCACGTCAATGCCGATGCGGATCATGTTGGGAATATTCTTGAACACCGCCCCGTCGCTGTGGTGGAAGACGAAGCCGCCGCCCTGATGCACCAGGTCAATCATCCGCTTCATGCGGGGTAGGAAAAACTGCTCGATGTGTTTCAGGGAGACGATGAGGTCCTCCTGCGTTCCCACGTCCTCCGCGACCCAGGTCCAGATGACCTTGCCGGGGACGGTCTCGTAGGTGCGGCGGGTGTTCTCGATGCAGAGGCCGTAGAGCTTGTCGAGGCAATAGTGGACAATGTCGGGGTTCTCGATGAGGTCGAGGTAGCCCTGCTCCACGCCGCGAAGCCACTTGTAGGTGGCAAACGGCTCGGAGCCGCCTCCCCGGATGACAAGATGTTCTTTTCCCTTCACCTGGGCGGGCAGGCCCGAATAGTCGTACCAATCGGGGCTGGGCCAGCGATAGCCGGCCTCGATCTCGGCCACGCTGTTGAAACGGGCCAGCGGATGACGGACGGCCTCTCGGTAGGAGCCGCTGCCATAGCTGATGTTCTCGTAACCGATGCCGAAGACATCTTCTTTGGGCGGGATGGGCGGCCCGACATATTTCGGACCGACATCCAGGATGGGGTCTATGTGGAGGCGCTCAAACACCTCGGAGAGGTTCGCGCATCCCATGTGTTTCAAAAGACGCTGCGTGGCCTCCGGCGTCGCGCGGTAATCCATGGGGATGCGGTCGGGCTTTTCGCCGCGCAACACGGCCAGCCAGCGCTCTCTCGGCGACATCTTGTCTTTCATATGCGCACCATTTGTCGGATGGCCTTCATGATATCCTCTTTCTGCGGGAGGCAGCGGTCCTCCAGCGGAGCAGCGTAGGGCATGGGGGTGTTGAGGCCGGCCAGGACCTTCGGCGGCACGCGTAGAAGGTCGAATCCCTCCTCGACCACGCGACGCAGAATCTCCGCGCCGGCGCCCCCGCGCCGCGGCGCCTCGTGGACGACCAGCAGGCGGCCGGTCTTGCCGACGGAGGCCAGAAGCGTCTCCATGTCGAGGGGAACGAGCGATCGCGGGTCAACCACTTCGACACTAATTTCGTCCTTCAGCGCCTCGGCGGCCTGAAGGGCCTTCATGACGGCGTAGGAGGTCGCCACGACCGTGATGTCCTTGCCCTCGCGTTTCACGGCGGCCTTGCCCAGCGGGACAAGCCACTCGCCCTCCGGGCATTGCTGTTTGCCGAAGCGATGCAGCAGACGGTGCTGGATGTAGACCACCGGCCCATCATCGCGGATGGCCGACTTCATCAGGCCCTTGGCGTCGTAGGGGTCGGAAGGCATGACCACCTTGAGGCCGGGCGAGTGGACGAACCAGCCCTCCAGGCTGCCGCTATGGTGGCCGCCTTCGCGGGTGCCGGCCCCGGCCGGCGTGCGGATCACAAGGGGCACCTTGATCTGGCCGCCGGACATGAGATAGACCTTCGCCGCCTGATTAACGATGGGGTCCATGCACACGCCCACAAAGTCGCAGTACATGATGACGGCGATGGGACGAAGTCCCGTCATGGCCGCTCCGGTGGCGAGGCCCATAAAACCCGATTCGGAGATGGGCGTCTGCCAGATGCGATTTTTCTGGAACTGATCCCAGAGCTTCTCGCGCGTCCGGACGGGACCGATGTCTTCGCCGATGGAAAAAACCGTTTCATCCCGCGCCATTTCCTCGATGATGGCCTCGGTGATGGCTTCGGTGTAGGTCAATTCGCGCATGAGGGGGGCCTCCTGGGATATATGTTTACAGATCAGTTCCGGGGATAACGGGCATCTCGCTGAAGGCGGGATAAGGGCTTTTCTTGGCAAAGACAACCGACTCCTCAACTTCGGCGAGGACGGCATTTTTCAGGGCTTCCTGCTCCTGAGCGGTCATCACTCCGTCCGCAACAAGTTTCTTTTCGAAGAGCGTGATCGGGTCGCGCTTTCTCCAGGCGTCGCATTCCTGCGGGTGAGCGTGCGCGGTGGCGCCGCCGCAGTGCCCTACGAACCGGTAGGTCTTGCACTCGATGAGCGTCGGGCCATCGCCGGCGCGGGCGCGAGAGACGGCCTCGGAGACGACATCAAAGACGGCGAGGACATCCTGACCATCCACGATCTTGCCCGGCATGCCGTAGGCCGGGGCTTTTGCGGCGATATCGGGGATGGCCAGGGCGATCTCGGCCGGCGTGCTGGCCGCGTGAAGATTGTTCTCGCAAAGGTAGATCACCGGCAACTTCCAGAGCGAAGCCATGTTCAGCGACTCGTGGAAAGTGCCCTGGTTGCTGGCGCCGTCGCTGAAGAACGCGACGGCGACCTGCCTGGTGCCGCGATACTTGGCGGAGAAGGCGGCGCCGGTGGCCAGAGGAAGCTGCGCGCCGATGATGCCGTTGCCGCCCAGAAGGCCCAGTTCGGCGGAGAAGATGTGCATGGACCCGCCGCAGCCCCTACTGTAGCCGGTCTTGCGGCCCATCAGCTCGGCCATCATTGGCTTGAGTTCGGCGCCCTTGGCGATGCAGTGGCCGTGTCCCCGGTGGGTGCTGGTGACGTAATCGTCCTTCTCCAGGGCCGCGCACGCCCCGACCTGCGCCCCCTCCTGGCCGATGGACAGATGCACCGCGCCGGCGATCAGGCCCTTGCTCTCAAAGTCGTATTCATCACCGCCCATGTCGCCCTTCTTGAGGAAGCTGCTGTAGTCGTAAAGGCTCGTCAGGCGCTCCTCAAAATGGCGGATGCGGCGCATGGCGCGCAACATATCCACGAGTTTTTCTCGGGTGAGCATGGTCTTCTCCTTGTGTCACTCGAACTCCACCGGCTCGGTCTTGCCGCTCTGAGACGACCGCGCCACGGCCTCGAAAATAGCGATGGTGCGGCGGCCTTCCTCGCCGGAGACGGGCACCGGCCCGCCGCGCAACAGATGGTCCGCAATGTCCTTGTAGTACTCAACCCAGACGGACTCCTTGTAGGGCGCGTCCACCTCGGTCCGCTTGCCGTCGGCGATGGTGACGAGCTTGAAACTGCCGCCCACCGGACCGGTGATCAGTTCCTGGTAGCCCTTGTTGCCGCCGGCGCCTGTGTCCAGGATTCCGCCCTTGGTCCCAAGGATTCTCCAAAGGGGCTTGGCGACCGAAGAGATGTGGGACCAGGTGACGTCGGCGACCGCGCCGTTGGCAAAGAGCATGACGGCGCGGGCCTGATCCTCGATGCTCGCCTCCTTCCAGACCAGCTTGTGATGAAACCCCGTGACGCCGCGAACCTTCTGGCGCATGAGGTCGAGCACCCAATCGAGCGCGTGCGGACCCCAGAAGTAGAACGCGCCGCCGCTGAGGTTGCGGTCGCTGTACCACCAGTCGCGGGGCCGCCCGTAGCCGCCGGCGGTCAGATCGATGTGGAAAACGTCGCCGATGGCGCCGCTGTGCACGACCTCCTTGATGGCGCGGAAGTTGCCGTCGTGTCGGCGGCCGTGGAAGACCGCGAGCATCACGCCCATCTTCCGGGCCTCCTCGATCATGGCCGTTGCTTCGGCCACGCTGAGACACATGGCCTTGTCCACAATCACGTGTTTCTTCGCGCGAATGCACTCAAGGGCGATGGGAGCGTGGGTGAAATGAGGCGTCACCACCGAGACGAGGTCGAGATCGCTCTTGGCGAGCATCTCGGTCACAGTGGCATAGGTCTCCAGGTGCGGGAATTCCTGGGTTGCGGCTTTGAGCCGTTCAGGGTTTGTGTCGCAGACGGCGACCCACTTCAGGTCGCCCGCCGCGTCAATCCACCGTCCATGCGCCCGGCCGAAACTGTGCCAGGGGCCGTATCCCACAACGGCACACTTCACCGGAGCCTGGAGTTTTCTCATGGGCAGAACCTCCTTTGGCCTTGGGGCACGCCCCGTCCTGACGGGGCACGCGGGGGCCTTTGGCCGCTGTCCGCGGCGCTGGTACGACGCGCCGCGTCCGCCAAGCCGTCGGGCAGACGCGCCGCGTCGCTCGTTGCGCGGCCTGCATTGCCGAGCACGGCATGAACAATCTAAGAAATATATGACTGCGGCGCAAGCATGAAAAACCGTGACCGGCGGCGTCATTGCCGTAACGCTACTCCGGCGGGAACCTCAGCCGGCGGACCGTCACATCGTCCAGGTAGGCCTCTCCGACACCGCACAGGGAAAGGCGGGCGGCGACGGACCGGACGTCGGGCGTCTGCAAAGTGACGACGCGGCGCAAGCGCTGCCAGTCCGCCGTGGCCTCCACCTGGCAGGATTCGTTATCGGGACCGGCGAAGCCGGGCAGGGACTTGCCATCGGCGTCGTACGCAAAAAGAGCGACGGTCACGCCGCGAGCGGTCTGGGCAATTGTCGCGGGCACGCGAACCCAGGCGGCGACCTCCCAGAGCTCTCCGCGCGCGGCGGGAATTTTCTCCGAAACAAGGTTTACGGCCACCCAATCCTGCGGCTGGCCCTCGTAGATGGTCGGCGAGTCGGAGCGCAGTTTCAGCGACCGCTTCCCGGACCGAACGACGTCCGAGACGAACATCGCCTTGCCTTTCGGGTCATGGGCCACCTTGACGCCGGCCCAGACCTCGTCGGTCTCAAACGAACCGTTGCGGAGCGCGTTCGGGTCCCATGCGTCGGCGTTCAACGCCTGTATCTGCCGCGAAAAGCGGGGCAGGAGATAGAAGTCGGTCACCTTCATGCCGACCTTGCCTATCTCGCCGCTCCACATCCGGCTCCAGACGCGATGTTGGGCCGTCCTCAGGAATAGAAGGCCCTCGTCTGCGGAGCGAACCGCCGCCGGCCAATCGTTGCGGGCGAGGCATTGCCGGCTGCGGGCGAGGTGTTCTTGCGCGCCGGCCAGGGCGTCGGCCTCGCGGCCCAGCGCCTTCAAGACCGGCTCGACCTTGGCGAGGCGGGCCTGCAATTCCTCGACGGCGAAGCGGGCCATGTCGGGCAGAACCTCCTGAAGTTTCTGCCGCAGCGTTGAGAGCAGGTCCGCGTCCGCCAAGCCGTCGGGCGGACGCGCCGCGTCGTCGGTCTGGAGGAGCCAACCTGTAAGGTTGAAGGAGCAGACGGGTTCGGTCAGTTCGACGATGTCGGGGCCGATTTGATAGAGGCGACCCTTGCCGCCGGTCTCAATACGCACGTTTGAGGCCGTGGCGGCGCGTCGTACCAGCGACGCGGCGTCCGGCTGGTAATGGTAGAGGTCGCCGGTCTTCAGCAGGCAGATAAGCCGGCCGCCGGGGAAGTCAATGGGAGTGGCCCACACGTCGGGGTCGCTGGTCTTGAGACGCGCGGCCGTCCGCCCCTGGGCGATGAGGGGACCGAGGACCTCCAACTCGCAGCCGATGACGGCCGCGCGCGCGTAGCGGTCGCGGCCGAGACGGTCGTCCTGAAAGTAGTAAGAGACAAACCAGAGCAGACCGCGCGCCCCCGAAGAGACGGCGTGCGCGGCGATGAGGCGCAGATGATCGCCGTCGGGGAAAAGCGACGGTCTCCAGATTTCGGTCTGCGAACCTTTGCCTTCCTCCTTGCCTCCCAAATACTCCACGTTGTACCATACCTGCACGTGGCACTGCGCCCAAGTCCAGAAAAATCCGTCGGGGCGGCCGAGCAGCCGCATGCGGTCTAGCCAGTCGCCGTACTGTGAAAGTCCGGCGGGCTTGTAGGCCGGTGGCGCGACGGCGGCGGGCCGCACAAGCGCGTAGGCGTAGGCGCACCACATGTCGGGGATCTTGGCGAATTCCTCATAGCGGCCGATGGCGTCGAAGGCGATGGGGCGTTTGAGGGGGTCCATCGCTCGGATCTCGTCGCGCACCGTGATCGCGGCCTGAAGGTGTTCGGGTTTCATGAGATCGTCGCCGATGTTCCAGGCCAGGACCCAGTCCTTGTCCAGGAGGGACTGTACGGCGGCCTTCATTTTGTCGTTCCAACTCGGAGCGTGCGGATAGACCATGACCATGAGGCCGGCGTCGGCGGCCTTCCGGCCGTCTTTCTGCGCAGTAAAAGGCGTCATGAAGGCCGTGTTGAAGCGGCGCCGCCGGAACTCCGCGAAGTCCTGGTCCGGCGTGCCCCAACAGCCGTAAAAGAAAAAGGGACGGCCGTCCACCTTGAGCCGGTTGTCCTTGAACTCCACTCGCGGCTCGGCAGGGGATGTGGCGCAGAGCGCGGTTGCGGCAACACAAAGCGCCGCTTGAAGTGCGCGGGAAAGCTTCATTGGGGGCCTCCTGTCAGCTCTGAACCGCGAGAGCGCAGCGTCTTCCATCACCGCCCACGGAATGACCCACAGCATATAACAGGCGGACTTGCCATGCAACGGTCTGCGCATTTCGCTTGACCCTGAATGGGCCAGAGAAGAAGATGAGTGCGCGCGCACCGGGTGCGCGTTGTTGGCGGAGTGTGCGAGCTATGGGCCGGTGGGAAAAGATCTACCAGCGCGACCGTCGGGTCCTCGATGCGCCGCCCTCCCGGTGCGCGCGGAGTGCAGCCGAAGTGTTTGCGCGACATGGGAAAAGCCTCATCCTTGACGTGGGGTGCGGGGCCGGTCGAGACACGATCCACCTGGTTCAGTCGGGGCTGACCGTTATCGGCGCCGACCGTGAGAAGGCGGGCATTGCCATCGCGCGGCGTCGTTGCGGAGCTTCATTCTTGTATGCGGACGCCCGGCTGCTGCCCTTTGCCGACGGCGCCTTCGACGGCATCTACTCCTTCGGATTGCTCCACGAGTTTACGAGCATGGAGCGCGACGAACACGTGCGCGAGGCGATGAGCGAAATGCGCCGCTGTCTGCGAGCAGGCGGCATTCTCATCCTTGCGGTTCTTTCGGGCGACTTCCGTTTCAGCCTGCCGGACGTGTACGTGTTCAGCGAGCGCATGTTCCGCGAGGCCACGAAGGATTTCGACGCGATGGAGATCAGGGAATACGAGGACGTGGGCTGCACCGGCAAGACCGACTACAAGGTCTGGTACGGGGTGTTCAGGAAGAAGGGAGTGGATGCATGAAGCGGCTGTGCGTCGTCGCGGGTATAGCGCTGATTTTCGGCCGAGGGGTGTTGGCCGTGGACATTGTCGTGAACGGCCAGGCGAAGATGGGGATCGTCGTGCCCGCTTCCGCCACCGACGCCGTCCAGGAGGCGGCGAAGGAGATGCAGACCTACCTGCAGAAAAGCACGGGCGCGACGCTGCCCATCGCGGAAGAGGGGAGTGCGCCGCCAGGCCCCGCGATCTGGATCGGGCCCACAAAGCGAGGGAGCGAAGAGGGCCTTCCGGTCGCGGCCCTCAAACCCGAAGGTTTTTGCGTCAAGACCATCGGCGACTCGGTCTTTATCGTCGGTAAGGACGATGCCGGCACGCGGTACGGCGTGAACGCGTTTCTGGAGAAACATTGCGGCATTCGTTGGTTCATGCCGGGGGAACTGGGCGAGGTCGTGCCGAAGATGTCTACGCTTACGGTCTCCGCGATAGACGACGCAGAGAATCCAGACTTCATTCATCGGAACGTATGGTGGGCCTACAGCCGATTTCCGCCGGGCGCCAAAGAGGCCTACGCGCTCTGGCAGACGCGCAACCGGATGGGCGGTGTGAAGCTGAGCGTCGGCCATAACATGATGCGCATCGTGCCCAGGGCCAGGTTCTACCAGATCCATCCGGAATATTTTCCCCTGATCAACGGCCTGAGGCGATGCGAGAACGAGGGCGACAACTGGCAACCGTGCACGTCCAATCCGGCGGTCGTCCGACTGGCGGTTGAGGCGGCGATCAACTACTTCGAGAAGAATCCGGATGCCTACAGCTTTTCCGTAAGCCCGAATGACGGTTATGGTTGGTGTATGTGCCCCGCGTGCGTCGCGCTGGACCCGCCGGAGTACCGCGCGGACTCCATGCGCGGCAAGGGCCGCCGCGTGCTCAGCTTCGCCAATGCCGTGGCCGAGCAGGTCTCGAAGAAACATCCGGACCGGTACATCGCCTTCTACGCCTACGCCGGCACGGTGGAACCGCCCTCCGACGTCAAGGCCCACGCCAACGTCGTGGCGGCGCTGGCGCACTATGGCTGGTGCGGGTGCAACTTTCACCCCATCGAGTCTCCCGAATGCCCGGCAAACGAGAAATTTCGCCCCATCGTGGAAGGGTGGGGCAGGATCACCGACAAGCTCTTCATCCGCGAGTATTTCCTGACGCTGGCGAACGTCGGCAACAGCCTGATGCGCATCGCCGCCGCGCACTCCATCGCGAAGGACATTCCCTACTTCAAGCGCCACAACGTCATCGGCATCAACTCCGAATCGGTGCGCGAGTACGGCATCGGGGCGCTCAACTTCTACGTTGCAGCCAGGTACATGTGGAACGCCGCGACCAACGAGGCCGCGCTGCTGGACGACTACTACGCCAAGTTCTATGGCCCCGCGTCGGTCCCCATGCGCCGGTACTTTGAGGCCGTGGCGGATTACGCGCGGGCCAACATCCACATGAAGGGGCCGAAGTTCCCGCCGGAGACGATGGACCAATGGCGTTCCCTGCTGGATGAGGCCGCGAAGGCCGCCGGCGGCGCCGATCCAGCCTGCGCCGAGAGGGTCAAGATGGCCCGCGACTATTTCGACTTCTTTCATCTCGGACTGGAAAGTCTCGGCCCGAAAGCCACGAAGGAAACAGTGCGCGCCTACTTCGCTCGAGCCGAGGAATTGAAGGATACGAATATCGTCGAGCACAATCTGTTTGCGCGGCGCGTTGGGCAGCGTCCCGCTCTGAACGTTCCGAAGGAGGCCCTGTACGCCGGCGAGAGGCTCGCCCCGTGTGCGCAAACCGACGCCGCTCCGGAAGCCACATCATTCCCGGCCCTTCGGGGTTTCCATGCGTTCTGGGTGATGTTGAAGGAAGGGGAGAATCTGCGGGCGGAGATCACGAACCGCCGCATCGGGTCATACTTCGACTCGATCGCGTACGGCGTTTTCGGGCCGGACGGCAGGGAAATGGCCCGGGGCGAGGTCGAGATTTTCGACGCCGCGAAAGTGGCCGTCAAGGCGGAGAAAGCGGGCGTTCACGCCCTCGTCGTGGATTCCGGCTCGAACGTCGCGCTTGTTCGAATTGAGAACGGAACGGCGGTTCTGAAAGGCACTTTGTTCCATTTTCTCGGCGCTGCGCGCAAGCCGTTGTATTTCTTCGTGCCGAAGGGGCTGGGCGAGTTCCAGATGATGCTGGAGGGCGAAGGCGTGGAGACCGGCGCGCTCGACATCGTTGACCCCGACGGCAAGACGGCGGCGACAGGCTCCACCGTTCCCAAGGGGCACGTACAACTGAAGGTCCCTGTTCCTGATGCGGCCGCCGGCAGGATATGGTCCGTGGTCCTGAAGCCCGCCGAAACAGGAGTGACCGAGGATCTCAAACTTTCGCTCGATGCAAACCTGCCGCCGTATCTGTCCCCGTCGCCGCGTCGCTGGTACGACGCGCCGCGTCGCTGGTACGACGCGCCGCGTCGCTGATATCTCCGGCGGAGTAAGCGCTTAACCTGGCCGCGTTTTTCTGCTATTCTTTTGCTGCATGTCGTTGAGATCGCCGTAATGATCTTTTTTGGAGAAGGGCGATATGAAGATCGGCTTGAGCCAGTTGGTCATGCGTGACCGCAATCTGCGAGGGGTCATGGAGTTCTGCAAATCGGCGGGATATCTTGGGCTTGAGGTCCTGATGACGGACGATCAGGACATCAAGATGAATTCCACGGACGCCGAACTGAACGCCGTCAAGGAGATGAGCAAGGAGCTTGGGGTCGAGATGGTAAGCGTGTGCGCGTCGGTGAAAAAACGCGGCGGCTACGGAAGCCCCGACCCCGCCGAGGCCAAGATCGGGATGGAGGTCGTGACGCGGCAGCTCGAAGTGGCCGCCAAGCTCGGCGTCAACGCCTGCCTCGTGATACCGGGCGGCGTGACGCCGCAGTGCCCCTATGACGTTTTGTACGACAGCGCGCTGAAGGCGTCGCGCGAGGTGGGCAAGGTGGCGGAAAAACTCAAGGTGCACGCATGCCTCGAATTTGTGTGGAACCGCTTCCTGGTCAGCCCGCTCGAAATGCGGCAGTTCATGGCCAACGTCGGCAACCCCTACTTCAACTTCTTCTATGACACGGGCAACATGGTCCTCTTCGGGTATCCGGAACAGTGGGCGCGCATCTGCGGGAAGTACATCAAGAAGGTGCATTTCAAAGATTTCCGCCGTCCCACCCACAAGGACCCCTATGCGTTCACCATGCTCCGCGAGGGCGAGGTGAACTGGCCGGCGATCATGAAGGAGTTGCGCGCCATCGGGTACGATGACTACGTCATCTCGGAAGTCGGCGGCGACGAGACCGCGCACCGCAAGACGGCCCGCACGATGGAAGAGATACTAAAGCTCTGAGGCGCAGCGGCATAGAGGGAGACAGCGTGAAGAAGGCGGTGCATTTCGGAGCCGGCAACATCGGCCGGGGCTTCCTCGGACAGCTTTACTCTCAGAGCGGGTGGCGCACGGTGTTCGTGGACGTGGATCCGGCGGTCGTGGCCGCCCTCAACACCCGCCACGCGTACCAGATAGACATTCTCGGCCCGCGCTCGTACAAGGTGGACGTGGGGAACGTCTCGGCGGTGGATGGGCGCGACCTGGCGGCCGTCGCACGCGAGATAGCCGATGCGGACTTTATCGGCGCCTCGGTGGGCGTCAACGCCCTGCCAAAGGCGGCCCCGGCGCTCGCGAAGGGGTTGGAGGCCCGGGCCGCCGGCAAGCGCGCGCCGGTGGATGTGCTGGTGTGCGAAAACCTGCTGGACGCCGCCCGCATACTTCGCGAGCAAGTCCTCGCCCAGTGCTCCGAGGCGTCGCGAAAATATGTTGAGACTTGCGTGGGATTCGTGGGGAGCGTGGTCAGCCGGATGGCGCCGATTGTCGCCGAGGAGGCGCGCCGGCAGGACCCGCTCTACGTCGGCGTCGAAGAGTACGCGATCCTGCCGGTGGACAAGCGCGCCTTCGCCGCTCCCATTCCCGACATCAAGGGCATGGAGCCGGTCGAGAATCTTCATGCCCTCGAAGAGCGCAAGCTCTTCACGCACAACTGCGGCCACGCGCTATGCGCGTTCGTGGGTTACAAAGCCGGCCTGGAGTTCATCTGGCAGGTCGTCTCCGAGCCCGAACTGCGTCAGCGCGTCCTGGAAGGACTCTGGGAATCCGGCGAGGCGCAGATACTCAAGCAGGGTTTCACCCGGCCCCAACACGAGGCGCACATCGCCAACCTGCTCGACCGGTTCGGGAATCGGCAACTGGGCGACACGGTGTACCGCGTCGCCCGCGATCCCATCCGCAAACTGGGCCGGCGCGACCGACTCGTAGGCGCGGCCCTGCTCGCGATGGAGTATCGCGTTATGCCCCGCCGTCTTGTGCAGGGCATCGTGCTGGCGCTCAGATACGACGAACCCAAAGACGAAAAGGCCGTCGAACTCCAGTCACTGATCAGAGAGAAGGGCATCGAAGCGGTTCTGGCCTCGGTCTGCGGGCTGAGCAAAGGCGAGCAGCTGCAAGACCTGGTCTTGAGGGAGTACGCAGGCGGAAACTAGAGAGGCCTGTCATGTGGAAGAATGGAAAGCGATGGGTCTACTCGATCACGTATGACGAGGGCTGCGCCGCCCTTCTGGACCATGCCAAGCCCATCCATCGCAAGTACGGTATTCCCGGCCATGTGGCCCTCGTCGCCGGCCAGGTGGGCGTGCCTCGCAACGTGCCCGGCAGCACCTACAACGGCATGATGATCCTCTCGAAGGAACAGCTTCATGCGCTGGCCGGGGAGGGGTGGGGCGTCTCGTGCCACGGGATGACGCATGCGGCGATCAAGGCGGAAAACGCCGAATACGAGGTCGTCGAGGCCCGCAAGACGCTGTCGGACGCCATCGGGATGCCCGTCGCGATGTTCTGCGTGCCGAACAATAATCAGTCCTATCCTCCCGCGCGCGCCGTGGCGGAGCGGGCTGGTTATCAAGCCATCATGACCATCTACGACGACGTCAACACGATTGAGACGGACCTGCTTCGGCTGCACCGCTCGCCGCTGCACACGGAGTGCCCGCCGCCTTTCTACTCGGCCTTTGATCCGTACAAGCGCCTCCACCAGGCCGTTGACAAGGGCGGCTGGATTATTGACTACTGCCATTGTCCCATGCCCGGCAAACCGATCCATCCCTGGAAGGACTGCACAAGCGAACAACTGGCAGTACGTTTCGAAATGGTGCGCCGAGTCGGCGGCGGCGACGTGTGGCTCGCAGAGCCGAACGACGTCGTGGCGTATCTCCTGGCGCAGAGGACAAAGGAATGAAGCAGGGCGCCGAAAGGGCCAAGTACGGGGCGGCGGCGGTGGCCGGCCTCAAGGGGAAACTCCCGAACCCCTTCCCGCGCACCATGGGTCCCAACTGCCTCAAGTACCTGAAAGAGGTGGTGGACAGCGGCCTGACGGCCAACATGGTGGAACGTTTCGAGCAGGCCTTCGCCAGAGAGATGGGCGTGAAGCACTGCGTCGCCACGCCCGGCTGCACGGCGGCGCTCGCGATCCTTGCCGCCGCCTTCGGGTTCGACCCCGGCGACGAGATCATCGTCAGCCCCATCACCGATTACGGGACGATTCACGGGCTGGTTCGCGAGCAGTATATCCCCGTCTTCGCCGACACGGAACCGGGGTCGGTCAACATCAGCGCGGCCACCATCGAGCCTTGCATCACCAGCCGGACGAGGGCCATCCTGGTCGTGCACAAGACGGGTCTCATCTGCGACATGGACGCCATCAACGCGCTTGCCCAGAGGCGCGGCCTGATCGTCTACGAAGACGTCTGCCAGGCCGTGTTCGGCGAGTACAAAGGGCGGCTGGCGGGGACGCTGGCGAAGGCGGCCGGGTTCTCCTTTGATTCCGAGAAGACCCTCGGCGCGGACATGGGCGGGTGCGTGGTGACCAATGACGACGCACTGGCCGAGCGGCTGCGTTTGATCGGCCAGAGCCGTGGCGCCCAGATGGAGCCGGGCTTCGGGCGAAAGCACACGACGCCCGGTTACGCCTACCGCATGCCCCAGTGCACGGCGGCGATATGTCTGGGGCAACTGGAGATCATCCGCGAGCAGGTCGCCCAGCGCGACCGAATGGCCAGGCTCCTGACGAAACTCATCGCCGAAATTCCCGGAATCATTCCGCTGACGATCCCCGATTATGTGAATGTGTATTCGTGCTGGATGTTCGGCTTGAGCGTTGAGGCCAAAGCGTTCCGCTGCAGCTCCGATGAGTTCGCCAGGCAGATGGCTGAGGCGGGCATCACCGGCGCGGGACTGGGCAGGTATTACCTCATGCCCGCGGCGTGCACGTTCCTCGGTGAAAGCGCGCGCAGGAAGGCATATCCGTACAGCATTCCGCCGGCTTCCAGGGAGCACCGCTACAGCGCGGACTCGTGTCCCAACGCCTCGGCATTCCTCGAAAACTTCATCCGTTGGGCCACGTTCTGCGAGAAGTACCAGCCGGAGGATTGCGAGACGGCCGCCGCAATCATCCGGCAGACAGCGGTGAAAAACAGAAGGTGAGCGCCATGCTGAGATTGACGACGCGCTACTACCGGACCCTGCCCATTGACGCGACCGGCTATGAGACCGAAACGGTCGAGCTGGACCCCGCGCGCACGGCCTTCGTCGCCATGCACTGCTGGAACATCGGTTGCGAAGACGGGCCGGAGATTGACCGGCGTTTCTGCGTGGGCATGGGGTTCCGCGAGTCGCTGCAGGAGTCGGATCGGATCATGCGGGAGGTGATTCGTCCGGCCATGGACGCGGCGCGCGCAGCCGGGGTTCTGGTCTGCCACGTGGAGTCCGGCGCCATTGCGGCAAAACATCCCTCGGCGCATCACGACGTGGATCCTCCCGCACCGCCCCCGACGCCGCAACCGCCCGTGGTTGGCGGCTGGCGCACGCGGATTCTGGCGCGCGCACATGGCAACGACTACACCGAGAAATCGCCGTACGCACGGATGAATCGCGCCCGGATTGTCGCGCCGCTGCCTGGAGAGCCGTTTGTCTACCAGACCGGCCAGTTTGACCGGGCGCTGCGACGCCGCGGGATTGAAAATCTCATTTATTCCGGATTTGCCGCCGACATCTGCGTGCTGCGCGCGCCGGGGGGCATCGAACCGATGGCGCAGTTCGGATACCGTCTCTTTCTCATGCGCGACGCGACGCTGGGCGTGGAGTGTCCGGACACTTTCGATGAACGCCTGGCTACGCGGTGGGCCATCCGCTACTTTGAGACCCACTACGGCGATACCATCGCTTTCGCAGACTTCGTCAAGGCGTGCGATGGGTGTCGCGGACGCTGAGGAACTTCTCGATTCCTCTAAGCATCATGCTCAGCCGCATGCGCGCCTCCTCGCCGGACACATCCGTCCATACCGCCGTGGGGTCTGCAAGTCGGTCGCGAAGGACGCCGGCGAAGTCCATCGCGCTCAGCGAGACGGCCTCTTCGAGCTTCAGGTGCGCGAACAGACGGGCGTCAAGGGCGGTGTTAAAGTCGTGTTTACTCATCCTGCGGTCGGAGAGGTAATCGTCGCAGACGCCGTTCTTGTTGTGAATGCACGGCGCGCAGACGTCGTCGCAGCGGTTCACGAGGAGCAACAGCGTGTCCGGTCTGTCCAGGAGCGCCCCGGCGACGGAGTGCACCGCATGGCCGTAGGGGGACGGCGCAAATTCCCGGCCTGCGCCGAGTTGGCGGAGGATGTCCACGAAGTGATGCGGCCTCATGGCGACGGAGCGGCGGGCGGGACGGGAAACGGCGGCGTGGCCGATACACAGTTTCTCGCGCAGGAAGGGCCAGACGCGTTCGGCGTAATAGCGGTGGCCGCCCTGTCCGACGTAGAGTTCAAGGTTGTCCCTCGCTCCGAACGCCTCGTAGATCTCCGCCAGCCGCTCGAACGCCTCCTTGACGCCCGCTAGAGGGAAAATGGTGTCGTCCTTGCCGGCGATGATCAACATCGGTTTGGGGGCGTGAAGGCCGCAGATGTCGTACATCTCCATGAGGGCCATCAGGCCGGGGGTGAAGTTGCAGATGCAGTGCGACATAGCCATGATCGAATCGCGGAATGTGCAGAAGTAGCACGAGGGAACGGCCGCCGCGAAACGGGAATCCACGGCGGTCCCGAAGACCGTGGCCGTGCCGCCGCCGGAATTGCCGGTGGCAACGATGCGGGCGGGGTCCACGTCCTCGCGCGAAAGGAGGTAGTCCACGCAGGTCATTGTGTCGAGGGCGCGCTCGCCGAGGATGGTCTTGCCCATCTGCATGAGCCTGGCGGAGACCTGCATGCAAGAGTTGCCGGCCTTGCCCTTGACGTCCTGCCGGATCATTGTTTCGCCGAAGCCTCGCTGATCCGGCGCAAGGGCGATGTAGCCCAGCTTGACGGCCTGCACGGCGTAGTCGCGCTCGCCCTCCACGATGAGCTTGCGCGAGTTCTCGTCGTTGGCGATGCCGACGGGCAGGACCTTGCCCGGCCCGTGTCCGTGCAGGGCGACGAGGGCCGGCGCCGGAAAGGGGGCGTTCCGGGGCACGAGAAGGTAACAAGGGATGGCGACTCCGTCGTGCGCCTCGATCGAGAGTTTCTGCCGCGTGTAGTCTCCGCAGTCCACCGACGCCTCGGAGATGAGCACGCGCGGCCGCCGGCCCGGCTCGGGACGGATTCGCAGCGTCTCCAGAAGAGCCTTCCGCAACTCCTGCTGCCACTTGCGGGGATCGGCGGGCTTCACGCGGCGGAAACTGAGTTGGGGCGCGACCTCCGCCGCCGCTTGCAACAGGGCCTCTTCTAGTGTCTTGATCGCCGTCATGCGCGCTCTCCTGAAAGACAAGAAACCAGGCCTAGCGAGAAGCCTGGTTTCGGGATTCCGAGTTGTCGTCGGCGAGGTCTGGCGCCGGCCTATTCCTTGTGCTTTATCTCCCCCGCAACGATGGTGTACACGGCCTTTCCGCGCAGCTTGGAGCTGGCGAAGGGGCAGTTGCGGCTCTTGGACCGGAAGTTGGCTACGTCCACGACCCATTCGCGATCAAGATCAATGATGGTGACGTCGGCGTCCGCGCCGACGGCCAGCGTGCCCTTGGAGAGGTTGAGGATGCGGGCGGGATTGATGGTCATCTTGGCGATGAGGTTGGGCAGACTCAGAACCTTCTCGTGGAAGAGCTTGGTCAGCACGACGCCGAGGGACGTTTCCATGCCGATCACGCCGAAGGGGGCGTAGATGAACTCGACATCCTTCTCCTCGGGAGCGTGCGGGGCGTGGTCCGAAGCGATGACGTCAATGGTCCCGTCGCGCAGGCCGCGCAGAAGCCCGCGGCGGTCCGCGGCGGTGCGCAGGGGGGGATTCATCTTGAAGTTGGGGTCATACGTGCCGACGGCCTCGTCGGTGAGGGCCAGGTAGTGGGGGCAGACCTCGGCGGTCACGCGCACCTTCCGCTTTTTTGCGCGGCGCACGAGGTCAACAGAGCCGGCGGTGGTCACATGGGCGATGTGCAGCCGGCCGTCGGTCATCTGGGCCAGGGTGATATCGCGGTTGACCATGACTTCTTCGGCGGCGCTTGGGATTCCGGGAAGGCCGAGGACCATCGAGACGTAACCCTCGTTCATGACGCCGCCGGCGGAGAGGTGTTTGTCCTCGCAGTGCGAGATGATCGCGCGGTTGAACATGTTGGCGTATTCGAGGGCGACCCTCATGACCTCCGTGTTCTGGACGGAGTCCCCGTCGTCGGAGAAGGCCACGGCGCCGCCGCGGCTCAACTGGCCGATCTCGGCGATATCGTTGCCTTCGCGGTTGCGGGTGATGGCGCCGATGGGGAAGATGTTGGCCTTGCGGGCGCGCGCCGCCTGCAGGAAGACGTACTCGGCGGAGGCCGCGTTGTCTATGGCAGGCTCGGTGTTGGGCATGCAGGCGACCGTGGTGAAGCCGCCGACAACGGCAGCCGCAGAGCCGCTGGCGATGGTCTCCTCCTCCGCATTCCCAGGCTCGCGCAAGTGGACGTGCATGTCAATGAGGCCCGGCGCGACGACAAGGCCCTTGGCGTCAATGACGTGATCGGTCTTGGAGTCGAGCTTCTTGCCGACCGCGGCCACCTTCCCGCCTTCCAGGAGGACGTCGGCCACTTGGTCAACCCCGCGTCCGGGGTCAATGACATGGCCGTTCTTGATCAGGATTGAACTCATGGTTGCTCACCTGTGATATAGCTGGGTCATCAGGAGTCAATGGTTTCGCCGGCCAGCGCGCCTCGCACGCCGCTCACCAGATACAGGACCGCCATGCGGATGGCAAGCCCGTTGGTCACCTGTTGTAGGATGACCGAATGCGGGCCGTCGGCCACGTCGGGCGTGATTTCCACGCCGCGGTTGATCGGCCCGGGCGCCATGATAAGCACGTCGGGCTTGGCGCGTTTGAGGCGCTCGGAGTTGATGCCGAATAGCTGGGAATACTCGCGGATCGAGGGGAAGAGGCGGCCCGTCTGGCGTTCGAGCTGGATGCGCAGCAGGTTAATGACATCCACCTTGTCGAGGAGGGAGTCAATCTCGTAGCTGACCGACACGCCGAGCCGCTCGACATGTTTGGGGATCAGCGTGGGCGGGCCGACGACGATGACTTCCGCGCCGAGCTTGGTGAGTCCCCAGATGTTGGAGCGCGCCACGCGGCTGTGGGCGATGTCGCCCACGATCGCCACCTTCAGACCCTTGAGGGTCTTCTTGCGTTCGCGGATCGTGAAGATGTCCAGCAGTCCCTGGGTGGGATGCTCGTGAGAACCGTCGCCGGCGTTAATGACGCTTGCCTTTAGAATCTGCGCGAGCATGTGCGGCGCGCCGGCCGCGCTGTGGCGGATCACGACGATGTCCACCCCCATCGCCTCGATGTTGCGCACCGTGTCCTTGAGCGTTTCCCCTTTTTCGGCGCTGGAGCCGGAGGCGGAGATGTCAATCCGGTCGGCGCTCAGCCGCTGGGCCGCCAGGCCGAACGACGTCCTGGTGCGGGTGCTGGGTTCCATGAAGAGGTTGACGACGACTTTGCCGCGCAGGGCCGGGACCTTCTTGATCGAGCGGGTGGACACCTCCTTAAACGAGTCCGCCGTGTCCAAGATGGTGTTGATCTCCGCCGCAGAGAGTTCCTCAAGACCGAGCAGGTCTTTTCGGGTCCACATGGTCGTTGCTCCGCTTCAGTTATCTCACGTTCTCTCTTATGATATCCTGCATCCGTTGTAGGACTTCCTTGTCGGCGCTCTTGGTAAGATCGAGGTACTTCTGGAAGTGCCGGAGCGCCTCGCCCTTGTCGGGCATGTAGTCGTCGTAGAAGATTCCCAGGTTGTAGTGGATGTCCGGCGTATTGGGGGCGAGGTGTTCGGCCTTGCGATAGGCGTCGAGGGCCTGCGGGTACTTTTTCATGGCCACGTACACGTTGCCGAGGGCGTTATAGGCCTCGGAGGAATCGGGGCTGATCTGGATGGCGCGCTCCAGCTCGTAGACGGCGTCTTTGTATTGGCCTTTCTTCTCGTAGACCAAGCCCAGATTGACGTAAGTGCGGGGGTTGGTGGTTCCGCAGCGGATGGATCGGCGGAACTCGGCGACAGCGTCGTCATACTTGCCCTGCATGGCGTAGACCAGTCCGAGGTTGTGATGGAGGGAGGCGTCGTCGGGGCTTATGCTGATGCCGCGCCTGTAGGCGCTGACGGCGTCGTCAAGGCGGCCCAACGCCACGTTGGAGTCGCCGGCCGCGCGATAGGCGTCGGCGTTCTTGGGATTGGCGTCAATGGCCTTGTTGAATTCCTGTACGGCCTCTTCGTGCTTGGCCTCTTTGGCGAGGGCGAGTCCCTTGTCGAGGTCGGCGCGGCCGGCGCGCGAAAGCATGGCCGGGGCCGCCCGCGAACATCCGAAATGGGGGAGAAGAAGAGGGGCAAAAAGGAAAAGAACAACCCCTCCAGAGGTGAACGCGCACACGATGATGGCGTGGAAACTGTTCTTCGTCAAATGCTTCCCGCGGTTTCGCCAACACAACAGCCGGTCTGAGGAGCAAGACACGATTTGTGCAGGAGGCGGCGCCGACGGCCTTTGCGCCTACGGGTTCCTGCGGCAGATCAAAGAACGCTATGTCTTCTGCTTTCCGATGAGGACCTCATCGCGGACGTCCACTTCGGCGAAGTGGACTTTGACCACCTCGGTGTCCTTGGTCTCGACCTTGAAGCCGATGTAGTCGGGCGCGATGGGAAGCTCGCGGTGGCCGCGGTCCACCAGCACGGCCAGCTCGATGCGCTTGGGGCGGCCAAAGTCCATGATCTGGTCTATGGCGGCCCGCACGGAGCGTCCGGTATAGAGGACGTCGTCCACAAGAACGATGGTCTTGTTGTTGACGTCGAAGGGAATCTGCGTTCCCTTGTCCTTGGGCTGGGGTGCCGTGTCGTTCAGGTCGTCCCGGTAGAGTGTCGTATCAATGGCGCCGAGGGGCAGGGCGACCTTGTTCGCGCGTTTCATCTCCGCCTGGATGCGCTGCGCAAGCTGCACGCCCCTGGTCTTCACCCCGACGAGGGCGACATCCTTCGGCTTGGGATTGCTTTTCAGAATATCCTGCGCCAGCTTGGATACCGCCAGGGAGATGGCCTTCTTGTCGTACAGGACTCGATCCGACAATGGTGTCTCCTTGATCCGTTAGTCAAATGCCCCTGGAAACCAATAAAACCAGAATACCAATTTGGCGGCCTGGTTTCAACCCGATTCTCACAGGCCGGGGCGGAGAGTCAGGCCGCAAACCCCAGCACGTGCGTCATGTAACGCATGCTGATCCGCGCGCTCTCTCTGGGCGTTCGGGCGGACCGGTCCAACTCGACGATGACCCAGCCGGAATAGTCCTTGTTGCGCAGGACTTTCGTGACGGCGCGGAAGTTTAAGGGGCCTTCCCCGATCTCGGCGAAGAGGATGGGGGGAGACGCCTGCGGCGGGTTGGCCTGGGCCGACGGGCCGCCGTTCGGGCCTGGCGCGGTCGCCCGGATTCGCAGGTCTTTGAAGTGAACGTGGACGATCCTGTCTGCGTAGGTCTGGAATACCTCCTCCGGACTTGCACCGCCGAGTCTGAGATGACCCGTATCGGGGGCCAGGAAGAGCAGGTCCGGATTCGAGTTCCCCATCAAGCGCCGCAGTTGGGCGGGGGTCTCCACCATCGTTCCCCGATGCGGATGGTAGGCCGCGCGCACCCCAAACTCCAGACATCTCCGGCCAATCTCCTCCGCGGCGCCGATGAAGACGTTCCATGCGTCGGCAAGGTCTTGGCCTTTCTGCGCGCGGCCGCCGCGAATCACGACCACGTTTCCTCCATTAGCGTGAACGAACCGCGCGCAACGAACGGCGGCCTCAATCTCTGTCTTGGACTCGGCCGGGGCCGTTAATGCGCCGCCGCAGTAGAGGCTCGCAAGGCGGAGCCTTCGGCGGGCCAGGGCATCCTTGAATTCGCCGAGCCTGTTCTCCCACACGTCCACGATGCCGCCCAATGCCTCGATCCCCTTGTATCCCAGCGATGATATGTCGTCAATGGCCTGCACGAACGCGCTATTGCCCCAGGTGAGGCAGTGGCAACCCACCGACATACGCTTCATCCCGCGCTCCTCGACGAGGGATCCTGGCGACCGAGTCTCACTGGCGCCGATGCGCCGGGGGCAAAGGCATCATAGCGGGATCCCGCAGAAGTGTCAATCCGAAATGACGCCCGGCCCGATCTGTCGTCCGAGAGGGCATGGATCGCATAGCGGCTTGGGCTTGCAGTACCTCTTGCCAACCGCCACGATGAGGGCATGGTACTCGTTATAGAGCTGGACGTCCTGCGGCAGGCGGCTTTCGAAGAACTCCTTGATCTCGTCGTACGTCGTGTCGGCGGGGATCAGTTGGTGTCTACAGAAGATCCGATAGGTGTAGGCGTCAACGACGAAACTGAGTTTCTGTCCGGCGTACAGGAGCATCGAGTCCGCCGTCTCGGGGCCGACGCCGCGCACCTCGAGCAGTTCCGCGCGAAGGGCGGACGTGTGCCGGGCGAACATCCTATCCAGATCGCCGCCGTAACGGGCATCGAGCCAACCGAAGAAACTCTTCAATCTCTGCGCTTTGACGTTGTAGTAACCGGCGGGTCGGATAAGCTCCGCCAGCTTCTCGATGGGCACGCGCCGGAGGGCGTGGGCGCCCCATCGTGATGGGGCGTCCAGGAGTCCGGCCGCTTTCAGGTTCCTGATAGCCTTCTCCACGTTTGTCCAGTTGGTGTTTTGAGTCAGGATGGCGCCGACGACGACTTCAATGGGCGTGTCTCCCGGCCACCAGTGCTGCGGCCCAAAGGCTTTGAGAAGGATGTCGTAAATTTGCAGGAGAGGATTCGGTTTGTTCATTAGCGGATAATCGTGGCGGTCCTTGTAACGGGGGGCGCGTCAACGGGAGCCATACGACGCCGATTGGTGGGCGAGGCGGGAATCGAACCCGCACCCCCTCATCGGGGAAGGGATTTTAAATCCCTCGCGTCTGCCTTTCCGCCACTCGCCCCGAACGAAAGGTCCCGCGCGCGCGGGATTCGGGCTGGAATCCGGAGATCGAGACACGAAAAAATTAAAAAGCTGGAGGCGGCGCCGGGATTCGAACCCGGGAATGGTGGTTTTGCAAACCACTGCCTTAGCCACTTGGCTACGCCGCCCTGTAGTGCCTGGCTCGCGGCGGACGTTTGCCGCGTGCCTGGCACTTCGTGTTCGCGCCCGACGGATTGGCGGGCGCGTCATCCCGCCTGTTTCTCGGAATGCTACACCAATTGGTCTTTGAATGCAAGGGCTTTCGTCCGCCGCGGGAGGCTCGTCTTGCGCAATGGTTAGCGGCGTGATGGCCGATTTCATCCGGGGCCTGCCCGCGTTCTCCGGCCCGGCCGTGCTCTGGGGCTTCGGTCTCCTGCACTATGGGACGCGCCTGAGCCAGGACTGAAGAAGGTGAGGAACTCCCGTGGGTGCATGTAATCTCTCTCGCGGGTTTTTGCTTGCATTTATTTTTTGGCAATAG
>CAYPFP010000027.1:27774-49112 GCA_964409935.1 uncultured Planctomycetota bacterium | reverse complement strand
GTTCGGCAAGCATCTTGACGGTGAGCGGCTTATATGCTACGGTGTGGCCTTCGCAGGCCGTTTCGTTTCGGCTCCGGGAAAGGTTGGCGCGGTGTTGAAGCGTGTCATGGTCGTCGTCGGCTCGCACCGGCGTAACGGCGTCTCCGAACACGTGGCGCGGGTCTTTGCGAGTTTCTGGGCGAAGGAGAACCCCGCTCACCCCGTGGATACCGTCTTTGTGGCCGACGTCCGCCTCAGCCCGTGCCGGGCCTGCCATGCGTGCGCCGACGGCAAGGGCTGCAAGATCGTGAAAGACGACCTCAAGAAGATCCTGGGGCAGATGGTCGGAGCGGATGCCATCGTTCTCATCACCCCGCGTTACGCGCCGGTGCCGTCGAAGGTGGCGGCGCTGCTCGAACGGCTCACCAGCCTTTCGTACTTCCCCGCCGAGGAGAACGCGGCCTTTGTGCGGCCCTTGCGGGGGAAGGTGTGGGGGTTGTTGGGTTTCGACTCGCAGGGCACGCTGGACCGGGAGCTGAACCAGATGATCGCCGATTACCTGCAGGGGTTCGCTTCGGGCTACGGCACACTCGATACAACGGACAAACCCATGCCCCCGATCACGACGGAGGCCGTCGTCCCGTGGAACGCTCCACTGGAAGAACACGCCGTGGCGCTGGCCCGACTGATTGCGCAGAGGATACGGGAGGAGAAGCCATGATGTCGCCCGAGACGATTCGCGAGATCGCCCAGACGTGCATGCTGAAGGGCAAGTTCAAGCTGCGGTCCGGCCTGGAGAGCGACACCTACTTCGACAAGTTCCTGTTCGAAAGCCAGCCCGAACTGTTGCGCGCCATCGTGGACGGCATGGCCGGTCTGCTCCCGGAGGGCGTGCAGAAGATCGCGGGGCTTGAACTGGGCGGCGTCCCGCTGGCTACCGGCCTCTCGCTCAAGACCGGGATTCCACTGCTGCTGGTGAGAAAACACGCCAAGGAATACGGCACGATGAAGCTCATCGAAGGCCTCATGAACAAGGGCGACCGCATCGCCGTGATTGAGGACGTCATCACCACCGGCGGCCAGGTCGTCGAATCCTGCAAGAACATCGGCGCGGCCGGGGGCCGCGTACTCTCGGTCATCTGCGTCGTGGACCGCGAGCAGGGCGGCGCGGAGAATCTCGCCAAGGCCGGCTTCACCCTCAAACCTCTCATCCGATGGGGCGATATCAAGAAAGCGGCGGGGGGCTGAGTGTCTGCGGCCGCCTGCTTCTTTACCGGCTTGAAGGATTCAGCGCGAACGTGAAGACGCCCGCCTCCACCGGCTCGCCCATCCTCACGGACTCGCCTTCGGTGTAAAGCCAGTTGTTGTCGCTGCATCGCACCCAGTGGTTCCTTGGTGCCAGGCACCACCGGCACGTTTGCCGGCAGGCGGCGGTTCATGAAAATCGCTTCGAATCCTTCCTTGCCCTTTTCCCCGCTGCACCGAAACGCCAGGCCGGGGATCATCTGGTCGAAGTCCGCGCACAGCGTAAGGCCGCTTGCGCCCGGCGTGTACAGACTGACCAGCGGCAGGACGAGCGGACCGCGGTAGTTGAGCGTCCAGTTGGCGCGGCAGTCCCGCGGGTCCTGTCCGTCGGGGCAGAGGGCGCGCGCAAAACCATGGTCCGCCGGCAGCGCGAAATGGACGGCGACCTCGCGGTCCCGTCCGGAAACGTCCTTCAGGGGCACCGTCATGCGGCGCGAGCCCTGTTCTTCAGTGACGCGAAGCGCGCATTGCATCCCGGGCAAAGGAGCCGGCGTCTCCCCGATTTTTTCCGTTTGGCGCGCGGCCACATCTTCGACCAGGACGGTGATCGGGCACGGTGCCTGCGAACCAGCGACGACAGACGGGAAGGCAAACAGGCATGCGGCGGCAAGGAAGGGTTTCTTCATGGCGGAACCTCAGTCGGGTTCAATCTGCGCAGCAGGTCAGAGGCCGTCTACGAACCGGCCGGGGTTGAGGGTGCGTTTGGGATCGAAAGCGCTGCGAAGGCGCTTCATGATTTGGAGTCCGCCGGGCGGCGCATCCCACACGCCGACCTGGCGTTTGAGGGCGACAGGCGCCGCCTCGACGGCGAGCCAGCCGCCCAGTTCGTTCGCGCGCTTGCGCAGCGCCGGCAACTGAGCGCCGGCGGCGTCGGGGCACAGGACATACACGATGCCGGTGGCGGCGTGCGCCGTGATCGCTCCTGCGATTCCGGCTTCGTCGAGACGCCGCTGCGCGTCACAAACGAAAGTCTTCACCTGCGAGAGGGGCAGCGAGATGCGGGAACGAACGGTGTACAGGGGCTTGCGGGTTCCGGCGTCGGAAAGATGGTCGGTGACGAAGCGCCAGAAGGCGTCCTGCTCGGCGCCTGCAAGCCTGACGGCCGTCGCGCCGGAGCACGTTGCCGCGACGTCCCGCTCGTGGCGCGCGACGGACTCCGCAAAGCCCTCGCAAGCGACCGCAAGGCACCACATCTTTTTGGCGCTGCCCGTAAACGTCCTGCATCGCGCCATGGCAGCGGGATTGAGCAACTCCACGGCGGCGGGCAGAAGCGCGCTGCCGAGCATGTGCGTCACGGCGGCACACGGCGCGTCCAAGTCGGAGAACAAGAAAAGCCGGGTCGCCGACGTCTCCGGCAGGGGGAGCACGCGGAACGTCGCCTCGACGATGACGCCCAGGGTGCCCATCGCGCCGATGTGCAGCTTCGAGAGGTCGAAACCGGCCACGTTCTTGACCGTCTTTCCTCCCGCCTTGACGATCGTGCCGTTGGGCAACGCCGTCTTCATGCCGAGCACAAAGTCCCGCGCCGAGCCGTAGAGAAGCCGCCGCGGACCGCTGGAGTTCGTCGCCAGGATGCCGCCGATGGTGGCATCGTGTCCGAAGGGCGGATCCAGCGGCAGGAGTTGGGAGCGTTCGCGCAGCGCGGCCTGGACAGCCGCCAACCGCGCGCCGGCCTCGACGGTTACGGTCATGTTCTGGTGGTCGTGGTCGGCGATGCGGTTCAGCAGTTCAAGCTTGAGCACGAGGTCCACGCGCTCCGGCGGCGCGCCGATAGACTGCTTTGTGCCCGACCCCCAGGGCACGACCTTGTGTTCCTGCGCGTTGGCGCGGCCGAGCAGGTCGGCGACGTCCGCCGGCCGGCGCGGATAGGCGACAACCTTCGGCTGGATGTCGTCAACGGCATGTTCGCGCAGCATGTGCGCATCCGTTGCGAGTTCGGGCGCCGTCGGAAAGGAGGGCGAGCGCGGATCCAGGCTCATAGTTCCCCCGCGTGTTCAATGGGGAAGACCTTGCCCGGGTTGCAGATGTTCTGGGGGTCGAAGGCGCGCATGACCGCCTTCATCGCCTTCATGTCGTCTTCGCTAAAGACCAACGACATGAAATCCGCCTTTTCGACGCCGACGCCGTGCTCGCCGGTGATGGTGCCGCCGGCCTCGGCGCACAGCTTCATGATCTCCTGGCCGGCCTTCTTGGCCGCAAGCACCTGCGCCGGCGCGCGCTCGTCGAAGAGGATGCAGGGGTGCAGATTTCCGTCACCGGCGTGAAACACGTTGCCGATGCGGAGGCCGTGCTTTTCGCCGACCTTCATAACGTCGCGCAGGACGCGCGACAGTTCGGTGCGCGGGACGGTCCCGTCGAGGACGAGATAATTGGGGCTGAGACGCGCCAGTGCGCCGAAAGCCCCGCGCCGCCCCGCCCAAAGCTGGGCGCGCTCGGCCTCGTCGGCCGCCATGCGCACGTTACGGACATGGTTCCACTTGCAGATTTCCTCGATGCGCGCCGCGAGGCGCCCCAGCTCGTCCTTGATGCCGTCCACCTCGATGATGAGAATCGCCTCGGCGTCGAGCGGGAAACCCGCGTGGAAGGACGCCTCGATCGCGTGGATGAACTGGCGGTCCATCATCTCCAGGGTGGCCGGGATGATCCCAGCCCCGATGATGGCCGAGACCGTATCGCTGGCCTCCTCGATGGAGTTGAAGACGGCCAACATCGTCTTGACCGACTCGGGCAGACGTATGAGCCGTACCGTAATCTCCGTCGCGATGCCGAACATGCCCTCGCAGCCGACGAAGACGCCGGTCAGGTCGTAGCCCGGCGCGTCGAGGGGCTTGCCGCCGAGTTGCGCCACCTCGCCATCGCTGGTGACGATCTGCATGCCGAGGACGTGATTGGTCGTTACGCCGTACTTCAAACAGTGAGGCCCGCCGGAGTTCTCGCCGACGTTGCCGCCCATCGTCGAGACTTTCTGACTGGCGGGGTCGGGGGCGTAGAGGAGTCCGTGTCTGGCCGCCTCGTTCACGAGGTCGAGATTGATCACGCCGGCCTGCGCAACGGCTCGCTGGTTGGCGGCGTCAATCTCCAGGATGCGGTCCATGCGCGAGGTCTCTATGATGATGCCGCCGCGCACGAGTATCGTTCCGCCGCTGAGGTTGGTGCCCGCCCCGCGCGCGAGGATGGGGATGAGGTCTTGCCGCGCCATTCGGACGATCTCGGCGACGTGCTCCGTCGTCGTGGGGAAACAGATCAGGTCGGGCGCGGCGCGGTCTATGCCCGCGTCATAGTCGTAGACCTTCAGATCGAGGGGCCTGTGCAGGACGCTGCCCGGCCCGATCATCCTCTCGACGTTTCGTATGATTTCCGCTTTTGTCCGACGATCCATGCAGGTAAGCCGTTGTCGAAAAGCCGAAACCTCGTGCCTCAGTACTTGCCGTATTCCTTTGTCGCCTCGATCATGGCCCGGTAATTGGCCAGCGGCACGTAGTTGGTCACCGTGTTCGACGACCCGACGCAATATCCGCCGCCCGGCGCGCAGGCGCGAATCCGCTCGCGGACCTCGGCGCGCACCTCTTCGGGCGTTCCGCGCGTGAGCGTGTAGCCCAGGTCAATGTTCCCGATCAGGCACAGCTTGCGCCCGACGCGCCGCTTCACCTCAGCGATGTCCATCGCCTTGGGTTCGATGGGGTGGATGGCGTTGACGCCGATCTCGATGAGATCGTCCATCACTTCCCACAGGTCGCCGTCCGAGTGAAACAGGAGCGGCAGGTCGCGCTTGCGGCAGACGGCCTTCATCTTTCGCATCCACGGAAACAGGTGTTTGCGATAGACGGCCGGCGACACCAACAGCCCTTCGGTGTAGGCGATGTCGTCCGTGTACCACACCGCGCCGACGTGCTCCAGGCTCGCGACGTTCTGTATCATATTATAATGAAGCTCGCCGATGCGTTGAAACATCCTTTCGACCAGCGGCGGGTTTTCGACAAGGGCCATCGAGAACCCCTCGAACCCCATGAGCATCCAGACCGATTCGTAGATGCCCGTGCAGCCGGAGATGAGCTTCATGCCTTCGGGAAGGATCTTGCCGACGGCTTCGACCTCGGCGTAATCAATGTCCTGCGGGCGCGGCCAGGGGAACTTCTCGAAGTCCTCGTCGGTGAGAATGGCGCCGCCGTGGGTCGGCGCCCACTTGCGCGTGTCCGTCCCGTTGCCGTAGGCGCTGTACTGTCCGGTGCGCGTCTGCGCGGCGACGCTGTGATACTCATAGCGGGGGCGGATGCGGATGTAGTCGTAGCCCGCGTCCCGCCAGAAGTCCAGGTGGTCTTGCAGGGCCTTGACAGGGCGGCCGAGAAAGGCGGCCATGACGTGCGCGTCCACCTTCAGTTCGGCGATAGGGACGTGGTCGGCCCGTCCGCAGAAGAGCGTCTTTCGCATTCGCCCGAAATCCGGAGTTTGTTTCACGATGGATACCTCTTCAAAACGGACTTGCCGGCAACGGTTCGCTGTTCAGCAAGTGCTTGGCCTTCGCGACGGCCTCCTCGATGCCGGTGCGGCCTTGCGGAGCGCGGAACTGCACGCCGCCCTTCGCCACAAAGGGCACCCATCCGCCCCAACCGCACTCGCCGCCGCCGGCTTCCTTGACCGAACGTCGGAACATGTCCTCGATGTGCGCCAGGTCGGACGCCACCGCCCGCAACTGCGCCAGCGCCGGCGCCACGACGGCGGCGCGCTCGGCCTGAGGCTTGGCGGCTGCCGCCTCCCACGACTTGAGCATCTCCCAGACGGCCAATATCTTGCGGGCCGCAGTTTCGTGGATGTGCGTGTCGTGAAGGAGATAGTCCGCCGTCACGCGGTTTCGCCTGGCTTCCTTGCGCCAGCGCTCCAGGATTTGTCTGGCCTGGGCGCACACCTTCAGCAGTTCCTGCGCCTCGTCCGCCGAGACCTTCTCCAGCGGCTTGGCCTGCTTCGCCCCCGGCGCGGCAACGGCGGGTTCCGTCCGGCCCAGAAGACGCCTGGCCGTCACGGCGGGCGGCTCGGTGATGATCGGCTCCAGGACGCGCGAGTCGCGCCAGAACTTCTGATCCCTCGTCGGCCCAAAGGGCGCGTGTACGGCCTTCAAAACTTCCTCTCCCCGATACGCTCCTTCGAGGCCGAACCAATGCCGCGCAAACTTCCACTGGAACGTCTCGACATCGCTTGCCGCCGGATTCCAGGCGCACTCGGCGCTCCAAAGCAACGCGTACAGATTCAATTCGAACAGGTTTCGTCCGCCCCAGATGCCGTGCACCCAGGTGCACGTGCATGCGCCCGGCGTGCGCATCTTCGCGCCCGCGCGCAGGAAGCCCTGAATGTTGCCGAAGGTGTTGTCGAAGTCGTTGGTGCCGCTGTAGTATCGCGTGACGGCCGGCGTCGCCCACGTGCGCATGAAGCCCTTCTTCTGAAGACGTTCCAGCGACGGGTACGCGCTCTGATTTCCGTAGTGCCAGTCGAATATCACGATGTCCTTGGCCAGCTTGTCGGCGGCCTCCTCGGTGTAGCCCTGCTCGTGCCACCAGATCATCATCCCGCGATTGCGCTTCTCAAGCATGTCGCGCAGGCGCATCATGTGTTCGGCGTACAGGCCGCTCGGCCCGATCTGTTCCGCCCGCTCCTTGCACTTCGGGCACTTGGCGAAGCCATGGGCAAATTCATCCCCGCCGCAGTGGATCGCGCGGGCATGAGGGAAGGCCGCGACCAACTCGTCGAACAGGTCGCCGAGAAACTCAAACGTCCTGGGGTTCGAGGAGCAGTACACGTCGCCGCTCTCGCGCAAATCCTTGAGCTGTTCGTGAGACAGGATGGCGCCGGAGTGGCCGAGGGTCTGCTGCTGCGGCAGCAACTCGACGAAACGCTCGCGGGCGTAGTCGCTCAACTCGCGCGCCTTCTCGTGCGTGAATCCATTCTCGCCCTTCATCGTCGCGAACGGGTACTTCTTGTAGAGAAAGCCGCCGCCCTCAAAGTACGGCATGATGTGCGTGATCTTGACCGCCGCCAGCTCGCGAATAATGCGTTTCCAATAGGGAACGTCCACGCCCTGGAACGCGCCCTGGTCAATGGCGACCATGACGAGGCGGCTCTCGATGGCGGGGGCGTCGGTGATCTCGACGGCAGGGGCCGCGCCGGCGGCGTTGACGAGCGCACACAGAGTTTGGGCGGCGTAGTAAAAGCCCTGAGGCGTTGCGGCTTCGGCCAGAATGCCCTGGCCGTTCACGACAAGGCGATAGGCTTGGGGTTGAGCAGCGGCATCGGCGGAACGCCGCAGCAACAGGTCTGCTTTGGCGCCGGAGTCTGACCTGACCTGGCGATTCAGGGCGTCGGCGAACGCCACCCTCACGGCGGCGAGATCCGGTTCGCCGCATCCGGCCTCCGCGCGAACAACGACGGTTTGGGGCAGCGGGTAGGCGCCGTCGCCCAGTTTCACGTCCAGCGGCGGCGGTATCAGCGCGATGCCTCTTTCGCGCAGCGCGGCAGCCGTCAGGCGACGCCGCTCCTGGTCGGCCCGTTCCCGGGCGACCGCCCGCATGAGCGCGGCGAAACGCTGCGCAAGGCCGGCGTCGTCGGTCGAAAGAACGAGGTTGTCCCACTCCGTCGCGCCGGATTTCTCTTCGGGCGATTCGTCGCACAGCACGAAAAGAATTTCCTCGCCCAGGTCGTCGAGGGCCAGCGGCTCCGGCGTCTCCCAGACGAGATGTCCGGAGTCTCTTTCCGCGATACGGACGGCGATGCCCGTGCGCGCCAGCGCGATGTTGGCGGTATACCAGTTATTGAGCTGAAGCGTGGCGCTTGAACTTGCGCGCGGCTTCCATTCGCCCTGGCAGCGGGTGTACAGCCGCATGCGGCCTGCGGCGTCGGCGAACAGCATGTACCAGTGCGTGGTGGGCAGTTGAGACGTAAACTCCTGCGATTGCCGCCCGAACCGGATCGGGCGGAAATCGTATCGCACGGTCAGTCGGCCCTGCGGCGTGGGGATGGGACCGACCTGCACGCCACCGCGTTGCCAGTTGGCCAGGGCCGTGGTGCGCACCGCCCCGTTTATGCGCTGCGGTTCTCCAAGAAAAGTGACGGCGTCGTAGGCCTTTGCGGCGTCGTCGAAGTCCACACGCAGGAGCTGGATGTCCTGGCCGGCGGCGGGCGCGGCGCAGAAAATGAACCATCCCGCGATCATCAGGCCCCGGCGTGTCATGGGAGCCTCCGGTTACTTGACAGGAATTCGTTTCGGGTTTGACCTGAGGAACTGTTCGGTTTCGCGGAGGGTGGGGATGCCGGCCCGCCCGCCAAGGGCGCGACACTTGAGCGCCGCCACCGCCGACGCAAACTCGGCCGTGCATTCGAGGCCCCAGCCCCGCAGCAGGCCGTAGATGTACGCCCCGTGATAAACGTCGCCGCAGCCGGTCGTGTCCACCACGTTAACCTTGAAGGCGGGGGTGTGAAACTCGCCGGACTTGGTTACGGTGTAACTTCCTCTTGTTCCGGCGGTTACGACCACTACCTTGTTTGGGTCAATCTTCCGCTGGCGGGCAAACAAAGCACGAGCCTGGGCGACGTGGCCGCGTCTGCCGGTGTGCCATTCGGCGTGATCCTCCGAGGCAATGATGACGTCGGAGAGCGCGACGAGCTTGCGCATCTTCGGGTCAATCTTCTCGGCGTCAATCACGACGGGCACGCCTTCCCGGCGGGCGATCTCGGCGGCGCGGATTCCGGCGTCCATCTCGTAGCCATCCACGAGCAGGTATCTCGCCTCGGCGATCTGTTGCCGCTTGATCTCGCCGGCCTTCAAATAGGGGACTTGGGTATGCGGCGTGACGAAGATGGTGCGCGCGCCGGTGCTGCGGTCCGAAACGCAGAACGCAAATCGCGCCGACATGCCCTTGATGTATATCATATCGTCGCAGGCGACATTTTCCCTCTTGAGTTCATTTGCGATGAAGCGGCCGAAGTCGTCGTCGCCCACCTTGCCGACAAAGTGGGCCTTGGCCCCCAATCGGGCGGCCGCCACAAGGGCCGTGGCCGCCAGTCCGCCGCCCTGTTTGGCGAACTCGTCCATCCAGATCTTCGCGTCCAGCTTTGAGGGCATCCTGGCCACCACGCCGAGGTAATCCACGGCGCAACAGCCGATGCCGACCACGTCGTATTTCCTGGCCTTCATTATTCTGTGCCGCTCAATAAGCCGCGATGGCCGCCGCCACGCCCGCGCCCGGCGCCGGCTTCGCGGCGCCCTGCGTCTTCAGCGCGGGCTCAAGGGCGCCGAGGAAAAGCAGAACATTGTTCTTCGTCGAACCCTCGCCCATAAGCCCCGCGCGCCAGATCTTGCCCTTGACGGCGCCCAGCCCGCCGCCCAGCTCGATGTTGTGCTCCGCCAGCAGAAACTTGCGCGCCTTGAGGTCGTCCACGCCTTCGGGTATCCAGAACGTGTTGAGCATCGGGAGGCGGTGGCCCTCCTGGGCGAACATCTTCATGCCCATCGCCTCCAGACCCGCGACGAGCGCGCGGTGGTTGGCCATGTGGCGCGCGAAACGCGCCTCCAGACCTTCTTCATGCACCAGGCGCAGCGCCTCGCGCAGGGCGTAAATCATGCTGATGGGGGCGGTGTGGTGATAGAAACGTTCCTCGCCCCAGTATCGCTCGACCATCGTCATGTCCAGGTACCAGCTCTGCACCTTGGTCTTGCGCGCACGCACGGCGCCCATGGCGCGGTCGTTGAACGAGACGGGCGAAAGCCCCGGCGGGCAGCTCAGGCACTTCTGCGTGCCGCTGTAACAGGCATCCACGCCCCAGGCGTCGAGCGTCACGGGGACGCCGCCGAGCGAGGTCACCGTGTCGAGCACGAGCAGCGCGCCGGCCTCGTGCGCAATCCTGCTGATCTCCTCGATCGGCTGCCATGCGCCGGTCGAGGTCTCGGCGTGCACCAGGGCGACGAGTTTGGGCTTCAGGTTCGCCAGCGCCTTTTTCAGGTCGGCCGGGTCAATGACGCGGCCCCACGGCGCGTCCACGCGCGAGAGCTTCCCGCCGCAGCGGCCGACGATGTCGATCATGCGTTCGCCGAAAACGCCGTTCACGCAGACCACGACCTGGTCGCCCGGCTCGATCAGGTTCACCAGGCACGTCTCCATGCCGGCGCTGCCCGTCGCCGAGACGGCGATGGTGAAGGTGTTCTTCGTCTGGAAGACAAAGCGCAGGAGGTCGCGGGTCTCGTTCATGATACCCAGGAATTCGGGATCGAGGTGTCCGATGACGGGCGCGGCCATCGCGCGCAACACCCGCGGGTGGACGTTGCTCGGTCCGGGTCCCATCAGCGTGCGCAACGGCGGATTCAGGTCGTGTAATTCTTTCTGCATCGTGGTCTCCAGGAAAAAAAATACGCGTCGAGCCCTTCTGCGTAGGGGTGGAGTATAGGGACGCTCTTTGCCGGTGTCAAGCGGTTTGTCCGGCGAGACGGCGGCGCGAATTCGGGTCGGGGCGGTCAGGGATGACGGCCGGATTTATCGTGGCGGTGCGGGTGGGAGTGCCATTCGCCGTCGTGGCGGTGCGGATGCACGTGCGCGAGGTTGCAGCGATGGAGCAGCGCGTCATCAAACAGTATTTCGCGCGCGGCGCCCGCGGCGGCGATGCGGCGGGACTCGTCGAGGACGTAGATGCGCTCGGCGACTTCGGGCAGGATGTGCAGGTCGTGGGTGGCGATGACGAGCGTGCCGCCGTTCTCGTGGAACTCCATGACCATGTCGAGCAGTTCGCGCGTGCTGCGGGGGTCGAGGGCGGCCGTCGGCTCGTCCAGAAGCAGAACGCGCGGCTGCACGGCGAGGGCGGCGGCGATGGCCACCTTTTTCTTCTCGCCGCCGCTCAGGTTGAAGGGGGCGCGCTCGGCCAGAGACGCGATGCGCATCTGGTTCATGATCGCGGCCACGCGTCCTTCGACTTCCTTCGGCGGCATGTCGAGCTGCAGCGGGCCGAAGGCCACCTCGTCGCGGACCGTGGAACAGAAGAGTTGGACGTCCGAATTCTGGAACACCATGGCGACGTCCTTGCGAAAGCGCATGCGGAAGGCGTCGTCGTTCAGGAGTTCAGGCCGCAGTTCCCGGCCGAAGGCCGTGATCCTGCCGGAGTCGGCAAAAAGAAGGGCGTCGAGGAGCATGAGGAGGGTGGATTTGCCGGAGCCGTTGGCGCCGAGCAGGGCGATGCTCTCGCCCATGCGGACAGGGAGGTCTATGTCCACCAGGGCCGGGTATCGGCCCAGGTAGGAATAGCTGACCCGCTCCAGCGCAAAGACGTTGTTGTCGGACAAGCGGACCTCCTTCATGGGATACGGTTCAGACCCAGGACCAGCAGAAGCAACATGAGACAGGCGCACAGGCCGGCCACGTCGCCGGCGCGCAGCCTGAAGGGGTTGAGCAGCTTGGCCTCGCCGCTGTAGCCGCGCGCGAGCATGGCCAGGTAGACCTCTTCGCCCATCTGCCGCGAGCGCAGAAAGAGATGTCCGATGCGCGAGGTTGCCCAGTGGCGTTCGGCGGGAAGAGACGCCCTGCGGATCGTGCGGCTTTCCTTCGCCATGTGCTCCGATTGGATGATGCCGATCAGAAGAAAAATGTACCGATACGTCATCTCCAGGGTCAGGATGAATACGCGCGGCACGCCAAAGACGCGGAGGGCCTTCAGCAGGTGCGCCCAGCGCGTGGTGAGCACCAGCAACACCGCAAGCGAAACCGACGTCGCCACCCGCAGGACCAGCACCGACGCCATCCACAGGCCGTTGTCCGTGACGGCAAAGGCCGTTCCGTCCGCCCATCGCCAGAGAATCAGGACCGAGCGCCCCGGCGACACGGGGCTGAACAGAATCGGCAGCGCAATGATGCCGGCGAAGAGGGGCATGAAGACCCATACCCGCTTCAGGAAGTGGAGAAAGGGAATCTTTGAGGCAACGGCCAGGGCCGTCACGAGGAGATACAGGCTCGCCAGCACATCCAGCTTATGTGTCGCGAGCACGGCTCCGAGCAGCAGGCCGAGCGCCACCAGCTTGGCGCGCGGGTCGGCGGCCTGCAAGAGACCGCGGCGGTCGGCCATCTCTTCGGTATATACGGAGTTGCGGATGAACGACAGGACATCGTTGACCGTGCGATGGATGAGGTTTCCGCGTCGCGATCGTCGGGTCCTGAGTGGGGCGGCCGTTTCAGGGCCTTGTTTCGTTTGTGACATGGGCTTTCCTGCGCAACAGAATGCGACCGACGATGAATATGGCGACGGCGCAGACCGCAACGCCGATGATGGCGGAGATGATGTAGCCGATGCTCGCCCCGCCGGTTCCCGTCCCCTCCAGTCCCGTGACCGAATAATCCGGCAGGGGCGCGGACCAGAGGTTCGACAGCTTGCGCAGACCCTCAGGGATGTAGCCCAAGGCTCTGCCAAGGTCTTCCGGGGACCACTCGCCCCAGGCGTCGCCTGAGCGGAAGATTTCAGGCAGGACGAGGCCGACGGGACAGGCCAGGATCAGCAGGGCAAGAGCGACCAGCAGCCGCGCCGGTCTGGCGAGAATGGCGGTGTCGGGCCGCGTCCAGGAGACCAGATCCGGCTCCGTGCGGCCGAGCAAGGCGACGACAAGGCCGGTCACGATGGCCTCGATCCAGCAGAAGAGGATCAGATGTTCGCCGACCATGGCCGTCAGGGCTGCGCCCAGACCGTAAGGGCAGTAGAGGGCGCGGCCTGCGGCGTCGTGCGCGATGGCAGGCTGGATGCCGAACTGCACGGCTGCAGCCGTTGCCGCCGCGAGCAGAGAGACGTAACCGGCCGCGCCTGCGGCAATCCATCGCCTGCGGGAATCCGGCGCCGCGCCTGCGGCGATGGTCTTGTAGACGTAATAGCCGACGAAAGGCATGACAAAGGCCATGTTGAAGCAGTTGGCGCCGAGCGCGCTGATCCCGCCGTCGCCGAAGATGAGCGCCTGTATCGTCAGCGCGATGGAGACCGAGACGCAGGCCGCCCAGGGCCCGAGCACGATGGCCACGAGCGTTGCGCCCACGGCGTGTCCCGTCGTGCCGCCGATGACGGGGATGTTGAACATCTGGATCAGGAAGCAGAACGCGGCGCTCATGGCCAGCAGGGGCGCCTGCTTGGCGTTCAGGGTCTTGTTCATCACGCGCGACGAGGCGGCCCAGAGGGGGATCATCACGGCGTACATGACGCCGCACGTGGCCGGGCTGAGATATCCGTCGGGAATATGCATTGAAATTCTCCTGGGCTAAAAACTCCAGACAAGCGTGGCCGCGATGGCGTCAATGGCGTCGGTATTGGTGCCCCAGAGCGTGCGCTGGTAGCCGAGAAGCAGTTGCAGGTTGTCGCGAAAGATGATCTCGAGTCCGGTTCCGAACAGGATGCTGTTCACGTTTGAGCCGCCGATGGCGCGGCCGTTGACGCGACGGTTGGCCTGGTGAGTGCCGCTGAACTCCACCATGTAGGCCAGCCGTTCCTTGCAGAAGGGGATTTCCAGGGCCAGGTTCCAGTTGAGGATGTCGCCGTAGCGGACGTGTTCGCCGTCAATGCGGTTGGCGACGGGCCAGGTGTACCACACGTCGGCATGGAGGACGACGGGCTTGACGGCCTTGGTGAAGTCCAGGCCGAGGGTCAGGTCGGTGGAGCCGGTGCCCATGATGTCGGTGCCGAGTTCGCGGGGGTTGGCGTCTTCGAACTTGCCGGTGGGGAGCTTGATCTGTCCGATGACGGAGATCTCCGGATGCCACGAGGGCGTTTCGTGCATCAGGAGCGTGCGCAGAGCGATCTGGGTGTCGCCGATGCCGGTGGACGAGGCGCGTTGGCCGTCAACCTTGGCGCGCTGGTGAAGGAAGTTGATCTGCGCGTCAAGTTCGGTATCGCGCAGGATGCCGTACTGGGTGAACAGCGACATGACGGCGGCCTGGCGCATGTCGCTGCCGGGGAGCGAATGGAAATTGGAGTTTTCATCGAAGGTGCCGCGCACGAAGTTATAGAAAAACAGCGGCTGGATGACGAGGTTGCCCTTGTCCACGATGGGCGCCGTGAAGGTGACGAAAGGACCTGAGGTCGGCGGCCGCCAGGGGTCGCCGAGGTCCTCCGTGCGGAGCCACTTGGCCATCAGGTCGGCGATGCTGGAGATGCCGTTCTCATGGGTTGCGCTCGTGTAGCGGTGATGCTCCGGCGTCTTCTCGGCCGTCGGCGGGCCGGAGGGTTTGTCCGCCGTTTGAGCCAGGACGGAGGGGCTGAAGCACATCGCCGCAGCGGCCAGCAGAGATCGCAAGGTTGAGCGTGTCATGGGGTGATCCTATCTCCTTTCTTCGCAGGTTATGCCGGGGCGGTCAACGAGAGGCGTCCGTGCCGCACGCCTCGGGTGCCGATGAGGCTGTCGGAGAACTCGACGATCTTGTTCACCGGTCCGGCGACGACGATGACTTCGAGGCAGTCCTCGTGCGTCAGGTGAATGTGGACGGAGGTGCGGATGAGACCCGCGTAATCGTGCTGCAGGTCGGTGAGGCGGTGGGACAACTCGTGCGCGGCGTGGTGGTTGTAGATGATGGTCACCGCGCCGACGGCCTTGGCGGCGCTTCGTTTCAGGCGGAGGTCCGCGATCTTCTCGCGGATCAGATCGCGGATGGCCTCCGACCGGTTGACATAGCGGCGGCGGGCGATAAGATCGTCGAACTCCTTGAGCAGGTCGCCTTCTATCGAGACGCCGAATCGCTGGACGCGGCTCATGGTTCCTCCGAAGATGGCAGCGCGGATGTAACACGAATGTAAGATATGTAGCACCGTTGCGAATGGATGTCAAGAAAAAAACGGCGGGATATCCGCCGGAGGGCAGGGAGGGCTTGCGGCCTGCGGGCGCAGGCGATGAGGCGTTTGCGGCTACTCGGGCAGATCGCATCCCTTGGTTTCGGCGGCGAACCAGATGATAAGCAAGCCGAAGACGTAGATGACGCTCATCATGGTGGCGGCGCGGGCGTAATCGCCTCCGAAGAAGGCCACCAGTTGCCCGGTGACGAGCACGCCGCCGGCCGAGACGATACGGCCCACGTTGAAGCAGAACCCTTCGCCCGTGGCGCGGATGCGCGTGGGGAAGAGTTCGGGCAGATAAAGGGGCAGCCATCCGAAGAAGGCCGTGGCGAACAGGCCGGCGACGGCGGAGAAGAGGAGAAGCCGAGGCCCGTACTCCGCGCACCCCATGTAGAGGATGACGGCGGCGGCCAGACTCCCGACACAGAACCAAACGTAGGCGCGGCGCCGCCCCAGCCAGCCCGCGCTTACGCCGCCGATAAACGCGCCGATGGTGGAGCCGAGCGCCATGTACAGGAGGGTCGTGGCGCGTTCGTGCTTGGCGTCGCCGCCGACGAGGACGTTCACCCACGACGGCAGCCACGCCTGAAAGACGCCCCACATCCCCAGCACGGCCACCGCCGCCAAGAGACTGGCGATGACGGTCTGGCGGAGGAGCGGAGGTCGGAACAGGTCGGCCAGCGAGGATCGCTGGCCCTTCTCGCGGCTTCGGACCCACCGTTCAGGTTCCTTGACGCCGAGCCGGATAAAGAGAGTGAGGAAGGCAGGGAAGAAACCCGCGATGAGCACGGCGCGCCAGCCCAACCCCATCGCGTTGACCAGATAGCCGATCCCCGCCGCCAGGATGAATCCCACGTTGGCCGCCCCGCCGATAAGGCCCGCCAGGACCGGGCGCGAGGCATTCGGCCAGGTCTCCATGACGAGCGCGACGCCCAGGCCCCACTCGCCGCCCAGTCCGACCGCGCCCAGGAAACGGCAGGCCGCCAGTTGCTGCCAGTTCTGGGTCAGCCCGCTCAGACCCGTGAAGGTGGCGTACATCAACACGGTGATGATCATGGCCGGCACGCGTCCGATGCGGTCGCCCAGCCGTCCGAAAATCACACCGCCCACGGCCATCCCGATAAGGAACATGCTGAGCGTCAGGCCCACGTAGGGGCCGATGGTCTTGGTATCGGTGGTGTTGAGCAATTCCTTGAGAGCGGGGTGGATGACGAGGGAGTAGAGTCCCATCTCCATACCGTCGAACATCCAGCCCAGCCACGCAGCGATGAGCGCCAGCCAGAGGGCGCGCGGCCGAGCGGCGGGGGCGGATGGCGGCGGTGCGGCGGCCGCGGGATTCGTCGAGGGGGATTCCGCTGTCATGGTTCAGGCGATGCCCATCTTCTTGAGGTTCTCGAAGCTGATCTTGACGCTTTCGAGCGGCGGGCGCTGGCAGCGGTCCTGCTCGACGATGTACCAGCGGGCGCCGGCCGCCTCGCCGGCCTTGAAGATGGCGGGCCAGTCGAGGATGCCGTTGCCGACCTCGGCGAAGGTCTTCTGCGCGTCGCCGAGCATGTCTTTGAGGTGGATGAGCGGGGCGCGGCCGGAATGTTTGCGGATGTACTCGGCGGGGTTTTCGCCGCCGTGCTGGATCCAGTAGGTGTCCAGTTCGGCCTGGACGAGGTCCGGCTCGCAGTTCTCGTAGAAGATGTCCAGCCCGTACTTGCCTTCGAACTTCTGGAATTCAAAGCTGTGGTTGTGGTAGCAGAGCTCCAGGCCTTCGCCCTTCAGGCAGGCGCCGATGGAGGCCATGACGCGGGCGGTACGCTGCCAGGCGGCGGCGGAATTGCGAACCGGTTCGGGGAGCCAGGGGCAGACGATGAAGTTGTTGCCGAGGGTCTGATTGTACTTGATGACCGGCAACAGGTTCCCCTGAAGCGCCTCAATGGGGACGTGGATGCCGCAGGGCTGCAGGCCGCAGTCGTCGAGGAGCCTCTTCAGTTCGGCGGCGGCCAGGTTTCCGGTGCTGGCGATCTCGACGCCCTTGTAGCCGATCTTGCCGACTTCCCTGAATGTGCCCGCAAAGTCCACGGCGGTCTGGTCGCGCAAAGTGTACATCTGAAGGGCAACGGGGATTTTGGCCACGGAGAACTCCTTTCATAATAGTAAGGGAACGGTCGCCGGCCGACGCCTGCGCCTTCGTTCAGTTGCGCCGCTTCATGAACTGGCGAATGTCCTCGAAACACGTGACGCCGCTCGTGCAGCCGATGGCCTGGACGCAATGTGCGGCGACGGCGTTGCCGAAGCGCGCCGAGTCTTCCGCGCTCCATCCCTTGAGCTGGCCGCAGAGGAAGCCGGCGGCGAAACAGTCGCCGGCGCCGGAGCAGTCCACCGTCTTGACCTTGTATATGGGGATGTGCGCCTCTTCGGTGTCGGTGAGCACGTAACTGCCATCGCGGCCGAGCTTGATGGCGACGTTCTTGCAGCCGCTGCCGCGGAAGAAGCGGGCCATGTCGCGGTAGTCCTTTTTTCCGCTGATCTTTTCGGCCTCCTCGATGGAGGGCATGAACCAGTCCAGGTGCGGGAAGCACGGCTTGATCTTGCCGAGCCAGTCCGTGGTGCGGTCGTTGAAGGCGGTGTCCAGGGAGGTGGTGACGCCGGCCTTTTGAGCGGCCTTGAGCACTTTGGCCGTCTGCGCGCCGTCGAACGTGGGCATCAGGAACGACCCGGCGACGTGCATGATCTTGGCCTTCTTCACGACGGACATGTCTACGTCCTTGTCGGTGAAGGTCGCGTTGGCGCCGATGGTGTGGAGGAACCGGCGTTCGCCGTCGGAGGAGACCATGATGAAGGTGAAGGAGGTGGAGGCCTTCTTGTCCCGCACGATGGGGCGGGTGTCCACGCCCCAGTCGCCGATGGCCTTGATGAGGAAGTCGCCGAAGCCGTCGGCGCCGACCTTGCCGATGACGCTGGTCTTGACGCCGAGCTTGGCCAGGGCGATGCCGGCGTTGGCGGCGCAGCCGCCGACGTGAAGCTCCATTTGGTCGAAGAGCTGCAGTCGGGCTTTGTCGGGGATGGTGTCAATGGGGCGGCCGATGGCATCGGCCACGAGGATACCGACGCAGACTACCTGGCTCATGAGTTTCCTCTCGCCAATCAGTAAACTCGCGCAGCTTGCGGATTTCCACAGGAGACGCAGCGTTTCTTTCGGGCGCGGCGGGCTTCATGTCGCGATCAGACCGAGAAACTCCTTGTTGCCGCCTTCGCCGAGGATGGGCGACTCTATGGTCTCCCGGATCGCGAGGCCCATTGACCTCAACTGATCGCACACGCGGTCGCGCACGGCGTGCAGGCATTCGGGTTTCACTACTCCGCGCACGCGCTCGTCTTCGCGCGACTCATACTGCGGCTTGATGAGCGTGACGATGCGCCCGCGGGGCTTCAGCATCTTCAACGCGTTGGGCAGAATCAGGCGCTGCGGCGTCCAGCCGACGTCAATGGTCACCAGGTCTGCCTTTTCCGGCAACGTCGCGTACAGCGCGTTCGTGCGTTCCATGACGACGACGCGCGGGTCGGAGCGGAGCGTCCACGCCAAAGTGCCGTACGAAGTATCCACAGAGTATACTTTGGCGGCGCCGTTTTGCAAGAGGCAATCCACGAAGCCGCCGATGTTGGAGCCGAGGTCGGCGCAGACCAGGCCGCTGACATTCAGGCCGAAGGCGTCGAGGGCGGCCTGCAGTTTGAGGCCGCCGCGCGACACGAAGCGCCTGGGGGCTTGTTCATCTCTTGATCGCATACACGACTATCGGTTGTTCGTTGCCCTTGTAAGGTTTGCCGAAGGAGGCCAGGGGGGTCAGGGCGTGGTCGCGGAAGGCGAGCCATTTCTTGAAATCGAAGTCCGCGTACGCGCCGTAGCTCGTGTGCAGGCGCGCGAACTCGGTCCAGTTGACGAGAAGGTGCGTGAAGCCCTGGGCCTTGAGCTGCGCGGCGGCCTCCTGGGGCGTCGCGCTCTCCTGGAGGGCGGTTTCGAGGGGGTTGGTGTTAAAGACGGCGGGGGCCAGCCGGTCGGCGTTGCAGTAGAAGGCGCGCGCTTCGGCGAAGAAAAGGACCTTTGACTTGGGCGCCTTTGTCTCGTCGTTGACCGCTTGTATCGCGTCGTAGACGTCGCGGAAGTCGGTGTTGTCGCGGAAGAAACGCTCCTTCTCTCCGGGGTGAAGGCCGGCCGTGAACGCTCCGAGGTTCGATCCCATGATGAGACCCTGGTAGAGGGTAAAGATCAGGCCGAGAGCGACGACGCCCTTGAGGGCCTTGCCCGTGCGGCCCTCCTGCCAGGCGGAGAAGCCCAGGGCCGACAGCACCGCAAAGGCCGGAAGAGCCGGGGCCAGGAAGCGGTCTATGCGTTGCGTGAAGATGAACCACAAGACGTAGAAAACGGCGACGTACGCCAGAACCCAGCGCGCGGGCAGGTTGAGCGCCTTCGGGCGCAGAAAGAGCAGGGGGATGAAGAGGAAGGCCAGAACGGGCGTGAGGGGGCTGTTGGCGATGAAATCGCGCAGACCGCCGATGAATTCGGCGAGGGTCATAGGGCCGGGCGCATGGGCCTTGACCCACATGGCGTTGTGGGCGGCGTCCCATCCGTGTCCGCCGAAGACGGAGTACATGAGCGGGAAGACGGGGTTGCCGGTCAGCGCGAGGTTGCGGATGAGCCAGGGCGAGAAAAGGACCAAGGCGGCGAGGAGCAGGATGCCGGTGTCGCGGACGGCGGCAGAAGGCCGCCTGGCCATGAGGTTCTCGATGCCGACGAACAGCGCGAAGGGCGCGATCCCGAAGAGCACGCCCTGGTACTTGCAGCCGGCGGCCAGACCGCAGGCAACGCCGCAGAGGGCGGCGTGGCGGATGCGCGCGCGGCGGTCTGCGGGGTCGGTCTCGACGTAAATCAGAAAAAGGCAGAGGCCGAGAAAGAGGTAAAACGTCAGGGCCATCTCGACATAGGCGACGGCCGAGAAGACCAGTATGGCCGGCGAACAGTAGAAGAAGACCATCGCGTAGCGCGAAGCGCTCCGGTCGGCGGCGGACCTTCGCGTCATCCAGCCGACCAAGAGAGCGATGCACAGCCCCAGGGCCGCATTGAGCAGTTTCCCGGCGTAGATGCCGTGGAGGTCATCGGCGCTCCATGGGCCAGGCGAGAAGAACCAACGGCTCAGTCCGTACGACAGCATCTCTGCGTTCTGGGGGAAGTGAGAATACACATTCTCGGGCACGCTCCACGCGGTGCGGTGGCTCAGATACCACGCGACCGAGCCGGAGTGATACTCCTGATCATCGTACTCCCACGGAGGCGTGAACGCGCACAGCAAACTGGTGACGGCGAAAAAGAACAGCGCCGCGAAGACAAGCATCTCGCCGCGAGCCGGCGCCGAGGCCGCGTCGCTGGTACGACGCGCCGCGTCGGTCGGGGTTGAAGTCGGAGCGGTTTCCTTTCTCCTGAGTCGTCTCCAGACGAGAAACGACGCGCTCAGCAGGACGAGCGCCGGGAACACTCCTGCGAGCGAAGACAGCGAACACAATCCCAGGAAGATGCCCAGCGCCAACAGGCTCCGGAAGGAAACCCAGTCAGACCAGTTCCCTCGACCGGCCGGCAGACCAAAGGCCAGGCCTATCGCCACCAGGGCGGCGGCCCCCGTCAGGCTGCCCAGCCTGGCGAAGATCAGTCCCCCGACCGCAAGGTGGTCCCCCGTGAGGACGTAAAGACATCCCATGGCGCCCACCAGGCAGAACATCACCCACGCCGGCGGCCCTCCGGCTGAACGAACGGCCCCCTGTGATTGCCTGGGGTTCATGGGGCGTTAGAGGATGCTCTTGATGTGGCGAAGGGCTTCGGGGAGCGAGCGAAAGACGGCCGCGAAACGGGCACGAGGGTTGCGCAGGCGGCGAATGTAATCGGCAACGCGCTTGTCAGTGACGAAGACGTCGCAATAGGTATACGCCGGCACGGCGTGATAGAGGTCAAGGATGTCGCCGGAGGTCGGGACGACGCCGGCCCGGCTCATATGATGGGCGATCCAGATGAGGTTCATAAGCGCGGGGCACTTCGCCAGGTCGAACTGGACGAGGAAGGCGCGTTTGAGCCGCGCGCCTACAGGCGAGCCGCCGGGCAAAGTCTTCGGCAGATGAAGATCGAGAAAGGCGCTCAGCGCCTTCGTGCTGGCCGGACCTGCGCGGGCGTGAAAAAGCCCCCGCGTTGGGCAGGC
>CAYPFP010000027.1:0-27674 GCA_964409935.1 uncultured Planctomycetota bacterium | reverse complement strand
CTCGCAGACCGACAGAAGGCGTTTGCGTTGCCGGGGCGGGCATTGTCTGATGAAACGGAAAAGTCGTTTCACCGACGGCATCCTGCGGCGTCTGGGAAACAGGGCCGGCCTGCGCGCGCCCACGCTGGTGAACAGATCGGAGCAGAAGGGATCGAGGTGGGTCTCGTCCGTGCAGCCGACAAATTCATGGAAGTAAGCGACAATCTCCTGCCGGATGATAAGGTCCTTGGACTTGATCCACACGGGGACTCGCGCCGCGCTCAAGGCGTCCATGAGACGGCGTCTGACGGCAGCCTGCTTGCACTGAAGGGTTTCGATGATGTGCGCGATGGACAAGACGTGCTGCACCTGTCCTTCCGCGGCCAGTTCCATGAGACGCTGTACGTCGGCGGGGTTGGCCCATGCGCGCGCGATGTCGCTCCAGTGGCACTGGTCGAGATACAGCCGAACCATGGGGCATCTCCTGTTTTCGGGATCATTTTCCCATATGGTTCGCAACGGCGCAATGGCGATGTGTTTTAGTTTGTGTTTGTTGTGCTATAATGGCCGCCGGAAAATTCGAGCATGCGTCTTTCGCCGGAACGACTTCACATGAAACGAACCTTCTGGATTGACGAAAAATCGCAGGGCCGGCCGCTCAGGCTGTTCCTGGAGGAGAAGATGCGGTTTCTGCCCAGGGCGCTCAGGAATCGCCTTGCGGGGACGCGGGTGCGCGTGAACGGAGAGACGGCCCCGCCGAACCGTGTGCTGAACAAGGGGGACAAGGTCGTCCTCCTGCTGCCGGAATCCCAGAAGATTCCCATGCCGCAAGCGCCGCCGGAAACGGACATCCTGTACGAAGACGCCGGCATCGTCTGCGTCAACAAGCCGTCCGGTCTGGCGGTGGTGCAGGAGCGGTGGGAGAAGGGGCGTACGCTTCTCGAAGACTTGGCGGAACTGGCTGAGCGGCAAGCTGATAAGACAGACCGCCCGCCGTGGGTTCCCAACGTCATACACCGCATTGACAAGGAGACGAGCGGGGTGGTCGTGGTGGCGAAGGACTCGGAAACGGCGCGGTACCTGAGCAACCAGTTCCTGAGGCGCGAGGTGCAGAAGACGTACGTGGCCCTGGTTCGGGGGGAGATGCCGCACGAGCAGGGCGAGATTGCGCTCGCCCTCGAAGAGGACGAGTCGCATCCGGGCAGGATGAAGGTCGCCAGGAAAGGCGGCAAGAAATCGCTGACGCGCTTTCAGGTCGTCGAGCGGTTCCGGGGGTTCACGCTGGTGGCGGCCAAACCGGAGACGGGGCGGCAGCACCAGATACGCGTTCATCTTTCCGCCATCGGATACCCGCTGGCCGTGGACCCGCTGTACGGCGGGCGCGAGGCGATCCTGCTCTCGGAGTTCAAGAAGGGCTACAAACCCCATGAGGGCGCGGAGCATCCGATTATGTCGCGGTTGTCGCTTCACGCGCTGAGCATCACGTTCAGACTGGCGGACAAGCCGGAGCCTGTCACGGTTGAGGCGCCGCCGCCCAAGGATTTCCGCGTGATGCTGAAACAGTTGAGGAGATTCGCGAGGTAAATGAGAGAGACGACAGCGACTATTCTTCTGTTCGCATTGCTTTGCCCGGTCTGTCTGGGGGCGCAGACGCCGGATGTGCGGTGGCATATTGAGGGCGCGGGCCGCCGGGCGCTGGTGAGGGTGTGGGCGCCGGCCACGGACGGGCAGGTGGACAGGCCGCTGAGAATCGCCGGCCTTGCCGGTCAGGGCGGCATGCGGGCGTGGTGTCTGAAGCCCGAAAGGGAAATCGCGGCGCAGGCATCCGGCGAGGACCTCCTGCTCGACCCCGCGCAACCGCTGGCGCCGGGAGAGGAACGCAGGTATTTCGTGTACGCTCAGGCTCAGTCCGGCCCGGCGCCGCCTGCGGCGCGGGTGGACGAGACGGGCGTCGTCGAGACCCCCAAGTACGTCGCGAAGGTGGACGCGCGCCGGGGCGGCGCGATCACGTCGCTGTTATTGAAGGACGGCGGCCGGCGCGTCGAGACGCTCGGCGAGGGCATTCGCTGGTGGGTGGGGCGCAACCCGCAGGTCACGCAGGAGTCGTTCGGGACGGTGTCGGTCGAGCGTGTGGCCGCCGGTCCGGTGTTTGCGGCGATGCGCGTGGTCTACCCCGACCTGCTCGCGGCGGGCAATTCGTTCGCGGTCGAATACCGTTTCTTCAAGGATTTCATCGAGGCGGACTACCACTACCGCGCCGTGCGGCCGGCGCGGCTGGAGTGGCTGAAGATTCCGGTGTCCCTGCGCGCGACGGGGCGCACCCCCGGCCTTTTCAGCAACGCCGCCGTGAAGGACGCGCCGATGCTCGTGGAAGGGCCGTCGAACAAGTGGATCATGGGCGAGCGCTGGCACGACGTGAGTTACCTGGGCGACGAGCCGTTCGGCATGGGCGTTGCGGCGCGGGGGATTTTGCGGGGCGGCCTTTTCTACATGGACTCCGTGAAGGCCGACGAACGCGAGTGGATATACGCGGAGCCTTTCGGCTGGAAGAATCCTGTGGACATTGAGTCCGATTTTGACGTGCGGTTTACGGTCGTGCCGCATCCGGCGGGCAAGGGGCGCTATGCCGACACGCTGGCCAAGGTCGAGGGCGCCGCCGGCTTTTCCATCAGCGCATTTCAAGAGAAAGGCGGGCCGATGATTGACACGGATGCCGACGGTCTGCCCGACCTCGCGGAGCTTGAGCGCAACACCAATCCCAACTGCGCGGACACGGACATGGACGGCCTTGCCGACGGGCAGGACCCGGACCCGTTGAAGGGCGACGCGCCCGCGCTAAGAATCCAATGGCCCGGCTTCACGGCGAAACCCGCGCCCCAACCGCAGTCCATCGCGCAGGTGAAGCCCGTGCAGGGTGTGCCGACGCTGGTCATTGACGGCAAGCCGTACGGTCCGATGATCTACACCCGCTGCGCCGGAACGTGGGAGCAGTTGGGGCAGATCGCCGACCGAAATTTCCCGGTGCACTTCGAGATGGTCGGCAGCGTGGGCTGGCCGGGCGCCCAGGAGGAGACGTTCCGACGGATTGACGAGCGCCTGGGGCGTTTCCTGGACCAGGTCCCCAACGGGCGCGTGATCCTGCGGCTTTACGTGTGCAGTCCTCCCCGATTCGCCAAGGACTATCCGGAGGAAACGCTCACCTTCAACGACGGCGGCCGCGGCCACTTCACCAAGTGGTACGCCATGAAGGACCGTCCGCCCGAAGAGCGCGGGTATCCGAGTTTCGCTTCGGAGTTGTGGAGGCAGAAGACGGCCGAGGCGCTCTACCATCTTGTGACGCACGTGAGGCAGTCGGCCTACGCGAAGAACGTCATCGGCTACTTCGTCTGCGGCGGCGGCACCGAGGAGTGGTACTACTGGGGCGACTACGACCACAACAAGTTCTGCGTGGACTTCTCGCCGCCGATGCTCAAGGCCTTTCGGGACTACCTGCGCGTGAAGTATGAAGGCGACGTGGGCAAGCTGCGGGCGGCGTGGGGCGATCCCCAGTGCGATTTTGGAGCCGCCCTGCCGCCCGGACCTCAACGCCGGCGTTCGCCGGGAGCCGGCGTATTCTGGGACCCCGCGAAGGACCAGGCGGTTCGTGACTACTACTACGTCCACAACAAGGTCATGGAAGACAGTCTGCTCATCTTCTCGCGGGCCGTCAAGCAGGCGTGCAACGGCGAGCAGCTTGTGGGCATGTTCCACGGTTACCTGCAGAACCACTGGCTGCTTGAGGGCGGCCAGGCCACGCTCAAGGACCTGCTGAACTCGGCCGACGTGGATTTCTGGTCGGGGCCGCCTCAGTACGACCGGCGCGGCCAGGGCGAGCACGCGTGCGTGCGGTTCCTCATGGCCAGCCTGAAGAAGCACGGGAAGCTCTGGATCAGCGAGTCGGACATCCGCACGTGCCACTCGGAGACGGCCCCCGGCAACCCCGCCCTTTACGGCCGCCCGCCCGACATGGAGGAGTCGCTGGCCTGTCTGACCCGCGAGTTTGCGCACCAGCTTTGCGAGGGCGGCAACGGCTGGTGGTTTCAGATGGGCAAGAACTGGTATCACCATGAGCCGATCCTTTCGTTGTTCGACCGCATGCAGCGTTGCGGCGAGGCCGCCCTGGCCTTTGACCGCGCCAGCGACACGGACATCGCCGCCGTCGTGGACCTCGACAGCCTGTTGACGGGTCCGCCGTGGCCGGTCTCAAGCGCGCTTCTGGATGCCTTCAAGGTGCAGGAGACCTGCCGCATCGGAGCGCCGGTGGACCATTACGAGTTGGAAGACATCCTTGCCCTTGACGCAGCGCGCCAGGGACCCGACGCGAAGAGGTACAAGATGTGCCTCATGATCAATTGCTTCAGCCTTGACGACCGCAAGCGCCGCCTGATCGCCGAGCGGCTGCGGCGCGACGGCGCGGTGCTTGTCTGGATGTATGCGCCGGGGTTGATGAATCCCGACCGCAGGCCGGAACTTTCGACGGGGCACATCGCCGAACTGCTCGGCATGGAGTTGGAATCCGAAACGGGCGAGCCGATGAGCATGAACATGAAGCTCACGGAGGAAGGCGCGAGGTTCTTCGCGGGGTTCGCCCCCGATCGCATCTTCGGCGGTTTTGAGCGCCCGCAATGGACGGAGGGCGCGAAAGCGGGCGAGTTCACGCAGCGCCTGCCCGGCGAAACGAAGCTGCCTCAGCGTTTCTGGGGCGGCGCCGGCGAGGCGTTGGCGCGGTTTGTGGAGGGCGGCCGGCCTTCCATCCTCGCGCGCCGCACGGCGCAGGGGACGGATATCTGGATCGGCTCGGTGATGGCGCCTGCCGATCTGCTGCGGTCGGTGGCCAGGCAGGCCGGTTGCCACCTGTACTGCGACGGCGACGAGATCATCTACGCGAACAAGAGTTTCCTCGCCATTCACACCGCAAAACCCGGCGAGAGAACGTTCAATCTGCGGCGCAAGGCGGACGTGGTCGAGATTTTTTCAGACACGGTGTTGGGCGAGGGCGTGACGCAGTTCAAGGACACCATCGGCGCCTATCGCACGCGGGTGTATTTTATCGGCGATCGCCATCGGTGGACGGACGAGCGGCGTCGGGCCGATGAGTTCTTTGCGCTCTTTCAGCAGGAACTCAAGACGATGCGCGCTCGCCGGGCCGCCCGCCAGACGGATAGGCGGGCCGCGCCCTAGGGGACGCCTATCCACCCGCGCGCCATTCGAGGATGCCGCCGGAGAACCCCTTCTGCAGTTGCACTTCCAGGCGCAGTTCCTGCGTCTCGACCGCTGTAAAGTCCACGCGGTTAAACTGGTCGGGCTTCACGCCGTAGCCGGTTGCCTGCGCGACGGGCCGCCAGGTCTCGCCGTCTTTCCACAGGACCCGCCATGAGGCCGGGACCCGGCACATGCCCTTGCCCGTGTCGTCGAACCAGTAGACCTCGCACCAGGAGATGCGGCGAAAGCCCTCGAAGGTGTACTGGACCCATTCCTCGGTTCCGCGATGGTCCCACCACGTGAAGCGGGGGATGCCGTGGTCGTTGGAGCTCTTCGGAAGCAGGCCGTCGTTGAGGGCATAGACGGTGTCGCTCGGCCAGCAGTGCGAGGCGGAGGGCGGCGGGGGCGGTTCTTTCCAGGTGTGTGCGCCGGGGCCTTCGCCGATGACGGGAAAGGCCGAGATGCGCAGCCTCGCGCAGCCCATGGGGATCAACGCGACTTCTTCGGCGGGTTCGTTCGACCGCGCGGGGCTGTCCTGCAAGAGGCCGACCAGGCCCATCTGCGCCTGCCATTGCGGGATGCGCCTGGCCTTTGCGGCGAGCCGGATCGGGGCGGCCTCCGGCGTGAAGGGCTGGGGCGCAAGCGGGTCTTCCTTCTTCACGACCTTGAAGGAAGCGGCAGGCGCGTCCTCGTTCAAGACGAGGCCGTAGTTCCAGGGCGAGGCGGGGTAGACCTCATAGGCGGGCCACTTATCCGTGCCGCCGTACCTCTCCCACCGCTCGGCGATCCGGAGCGAGAAGGTCAGGGGACCGCGATCAACGGAGACGCAGTTGTTGTTCTTCTCCCACGTCCGGACTTTGACGGACGCCGGCAGGTGAAGGCGGACAGTGTCCCCGTCTTTCCAGAGGCGCTCGATCATCAGATAGGAGAGCGGGGTGGGATGAATCTGGCTGAGACGTCCGTTCACCTCCACCCTGGCCTGCTCGCACCATCGGGGGATGCGAAGCAGCAACGGGAACTCCACCGGCTTGGGCGTCGAGAGCCTGAATCGGACCTCTTCGCCGAAGGGGTAGTCGGTCTCTTCGACGAGGCGCACCGTCGTGCCGTCGCCGACCTTGGCCTCGACTTGACAGGGGGCGTAGAAGACGGCGGCGAGTCCTTTGTCGGGCGTGGCCAGCCACAGGTGCTCGGCGTAATATGGCCAGCCGTGCGAGACGTTGTGCTGGCAGCAGCGGTAGCCGTGGGGGTCGTAGGCGAGCATGTTGCCGCTGTTCTGCAGAAGGGGCGCCTTGCTGCGGCGGTCGAGCTGGATCATGTTGGGCGCGGTCAGGTAGTGGAGGCCCTTGAGGTCGGGCGGCTGCGCGGCGGGCAGGGAGTTGAAGGCGATCTCCTCGCAGCGGTCGGCGAAGAGCGGGTTGCCCGTGATCCGCAGAAGCAGTTCGTTGCTCCACATGAACTCCACCATCGAGCAGGTCTCGGCGGCCTGGCGGGGGCCGGCGTAGCCGGGGCGGCAGTTCTCATCGGCGCCGAACATGCCGCCGGGGACCTGGCCGTACAGCTCCATGACGGTCTGGTAGTTGCGCCCGGCGGCTTCCAGGTGTCGGGGTTCGTTCGACTGCATGTAGAACACGGCTGGCTCGCGGAAACCCTGGCAGATGTTGACCCCATGCCAACTGGATATCCCGCCGGTCCAGTTCGCGGCGTGGGCGTGGATCTTCTTGGCCAGGTCCAGGAGCCGCGCTTCCCCCGTGCGGTTGTAGAGCCAGTAGACCGATTCCAGGTTGTCGCCGGCGCGCACCTTCTGCCAGAAGGGCACAAGGAAATCCTCCGGCGGAACGGCCGTCTGCCAGCGAAAGTAGTTCGTCATGAGCGTCAGGACTCGCGGGTCGCCGAAGGTCTCGTGGAAAGACTGGAGGCAGTTGAGCATGACCATGTGGGGCCACATGTCGGGTTTGCCCTTGAGGGCCGTTCGGTTGGCGCGGGGGCCGAACCATCCGTCGGGTTGGCCGGAGTTGAGGACGGCCTCGATCCACTTGCGCGCCTCCGCCGTAATGCGTTCGTCGCCCAGGACATAGCCCAGGTCGCCGAACCCCTTGAGCCAGTAGGGCAGTTCCTCCCAGCCGTTCTCGCCGTCGCCGTCGGGGCTGGCCCAGGCGCTGCCCTCGAACCTGCACCACTTGCTGAGTTCGGGCAGGCGTCCGGTCATGCCGTCGGCCATCAGTTCCAGTTGGTGTCGCAGCCATCCGGCGGGGCGGATGCGACCGATGGGGAGTTTGATGAGCGGGCTGGGCCGGAGCGGCGGGCGGTTGGAGACGTAGAAGTCATTGGCGCGGATCATTTGAGGAGCGGCAACAATCCTCATCTTCGTGTCCCCCTCTTGGGCGTGAAGGTTCGCGGTCTCGGCGGTCAGGCGGAACCAGACCGAGACGGCGATGACGAGTGCTTTGCGGGCGGAATCTCCGGCGTTTGCTCGCACAAACTCCTCGCTTTCCTTCGGCGCAGGCCGGTTGACAGTACGATGAAACGGTGCTATTGTCAAGTTAATGGCGCTGGGCGCGCCGCGCCGTGACAAGGAAGCCGGCGATGGAAGACGAACGAAGAAGCAAGATGCGCGAGATCCAGCGGTTGGCGGACCACGTCTGCGTGCTCATACTGAGCAGCGACCTGCCGGCCGTTGACATCGAGATTGAGAAGAACAAGGTGCGCGAGCGCTGCCTCGAACTGTATCCCGACCGCGAAGAGATGTACGACATGATCTACGAGAGCCGTTTTCTGCGGTTGTGGGAGCAGTTCCGCGAGGCTGAGGAGAGGGGCTAGGTCCCCTCGATCAGCCTTCCGCGCTTTACCGAGTCCTTTCCCAGTTTGCGGCGCACATTGTCCACGGCCTTCTCCAACTCCTTCGCTTTTCGTCCCGCACCGCCGAAGAGCATCAACTGGCCCTGCCCTTGGGAGCTCAGATGCGAGACCGTGACGCCGACGAGGCGGAGGGGTTCGCCCGGAGGGACCTTCGTGCGCATCAGGGCTGCGGCGGTGCGATAGATGTCGAGCGTCGTGTTCGTCGCCTCCGGCAGTGTCGCGGCGCGCGTGATGGTGCGGAAATCGGAGAAGCGCGCCTTCAGCGTGACGGTGCGCGCGTGCAGGCCCGCCTCGCGCAGTCGCCAGCCCACGTCTTCGGACAGATCCAGGAGGGCGCGTTCCAGGAAATCCGCGTCGTCGGTGTCTTCCTCGAAGGTGGTCTCGGCGCCGATGGACTTGGCGTCGGAGTCGGGGTGTACGGCGCGGCTGCCAAGGCCGTGCGCGAGGTTGTGCAGGTCCTCGGCCCACTTGCCGAAACGGCGGCGGAGCATCTCCAGGGGGACGTCGCGGAGTTGGCCCACGGTGCGCACGCCGAGGGTCTCCAGCGCCTTGGCCATCGCCTCGCCCACGCCCCAGAGCTTTGTCACCGGCAGCGGTGCGAGGAAGGCCTCCTTTTCCGCGTCGCGGATGATAAAGAAGCCGTCCGGTTTCTTGAAGTCGCTGGCAAGCTTGGCAAGGAACTTGTTCGACGCGATGCCGACGGAGGCCGTAAGGCTGGTCTCGCGACGGATGCGGTCCTTGATCTTCAGGCCGACCTGCTCCGGCGTCCCGAAGAGCCGCTCCGTGCCGGTCACGTCCAGGAACGCTTCGTCGAGGCTGACCGGTTCCACCAGCGGCGTGAAGTCGAGCAGCGCCTTCATGATCCGGCGCGAGACCTCGACGTAGCGGGCCATGCGCACGGGCAGGAACACGCCGTTGGGGCAGAGCTTTTGCGCCTTGGCGATGGGCATGGCGCTGCGCACGCCGTGTGCGCGGGCTTCGTAAGAGGCCGCCGAGACCACGCCGCGTTTCCGGCCGCCTCCCACAATGACGGGTTTGCCCCTCAGCGCCGGGTTGTCGCGCTGCTCGATGGAGGCGTAGAACGCGTCCATGTCCACGTGGATGATGTTTTCCTGCGGGGTGGACATTGACCCCTCGTCTGTTCGGTCACCCGAATCTCGTCCACGTATATTGTACCGCTTTTGCGCGGAGGCTTGAGCGCGAACTGCGCCATGGCGACCGGCAGGACCGCCGTCTCGTCGGCGTTCCGGCGCGCCGCCTCCCGATGTCCGGGCATTGTACTTCGGCGGCGGAAGCGAGTCAACGCGCGGCGTTCTGCGCAGTTGACAGGCTTTCCGAGCGCGTGATATACTGCCGTATCACACGTGGACCCCGAAGGCCATAGGCTCTGGATATCCCGGCGTCATGCCCGAGAATCAGGTTATCAGGCGAAAACTCCTTGTGACCCGGCTGTTGAGCAGGCTGGTCAGCATACCGAGTCTGTTCATCTGTCTCCTGGCCATGGCGTATTTTGGCGTTCGGATCGTCTTGTCCAGCCACCACGTTGCCGAGTCGGTGCGCGCGCGGCTGGTGCACGCCCTCAACTGCGACGTCTCGCTCTCGCGCGCAAGCCTCAGCCCCATGGGCGCTCTGGCTATAGAGAACCTGAGCCTGACCTACCGCAAGGCCGACGGTCTTCACGAGGTCTTCAAGGCGGACCTTGTGCAGGCCGAGTTTGAGCCGCTTTCGCTCCTGGAATCTCGACTGCGGCTGACCTCGTTGCGGTTCAGCGGCGCGGCGATGGCCTTCGAGCGCGACTCCGAAGGCTGGTTGACCATCGGACGGATCATCCGTCCCCTGGGCAAGCAGCCGGCACTAACGTTGACCGTCGAGGCCCGCGACTCCCTCCTGCGCTTCGGCGACGGCTGCATTCCCGTGGAATTTCTCAGCGGAGAGGTCTCGCGCCTGGGCGACCGCGTGGATGTGTTTGTCACCGACAGTTCGCTCCTGGGCGGCGGCCTGGAGGGCAGCGGGTATGTGCTCCTGGAGGAAGACCCCCTCATCCACGCCGAGTTCAAATTCCACGGCGTCTCCCTGGCGCGCCTCTTCGGCGAGATCAAGGACCCCGTCTTCGACGTCCAGGGCGAGGCCTCCAGCGAAATCGCCATTCACGGCCGATCCTCTTCCGCCAACCTGATCGCGACGGGAAGCCGCCTGGGCGTCAAGGACTTTGCCCTCACCTCGTCTTGGCTGAAAAGCCGGGACGATGTCCCGCCGGTCCTGGCCGCAAAGCGGATTGAGCTTTCTGCCACGGCCGCCCTCGCGCCGGGCAAGCCGATGTGTTTCACGCTGACGCTGGACGAGCCGGAGATCTCCGTGCGCGAGGCGATTGACTGCCGTAACCGGCTGGAGCTGATCCCCGCCGCGCAGCGCGCCGGGGCCGTCATGGGCGGCCTGGAGCAGGTCGAGGTCTTGATCAGCGGGAACAGCGCCAAGATTGTGGACCCCGTGTTGAGCGGTCGCGCCGAGCGGTTTGAGGGGCGCTTGACCAAGTCGGGCGACAACGTCTCTCTGCGCGACTTCAAGGCCCAGCTTTGGGGGGGCGTCGTGGAGGCCAAGGCGTCTCTCTACAGGGCGCAGACCAACTGGCTTGGCGAAGGCCGGATGGACGTGAAGAACGTCAACCTGCAGCAGGCGGTGGCCAAGGACGCCGGGGAGACCCCGGCGTGGGTCAGGTCGAGCGGCCTTGCCGGTTGGTTGAGCGCGGATTTCTCGTTCCGGCTCCAAAGCCAGGCCGATCCGCCTTTCACGGGAACCGGCAACCTGGCCGTGCGCCGGGCGCAGATGTGGGGGATTCCGTGCTTTGCCCGCGTGGCGGCCCACGTCAAGCTGCCGGCCGAGACCGCAAGCGTGCAGCAGGAGTTCCGCTGCGGTTTCGCGGCGGACCGCGACCGCGTCACCCTCTCGCGCCTCGAGTTGACCAATGAGCGGGTAAAACTTTTCGGAAAGGGACAGGCGTATTATTCGGGCGAGATAGACCTCGACCTGGGCGTGAACGTTCTGCCCTCAAAGGCGGAGGGGGGCGAGGGGCTGATCAGGCTCTTTGAGCCGACGGAACGGCATCGTCTGTCGGTGAGCGGCGAGTTCGGCGCGCCCGAAGTGGGGACAGGCGAAAGAAAGCCATAGGAAAGGACGGATGCGATGAGGCGCGGGAGGCGTTCGCGATGGTTGTGCAGCCGTCTGTGGGCCGGGCCGGACGCGCAGCGGTTCCTTGCCGCGTTCATCTGCGCGTGTCTGTGGGCCGATGCGGCCCGCGCGCAGCAACCGGCGGCCCCCGCCAGGCCCATCCGCGCGCTCATCGTCACGGGGATGGATATCCACGACTGGAAGTCCACCGCTCCGGCCCTGGCCACCGGCATGGAGAAGGACTCGCGCATCAAGACGACCATGATGCAGGACCCTCACGAACTGGGCGCGTCGCCCCTGGACGACTATGATGTCGTCGTCCTGCATTTCATGAACTGGAAGGCGGCTTCGCCCGGCGAGGCGGCTCGGACAAGCCTCAGGAAATTCGTGGAGGGCGGCAAGGGCCTGGTCCTTGTCCATTTCGCCTGCGGCGCCTGGCAGGACTGGCCGGAGTTCAGGAATCTGGCCGGCCGCGTGTGGGACCCTCGCCTTCGCGCTCACGACCCCCGCGGCCCCTTCAAGGTGGACATCGTCAACCGCGAGCACCCGATCACGCAGGGCCTGGATTCCTTCGAGACCACCGACGAGCTTTACACCTGTCTGGCGGGCGAGCGCCCCATCGAGATACTGGCCACGGCCCGGTCGAAGGTGGACGGCAAGGACCATCCGATGGCCTTCTGCTTCCATTACGGAGGAGGGCGCGTCTTCCATTGTGTGCTCGGGCACGACGCCAAGGCGCTCGCCAGCCCTCCGGCCGCCGAGCTGTTCCGCCGCGGCGCCGCCTGGGCCGCGGGGTGTCCGCCGTCGCCGCCGGCCCGTTAGCGTCGTCGGAAGTTTGCCTCGGGAGGAGACCCATGATCAGACTGGGAATGCACACGGACAACTGGCGGCCCCTGAGCCGGAGCTTCGAATTCGCCCTGGACAGGATCGCCGACTGCGGCATCAAGCACGTGGAGTTCGCCGTGATCCACGGGCAGAACTTCATCGAGGCCCTCGGGTACGACCCGGGCGTCTCGCTCCAGTCAAACCCCAGGGCCTTGCGGCGGCTGCTGGAAAAAAAAGGCATGCGGGTCTCGCAGATTGACGGAGCGTACCCCATGATGGGCCCCAGCGGGTCCGCGTTCGGCGTCCAGTACGTGCAGCAGGCGATCCGCTTTGCGGCCGAGATCGGGTGTCCGATGGTGGACACGGTGGACGGCGCGTTCGAGGTCCCGGGCCTGTCCTTGAGAGAGGTCTTCCGCATCACGTGCGACAACTACCGGCAATGCCTGCCGTGGGCCGAGGATTACGGCGTGGTCATTAACGTGGAAACGCACGGCCCCTACACGAGCAATATCGAGTTCATGCACAAGCTTTTCGGCCATTTCGACTCGGAGTTCCTGCGCTTCAACTTCGACACCGGCAACACGTTCATCGCCGGCCATGATCCGCTCGAATTTCTCAAGGAGTTCCGGAAACGCCTGGCCCACTGCCACATCAAGGACGTGAGCGAGTCCCTGGCCGCCGCGTTGCGCGGCCGCGAGACGGGCATCGGCAGCTCCGTGGCGCCTGTGGGCGGCGGCGTCAATGCGGCCAACATCCGGAAGTGCGTCGAGTACCTCCGGAAGACGAAGTGGGACGGGGTCGTGTCCATCGAATGCCATGGTTCCGACGACAATGTCCGCGCCAGCGTCGAGTTCATGCGCGGGCTTCTGAGGTCTCGCCAAGCCGGTTGACTGGGCCTTTTTTCGTGAGGAGGGTGTCATGTCCGATGCCATGTCCCGCAGGAAGTTCGTGGAGAAGTCGGTCCTGTCCTCGGTGGGGGCCGTGTTGGCGGCCGGCGCGGTGTCCGTCAAGGCTCAGGCGCAGGAGGCTCAGAAGCCGAGGGAGGCCGCTCCCCCCAAGGCCCTGCCCAGGGGCAAGATCCGCGACCTGGAGATCAGCCGCCTGATCCTCGGCGGCAATCTGCTGACCCACTTCACCCACAGCCGCGACCTGAAGTATGTCTACGCCCTGGCCGCCCACTACAACACCGACGAGAAAGTCTTGGAGACACTGGCCCTCGCCGAGGCCAACGGCATTGACTGCCTTTCCATGCACAACCCGCCGCATCCGATGTCCATCCTCAAGAAATACCGCAAGGAACGCGGCGGGAAGATGAAGTGGATCATCTGCCCCACGGCGCCCATCGAGGAGGGCATGGCCAAGTACTCCGAGGACGTGCAGCGCCTCGTGGACGACGGCGTGGACGCCGTCTATGTCTGGGGCGTGCGCGCCGACCCCCTGGCCCGGCAGGGCAAGGTGGACCTGATCGCCAAGGCCGTGGACATCGCGCGAGACCACGGTCTTCCTTCGGGCGTGGGCGCCCATGCCCTCGAAGTGATCGTCGCCTGCGAGAAGCACAAGGTCAACGCCGATTTCTACATCAAGACCCTGCATCACCACAAGTACCCGAGCGCGAAGCTGAACTACGATTCCATGTGGTGCTCCAATCCGGAGGAAACGGTGGCTTTCATGAAGACCGTCGAGAAGCCCTGGATCGCCTTCAAGACGATGGCGGCGGGGGCCATCCCGCCCCAAGACGCCTTTCAGTTCGCTTTCTCGAGCGGCGCGGACTTCATCCTGGCCGGCATGTTCGACTTCGAGATCGCGGCGGACGTGAAGATCGCCAAGGAAGTCCTGGCCGCCCAGTCCAAACGCGAACGCGCATGGCGGGCGTAGGCGCGTCCTTTTCGATTGACTCGGGGTGTCGGGATGGAGAAGAATGGTTCCCGCGTTGAGGCGGAGACCAGGCAGGTATTGGAGTCAGCGATGAGCGCCAAGCCGCGTCCGAGTTGGGACGAGTACTTTCTGAAGATTGCGTCTGAAGTGGCGGGGCGCTCGACCTGTCTTCGCCGGCAGATCGGCGCCGTCCTGGTGATGGACAAGCGCATCCTGGCGACCGGGTACAACGGCGTGCCGAGCGGTTTGCGGCACTGTTCGGAAGTGGGTTGCCTGCGCGAGCGGCAGAAGGTGCCCTCCGGCGAACGGCATGATCTGTGTCGGGGGCTGCACGCCGAGATGAACGCCTTGCTTCAAGCGGCCAAGTACGGCATCGCCATCCGCGGCGCGGTCCTCTACACGACCCATCACCCCTGTTCGCTCTGCGCGAAGATGATCATCAACGCCGGCATCACGCAGATACTCACCTCGGAGGATTACCCGGACGCTTTGGCCAAGGAGATGCTGAACGAAGCGGGGGTGCGCATAACCGTCGTGGCGTTGTGATCGGTCCTTCGACCCTCAAAACAAATGGTGGGCGATAGCGGACTCGAACCACTGACCTCCTCCTTGTAAGGGAGGCGCTCTAACCAGTTGAGCTAATCGCCCACTCCATCACCAAAATCTACCCGCCGGCGCTCCGTCTGTCAAACAAAAACCGAACGGGCCAAGGCGTTGATTCTGCGCCGCTCCTTAACTAGAATGGCAACTTAGGGTTCGACTTTCCCCGTTCGCGGAGCTTGTCAGTACGATGCCACAGTCAGAGCCAACGGGCTTCCAGATCACCGACCAGGCCTGCCGGCGCGTCGAGCAGTTCAACAGAACCCATGGCACCGCCCTCACGACGCTTCTGTTCACCGACATCGTCGGCTCCACCGAATTGAAGCAGAAACTGGGCGACCGCCTGGCGGTCTCCCTCATGATGCGGCAGAACGAGATCGTGCGCTCGCTCCTCAACCGTTTCCCCGAGTCCCAGGAGATTGACACGAAGGGCGACTCCTTTTTCGTCGTCTTCCTGAGGCCCTCCGATGCCGTCCACTTCGCTCTCCTGCTGCAGTCCGCCCTGCGTTCGGAACCCGCCGAGGCGCCGGTCAGGACGCGCATCGGCATCCACCTGGGCGAGGTCTACGTCCAGAGGAGCAACGGTCCCATCAAACCGCTCGACTACTTCGGCACGCAGGTGGACACGGCGGCCCGCGTCATGTCGCTCGGACAGGGAGACCAAGTCCTGTGCACGCGCACCATCTTCGACAACGCGCGGCAGATTCTGCGCGGCCTGCAGATCGAGGGGCTCGCGCCGCTGGCCTGGCTGAACCACGGTCCGTACCGTCTCAAGGGCGTGGAGGACCTGGTGGAGGTCTGCGAGGTCGGGGAGAAGGGCAAGGCGGCCTTGTCGCCGCCGGCCGACAGCGTGAAGGCGTGGCGCCAGGTGTGCGCCGACGAAGAGGAGATGTGCGGCTGGCGGCCGGCCGCCGAGCAGCCGGTCCCCAACACGGCGTGGGTCCTCAAGCAGCGTCTCGGCGAGGGCGGTTTCGGCGAGACGTGGCGCGCGGAGAATCGCGAGACGGGCGACTCGCGCGCCTTCAAGTTCTGTTTCACCGCCGCCCACGTGCGCAACCTCAAACGCGAGATCACCCTCTTTCGCCTCCTCAAACGCAAGGCCGGCGAACTGCAGCCGTTTGTGCGCCTGCACAACGTGTCCTACGAACGCTCCCCCTACTACCTCGAGATGGACTTTATCGAGGGGCCGAATCTGGAACAGTGGGTCCAGGGCGAAAAACAGGCGGGGCGTCCCATCCCCCTTCGCCTGAAACTTGACATTGCGGCGCAGATCGCCGAAGCCCTCGCTCTGGCCCATGCCGAGAGCGTGGTCCACAACGACGTCAAGCCCAGCAACATTCTCAACGTGCAGCGCGTGCGCGAGGGGCCTCCGTTTGGGGTGAAACTCTCCGATTTCGGCATCGGCCAGGTCCTCGCCCATGAAAAACTCTCGCAGCTCGGCATCGCGGGCGGCAGCGGGTTCACGCAGACCTTCGAGAAAACCGATGCCGGTTCCGTCTCGGGCAGCCGCATCTACATGGCCCCCGAACTGCTCATGGGGCTGGCCTCCAGCCCGCAGAGCGACTTCTACTCGCTCGGCGTCATCCTCTATCAGCTTTACCTGGACGACATGAAGGCCGCCCTGCCGGCCGACTGGGAGTCCAACGTCAAGGACCCCATCGTGAAGGCCGACTTGCGCTGGCTGCTCGCGGGCGACCCTTCGCGCAGACCCTCCGACGGCAAGCTCGTCGCGGCCCGTCTTCGCCGGTACGCCCAACGCCGGCGCGCCCGACGCATCGGCCAGGGCGCAGCGGTTCTGGGCGTCGTCGCCTTTTGCCTGGCCGTCTTCTTCCTGGTGCGTGCGCATCTTCAAGCCGCCGTGGAGAAGGAGCGCTTCAAGGCCGCCCTCGACCAGTACTACGCCGCCATCGCCGCCTCGCAGCAGAAGGTCGCCGACCTGGATTTCGACGCGATCGCATCGCTGCTGAGCGACTGCTCCGCGTCCATGCGCGATTGGGAGTGGGGCCGCCTGAGCTTCCTCTGTCGTCTCGACCAGTTGACCCTGCAGGGCCACACCGACACCGTGAATGCCGTCGCCTTCAGCCCGGACGGCCGGCGCATCGCCTCCGGCAGCCTTGACGGCACCGTGAGAATCTGGGATGCCCTTGCCGGGCGCGAACTGCGGTCGCTCAAAGGCCACGCCGATTCGGTGGAGTCGGTCGCGTTCAGCCCCGACGGCCGGCAACTCGCGTCGGCGTGCATGGACGGCGCAGTGAGAATATGGGATCTGGACACCGCTCGCCTTAAACTCACGGTAAACCTGCGCCCGGATTCTCCCGCCGGGGTTGTGTTTACGCCCGACGGCAAGCGTTTGGCGGTCGCTGCCGGACCCTGGGCCCGAATCCTGAATTCGGAAGACGGCAAGGATATCGCCCGCCTCACGATCAAGAATGACTTGGTCACTTGTATCGCCCTGGCGTCCGAGGGGCGAAGGCTGGCCTGCGGCGGTCTGGATGGCGCCATCGGCGTCCTGGATACCGACACGGGCAACGCCCTGATGTCCGTTGTTGAGAGGACGGGGCCGGTCTGGTCCGTGGCCCTTAATGCCGACGGTTCTCGGCTCGCCTCCGCCGGCGGCGATGCCGTCCGAGTCTGGGACGTTCCTCTGGGCAGGCAGATCGTGGTGTTGAGGGGCCATTCCGACAGCGTGAATGACGTCGCGTTCAGTCCGAATGGCCGTCTGGTGGCCTCCGTCAGTGACGACCGCACCGTGAAAGTCTGGGACGTGGAATCGGGACTGGAACTTCTGTCTCAGCGCGGGCACTCGGCCCCCGTTCAAACCGTCGCCTTCAGTCCGGACGGAAAGCGGGTCGCCTCCGGCGGGGTGGACAAGACGGTGAAGGTTTGGAGCGCCCTGACGACGCAGGACGTCGTCCCGCTGACGGGGCATGCCGACATGATCACGTCGGTGGCGTTCAGCCCGGACGGCAAACGCGTCGTCTCGGGCGGGATTGACTCGACGGCGCGGGTCTGGGACGTCGAAACGCGACAGCAAGTAACGCGCCTGAAGGGCCTGTCCGGCATGCTTTGGGCTGTCTCCTTCAGTCCCGACGGCAGGTTGGTGGCGTCCGGCAGCGGTTCCACCGTCATCTTGTACGACGCGGCCACCGGCCAGGTGCACAAGACTTTTGCGGGGCACGCCGACACCGTCAATGACGTTGACTTCACTCCCGACGGCAAGCGCCTGGTCTCGGTGGGCGACGACAGCACGGTCCGAATCTGGGACGTAGGGTCGGGCCGCGAGGCGTTGTCGCTGAAGGATGATTCGGACGCCATCGAGTCTGTATGCATCAGTCCGGACGGCAAACGGTTCGCCTTTGGGAACATCAACGGCAACCTCAGTATCCGCGAAGCCGGCGCCGGCAGGGAGCTTGTGAGGATTCAGGGACATGCTCAGCCCGTCTTCTCGGTTGCGTTCTCCCCCGACGGCGCCCGTCTGGCTTCCGGCAGCATGGACAGGACGGCGAAGATATGGGACACCGAGACGGGCCGCTTGATCTTGACGCTCAAGGGACACTCCGACGTCGTGAGCTGTGTGGCCTACAACCCCAAGGGAACGCGGTTGGCCACGGCGAGCCGGGACAAGACGGTGAAGCTGTGGGAAGCGGCGACGGGGCGCGAGATGCTCACGTTGAGGGGGCACTCCGCGATGGTGTGTTCGGTTGTCTTTGGTCCGGACGGGCGGCTCCTGGCTTCGGGGGGCGAGGATCGCGCCGTTCTGCTCTGGCCGACCGTGGACTGGTCGCGCTAGCGTCTGGCTCGCACGGCCCTCATCGCATCCTCGTACCCCATGTCCATCAGCCGCCGCGCTTTGCCGGGGCCGAACCGCAGGAAGTGTCCGAGGGATTTCCTCGGGGCGATGTGGATGAGCCTCGCGCCGGGAAAGCGGTGGCTCAGCAAGCGCAGCTTCGGAACCAGCCACACCACCACGATCTCCTTGACGCCGCGGTCATACAGCGGTTTGATGGGCGTCATGGCCAGGGGCTGGAAAGGGTTGGCGCCCCCGTCCCACGCCAGGCGCATCCGCGAACTGGAGAACACCGGCGCGAACACGAAAGGAATGCTGGCGCTGGCCTGGAGGTGTTCGCGGATGGCTTGGGGGGTCAAGTCGCGGGCTGATTCGTAATGCGTGCCCGTCAAGCTCGTGACGGTGATGATCATTTCGCGCGGGGCATTCTTGAGGGCGTGCCCAGTTAGGTGTGCGTCGAGAATGGCCGTCAGTTTTTGCCGGTTGGCTCGCGTGAATTCTGCCCACGTTCGCAGCAAGGCCCCGCCGATCCTCGCCGCCGTTCGCACGCTCCGGCCCAGGGCCGTGCGCGGGGTCTGAACGCCCTCGCGGCGATGCGCGGCCGCCATCTGCGCCGCAAAACTCGTTGCCAGCGCGGCTATATCGAGCACGTCGCCCGTGCGCACCGACAGCCAGATGCGCTCCGCCGCGGCGAGGTCGTCCAGGCAGTACAGGGCGCCGTTCAGCGCCCCCACGGAGGTCCCCGCCACGATCGGGAATTCCACCCCAAGCTCCCGGAAGGCCCTGAAACAACCCACCTGGTAGGCGCCGCGCGCGCCCCCGCCGCTCAGCGCCAGACCTCTTGCGGCCACGGTCACTCCTCCAACCTACCGATCCGGGTCCTTCTTTTCCTTGCGCGCTTCGCCGTCCTTCTCTTTGCGGCTTGTCTCCGCCGCCGTGCCCCCAAGGTACTCGACGGCCTTGTCGAGCTGGACGTCGCGAAGTTCGTCCTCGGTCTGGCGGCGCTTGCGACCGTAGTACTGCTGGCCGTAGTCCTCCATCTGCATCCGGTTTATGACCCGCCCCCTCTCATTCGGGTCCATCTCGACGCGGATGTCCGGCTCGATGCCTTTGCCCTGGAACTCCTCGCCTTTGGGCGTGCGGTGGATGGCGGAGGCGAAGCGCAGCCGGTAGTCGTGTCCGGGCACGGCGAATTCCTGCTGGCCCAGCGCCCGGCCGGCGGTCGTGTCGCCGATGAGCAGCCCGCGCCCCGTCGCGCGAACGGCGGCGGCGATCATCTCCTGCGGGCCGTTCGTCTGTTTATCCATCAGCACAACCAGCGGAACATCCGGGTACCCCTGTCCGGGCTTGGCGGCCCGCGACTCTTTCTGCAGGCCCTGCCGCCCCTCGTACACAAACGCCCATTCCCCCGCGACAAGGCGGTCTACCAGTTCGGCGGCCACGTCGAAGCCCTGGTAGTTGCCGATGCGCAGGTCCAGTATCAATCCGGCCATCCCGTCCTGCGCCATTTCTCGAATGGCGTCGTCTATGTCCGATACGCGCCCTTCGGCCATCTGCCAGCACCGCACGTACGCGATCTTGGACTCCGGGGAGACGAACTTGTTCCGCACGCCGCTGGACCAGGGGTTGCGCGCGGTCCGCGTGACGGTCACGTCCTGGGCCTTCTCCGCCCCCTCGCGCTGGACGGTCAGGACCACTTTCGTGCCGGGTGCGCCGCGCAGCTTCTCGAAGGCTTCGCCAAGGTTGTTCCCCTTGACCTCATTTCCGTCCACCTTCAGGAGAACGTCTCCGGCGCGGATGTCCGCCTTGCTGGCCGCCGAAAGCGGAGACACCTGGCGTATGATGATCTGGCCGTCCTCGGTGTCCAGGGACAGGCCGATGTTGCCGTATTGCTTGGCCGCCCGCTCCATCCGGATATAGGCCTTCTCGCCTTGCTCATATCGTCCGCTGACCTCGGCCAGCATGCCCTGCAGGGCCGCCCGCGCCAGATTGCCCTGCGAGCCGGCCTGCATCGTTTCGCACGCTGCGAAAACCTCCTCCAGCCAGGCGCGGTGGTCGTTTTCGCCGGCCTCGGGTTTCTGCCGGATGCGGGCGTAGACTTCGTCAATCTTCTGAAGCACTTGCTGCCTTCGCGCCGGGTCTGCCTGCGGCTGCGGTACGCCGTCGAACCGCTGGTTCACGAACGCCTGGCCCTGCCCCCACACCATGACGCCGGCCTGCGAGGCCAATTCCGGGTTGACGAGCACGCCCTTCATCCGCAGCAGGCCGGACTGCAGCAGGAAGTCCTTGGGAATGACCACCAGGTACTTGTCGGAGATGATCGCCGCGCTCTTGACCAGCAGGTCGGCGCCTGGGTTTGCCTCCTGCGCCTGCGTCGCGGTGCAGAAGGCGACGAAAAGCGCGAATATGAAGCCGGACCGAATCCGCTTTGCGCATGACATCACAGTTCCTCCCGCGCTACCAAGTCTGTCTTGCCCTTCCGCAGCCTATATGATAGTGCCCCCTATTGGGAGAAACAACAGAAATGGAAGTCCGGCAGACTGGCTTCTTGCGTTTCACGCCAGGGCGGCTATAATACTTGTTCACAGCCTCTCGCGGCTTGAGGATTTCGCGGGTCCTTGTACCGTTAAAGGAGGACGAACATGGGTAATCTGGCGGTTAACGGCGGCAAGAAGGTTCGCATGGGCAAGCCCTGGCCGCAATGGCCCGTCGTGACGGATATGGAGCGCAACGCCGTGCTGGAGGTGCTCAACAGCGGCAAGTGGTGGCAGGGCGAGAAGGTCCGCGAGTTTGAGGAAAAGTATGCGTCCTTCCAGGACGCCAGGTACGGCATCTGCTGCGTCAACGGCACGACGGCCCTTGAGATCGCCTGCGTGGCGGCCGGCATCGGCGCGGGCGACGAGGTCATCACCACGCCCTACACCTTCGTCGGCACCGCCGCCGCCATCCTGCGCGCCAACGCCGTCCCGGTCTTCGTGGACGTCGAGCCGGACACCATGAACATGGACCCCTCCAAGATCGAGGCGGCCATCACGCCGCGCACCAAGGGCATCATGCCCGTCCACTTTGCCGGTCTGCCCTGCGACATGGTGAAGATCAACCGGATCGCAAAGAAACACAAGCTCATCGTCATCGAGGACGCCTGCCACGCCTGGGGCACCAAGTTCAACGGCAAGGGCGCGGGCGCTCTGGGCGACCTGGGCGGCTTCAGCTTCCAGATGTCCAAGAACATCACCGCCGCCGAGGGCGGCATTGTCCTTTCCGACAACGAACTGCTCGCCGACGCCGCGCGCTCCTACGCCAACGTCGGCCGCGGCAAGGGCGGCGGCTGGTACCAGCATTTTCGCCTCGGCACCAACTACCGCATGACCGAAATCCAGGCCGCCCTGCTCTTGTGCGGCCTGTCTCGCCTCAAGGCGCAGACCCGAAAGCGCCAGGAGAACGCCGAGTACCTCAACGAGGAGATATCCAGGATTCCCGGCCTCAGGATCATGCGCGAGGACAAGCGCGCCAACCCCCGTTCCTACCACCTCTACGGCTTCCGCTTCATCGCCGGAGAGTGGGAAGGCGTCACGCGCGCCCAGTTCGTCAAGGCCATGTCCGCCGAGGGCATCGGCCTCAGCACCGGCTACCCGCACCCGCTCTACAAGAACCCCATGTTCCTCGAAAAACGCAAGGGGCCGCGCGGCTGCCCTCGCACGTGCCCCCATCTGGGCGGCAACGAGATTGACTACACCCAGGTCCACTGCCCCGGCGCCGAGCAGGTCTGCCGCGAGGTCCTGTGGTTCTCCCAGGTCATCCTCCTCGGCTCCCGCAGCGACATGAAAGACATCGTGAAGGCCGCCAAGAAGGTCCGGGATAACATCGCGGAGGCGCGGGCGATAGCGGTGTGACAAGGAGAGAAAGGGGTCAGGCTACTTTTCCGGGGAAAGAAAAAGGGTCAGGCTGCTTCTCCGTGTCCTTCCTGAGTTCCAGATCTATTTCGCCGTTGTCGTTGCCGTTCTTTTTGAATCTGCGTAAATCTGCGCAATCTGCGGGCCAGCCGTACTGCCGTGGCCTTGCCCCATTACGCACTACGTATTACGGATTCTCACAAGCCACCCATCCCAACTCCAGAAAGCAGGCCCTCGCCTTCTCGCTTGCCAGAAAGTCCATTAACTTCTCGGCGATCTGCGGCTCGCGCGAGAAGCTCAGCAATCCGGCTCCTGTTCCACGATAGACACAGAACTTGTCCGGGATTGGGATGATCTCGATCCGCCCCGGCGCGAGGTGCTCGAACGAACTCCACCCGAACGCCGCGTCCACCTTCTCCTGCGCCGTCGCCTCGATGATGGCCATGCAGCCGTTGGCGTGGAAGGCGATGTTCTTCACCACGTCGTTGAGGATGCCCGCGCGGCCGCACACGTCTTCCCACATCCCGCGCAGGCAGTCCACGATGGAGATGCCGACGCGGACTCCGGGTCTCTTCACGTCGTCCAGCCCGGCGATCCGGGCCGGGTTGCCGGCCGGCACGATCAGGGCGGACTTGCGCATCGCCAGCACCCGGCGCTTGCCTCTGCGAATCAGTCCGATGGATTCCCCGTCGTCGAGGAGATACTCCGCTCCGGCCACGGCGATGTCGTGCGCTTTGGCCTCGGCGATCTCTTCCAAAAAGTGGTGTCCCTTCAGCCCGTCGGAGGCGTGCCCGGCCTCGCCCTCCTGGCAGTGCCGGCCGCAAACGCTGCGTTCCACACGGATGCCGGTTTCCGACTCAAACAGTTCCGCCGCGCTCTTGATGGGCGCGGCGCAGGCCTTCGATGAAAAAATCCTGACGGTTGCCAACTAGGCTCCTTTCTCTGCGCAGCAGACGCATCGTGCGGGGGTCGCGCTCTTGGTCGTGAACGGCTCTCCGCATTTCTCGCAAAACGCAATCTTGTCGCTTTCCTCCGGCGTTGTGTTCACGCGAACGCGCCGGGTCGTGAAGACGCGCGATCCCGCCTCCTTCATCTCCGCGAGGACTTTCGCGTGGCGCTCCGCGCGCGCCTCGTCCCACGGGCCTAGCCGCAGGAACCACCGGTGCAGTTTTCCGTATCTCTCCGTCTTCGTGTGATCCATCCACACGCGCACCCCTTCGCCGGTCTTGCCGTCGAACACCGTGAGGGCGAATTTCCCCGCCCCCGCGATCGTGACGATGCACTTGGGGTACCGGCTCTTGGCGGCGATGAGCGCGCCGTCCGGCAGGCACTGCGCCGTCTCGATGTGCAGACCGAGCTTCTCGACGGGGCCGAGCTGCTCAAGTCCGTGTTCCACCATCATCACGCCCGCCGCCACGCCGGGGCCGCGCCCGCCGTGGAAACGCATCGCCTCTTCTATGATCTGCTCTGTCGTCTTCGCGTTTGCTCCCATGGCGTCTGTCTCCATGATCCGTTTCCTGCCCCGTCGTCCCGACGTATCTACTTTACGATACCGCACCGTATCCAATCAACCGCCAATACGGCGCCGGCGGGGAGGTCGGCCGGTTCCGGGTCGAGGCGTATCTGCATGACTTGGCCCGTCCAGAGCGGGTGGTTGGTCAGGTCGAACGTTATCTCCCGCCATTGGCCGTCGCCGGGGACTGCGAGCGTGACGTGTTTGTCGGGTCCCCAGTTGGGCGACCGGTTCCCGCACCAGAACAGGCCGACCTGATTTCCTGCGGTCATGCGAACGCGCAGGCGGAGCTGTTTGTCCTTGTCGGCGGCGATCGCGGCGGGGCCGCTGACGGCGTATGGGTCGGGGCCGGTAACGGTGAGCACGAGCGCGCCGTCCTGGGCTTTCGCCTCGCAGGAATGCGCGGCGCTCCATCCCTCGATGTCCTTGTCGAACTCCCAGCCTGTCTTCGCCCTGGGCGTTTCGGGGGCGGAGTAGGTCAATCCGGAGACCTCAATGCGCGCCAGACCCTGGGCGTCGGCTTTTATGCCCGCCGCCAATATCTTTTGCCTGGGGTCGTAGGCCCAGCCGGTCTCGCCCGCGCCGAGTTGCTCGCGCAACGCAAGCCCTTCGTTCGCCACGGCGACGGGGGCGATGGTGGCGTAGAAGGTTTCGTTGGGCAGGTACTTCATCTCGACCCGCAACGTCTCTCCGGCAATGCTCGCCTTCAGGTCGGCGGGCGCCGTGATGTGTACGAGGCCGCCGCCCAGGGGCGTCGTGGTCGAACGCAGTCCCGGGTCGAGGCCTTTGAGCGCGAGCAGATTGACGGCGATGTCCTCCGGGTTGATGTGGGCGGGGTTGCGGCGCGTGAACCACTCGCCCCAACTGTCGGGATAGCTGCCGGCGAGCTTCTCGTTGTCCATGGGCCATTGCTGGTACGTGGCGCTGACGGTCATGCCCTCGGCTTGTTTGCGCCACCACGGGTTCGCGTCGAAGCGCATTAATTCCTGCAACGCATAGGCGTAGACCAGGCCGCACCACTGGACGGGCAGGCCGATCCACGAGTGCGTGTAGAACGTGCTGCCGAAGACGGGGATGCTGGCGTAACGCATGCCGGGGCGCTGCCCGTCGTCCCAGGTGTATTGGAAGGGCAGGCCCGTGCGCGCCCAGAAGCGGGCGTCGTCCAGCCATTGTGTGTCGGCGGTTGCCATGTGAGCCCAAACGTACGCGCGCACGGCATAGGCCGAGGCCAGGACATCCGGCTGCATGATGGGGCATTCCCAGCCTTGCGCGCCGCGCGGGACGCGGAATTGACGCAGGCGCGCGAGGGCCTTCTTGAGCGCATCCAGGATGGTCGGGTCGCCGGAGATGGCGGCGTACTTGGCCAGGATGTAGGCGTTGCGGGCGCAGATGCCGCTTACGCGCGCGCCGCGCTCGCCCAGCACGCTGCGTCTTTCGTCCGGATAGAAGCCCCAGCCGCCGTCGGCCTCCTGGCTGCTCAGGCTCCCGTACGCCTGGGTGCGCAGACCGGCGAGCGCCGCGGGCATCTGTCCCCAGTGGTACGGAAACTCGCCGCCCATGATGTGGCACAGCGTGCCTTCCGCGAGTCCCCCTGCGCCTTTCTCCTCCTGCGTCTTTTCGGCGATGAGTTTGACCCGTTCCTCGATTCGCCGCTTTTCGTCGCCCCGGGCGACGGCGCGGGCGTCCATGAGCAGGAGCGCCGCGAATCCGGGCGAGTTGGCCTTGCTGCCGCCCACGATGTGGAGGCTCTTCTGCTCTGTCTCGTCCCACACCGTCTTCATGAATCCATGGCGGCACAACGCTGTTTCGTCTTCGAAGTTTCGGGCGTACGGCTCGGGTTCGGGGAGCCCCGCCAGCTTGTCGAGCCAGGCAAACGCGCCGGTGGCGTCGGGCGCAGGCCGGCCGGCGGCGACGTATTGCCGCAGCGTGATCTCTTTGCCGGCTTCAAGGCGGAAGGCCCCGCTTCGTTGGTTTTCGGTTGCGCGGTCGGTCACGGAGGGGACGAAAAGTTGCATGAGGTGGTTGTCCTGCTGTTCGACGAAGTTCGGCGAGGCGAAGCAGGCGGCCGGAGCGACGTGGTCCGGATGCCACTTTTGCCGCGGGTCCCACACCAGCGCCATGACCGGCCCGCCGGGCCGGGTCTCGACCATCATCATTGGCGCCGTGATCTTGAACTTGTGCGGGACGACGCGCAGGTTCAGCGGCGGCGCCAGGTCGCGCGTGCTGGAACTCGCTTCATCGCCCTCAAGGTATTCGAGGCCGGGGAAGATGGCGATGCCCTTGCGCGCGCCCGTCCCCCGGTCGCCCGCGTGCACGGCCGGGCCGCGCACGGCGCCCAGCACTGTGTCCTGCTCGGCCTTCGCTCTCGCGACGATCTCCATCGCTACGCTGTCGGCTGCCGGCTTCATCTCAAGGGCGACGCGCATCGCGCCTTGCGGCGATTTCCACTCGCCTTCGGCCTGCAGTCCGGCCTCTGGGCGGCCGCGCGCTTCGCGTGTCGTGAGTCTGAGGTCTCCGCCCCCTTCGCTGTCCACGATCTCCAGCAGCGGCGACGCCGAGCCGGTCGTCTCCCAGTGTTTTCCGTCCCATACCCACATGAGGGTCGCCATTCCGGGCGCACGGGTGTTCACGAGCCACCGCACGGAGGGGTTTTCCAGCAGTAGGAAGCCGTCGCCAAGGTCCCTGGACTGCGGGGCGGAGGGTTGGCCGTCGGGCAGCCCGGGCAGACGCGGCCAGATGTAGAACGGTCCTGCCTGTGCCTTCCGGACGGTTCCCCGCACGCGGTATTCATAGCTTACGGTAAACGTTCCTGCGGGCTTTGGTCCGAGGACAAACTCCAACACTTTTGTCTCGTCCGGCGCGATGCGCGGTACGGGTTGCCGCCGGCCTTCGCACTCCAGGCTTGCGTCGTCCGTCTCGATGAGGGCCCCCATGCCCGTGTTGGCGACACCGATTCGGACGCTCACCGGTTCGCCGTCCAGTATCACCGCCCGGCTTGGCCCGGCGCTCTGGATCTCGAGTTGCGGCTGCCAGTTCCCGGCCCACGCGGTGTCAGCCTCGAGTCCCTCGGCGCGCCAGCGCCACGCCGAGCATTCTCCCGCGGACGTGAAGTCGAAACTGACGAAGCTCAGCCCCAGTCCTTTGGCCGGTGTCCTGACTTGGGCGTTGGGCGCGGGCTTGCCCGCCGCGTTGAGTCCTTCCACAACGAGGGCGCCTTCGTCCCGCTTCGCCGATACAATCAGTATCCCTGACACGCCGGGGGTTGCCGCGTTTGCGGGCAGCGATTCCTCGCTGAGGGCGATCAGGACCGGTTCGCCGAACAAGGCCCAGTCGTAGTTCGAATTGCCGTTCGGCCCCGAGTCGGTGGCGAGTTGGATCGTGATCTCCCTTTCGCCGGCCTCAAACCGGCCCAGGTCAACGGACATGGGTTCCCACCGGCTCTGGCTCACCCATGTCTGTGCCGCTTCCTTGCCGCCGATGCTGACGTAGAATCGCGCTCCGTCCGGCTTGCGTTCTTTGTCATCCCACGGGATACCTTCCGACATGCCGGCGTAGCAGAGCAGGAACACGCGCGACCCGCCGTCGGTGCGTACCTTCGTCGGCGCAAACTCGAGTGTAGCCTTGCCCCTGGCGGGGGGGTGCAGGAAGATGGCGTTCCTGGCAACATCCCCCACCCGCGCGCCTTGTCGTACCGCGGCGTGGGTGGTGCCGGCGGTCTTGGCCGCGTCAAACGCCTTGGTGCCTTGCCACAACAGCGTCACGGTCCGCTCCTGAGCTGCTCCGTGTCGTGCCATGAAGACCATGATTATCCCTGCCGCAATGACCTCTAATCTCATCCTCGGTCCCTTCCATCAGCCGCGTCCCGCCCCTTCCAGGGGCCGCCAGAGACGACGCCACAGTCTAAGCAAACTGCGTTAGGGAGTAAAGGGGCCACCGAGGC
>CAYPFP010000026.1:0-50100 GCA_964409935.1 uncultured Planctomycetota bacterium | reverse complement strand
TCGCACTGTTTTAGGAGGCGTGTTGAATGCCGGTCAGAAGAAAAGGCCGTTTGTACAAAATCGCCGTGCTGCCGGGCGACGGAACAGGGCCGGAGGTCGTCCGCGAGGGGATCAAGGTCCTGAAAGCCGCCGGGGCCAGGTTCGGGATCAAGTACGATTTCGTCAACTACGATCTGGGCGGCGACAGGTACCTGAAAACCGGCGAGGTCCTGCCGGACTCCGCTCTGGCCGAGCTGCGCACGATGGACGCCATCTACTTGGGCGCGATAGGGCACCCCGACGTGAAACCGGGCATTCTGGAGCGGGGTCTGCTGCTGCGTCTTCGTTTCGAACTGGACCAGTACATCAACCTGCGGCCCGTAAGACTGTATCCCGGCGTGGACTGCCCGCTCAAGGACAAGACCCCCGACGACATTGACTTCGTGGTGGTGCGCGAAAACACCGAAGGCCTCTACGCCGGCGCGGGCGGCTTCCTGAAGAAGGGCACCCCGGACGAGGTCGCCACGCAGGAGATGGTCTGTACGCGCAAGGGCGTCGAACGCTGCATCCGGTACGCCTTCAAATACACTCAGAAACGCCGCAAAAAGATGAAGCTCACGCTGTGCGGCAAGACGAACGTTCTGACCTACGCGCAGGACCTCTGGTTCCGCACCTTCAACGAAGTGGCCGGGGAATACCCCAAAGTGCAGACCGACTACGCCCACGTGGACGCCACGTGCATGTGGATGGTGAAGAACCCCGAAAGCTTCGACGTCATCGTGACCGAAAACATGTTCGGCGACATCATCACGGACCTGGGAGCCATGATCCAGGGCGGAATGGGCATCGCCGCCGGCGGGAACATCAATCCCGAAGGCGTCTCGATGTTCGAGCCTATCGGCGGCTCCGCGCCGAAGTACACGGGCAAGAACATTATCAACCCCCTGGCGGCCATCTGCGCCGGCGGCATGATGCTCGAGACGCTGGGCGAAGACGCCGCCGCCCGCGCCGTCGAACACGCCGTCATAAGCGTGACCGGCACCAAGCTCAAGAGCCTGAGCGCTGGCAAAATGGGCTACTCGACGACCGAGGTCGGAGACCTGGTGGCCGGCGCCCTGCAAGGAAAGGGCAGATGAACCTGCGGGTCATACAAGTCGGCGTCGGCGGATTCGGGCGGGGCTGGCTGAACGTGCTCAAGAACGCGGAGGACGTTCGGCCCGTGGCGCTGGTGGACGTCAACGAGGAAGCCCTGCGCAAGGCCGCCGAGACGCTCCAGTTAAGCCCGTCGCAGTGCTTCACCGATTACGGACGCGCGCTGCGCGAAGTGGACGCCGACGCCGTGGTCAACGTAACGCCGCCGCCCGCCCACAGAGAAGTCGCGCTCAAGGCGTTCCAACGCAAGCTGCACGTCCTGACCGAGAAACCCCTGGCCGACAGCATGGCAAGCGCGAAGGAGATGGTGGCCGCCGCCGAAAGGGCCGGCCGCATCCTCATGGTCAGTCAGAACTACCGTTACCGCCGATGGGCGCGCACCCTCATGCGCATCGTCGCGGAGAAACAGATCGGCGCCGTCAACGCCTGTTCCGTGCGCTTCGCCAAGGCGCCGGCCTTCACCGGATCGTTCAGGCTCCAGATGGAGTACCCCCTGCTGGTGGACATGAGCGTCCACCATTTCGACCTGATGCGCGCCATCCTCGGACAGGACCCCGTGGACATCTACGTGAGGAGTTGGAACCCGCCCTGGAGTTGGTTCAAGCACGACGCGCGGTGCCTGGCCATCATCGGGATGGCGGGCGGCACGAACGTCGTCTATGACGCCTCGTGGGTGACGCGGGGGCCCGAGACAAGCTGGGACGGCAAGTGGCGCATCGAGGGGTCCAAGGGCACGGCGGAACTGCGCGGCGACAAGGTGATCCTGTGCAAGGACGCCAAGACGGAAGAGGCGGTCGAGCTGGCCCACTTGCCCGCCGAGAACCAGGACTATTCCATCCTCGAACTCAAGCGCGCCATCGAGACCAAGACGGCGCCCGAAACGAGCGGAGCGCAGAACCTGCCGACGCTCGCCATGATCTTCGCAGCGCTGGACTCCGCCAGCGCCGGACAACCCAGGAAGATCGCCAGGTATCTGGCGTGAACGCGCGAACCCGACACAGGCAGACCTCATGAACAAGACCACTCTCGGTTCCAGCACGGCGTCGCTGGCTGGCTATCCGCTCCTCGACGCCGTCGCGAAGATCAGGGACCTCGGTTTCCAGACCGTCGAGCTTCTCGCTTTCGACGGGGCCAGGCACACAGTGGGCAACCTCGCGGGGTTCTGGTTCAACCGCATGAGCGATGCGGAAAAGAACGCCCTGAGCCGCGCGCTCCAACCCTTCAAGCACGTCGCGGCGCACCTGCCGTTCATTGACATTCCGCTGTTCTCTCATAATCCGGACATCGCCGACTGCTGCCGCCGACACCTGAAAATGTCCATCGAGGGAGCGGCTTACTTCGGCGCCGGCGTCGGCGCGATTCACGTGTATCCCCGGCACGGGTTCAGGTTCGCCGAGTACTGGGATGAAATGGTCGGCGCCTTTCGCGACCTGGGCGACTACGCCGGCGAACGGGGCGTGAAACTCGGCATCGAGACCGGATGCCCCAACCTGATCAGCGAGTATACAAGACTCATCCTCGACATAAACCACCCCTTCGTTGGGGGATTGATTGACGTGGGGCACTGCTTCTTCTACGCCGACGTCGTGCGCAAACCCCAGGAACGCGGAACGCCCGAGGCCGTGCAGCGGGGGAACGACTGTCTCAACCAGATCGTGGAAACGCTCGGCCCGAAGAACCTGCATTTCCACCTGCACGATTTCCGCCCCCAGGACTGGCGCGACCACCGCGCCGTCGGGCGCGGTGTCATAGACTTCGCCCGCCTCTTCGGAACACTCAAGAAGATCGGTTACGCGGGGTGCCTCACCTTCGAACTCGAGGAGACCCACCTTCTCGATGCCCTCCGCCAGAGCAAGAGCGCCATCGAAGCGTTGATGTGATGCCCGCTCAGGCCGGCCCGCCGAAGTAGATGCGCAGCGGATTGTCGTAGAACAACGGTTTCACGAGCGACAAGGCCGTCTCTTCGTCATACCAGCCGCGAGCCACGCGCTCGGCCAACACATCGTGGAAGATCGCCTTGACCATCTTCAGCTTCGGGTAACACCACTCCGCATGGTAGGCGTCGGAGAAAAACGCCGTGATCTTGCCGGCGGGCACGGCGTCGAGGCGAAGCTCGATGCTCTTGCGCACGAGGGGCGGATACAACGCATGCCACCAGTAGCCGCAGACGCTGACATTGGGCACGTGCTTGGCAAGCATGGCCAGGTCATGGACGAACGCGTCGCTTGCGGCGCTCACGTCCAGGTTCAGGTCCTCAAAGACGCCCGCCAGCCGACCGATACTGCCGACAAAGGCCCCGTCCCAATGAGAGATGGAACGATGCGGCGGCAGCACCTCGGCGCCCACGATCACCTGGATCGTCCGCACAGGCGTCCGACGCACGGTCTCCAGGAGACGCCGCAGAGCGAACGACGTGAATACGCTCTGATCCTCCCGACCGATCTCCCCACCGCGACGCACGGCATCGAACACCCTCGCGACATCCGCCGCAGACGGGTCCGACAGACGAAGGTACGGCGGCAGCCAGACCCCAATGTATCGCAGGCCCGACTCACCCAGCCTCTGCGCGTGAAGGGCGAGCCTTTCGCCGAATTCTTCGCCGCTCCTGAACTCAGTCGAGTTATTCAGAGCGGCCTCGATGCTCTTGAGCGCGTGCCGGGGGGAGGTCTTGGCATTGTCCAGCGTGATGCAAGAGCGGACCTCGCGCGCTCGAGCCATAAGGGAATCCGGCGCGGACGTATCGGCCTTTCGCGCCGACTCCACCGTGATGCTTCTCTCAATCCTGCATCTTGAGCGGAGAAACTCAAACCCCCAGCGCGGATCCGCCCCGCTCCGCTCGACACGCGCCGAAACGTCTCTCCAGTTCTCGTCCGTGAGGAAACCGCCAGGCACCGCGTAGAGGTCCTCGAAGATCCAGCGCAGGAACCGCATGCTCACCGTGTTCCGAATCCGCGGCAGATACGGCAGGCACGCCAGCACCCTTTCTTCCGGACTCATCTGCGGCGCCGCTAGTTCATGCGGCAATGCCTGCCTTGAAGCCGCCTGGGCGGGCATGCCGGAAGACACAAGTTCAATCCACACATGATGATACAGCAGGATGTCGGCCAGCGTGGAGGCGTGCGGATGCTCCTCGCTCAAGTGCGTGTGCGGGTCAACCACGGGAACGTTGCGAAGCGCCTCGGCCAACCTATCGGCAAAAGTTTCCATGTCTCATCTTCCTGTTGGTTGCGGGGTCACCGAACCCAGAACTCCTGCCGACAGTTCGGGGTCGTGTAACGATCCCGGACCGTAATAGTCCACTTCCCCTTTGCGGCATTCACGGCCAGCGGCAGGTCGCGCACCAGAAGCCCGTCGGTGGTTGCCAGCAGCCCGCCGTAGCGCGGCTGCACATTTCCGCGCGAGTCGGCAACGACAACCTCGACGATGTGATGGCCGGGGGCCGGCGTGGTGCGCTCGCCCTTGACGCGAACCGTGTATCTGAGCCGCGATCCGGCCGCAAGGGACAGGGTGTCCAGCAGCAGTTCATGTCCGGTCACGGCTTCCGGATACAGCCCGATGAGGCCGGCGCAGCGGTCGTCAAGCTCCAGGTCAACGACCGTCCTGCCCCGAAGGCTCCTTGCACTCAGCCTCCGGCCCGTCACCAGATCGCAGACGAAACGCGGCTCGAAGCCCAGGTTTGACACCGCCACCTCGGCCCGGCCCTTTTGCGCGGCGTGGTTGACGGCGATCAGCATGGCGGAGTCTCGGCCCGCGCGCACCGCCGTCTCAAATTCGGGATTATCCGCGACCGCATGAGACACGGCCCCAGCATCCGACAAAGTCTTCTGCATCGCCTTCACCAGGCCGTCGCGAACAGCCGGCGTCGGCGTTTCGACGGCGTCCTTGAACACCGCATCGAGATCGTCCGAAAAGAGGACCGTCCGGCCTTTGCCCTGCGCCTTGACGGCAAGGCGCACGCCGCCGACCTGTTGCGGGTCGCGTCCGAAGAATTCCGCCGGCAGTGCGCACTTCCCGCCGGTCTGGTTCTTTTCAGGCGCACGGTCCGCAATGATGACGCCGCCCTCCCGCGCAAAAGCGACGAGTTTTTCCGCACAGTCGTCAGGCAGCACGTCCACTCCCACCAACACAATACACTTAAGCGCGCCCGGCCCGTCCTCACGAAGGACCTTCTCGTGAAGGATGTCGCACTCTCCGAAGGCGCGCAAGATGAGTTGATACGCATACATGGGCGCATACGACCTGCCCTGCACGTACCATTGCGCGTGGGGGAAATAAAACGCGACCTCCGCCTGCGTCTTGCGCATGTTTTTCAGAAGCGGAGCCACCGACGCGATCTTTCTCAACTCGCGCCCGCAATCCTCCCAACGCTCAGGCCGGGCGCCCGTGCCTGTACCGAAAGCGGTGTTGATAAAGGAGTTGAGATAATCGCAGCCCTGTGCAATCGCCGTATAGGCGCACTCGCTGCTGGCCCTCGCGGGGTTGATCTGGAAGGGGTAGTTACGGTCGTCCAACTCCACGTAAAAGCCCCAGGGCTTCTTCCATTTCGCGGCAACGGCTCGCAAGAAAGCAAAGACCCAGTGCGCCCTGACCATGCGCACCTTGTCGGAATCGGGATAGAAGTACGGATACACGTCGAAGTCAACGTAGTCGGCGAATCGCGACCATTCGTACCCGTCTTCCTGGACTTGGTCAATGTTTGCCATGCCCGCCATGGTTGACATGTACGTGAGCAGCAGGCCGTACTGGCCTCCCATGCGGTTTTTCAGTTCGTACCCCGCCCGATACCCGGCCGACACGTAGTCGGAAACAAATTCGTTGTGACAAAGCCGCTCCCACACAGCATCCGTTGGGATGTCCTTCAGTTTGCGAAGCGCATGCCCGAACTTCTGCCTGTACGCGGTTTGGCAGTGCGCGCAGAAATCCAACGCCTTCTCAGACACCGTCGGCTCGTCGAGTATCTTGAAGCTGATCAGGCGCGGCACCGCCTTGCAGACTTCCACGTCAGTCGCAAAGTTCTTCTCGAAATGCAGAGGATAGTCCGGCGAAAAAGAGCAGACCGGCGCAGGCGCGTCGCGAGCAATGTCGGTAAAGCGCGTGTATTCATAGATGACGGCCATGCCCTGCGACTGGGCGTAGCGCTCCGACGCGTTGTGCAGTCGCAACATGTACGGCAAAGGCACGGCCGCGAAACGCTTGCCGCCGCCTTGCGCAATCGTGTTGAACCCGTGCCGGAGCAGATCATCTATGCGCTCATGAACACCCTCCTGGTCCAGCACTTGCCCCCCGCCGTCCGTACCGACGACACTCATGATCGGGAAGAATTCGTCCATGTTGAGGCGGTCTACAACGGCAAAGCCGGCCGCCACTTCAGCGTCAACGGTCTTCATGGCATTCAGGAGATTGGCAACGAGCCGATACTCGCCCTTTTCAATCTCAGGGACGACGTACTCGAAATCGGTTCGCTCCTGCGCGGGCTTCGCCGCGAACTCGTGGACCATCGTCCCCGCCGCATCGCAGAGCCGCACCGCCAGCATGCCGCCCGACGCCGGTTTCGCGCCAACGGCAAACCTCATCCGCGAACCCGGCGCAAAAGCGGCCTTGCCGTAGAGAAACTCCACGTTCAGTTCAACCGGCGGCGTTACGAGGAACGAACAGAAACGCGAGGCGACGATGTCTCCCAAGGCATCGGCGACTGTCACCGTCGCCTCGTACCGACCGTCGGCGCGGTAGTCTGGGCCGATGGCGTAACGGAACGCGATAGTCTTATCATCCTCAGCCGACACCACATACGACTGGCTATCCACCGTCCTGCCGTCTTTCGACACGGCCAGACGAACCTTGGCAGCAAGCGGATGCTTCGTGCCCAGGGACGCCCTCACCTCCACCGTCTCGCCCCTGCGCACGACGCCGGGCGGGGCAGAAAATTCTCTGAACCACCCGAACGGCTCAATGCCCGCGGTCCATGTCAGCGTTTCACACACCAGGTCTTTGTAGGAGTCGCTCGTGAAGAATGAGTCGCCTGTGCTCTCCGCCATGTCGGGCGCCGCGTTGAGGACGGCGACTCGCCCTTTATGAAACTCACCCACGACCAGCACCGGCACACTGGCATCCTCCTCCGCACCCGGATTGTCCAGCAGATTTTCCGACCTGCCGCTCTCGACAAGCTCGACATCATCCACGAACAATTTCTCGCCCAGACGAACGGACTTGGGATTCTCCTGAATAACAAAAGACAGGACGAATGTGCGCGTAGCCGGCGAGGTCGAGAACGTTCCTGCATATTTTTTCCATTCGCTTCCCGGCGTAATCGCGTCGAGGCTGGTCTTGATGTGCTCCCGATCCGCAGGCGCCGCCTTCGACGTCTTCCACCCCAGGCACTCCACTCTGAACTTCGGCACGTTCCCCTTCGCCCAGAAGGAAAACCGATACGGCGTGTTGGGCTTCGCCGGATACGCGCCATCACCGCTATAGCCGTCCGAATCGCCCTGAATGAGGGCCACACCGATCCATGTCGGCTGCCCCGATTTCGGGTCCTTGTAGAAATCCTTCAGCGTGAGGCAGGCGCCGGCCTTGCCGCTGCGGGCTTCGCCGGAGAGGGAAAGCTCGGCGTCATTGCGCCCTCCTCCCGTATACCAGCCCCAGGACTTGGGCTTCGAGGCTGTAAGGCTGAGCAACGTTACAGCGCCCTCTCGGGGCTTCATGGGATTCACTTTCCGTATCGCGCCCAGCCGGGGCAAGGCGCGCGTAATCGGGTGACCCTCGGCCATTTTCAGGGGCGAATCGGCAGCCGCCAGCCCGCGCGCATCATCGAATTCCACAGGCAGCATGTCGCGCAGAGGCGCCTTGAAGTCCTTCGCCGCACCGAACGTGTTTGGACCGCCCGCGAACAGCATCCCTCCGCCGCTCGCAACGAAGTCCGACAACATCTTCACCTGCTCCAATGTGAGAACGTACGGGTCAACGTCCACAAGGACCACGACGTCATAGGTGGACAATTCGTCGAAGGCGGCCGGGAAACCGAAGATGGGGAAATGAAGCCCGCGAAACAGCAGCCGCGTCACCCGCCCCGAATTCGGCACCGAACGCGCAGCCTTTTCTATGCCATAATACCCCGCCGCCGATTGCTTTATGACTAGCGTGTTTACGCCTTTATGGGCGTCCAGCGACCGCGCCGCCGGGCCGTACTTCGCCGTTACCGCCTCCTTCAACTCGAAGCCGATGTCCGAAACGAAGAAGTCGAATTCAATGTTGGTCGTGTCTTCGTCATCAATCCGGAAGGTGATCTCCCTGGCCCGGCTGAAGTAGTTTGCGTAGATGTTGACTATCTTCTTCGGGCGATCCAGATCAATCACAACACGCCGCCACTGGTTCGGCACGATCTCGGAGGCGGCGGCCACAACATAATCGTTGAAGCCCGTCTCGCTGGTCCGCAGACGGCAGATGATGGCCCTCTCCTTGTCCAAAGCCGCTTCTGTGATCTTGTACCAGAAGTACACCTTCGAACACTTGTAGAGAGTCGGCCTGTCGGCCAGCGTTTTGGTGATGAAGGCGACTTCGGAAGACCTTGGATTTGTGAAGGCGATGCGAGCCTTGAGCGCGTTGCCGCGCTCCGCGTCGCGAATGATGGACAAGCCACTGGACCCGAAACCGCCCTTGTAGTAATCCGGCGAGGAACTCAACTGCCAGTCCTTCAGCACCCCTTCCGAAAAGTCGTCAATCTTCAGCGAGAGCGCATCGGCGCCCCCGCCCGCCGAGCAGAGGCTCAGGACAAGAAGACCGGCGAGAAGAGAACCCCCCACCACGCATCGCAGCATGATTTCGTTTCCTCAAAGACTGACCGCGAGACCTGTTTATGCGTCAAGTCCCAGACGCCGGGAGCGTGCGGAGTGACGCAAACGGAGATGAATGACGAATGAAAGGATCCCGATGCAAGCCCACAAGCCCGCCGCATAAGCCAGGAGAGGCCCGCGATCCGACTGAATCCGCGACTGCATCTGTACAGCCAGCCCGGCCAGCTCGGCCTTGTTGACATCCGAGCCTTTCTCGACCACGACCGCCGGCGTCGTCGCAGCGGCAAGCCTTTTCTCGCGCTCGCTCGAAACGTAGCCGGCGATGGTGAGCGCCAGAAAGAGCACAACGATCATCAACGCCAGCACACTCGACAGCGACAGGCGACGCGGACTGTCGGACCTGCCGACCCAAAACGGAAGAGCCGCGATAAGGACCGCACACAGGCCGAGACAAACCGCCCCCACGATCTCGCCCTCTATGCCTAAGATTCTGGTAGGCAATGACTTAAGTACCTGGTACATGGACAGAAAATACCACTCAGGACGGATGCCCGCAGGGGCCGGCGCCAAAGGATCGGCCTGCTCGCCCAGTCCCCATGGAACCGCAATGCAGAGCGTCAGCAAACCACCAAAGAGCACCAGCCAAACCCGCACGTCGTGAAGGAGAAAATCCGGAAAAAAAGGAATGCGCCGACACTCCTCCTTCCTTGCCTCGACCGACGGCGGCACACTCACCCCCTGGACCTGAACCAGCAGAACATGAAGCGCCGTTACTGCACACGCGATTAAGGGCAACACGCAGACATGGAAGGCGTAGAACCTCACAAGCGTGTCACCGGATACCTCCTCGCCTCCGCGTAGAAAGGTCATGGCGCGATACCCCACGACAGGAACAGAACCGACGATCTGTGTTCCGACCTTCGTGGCGAAGAACGCCAACTCGTCCCAGGGCAGCAGGTAGCCGCTGAATCCGAATCCCAGCACGAGGCCGAAGGCCAGGATGCCCGTCACCCAGGTCAATTCCCGCGGCTTCCGGAAAGACTTCAGAAACCACACACTGAACAGGTGCGCCAGAGCAACCGCGATCATCACGTTTGCCGTCCACGCGTGCAAAGAGCGAACCACCCAACCAAAAGGCATGACGCCGGCAATGTTGAGAACACTTCTGTAGGCGGACTCTTCGGTCGGGCGATAGTAGAAGGCAAGAAGAACGCCTGTAACGACCTGCATCGCAAACATAAACAGAAGCATGCCGCCCAACGCATACCAGATGCTGTGACGGTGCAGCGGAATTGACTTGCCTCGCGCCCAGTCAGCAACCGACCGGACCGGATAGCGATCGGAGAGCCACCGCTTCAGACTGGTCTGGGACTTAATCTCTTCCAATGTGGCCTCGCTACAAGACCCGTTCGAGTCGTCTCAACCCTTGGGCTTCTCCAAGGCGACAAGAAGGTCCTTCCCTTTTCGTTCGAGATAGTATCTTCTCAAAGGCCGCGGAGGCGGGCCGGAAACATTCTTGCCCTCCAGGTCGAAAACCCCCTGATGGCAGGCACACCAGATGCGACTGTTGGCAGGGTCGTACTGCACCGTGCAGTTCAGGTGAGTGCAGACCGCCGTAAAAGCACGCAAATCGCCCGTCTCCGTCTTGAAGCAGAACGCGGGACGCGGACCATACTTGAAGAAGACCGCCTGATGCGGCATCGGCTCCACAAAGTCTTTCAGGAGAATGCTTTCCGGCTCAACTCCGGCAGTTCCCCAGACGTACCGGCAGAGCGGATACAGCAGGTACGAGATGAGGCCGGAAGCGCCGACGCCCAACAAGGCATCCAGAAACCGGCGACGGCTGAACAACGATTCCGATATCTTCATTGCGCGTCATCCTTTGAGCGGCTGAAGACTGCACGCAACTTCATGCCCACCAAACGCCGCCGGACAGACGCAATACCGTCAGTGGGACGCACATCCTTCGGGCAGGCGTCTATACAACTCAATATTGTGTCGCAACCCCAGACGCCGGCCTCGGTGTTGAGATGTTCCACGTCGGAGAGGCTGCGAAGATCGCGCGAGTCGCGCATAAATCGGAAAAGCTTCGCCAGCGCCGCGGGGCCGACGTAACGGCCGTCGCGCGCCAACACAGGACAGGCGCCGTAACAGCAGGCGCACAGAACGCAGTTCACGCCACGGTCGAAGACGGCGCGTTCGCGCGCGCTCTGAGGAGATTCCCTGTCGTGCGAAGGCTCGTTCGAGATGAGCCAGGGACGCACCGCCTCGTACTTCTCCCAGAAAGGCGACATGTCAACAACCAGGTCCTTGATGATTTCCAGATTGGGCAAAGGTTCCAGGATGATGTCCTCGCCCTCGAACTGCGAGACCTGCACGCGGCAGGCCAAGTCCGGCCTGCCATTGACCACCACACCGCACGAACCGCAGACTGCGCCGCGGCAGGAGAAACGAAAGGCCAGGGAAGAGTCCTGTTTTTCCTGAACCTCGAAGAGAGCCTGCTGAATGGTCAATCCATCGCACATCGGCACGCGAAAGGCCTCGAAGCGAGGATCACGGCTCTCGGCGGCGTCATAGCGGAAGATTTTGAGGCGGCAATCGGGCATGGCTCATCAGAGATAGAAAAGGAATGCGACACAGAGAAAAAGCGCCGTCGCCCCCACGGTGGACGACCAGAAGAGGGCCTTCTCACGCCCAAGACCGAGGTCCAACAGCATCGTGCGCAGGCCGTAGAGGGCGTGGTACAAAAAAAAGAAAAGCAACGGGATGTCAATGACCAGGGCTTGATGCCAAAAGCCCATCGAGTTCTGGAGTTGAGGACCGAGACGGCCCGCGGTGGCAAGCCCCGTCGCCAGTTTCGCAACCATCAGCACCACGAGCGCCAGCCCGCTGACACGGTGGAAGAGCCAGACAAACATGGGAACATCTCCGGTCAAAGAAAAACGCAGGAGCAGAACCGCGCACCATGACATGGAAGTGTAGCAGAACGAGCGGCCCGAGAAAAGCGGGGAAACCGGGGCTAGGGCCTTTGCAGGTAGTCAAGGAGGTGGGAGAGGTTGGCGATTGTCCAGGCTTCGAAGTCCGGCTCCGCCCTGGTGCGGTCCAGATGGAACGAGGTAAACCCCTGGCAACGAGCGCCATCGGCTTCCTCCCTGCAATCGTCCACGAAGACGGACTCCTGAGGCGTCACGCCCAGCGACTGCGTGGCGGCGCGGAAGATTCTAGGATCGGGCTTGCCCGCGCCCACCAGAGAACTGGCGGTAAGAGACTCGAAATACGAGGCAATTCCCAAACGCACAATGGCCTGTTCGAGAGACGGAAACGTGTCGCTGATAACGCCCATTCTGTACCCCTGCGATTTCAGGGTTTGCAGCACGGTCAGCGTTTCGGGGAAAAGCTGCATGATCCTGGAGAAGGCAAAGCGCTCGTAGAGATCCGCAGCCAATGCCTCTGCGTCGCGGACAGCGCCGTTGTCTTCAAGAATAGTCTGAAACCATCTTCGCCAGAAGGCATGCTCGCGGTCCAGGTTACTCACAGGCCGGAAGCCCGGCAGGTCCATGACGCGCTTGAAGACGCGTGTCTTGCTCTCGTCCGTGAGGCGGAAGTGAGGCTTACCGAGAATCCGGCCGATGGCGGCGTCCCTCTCGATTTCCTTTTCCGGATTGATTCGCGAAAGCGTGCCGTCGCGGTCGAAGAAGACAGCCTTGAAGATTCCTATCACATCCTGCTCCTGCGGAACGCACTGAGATGAGCATCACACGCAGCCGAGTCGCGCAGGAGGCCGGCGCCTGCCGAAGGTGCGCTGTCCCACGCGGGTTAGGGGAGTGATTATACCATATCGGAAGACGGCCGCAGAACAACGATCGCTCCGAATCCGCAAGGCATGCGGGACAATTCCGTGCGAATTTGTATTGACTGGAGTCGAGCGGTAGACTAGTATTTTCGAGTTTGAATGTGATCACTTGAAAGTCCGCCTAATGTTTGGGAGATGATTCAAGATGAAAATGCGCGTCGGTATTCTTACGGGCGGCGGAGATTGTCCGGGACTGAATCCGGTGATCCGCGCCGTCGTTCGCAAGGGCATTACGGTGTACGGCGATGAGATCGTCGGGATACTGGAGGGCTGGCGAGGCCTGCTCGATAACAAGACCGAGCCGCTGGACCCCAGAAAAGTGTCGGGCATTCTGCATCGGGGCGGCACGATATTAAAAACATCCCGCACGAATCCGTTCAAGAAAGAAGGCGATGAAGGGCCTGCCAAGAAGATCACGGCGAACATGCACGCCATGAAGTTGGATGCCTTGATTGCCGTCGGGGGCGAAGACACATTGGGCGCGGCCAACAAGCTGCACCAGCGAGGCGTCAAGGTGGTCGGGGTACCCAAGACAATAGACAACGACCTGTGCGGAACGGAAGTGACGTTCGGGTTCGATACGGCCATCAACATCGTCATGGAGGCTATTGATCGCCTTCACACAACGGCGGAGTCGCACAACCGCGTGATGGTGGTGGAGGTGATGGGCCGGCATGCGGGCTGGATTGCGGTGGAGGGGGGGATCGCGGGGGGAGCGGATCTGATTCTCATTCCGGAAAAGGAATACGCGCTGAACGAGATTTGCCGGCTGATCAAGCAGCGGCACTCGCGCGGGAAGGATTTCAGCATCATCGTGGTATCGGAAGGAGCAAACATCACGGTGGACGGCAAACCGATGTCGGCCTATCTGGACAGCAAGCCCGACGAGTTTGGCCACCTGCGGCTGGGCGGGATCGGCACCGTGCTGGCCGACCTGATCGAGAAGCACACGAAGTTTGAGACGCGCTCCACCGTCCTGGGGCACATTCAGCGGGGCGGCAGCCCGTCGGCCTTTGACCGAGTCCTGGGCACGCGTTTCGGGATTCGCGCCATTGACCTGGTGCACGAAGGCGACTTCGGCAAGATGGTCGCGTTACAAGCCAATAAGATTGTCCCGGTGCCGCTGTCGGAGGCCGTGGCCAAGTTGAAGACCGTGGACGACGACTGGTACAAGGTCGCGGAGACGTTTTTTGGATAGATGAGGCTGTCCCTGCGCTGGCGTAACGCAGGAAGGTTCTCTAAGGCGTGAAAGGCGAAAGAGGTTCTCGGGCCTTGCCCCGAACCTCTTTCGCCTTTCTGTTTTCCGCCGCAAAGGGCGGCCGCTACTTCGTCCTGCCCGTTCCGAGTTGGCCCCGCAGTTTCTGGAGTGCAGCCTCCTGAATCTGCCGCGCGCGTTCCTTTGAGATGCCCAGCCGTTTGCCGATCTCGCCGTAAGTGGCCTGCTTCGCCGTCCCGAATCCGAAGCGGGAGGTGACCACGTCGCGCTCGCGCTCCGTGAGGTGCGCCAAAATTTCGTTGACCTCGCGGATCATGGCTTCGTGTCCGGAGTCGCCTGACACCGGCGTTTCGTCCAGCCGTGAGGCGGCGTTGTCCAGTATGCCTTCCAGCCCTGTGACAAAACCGGCCGCAAACAAGCGCGCTTCGGGAACAGCGCGAGCAAACGTTTTCATCAGCGCCCACGTCAGATAAGTGCTGAACCGATTGCCCCGCGCAACGTCAAACTTCACGATGGCGCGCAGGAGGCAGAGATTGCCCTCGCTCACCAGTTCCGGCAACGGGATCTGCCCGCCCGCATGCCTTCGCGCAACTGAAGCCACCAGCCGGAGATACGACCGAGCAAGCCGATCCCGCATGCAAGCGGCCCCGTGCAAGAGACGCTCCATCTGGCCCATGGCCCGCTGACCGGCGTATCCGACGACCAACTGCGCCTGCAAACGCGCCGCCTTGCACATAACATAGTTGTATTGGAGAAACAGCCTCCGCTCTTCGTCTCTGCTTAGCGGTTGGGGGCCATAGATGGCGCCCCTCTGCGCGGCGTCATCCTTGACATCAGGCGGAATCGCAGCCTTGTGCGGCGAAGGCTCATGCACAACGCCAAGACCAAGGATATCCTGATCGGCATCGGGCGCCTCAAAAAGGGGATGGGGCACAAACTCGATGCGGCGGCTCAGAAGTCTGCGCGCACGGGCCAGCCGCAGAACCTGGTAGATGGCCGAGGAGGTCCGGTTGAAGCGGCGCGCCAAATCCGCGATGCTGCTGCCCTCGGCAAGGGCCGCCTCGATGAGAGCCACCTGCTTCCCAGTCAGCGGCTCGCGCCAGGAGTCAAAAACGGCGTTTGAGTGATGCTCCCGGTCATGTTGCCACAAGCTGTAGCGGACAGCTTCGCGCGACCGGCCGAACTCATCGCTCACGCACCGGATGGTCCGCGACGGACCAAAGCCCAACTCGCGAGCATAGTGGCGGGCCCGCTCGATGATCGCGCCACGCTCCTCTTCGCCAATCCGGGAGAAACGTGAGGACCTCTCAACATCCTCCGCGTGGCGCCTCACGTAGTCATTCAACAGGTCCATCTCGAAACCCGTCCGCCTCGATCCGTCAGGCCAGACAAATTTCATCGCGATCAAACCATCCTCGCGCCACCGCGCTACGGTCCGAGCAGAGACGGAATATCGCCCACACACCTCGTCAAGCCGAAGAACCGTTGCGGTCCCCTCATCGGCGCGAAGCTCGGCACGCCCGCTAATGTCGTAGAGCAAGCGCAGAAGATCGGGAATAAGGGTCTCTCCCCGCAACTCAAGCGAAGTTGAGGTCTGAGGACGGAAGCCCGTGACTCTCTCGACAACATACTCGTAGGGATACACCGCCCCACACGAAACCGAAGGCAGAAGTTCCTTGATCCGCGCGACCTGCCTCCGAGCGGCCTCGCGCGACTCGTACCGCAGCCCTTCCTTCAGCCTGCGGATCTGGTTGTTCAGATACCGTGCCATCGGGCGAACCTCGCGCTACACGTCCTTCGTCCGCTTTAATGTAACATATGCCGGCAACGATGTCAAACCGGACATTTCGCGAAAACACAGTTACCGTCGTCATCGTAACAGACTATGGCATCATGCATTACGACCGCCACGGCACAGCGTCTGAACGTCAACATCATATTTCCCCGCCACTCTGGCGCGTCTGACGCCTCCATGCCGCGCTCGGTATCTCCGCCGGACAACCCGCTGGGCGGCCCTTCCACCTGCACCAGCCACACTTAGCGTCTTGTCCGACACCTGCCTTCTACGGTCGAAAAATGTTCTTGACTTCAACTGCGGCACAGAATAGGATATCGCTCTTGAGACTGAGACGCAACTGCACTGCGGGTAAGCGCAAAGCCGCCGGACCGAGGCGGCGGGCGGACTGATGTGCGCGCCGGCCCCCCGGCCGCCCGGCGCTCGCTTCGAGATCTGCGCACACTTCCGCGCGGCCGGAGCATGCGGCCTCTCGGCCTTCAGCGACGTGTTCCCTGCAAGTTCGGAACGCGGTGTGGAGGATGTGCTATTGAGACTGAGTCTTAGTGTGTATATGGACTTGCCCCGATCTGTCTCGGCACACTGCGCCGGGGATCAACGGCCTGTTGTGCGCCGCGTGAGACGCCGTCCGCCGCGTGTTCAGGACATGGAGGATATCCTATGATTCCGCGATTGCTTTTCTTGCAGAGACCCTTAGCTCACCACGAGCTTGCCCGATCCGGCCGGGCGGGCGCGCTCCTACGGCTCGCCGTCCTGATTGCGGCCCTGGCCGCGGGGGCAGATGTTGATGTGCGGGCGCAGGCGCCCGACGCCGATGCCAGGGATCGAAGGATTGAGCAACTAGAGAAGATGATTGAGAAACTCTCCAAAGAGATCGAGGCCATGAAGACGCAGCGCGGGGAGGAAAAGGCCCGCGCCGACAGTCAGGACAAGACGGTCGCCCAACTCGCCCGGGAATTCCAGGCGATGAAGGAATCTCCATTCATTGATCCCCAAGGATGGTACAACCGGTTTTCGTTCGGCGGCTACGGAGAGCTGCACGCCAACTTCGGCGAGGGCAAGTCCCCCGACCAATTCGACATCCACCGTCTCGTGGGTTACGTCGGATACGATTTCAGCGACTGGATCAAATTCCGGTCCGAGATCGAGGTCGAGCATGCATTCGTCAAGAGCGGCAGCGGCGGGGAGGTGACGGTCGAGCAGGCCTCTGTGGATATCATGCTCTGCGGGCCCGTTACCGGCCGCGTAGGCCGGATTCTGACGCCGCTGGGAATCACCAATCGCAAGCACGAACCCCCCTCCTTTCTCGGCGTGGAGCGTCCGGCCTTCGACCGGGTCATCATACCGACCACGTGGCCATCCGATGGCGCGGGCATCTACGGCCAGTTGACGCCTTCCCTCACCTACGAAGCCTACGTCGTCGGGTCCCTGGACGGCTCAAAGTTCAACGCCATGGACGGCATCCGACCGGGCAGAATCAAGGAAAGCCCCAGCCTCCACGAGCCGGCCTTTACGGGACGCGTAGACTACTTCCCCTTTGTCGAGCGCCCCGTACGTCACGCCCAAGTGCTTCGGCTGGGCGCGTCCACGTACCTGGGCGGACTCGACAACGCCAACCAGGGCAAGACCTCCGGCATTGACGGCGATATTCAGATCTTCTCCGGCGACTTCGAATATTCCATCTGGAAGTTTGACTTTCGCGGAGCGCTGGCCCACGAGAAGATCAACGGCGCCCGACAGATCGGCAGAGGAACAGCCTCAGAAATCCTGGGCTGGTACCTCGAAGCCGGATACCACTTCTGGCCGGAAGCGTGGAAACGCGGCAAGCTGGCCAAGTCCGATGCGGTCGTCTTCGCACGTTACGACGACTTCGACACGCAGTTCAAAATGCCATCGGGGGTGGCGAGAAATCCGGCCGGTGACCGCAGCGAATGGACCTTCGGCGTGAACTTCTATCTTACCCCGACGTTCGTGCTCAAGGCGGACTTCCAGATCCCCGAAGACGCGACGGGCAGCGACCTTGACAAAAAGATCAACCTCGGCGTAGGTTGGCAGTTCTGAGGAAAGGAGGCGCGCAAGTGACAAAGACCGATCTATATCTGATAGGCGGAGGCTTGCTCTTGGTGGTGATGGGTTCGGTGGCCGGCCTGAATGGATGCGCGAGCGTCTCCGGCGAACTGCCCACCGTCGCGCAATTGGCCGAACTGCGTCAGATCCCTTCGGGAGCCGACCCGGAATCGCTTCGGCGCGGCCGCGCGCTGGCCGTCACTGAATGCGCCGGCTGTCACAGATTCTTCTGGCCCCACGAGTACGGCGCAGACGCCTGGGCGCACATCATCCGGAGGATGGGCCGGCGCTCCCCTATCAGCGCCGACCAGATGGCAGACCTTGAGCTTTATTTTCGGGTTGCCACAACCGCACAGAGCGAGTATCTCCGCCAAGTGCTCCCCGAACCTGAGAAACTCCTGGAGGGCAGCCCGCCTCCGCCCGGAGCCGGACTGGAAGCACTCGCCCGCGGCCGCGCCATCGCCGTCTCGCAATGCGCCAGATGCCACCGCCCTTACCTGCCACATGAGTACGGCGCGAAAGCCTGGACTGACATCATCCGCAATATGGCCAAACGCTCGTCCCTCAGCGATCAACAGGTCAAGGACCTCGAATTGTACTACGAGATGGCCGTCAAAACGCCCCAGAAGGCCGTGGGAACGGGAAGCACGCCCAGATGATTACCCCTTTAGGAGGCCTTGCCGCCCCAACACTTCCTTGACCTCGGCGAATGACCGGCATAGGCATGGATACTCTACCTTGGGTCTTCCGATGACGATCACCTTGACGCCGTTCTCGATTGCGCCCGTCACCTTCTCCAAGGCCCCGCCGACCTCGCCGCTGTCCTTGGTGACCATCGTGTCAATCTGAAGTTCGCGCAACATGGCCGCGTTGAACTCTCTCGAAAAAGGGCCTTGCATGGCGATGATGTTCGCAGGGCGCACACCGGCCTCCAAGCATCGGCGGATGTTCTCGGGCATGGGAAGAATGCGCACGAACACCTCCTTGCCCGTGATGCGTGCGAATCGCTCGATTCGGCTCGAGCCGATGGTCAGCAGGATTCGCCGGCCCGTCTCCCGGCACATCCGCAACGCTTCTTCGTGATCGGGCGCATGCAGCACCAGCGGATGCTCCGGCAAGGGCGTCTCCGGCCGCTCGTAGCGCACATACAGAACTCCCGTTTCTCCGGCCGCGGCGATCGCCGTCTGCGATGCGCGTTCTGCGTAGGGGTGCGTGGCGTCCACAAGCGCTTGGACCTGTTGCTCGCGAATCAGGAGCACCAAGCTTCGCAAGTCCAATTTCTCGCAGCGACAGATATTGCCCAGCCCTGCCCGTTCAAAGAGACTGCGACCGTACTCCGTGGTCACCGTGACGATCAGTTGAGCGCCGGCGGCATGAAGTTCGGCGCCCAGAAAACGACCGTCCTCCGTCCCGGCCATGAGCAGTATCATAGCGCATACCCCCTCGGTGTAATCATGCGGTTGCCGCACACGTACGTTTTGGAGTTCCCGATGATGATGGTCGTGAGCATGTCCACCTCTTCGCGGTCCAGAAGCCCCAGGCTGCTGATGCGCACGCTCTCATCCTGGCGCGTGGCATTGCGGACAAGTCCGACGGGCGTGGAGGCGGAGCGGTGTTCGCGCAGAATGGCCAACGTTTCTTCGAGGGGCCTTCTACGAGATCGGCTCTTGGGGTTGTAGATAACGATGACGAAATCGGCCTCGGCCGCATTTCGGATCCGCCGGAGAATGACCTCAAGCGGTGTCAGCAAGTCGCTCAGACTGATGACGGCAAAGTCGTGCGAGAGAGGCGCGCCCAGCCGCGCTGCCGCCGCGTTCAGGGCGCTGATGCCCGCCACGACCTCAACCTCAATATTCATACCGTCCTTCGCCGCCATCTCCATGACCAGCGAAGCCATGCCGTAAATCCCTGGGTCGCCGCTGCTTACTACCGACACAACCTGCCCCTCGCGCGCGCGATCAAGCGCGTATTGCACACGCTCAATCTCCGCCGTCATCCCGGAGGAGTACGTCGGCTTGCCGGCAATCAGGCCGCCCAGAAGATCGAGATACAACTGGTACCCGACCACCAGGTCCGAGCGAGCCAGCGCGGCCCGCGCGCGCGGACTCAGGTCGTCGAGGCATCCCGGGCCTGTGCCTACCACATAAATCTTTCCTCGGCGACGGCTACCGTCACCTGCCCGAACACCGTCTTGGGCAGAATCACGTGAGCCATCCTGCCGGCCAGCAGCGCACATGGTTCGCAGACACCCTCCACGCCGATCTTCTCTTTCACGAACGCCGACCTATTGTACTCCGCTTCGACCTCGGCAATCTCCTCCAGCCGGAACAATCGCAGGCCAACGCCCAATCCCGAAGCCGCCTGCAACAGCCCCCCCTCGTCCTTCTTCAGTTCCACAGAGGCTATCACCCTGACATCCGAAGGCTTCAGGCCGACCTTCCTCAGACCCTCCGTGATGGCGCTGACGATCTCCGATGCGGCCGCGCCTTTTCGACATCCGACACCGACAACGATCTTCTTGTTAGCCTCGGTGGCCGTGGTGATTACCGGCTCCGCGCCGGTCAACAGAGCCACGCGATGGGCTAGTTTGTTCGCGCCGCCTTCATGGCCAGAGAGAAGGCTGATCGCATATCGAGCCGCCTCATCGAGCACGACTACTGCGGGATCCTTGAGCTTGCTCTCCGCGCACTTGCCCACCATGCGCACGACAATGCCCGCCGCCATCACGAAGACCAGACCGTCGTAAACATTGAATATCTTCGGCACAAATTCTCCGAGCGCCTCGGTGTACCGCCTGCATTTCTCAAACGCCTGGGCCTCGACCGACTCCGGCAAAAAGAACTCTGCAGGCAGGTCCCGAGCCAGCCTGTCCCCAAGACTCGCGCCCTTTTGCGTTATCGCCAGCACACCCAGCTTCATGAGGTTGCCTTCCGGTATCCGTGAGTAAAATCCTTGTCGTAGAGCCTTGAGGGCTGCCCTGCCCCGAGCAAGGCCCGACCGACCAGAACAAGGGCCGTCTTCGTTATGCCGGCGGCCTCAACCTTGCCCGCGATGTCCGCCAACGTACCCTCAACCACCTTCTGGTCCGGCCAAGTGGCGCGGCAGACAACCCTCACGGGTGTATCATAACCATAGGCAGACACCAGACTTGCGGATGTTTCCCTGATCTTGTCAACACTCAGAAAAATCACCAGTGTTGCGCCTATCCTCGCGAGATGCTCAAGGCTCTCACGCTCCGGCACAGCCGTGCGCCCCCCCTGCCGCGTCAGAACGATTGTTTGCGTGATGCCCGGCGCCGTGAGTTCCTTGCGTAACACCGCCGCCGCCGCCAGGAAAGAGCTTACGCCGGGAACGACCTCGTACTCGATTCCCGCAACATCCAGGCGCTCCATCTGTTCACCGATCGCGCCGTAGATCGCCGGGTCTCCAGTATGCACACGGGCCACGTCCTGCCCGGCGTCGTGCGCCCTCATCATGATGCCGATCACTTCGTCAAGCGTCATCGAGGCGGAGTCATGCTTCACGGCATCCCCCCTGGCCCATACCAGCACCGCCGGATTGACTAGCGATCCAGCGTAGATGATCACCGGACAGCGCTCGATGATCGCCTTGCCCTTGAGCGTAAGCAGTTCAGGGTCGCCCGGCCCTGCGCCGATGAAGTAAACCTTCATCCTATTTCCTCACGATAATGACGCTCATATAGCCGCGCCCCGATCCTCGCAATGAGGCAAGATCCCGCGTGACCAACTCCTGAGACGTTCCCACATACGACCCGAACACCGCCCGGTCGGTCAGCTTCATGTCGTCGAGAATGTCGAGCACGGCGTCGAGCTGCTTCGCGACCTTCATCAGGACGATTGTGTCAAAGTCTCTCAGAACGCCCCGAAGAACGTCCATGTCATTCTCGGGCACCGGCAGGATCGCTATCTTCTCGTCTCCTTCCGCCAAAGAAAAGCACGCGCGAGCGGCAAGCGCATTATACGAGGTGATGCCGGGAACAGTCACGATGTTCTCTTCAGGTATCTGCCGGCGCACGACCTGCAGCACATAGTTGTAGGTGCTGAAGGTGAGGGGGTCGCCGATCGTCAGAAACGCCACATCCTCCCCGCGCTGCAGGCAAACCATCATCTCCTCGGCCGCCGTCCGCCAGAAACCCGCAAGCTTCTCCGGGTCGCGAATCATCGGGAAGACCATCTCGCGCACCTTGGACATGTCAACGTAGGATGAAACGATGTCGAGAGCAAAGCTCTCGGCCTTGGCCTTGGCCTTTGGCACAAAAATGTGCGCGGCGGAACGGATCACCCGAAGCGCCTTCAGCGACAAAAGCTCCGGATCTCCCGGACCGATGCCAACGCCGTAAAATGTCCCTACATGTTGACTCAAGTCGTGGCGCCTATTATGATTACAATGTTCGGGCCACTGGCGTTCACGCCTTTGAGCGCCCCCAGCGTCATCTCCTGGATCTTCTCCCCAGGCAGCGAGAGCCGCTCGCATAGTACCACGGAGCGCGCCGGTCCGCAATGTGTCAGCAACTCCTCGGCGATCTTCGAAGGCGGATTTCGGTCGTCGGTGAGTATGGCCACGTGAGACCTGCTCTCGGCAACTCTCCGAACATTGCCAACCTCGCTCCCGTGGCAGCTCACAACCTGTGCCTCGTCCCACACCAAGCCCGCCCTTGCGAAGGCCAGTTGAACCGAACTGATACCCGGAATCACTACGCAGTTCTGTCTGCCGAGACGCTCGATCACAAGACGCGCCATGCTGTGAATGCCAGGGTCTCCGGTCACCAGGAGCACGGTCTTTTTCTCTTTATAGATCGAGCATACTGTTTGCAGCCGCTCGTAGACTTTCTCGATCGCAACCTTTTCCCCGGTGGCCTCCGGGAACAGCGCCAGCAGCCCCGGCGACCCGACGATGACTTCCGCCTGCCCGACAGCCTGCTCAGCCGCTCGAGTGAGATACTCGCGCGATCCGGGGCCGCATCCCACAATCGTCAGTTTCATGACTCTCCCACCCTTGCGCCCCGCATATCGAACAAGATCACGCGCACGTCAGCCGCACGTTGAACCCTCCGCTCCGCCGTTTCTCGGATACGCGCAGAGAGGACATCCAAGATATCCAGGCGGCCGGCCCGCCTCATTACGTCTATTATACCTTCTACCGTAGTAGAGTCTTCGGCTTCTCTCAGAGCGCCCTCGGACAAGCCGCTCGCAGCGGCAATGCTGATGACGGCGGCGCACGCGGCCGGCGATTCCGAATGGTGGGTCATGAAGTGGCCCGCGATAAGCTTGGCCAGTTTGCCCGGATGCCCCGCCAAAATGATCTGCTTGAATCCACGCCGCAGTGCCTCGTCCATCATGAAACCAATGTAATTGCTCGTCTGCACGATCTGGTCGCTATGGCATACTTTCAATGCCCGCACGCCGCGCTCGCCGATGCGGCCTGGCGTCAGAAACACGGTGTCGAAACCTTCAGCCTTCGCCACATCCAGGGCGCAGAGCAGCGACGCCTTGAGTGCTTCGGCCGATTTCGGCTCGACGATGCCCGTCGTGCCGAGGATCGAGATGCCTCCGACGATTCCGAGCCGGGGGTTGAATGTTTTCTTCGCGACCTCTCGTCCTCCGGGTGCGGAAATGGTTACGCGCGCGCCCCTCTGCGGACCCAAAGCGCCCTGCACCTCCCGTAGAATCATGGCGCGGGGAATGGGGTTGATCGCCGGTTCTCCTACCGCCGCCTGCAAGCCCGGTTTTGTCACGGTGCCGACGCCGTCGCCAGCATAAATACTGACAGCAGAACCAGCTACGACAGTCACTTCCGCAACGATCTTCATGCCGTTCGTCACATCCGGATCGTCGCCTGCATCTTTGGTCACGGCACACCGACCAGTGAGTCTGCCGGCTCGGCCATCTGTGACTCGGAATCGGGCCGGCTTCCCTCCGGGCAGAGCGATCTGCACCTCCTGCGGAACCGTTCCGGTCGCCGCCCCCGTCGCCGCTCCTTGCGCGGCCGCCGCCGCGCAGGCGCCGGTCGTGAATCCTTTGCGCAGTCCGCTGTCGTGCCTCTTGCCCAAGGTCATGCGTCCGCAGCCATGTCCAACATGGCATTCACTATAGCGGCAGCAACATTACTCCCGCCCCGCGTCCCTCGCACAGTAATGTAGGGCACAGGGCTTTTTTCAAGCGCCTGCTTCGATTCGGCTGCGCCGACGAAACCCACCGGCACGCCGACAATCACGGCCGGCCGCACGCCGTCCTCAAGCAGCCGGAGCACTTCGAACAACGCGGTGGGCGCGTTCCCGATGACAACAATACCGTTGCGCATCCGCTCCTTGTGTTTACGCATCGCGGCGCAAGCGCGCGTTATTCCCAGGGCGCTCGCGCGTCTCGCAACGTCCCTGTGGTGGATTGCGCAGCTCACCCTGTTCCCGTGCGCCCTCAGACGATTCGAGCTTATTCCGGCCTTGACCATGTTCACGTCGGTCACGATCTCAGCCCCGGACCTGAGGGCCTTCTTTGCAGCCTGCAGCGCCCCCGGATGAACCCGCAACAGCCCGGCAATCCGGAAGTCCCCCGTCGCATGTACGACGCGCAGCACGATGGGCCTCATGTCCCCCCGAAACACGCTGAGATTTATCCGCTTCGAGATGATATCAAAGCTCGTCTTCTCGATCTGCCGGGGCGCGAGACCCGTTCCATCAGCCACGAAGCGCCTCCTCGATGCGGTCCGCCGCTATCGCGGCAATCCTCGGGTCAGGCCCGATATTGTTCGCATAAACAAAAGTCACCGACTCGTGCCTCTTCTTGACGACCTCAAGCTCTTCCGGAATATCCCCCGTGACGTGCTGTCCGCGGAACAGCAGAAGCGGGACCACCACAATACGGCTGCACCCGGCCCCGGCCAGCTCTGCTGCGACCTCGCTCAAACTTGGCCCTGCAAACTGCAGGAACGCGGGCGCCACCGCGCCCCATCGTTTCATCCGTCGCAACATCTGCACAACCTCGACCAGCCCGTCATTGGCGCTCGTGCGCTTGCTCCCGTGAGCGAGAACTATCACGCCGGTTTTCGATCTTGTTGTCTTAGCCATAACTGTTGACTCCACAGCATGCTGCGACAAGTCTCGCGGCAAGCGCCGGGCAGCTCCCGAAATGCGCATGAGCGTAGCAGGCGAGCGTCTGATCCGCCACGATCCCGTCGTCCTTCTCCCCGAACGGCGACGCCTTTGACAGCCGAAAGGCAAACTCGGCGCGGCTGACGTCCTCCAGACAGGAGTAATGGAATTCATGCCCGCGGAACTGGTTTCCAGCCTTGCACAAGAACGTCTCCCGACTTGCGGTAACCGTGACGTATCCCAACGCGACGCGCGACCGCGTCATGCGAACTCGCACGGGCAACAGGCCGACCATCGGGTCGCGCCGGCCCTCCAAGGTCTCGATACTCTGAGACAAGTACATCAATCCGCCGCACTCGGCATAGATCGGCTTGTGGTTCGCGGCGTGCGCCCGCAGAGACTCGATCATCGAGGCGTTCGTTGACAACCGGTTGCTATACAGTTCCGGAAATCCGCCGCCGATGTATACAAGGCCAATGTCGGGGGGCAGCGTTGCAGAATGCAGCGGCGAAAACGACACGACTTCCGCCCCCTCGTGCGAGAGCAAATCCAGGTTGTCCTGATAGTAAAAACTGAAAGCCTCATCACGGGCAACGGCAACCCTCCCTCGGACAGGCTTTGGCGCACCGACAAAGACTTGCGGATGGAACTCCGGCGTCGGTCCTCCTTCACCGGCGGCAAGAATCCTCAGAACGTCCACCGTCTTCTCTATTTCCGAAGCAAGATGCTCGTAAAACTCAAGCTGCTGCCCGCCTTCCGCCTTGGGCACCAGACCGAGATGTCGCTCTGGAATAGCAAGTTCGGAATTCCGCCGCAGGTATCCGAATAGCGGCAGCCCCGTCTCCTTCTCGATGGCATCGCGCACCATCCTTAGATGTCCGTCGCCGGCGATGTTGTTTGCGATCACGCCTGCCAGACGAACATCGGGATCAAGCTCCTTGAAGCCCAGCACAACAGCCGCCGCGGACCGCGCCATGGAAGCTGCATTGATGACGAGGATCACTGGGCACCGCAGCACCTTCGCCAAGTGGGCCGAACTGCCATGTTCCGCCGTGCCGCTCACGCCGTCGTAAAGCCCCATTACGCCTTCGATTAAGGCAACATCAGACCCCTCTGAATTTCGCGCAAGAAGCTCTCGAACAGCGTTTTCCGGCATCATCCAAGTGTCGAGATTGCGCGCCGGGCGCCCTGTGACGAATTCGTGATGGCTTGGGTCAATGTAGTCCGGACCCGCCTTGAAACCTTGCACGCAATGGCCGCGTCTGCGCAACGCCATCATCAGGCCCAGACTCACCGTCGTCTTGCCGGCTCCGCTGTGAGTGGCGCCGATCATGATCCGCCGCGGCGGCCGCTTGCTCTTCATTATTCGCCTCACAACCTGACCAGCGGCACACTGATTGCCAAACTGATCAAGAACCCAAAGAAAACCGCGAGCAAAGAAGTCACATACATAATACGAATGGCCTCCCAAATGCGGTCGGTTGTATATGGGCGAAACCCGTCGCCGATTAACGGCTTCTCGACCAGCTCACCGTCATAGTAACTCGGACCGCCCAGTTGGATGCGTAATGCACCCGCCATGGCGGCTTCCGGTATTCCCGCATTGGGGCTGTCGTGTTTACGTCCATCGCGCCGCATCATCCGCCAGGCGGGGAGAAAACCATGTTCGCAGAAAAGCGCGGCCAGCGGCATCAGGAAACCGGCGATCCTTGCCGGTATCCAATTCGCCAGATCATCCAGCCGGGCTGCAGCCCACCCAAAGCGAATGTGCCGTTCGTTCTTGTGGCCCACCATGGAGTCCAGCGTACTGACCGCCTTGAAGGCCATCGCCAACGGCGCGCCGCCGACAAAGGCAAAAAAGAGCGGAGAGAGAATACCGTCCACGGTGTTTTCCGCAACAGTCTCCACACATGCGCGAACCACGCCATTCTCGTCCAGCTTGTCCGTATCGCGGCCCACAATCAACGACAGATTCTGGCGCGCCCTTGCCACGTCGCCCGTCATCAACGGGAAAAGCACTTTCTTCGCGTGAGTCGCAAGGTCCTTGACGGCCAGCGTCGTCCAGATGACAATGGACGCAACAACGAACCCGGCGAGGGGGCCAATTTCGTTAGCCGCCGCCACCATAATACCGGTGACGAAGAGGCTACCGCCGACGACCAGGACCACAAGCAGTGTGCCGGCCAGGCGTTCCCAACTCACACACCTGCGCAGGAAACCCTCCAGCCACCGGATGGCCTTCCCCATCAGCTTCACCGGATGCGGCAACCACTTCGGGTCGCCGAAGATGAGGTCCAGCACAAAACCCGCGATCGCTTCAGAAAACATGCAGTGTTCCGCTCAGTTGCATGGCTCTGTAAATGACGCCCATATTCAGAGTTACAGCAACAGTTCTGGCAAGACGCGCGTACCGATCCTCCTTGGTTGCCGCAACAGGCGCAATCATCTCCCGCCGCAACTGAGGAAGGCCCTTGCGCCGGCGGATCGCATTCACCACCCCAACGCGCACCACGTCGTTGTCGAAGATGCCGTGAATGTACGTGCCGAACACGTTCAGCTTTGCGCTCACACAGCCGTCCTGAACATGAACCGGCCGGCCGGATTGGGTCGTGATATCGAAAGCCCAAGCGGCTTCCTTCGCCCGCGCGCTTTCGCCCATGTGAATCTCATAGCCGAACACCGGCTGCCCCGGCTCGAAGAGGCGGCTTCCTCTAGCCGTAATCCCACTAACCTGGTGGGTCGTCTTTTCCGGTCGAAAGACGGTTGTGATGTCCAACAATGCGAGACCTTCCGTGAACTCAGCGGCGGACTCCGCGTGATCGGGATCGGCCACTGTGCGGCCAAGCATCTGGTACCCGCCGCACACGCCGATCACCATCGCGCCCCGGTTGGCGGCCGTAACGATATCATCGCATAGACCCGACTCCCGCAGCCAGACCAAATCGTGGATGGTCTGTTTCGTGCCCGGCACTATGATGATGTCCGGGCTGCCAAGCGCCGAGCGATCTCTGACAAATCGGACGCCGACGCCCGGTAGCGCTGCGAGCGCATCGAAGTCCGTAAAGTTTGATATTCGGGGAAGCCGGATAACGGCGATGTCTACCGCAGTCGTCTCGCTGGAAAGCGAACCGGACCCGATGCCCAGGGAATCTTCCTGGTCCACCTGCAAGTCCTCCGCATAGGGGAGAACGCCCAGCACCGGCTTGCCGGTCCGCTTTTCAATCATGCGGATTCCGGGTTCAAGGATAGCGATGTCGCCGCGGAACTTGTTGATCACCAGGCCGCAGACCCTTGCGCGTTCGTCCGGACTTAGCAGTTCCAGGGTTCCGATGATGGAGGCAAACACTCCGCCGCGGTCAATGTCCGCCACGAGGATGACGGGCGCGCCGGCGATCTCCGCCATCTTCATATTGACAATGTCGTTGTCCTTGATGTTGATTTCGGCGGGGCTGCCTGCGCCCTCCAGAACGATGATGTCGAATTGATCCGCGAGCCGCCGGTAGGACTCCGTAGCGGCTTTGAGGGCCACGTCCTTATAGCGGTAATACTCCTGCGCCGTCATGTTGCCCACCGGTCGCCCGTGAATGATTACCTGCGATCCCTTGTCGCGGTTACACTTGAGCAGGATCGGGTTCATGTCTACCGTGGGCGGGATTCGCGCCGCTTCGGCCTGTGCAGCCTGGGCGCGGCCGATCTCGCCTCCTGTGCTTGTCACAAACGAGTTCAACGCCATATTTTGTGCCTTGAACGGCGCAACACGATGTCCCATGTCCGCAAAGACGCGGCACAAGGCGGCCGCGATGACGCTCTTGCCGACGTGCGAAGCGGTGCCTTGGACCATGATGGCTTTGGCGCTCATCCGATTCCTCCCAACGCCTCCCGCAAACCCTCAACGAGACGCGCGTTTTCTTCGGGCGTGCGCACGGCCACACGGAAATAACGGGCGTCAAGACCGGGGAAATTTGAGCAATTGCGAATCAGGATTCCCTCGGCCAGCAACTTCTCCTGAAGCCCGGGAACCAGCACTCTATCCTTTACTATCTTCAGGAGCATGAAGTTCACGGCCGATGGAAACACATGAATTCCTTTGATCGTTCCCAGATCGCCCGCCAGGTTGTTCTTCCATGCGGCCACACATTGCCGGGTGCGTCGGCAGAACTCCACGTCGTCAAGGGCCGCACAGCCCGCCGCCTCCGCCAACGAATTCACAGTCCACGGCTCTTTGAGCTTCAGCATTGCCGTGACGTTGGTCTCATGCGCCACAAGATAACCGAGCCGCAGACCTGGAATCCCGAAGAACTTGGTCAGAGAACGAAGGACGACAAGATTCGTCCTCTGTGCCGCAAGAGAAACTACAGAGACATCGGATTCGCCTGGGAGGAAATCACAGAATGCCTCGTCAACGACAAAGATCGTCTCCGGACATCGGCTGATCACGGACATGATCTCCGCCCCGGCCATCACGCCGCCGGTCGGGTTATTCGGATTGCACACAAAGACGACCTGCCCCGACCGCGCGGCGCGGAAGACGAGGTCGCCGGCCAAGGCAAAGCCGTTACTCTCAGTGGCGACATGACTTATGCAGCGTCCGCGCATATGCTCCACGGCATGCCTGTATTCTGTGAAGGTCGGATCAACGATGGACGCCGTGCCCCGCAAGAGCGCCCGGGCCACAAGAAACATCAGCTCCGTAGAGCCATTGCCGACTATGACATTCTGGGGCGCGACTTGAAGACGTTCGGCCAGCTTGCGCCGAAGCTGGCGGCATTCGGTATCGGGGTAGTGGAGCAGCGAGGAGATGTTGGCCAGAATCGCGTTGCGGACCGAATCCGGCATGCCCAATGGATTGATGTTCGCGCTGAAGTCCAGCAGGGGGCGTCCGTCAAGGGCGTGGCGTTCGCGTATCTCGGCAAGGTTGCCGCCGTGGGCAAACGCGTCGTCTTTCTTGTGGTCTTGCGCCGCCATGGTATCCCTGCCGATCACCGCTTGTCGTCGGAGAGGTATTGATTCATATATCGTTCAATGTTCTTGTAGGCGCACGCCTTTCCGCACATCGTGCACGTGTCCTCATCGGCCGGCAGGCGGCTGTTGCGGATCTCCTGGGCACGTTCGGGGGTGAGGCACAGACCGAACTGCTCGCGCCAGTTGACGCGCCGGCGCGCGTGTCCCATTTCAAGGTCCCGGCTGCGGTCCTTGCGCTTGATCATGTCGCCGACGTGCGCCGCAATGCGCGCCGCCATGAGACCCTCGCGAACATCCTCGGGCTTGGGCAACGCCAAGTGTTCCGGCGGCGTCACGTAACAGATGAAATCAGCGCCGTACGCCGATGAAAGGGCGGCGCCTATGGCGGCTGTGATGTGGTCGTAACCCGGAGCTACATCAGTAGTTATAGGGCCAAGCATGTAGAATGGCGCTTCGTTGCTGAGTCGTTTCTGAAGTATGACGTTCGCCTCGATTTCATCAATGGGGATGTGGCCGGGGCCTTCCACCATCATCTGGCAGCCCATCTTCTGGCCCACCTCGGCGAGCTCGCAGTTCATGATGAGTTCCTGAATCTGGGCGCGGTCCGTCGAGTCATGAACGGCCCCGGCGCGCAAGCCGTTGCCCAGACTCAGCACGCCGTCGTACTTGCGCAGGATTTTCGCAACCCTGTCGAATTGTTCGTACAGCGGGTTCTCTTTGCCGTTCTCGATCATCCATGCCACCATATAAGAGCCGCCGCGGCTCACGAGACCGCCATGGCGATATCCCTGCTTTCGCAGGCGCTCGATCGTCAGACGGTTGATGCCGCAGTGGATGGCCATGAATGAGATGCCGTCGGCGCACTGCTCTTCGATGATGTCGAAAAGCCGCTCAGGGTCCATCTTCACCGCTGCGCCCCTTTTCTCGGCGGCCTCGCCGAAAGCCTGGTACAAGGGCACGGAACCCACGGGCAGCGACACGGCCTTCAAAATCGTTTGACGGATGAGCGCAAGATTGCCGCCGGTGCTCAGTTCCATGAGCGTGTCCGCGCCGTATTTCTCAGCCGTCTTGGCCTTCGCGACTTCCATCTCCAGGTCAATGATGTCCGTGGATGTTCCGATGCTGGCATTCACCTTGGTGCGCAGACCCTTGCCGATGCCAACGCTCCGCGAGCGCCGGCGCTTGTTGTTGGGGATAACGATCTGGCCGGCGGCCACGCCCTGCCGGATGAACTCGGCGGAGAGACCCTCCGCCTTAGCCACGGCCCTCATCTCAGGGGTTGTCTTGCCTGCTCGCGCGCTCTCAATCTGTGTCGGCATTTGTCTCCCTCTCACAATATCAGATTCGTCATGCGTCTCTGTGCGCAACCACCAGACTCGTGTCCCCCTCCAGGGGAACGAGAGTCGGATCCGCGAATCCCGCGTTGCGCAGCCAGTCGAACATTTCCTGCGCCGTATAGCAGTTGCCGCCCACCGTCCCGACAAGCATATTCACGGCGAAGATGGCCGCTTCCACGGGCTGTGTGCCGTCTTCGGACAACACGAAATCATGAATGAGCACGCGGCCCGAAGGCCGCAAGGCCCGGCCCGCGCGGCGCAGCAGCTCTACATTGCCGTCCGCGTCGTACATATGAACCACGTGTGATACAAACACGGCATCGAACTGTCCGACGCCCAAGTCCATGTTCCTGAAATCTCCCGGCAAGGTCGAGAACCTGGCGTCCATGCCGGCGCTGCAAACTCTTTGCTTGGCGATATTTATGATCTCAGCGATGTCCACGAGCGTGATGTGGAGCTGCGCGTTTTGCCGGACAAACTCGATACCGAACGTCGCCGGCCCGCAACCGATGTCCAGCAGGCGTCTGCAATCGGCAATCCGTCCCGCTTCGTATATTTCAGGTGCCACGCTCAGGGCGTTCTGCTCCATTGCCAGCATGAAGTCGGCCCGCCGTCGGGCTAATTCTTCCGGAGAGGCGGCCTGAAACGGACTCGGGTCCCCCGTACGGATGCACGCCTCCAGATCATTCCAGCACGGCCGCAGGTTCTCATGGTGGCGCACCATGCCCCACTGCGGACGCGGGCTTCCTTGGAGAAGCATCTGGCGAGCGAGCGCGCTGGGAGCAAAGCGGTCGCCTTTCTTCTCAAGCAGACCTAGTCCCGTCAACGCTCTCATAAGGATCGTCGCGCCTCGCTCCGAAACCGCCGCTGCCGTGGCGAGCTGCGCCGGAGTCCGTTCTTGCTGAGCCAGAAGGTCAAAGACGCCGAGTCGCATCGCCGCGAACAGGATGTGCGAGCGCCAATACCCCCTGCTTATGGAACGCAAGTACTTGACGGATTCGGCCAGGTCGCTCTTCTTCATGCCCTGCTCCGCTCTCTGTCGCCCTGCGAGTTCCGCACGCGACCCACCTGGGCCAGCGCTGCCGCCGTCATACTCTCCAGTTCCGCAAACGGCGCGGACGCTCCCGACTGTTCCATGAGCGACAACGAAGACTCAAAAAACTCAACGGCCAACTCGTTCAGGCAGGCGCCCGCGCCGGCGGCATCTTGCGCAGCCGTAAGGATTTCCCGCATGACGGGAAGAATCTTGCGCGCAAGAAGGTTTGCGCGCTCATCGGCTATTTCATACAAGCGTTCGTATTCGCCGAAGGATCCCTCGGCAGAATCCGCCCTCGCCCTGACGAGGTGGAAGATCGGGGTCCCTCGGAGAGCGCGCGCCTTGTGGTGCAGGACATGGGCGGTCACAAACGAGTCGCTGAGCAACCCGTTGTTCCTCAAGAAGTCAAAACTCTCGCGCACTTCCTCCAGTGTCGAATCGGGATCGAACATGATGAATCCGAGCGACACGCGGATGCCCAGGTCATTCAGAATCTTGATGGCGCGGGCGTTGGCCGCCGCGTCAATGTGCTTTCGCATTCGCAACAACGTTCTGTCGCAACCGCTTTCCACTCCAAGGAATACATCACGCAATCCGGCCTGCCGGAGGGCCTTCATGGTCTCGACGTGAACGTCATTGGCCCGGCATTCGAGGCCGAACTGCACACCGGACACTTCGGTGCTCAGGAGGCGGGCGATTCGCATTGCGCGCTCCTGGCCCTTCTTGCCGGGGCCGAAGAAATTTGCGTCGGCAAAGTAGAAGTAGCTCACACCTTCGCTCGATCGCAGTTCGCGCAGCTCCGCAATGATGTTCTCCGGCGTCCGGCCCCGCCAGTGGGAGCCAAAGCCATAGAAAGGGTTGAGATAGCAGAACGTGCAATTGCTGTAGCAGCCTCGACTTCCCAGAACGTACGCGCAGATACCCCGCGCTTCGCGCAGCGTCCGTCCGACCCGCATGGGGAAAGGCGTCTGATCCAGGTCTCCGATCAGCGAGCGCGGAGCGTTTCGGACCACACCGCCGCCGCTGCGGAAAGCCAGGCCGCGAGTCTCTCGCCAGCTTTCGCCTGCCTGGAGATTCTGCGCCAGGCGCAGAGCGGTTCTCTCCGGCTCACCCACGATCACCGAGTCAACGGCGTGGCCTTCGTGCAGGAGAAAATCAAACGCGAATGTCGGGTAGTACCCGAAAAGCGTGACATGGCAGCGCGGCAGACCCGCCTTCACCTCGCGGAGCAGCTCGAGTACGTGCGTTGTTTCGTCCCACATGTAGACGAGATTGACCGCGAGAAGGTCCGGCGACAGCCGGGCGAGCCGCTCGACCGTCGCCTTGCACGTCAAGGCTTCGAGATTGGCGTCGAATAGTTCGACGTTGTGGCCGTTTGATTTCAGCATGGCCGCCACGTACCCCGCGAACATGCAGGACGACAGCGGAGCGTTCACAACGTCCTCGACGCGCACAGGGTTGACGAACCGTGGATGGTCCAGCACGACAACGTTCATGTCCAAACTACGCTTTCGTGTGGGGGAAAACGCGGCCTTCGGTAACGCTGGCCTCCTCAAAGGTCAGCACATCGGTCATGATCCTGATGCTCGCTTCGACGATGTTCATGGCCAGCGCCGCACCCGTGCCTTCGCCCAGACGCAGGTCGAGGTCCAGGAGAGGTTGGAGACCGACGTGTTCGAGCATGATCCGGTGGCCGACCTCGACGGAGCGGTGCGAGGCAATGATATAGTCCTTTACGCGCGGGCAAAGGTGGGCGGCGATGACGCCGCCGGCCGTAGCGATAAAGCCGTCCAGGATGACGGGGATCCGCCGGGCGGCCGCGCCCAGCGCAGCGCCGCCGATGCCGCCGATTTCGAAGCCGCCGACGGCGGAAAGGACGTCAAGGGCATCGGCGGGATTCGGCTTATGGAGGGCAAGGCCGCGCTCGATGGCATCCACTTTCCGCGCGAAGGTGGCGTCGTCAATGCCGGTGCCGCGGCCGGTGACCTCGCGCACGGGTCTGCCCGAAAAGGCGGCAATGATGGCGCTGCTGGGGGTCGTGTTGCCGACGCCCATATCGCCGAGGCCGAGCAGGTCCAGACCGTTGGGCAGGACTTCCTCGACCGCCTCGATACCCGCTTCGAGCGCCTGCACGGCCTGATCGCGCGTCATGGCGCGGACGCGGGTGAAGTTCCGAGTGCCCGCCGCGATTTTCTTGGAGACGATCTTGCCGGCGGCAACCAGGTCTGAAAAGTCGGCGGCAGAACCCAGGTCCATGACGATCACGCGCGCGCCGGCGTGCCGCGCCAGAACGTTGATGGTGGCGCCGCCGCGGACAAAGTTGTGGACCATCTCGCGGGTGACCTGTTGGGGAAAGGCGCTCACGCCCTCTTCCACCACGCCGTGGTCGCCGGCCATCGTGAAGATGACCTTGTGCCTGAAGGCCGGTCGGGTGTTGCCCGTGATGCCGGCCAGGGCGCGCGCCAGGGTGATGAGCCGGCCCAGACTGTTCCGGGGAATGGCGAGGTTGTCGAGGCGTTCCTGCGCCTTGTGCATGGCGGCCTGGTCGAGGGGGCCGATGCGCGATAGCGTTTCCTGAAGCAGCTTCACGGCGTCACCTGCCAACAAAAAAACCTAACTCTCCGCGGAGGGAAAGTTAGGCTGCATACCGCCTTGGGCTTCCCTCCCGCGAGGGCGCGCCAAACGAAGGTATCCTGGCTCTCGGATCGTCCTACTCCCCGGGCCTTCCCGTCCGTTCGGAACGGCTTTTGTTGGACAGTGGCTTATCCGGGTTTCGTCCCCGATTACAGTGGCGGGGCCGCGATGGATTTTCACCATCTTCCCTTTGCACGCCCTGCGTATTGCATTGCGTGCGAGACTTATTATAATCCCAAATGACTCGGAACCTGTCAACGAAAATTTGTGGAGGTCTTGGGGCCATGAAAACCGTATTCGGCATGATCGGCGTCATGTCCATCGGCCTCGCGCAGTTTCCGGCGCTGTCCGCCGGCCCGACGTCGCGGCTGCCGCAGGACGTCGTGCTGGACTATAATTATTACGGCGGGCACCTGCACAACGGGGCGGGGGCGCCGTTGTACCCGCTCAACGAGGGCTACCAGGCGCGGTTCCTGGAAGCGCTCCGCGAGGCGCCGCCGGACGTGCTGATTGTGGGGAAGGAGGCGCCGTTCACGCACAGCATGGGGCCGATCGCATCGTACGGCGGCGAGAATCAGGTCTTCCCGACGCTGGACGGAAAGGACGCGCGGTATCGGCTGACGCCCGAGGCGTTGCGCCAGAGAATCGCCGCCATTCAGAAGTTCACGGCTGACGCGCATGACGCCGGCGCGAAGCGCATCGCGCCTTACGTTTCGCTTATCACCATGTTCGGCGACCCTGAGAAGCGCAACGGATTCTGGGAGTTCTACGACCACTGGCAGGACTATGAGAAGGAGTTTGAGCTTGGGCCGCGGCCCGCAACCGACCCCAGCGAATGGTGCCAGCGCGATGCCGAGGGCAAGGTCTATTTCAAGTGGGGCCCCAAGAAGCCTCACTACGCGCCCTTCACGCGCTACACGGTCTGCGCCAGCAACCCCGACTGGAAACAATGGTGCCGCATTTTCACGCGGTGGATTGCCCGGTGCGGCTACGACGGTCTGTGGATTGACAACGCCGTGGAGCAGCGCTGCTACTGCCGCCATTGCCAGGAACTGGCCGCGGCCCTCGGCGCCCCCCTGAAACCGCCGAACCCCAAGGCCGGCGACGCGGAGAAGATGATGAATGTGCGGGCCGCGCAGGCAGCGTGGCTTCAGGCCCACCTGCGTCTTTGGGACGAGTTGCGCGGCGAGGGCGAGAAAATCCGCCCGGGTTTTCGGATTTACGTGAATTACATCGAGCTTCCGGACAATCCGGTAGTGACCGATCACGTCGAACTGTGCATGATCGAGCATTGCTGGCTCGGCGTGGCGCGGCTGCTGTGGCCTGGGGGCTTGTGGCCCGGCGCGTACCCGGCGATGCCGAACCTGAACGTGCTGAACAACCGTACGCAGCCCAGTCCGGAACCCAGGGGCTTCGACAACGTCTGGGCGCACCAGCTTTCCTTCGCGATGCGCGGGGGGCGGGGCGTGCACTGGCTGTACGGCGCGCCGGCCAAGAGCTCCGAACCGGCCTTCGAACACAACGCGGACACGGCGCTGCTGGCCCTGGCGGAGGCGGCGGCCTTCGGCGGCGGCAACGCCGCAAGCATCGTGACGGGGGACCCTTACTCGCGGCCCGAAGCCAACACGGGCGCCACCGCCGCGCGAAGGCGCTTCTTCGGGGATTTCGTCCCGAAACACCGCGCGCTTTACGAGGGACTGCGGCCGGCGGGCGACGTGGCCGTGCTTGTTTTCCCCAACCAGCCGGCCGCCTGGATGATCAACGCCCAGAAGGTGCACGAGGCGCTCTTGTGGAGCGGCGTCTTGTGCGCGGTCATTGACGGCGGCCGCACCGATGAGAAGACGCTTCGCTCTTTCCGGCACGTGCTGGCGCCCGGCCGTCCAACGCTGCCGGACTGGATGTCGAAGCTGGACATCGTGCGCGACGACGACCCGATCACGGAAGAGGAGTGCCGCGCCGTGGCCCAGGCCTATCAGAACAAGAAGCCGATGCCGCCCCTGCGCGAAAGCGCCATGGTGAGGTTCTGCCGGGAGAAGCCGGCGGCGGAGGCGGCCGTCTTGGGTTTACAGGCCGGCAAGGCGCAGGCCGCGCTTTGGACGGGGGAAGGCCGGCTGGTGCTGCATGTCGTGAACTACGCCGTTCCCATCGGCCGGGGAAACGAGGGAAAAGTCGCGCCGCTGCGTAATATTCAAGTCCGGCTGCGTCTTCCGGCGGGGACAGGCAAAGTCGCGTCTGTTCAGGCATGGTCGCCGGAGAGGACGGAGGCGGCGCAGGTGATGTTCGCGCAGGACGCAGACCGCCTGAATATGACCCTCGACCTGCTGCGAATCTGCGAGATGTGTGAGATCATCGTAGAGCGCTAGCGTCGGGGACAACGAGGCTTCGACGGCGTGCGCCCCCTTACACCGCTGCTTTCAACTCCGCCAGGACCTTGTCGGGCAGGTTGAAGTTGCTGAAGACGTTCTGGACGTCTTCGTGGTCTTCCAGTTCCTCCACGATGGCCATGACGCGCCGGGCCGTTGCCTCGTCGAGGTCCACATACTGTTTGGGGACGCGGCTGATCTCACCGCTCTCGGTCTTGATGCGGGCGTCGAAAAGGGCCTTCTTGACCTTCTCGAAGTCTTCCGGCCCGCAGATGACCTCGAAGATTCCGCTGTCGTTTCGTATGTCTTCAGCGCCGGCGTCGAGCACGACGGACATGAGCTTGTCTTCATCGCAGTTCTTGGAGTCCACGAGAAAGAGGCCCTTGCGCTCGAACTGCCAGGACACCGAGCCGCTCTGGCCCAGGCGTCCGCCCCTGGTCTCGAGGAGCTTGCGGATTTCGGCGGCGGTGCGGTTGCGGTTGTCGGTGAGGATTTCGACGATCATCGCCACCCCGCCCGGCGCGATGGCCTCGTAGGTGGCTTCCTCGTAGTGTTCGCCCGGGATTTCGCCCGTACCCTTCTTGATGGCGCGCTCGATGTTGTCCTTGGGCATGTTGGCAGCGCGGGCTTTTTCGACGGCGTACTTGAGTTTGAGGTTCATGTCCGGGTCGGCGCCGCCGTGGCGCGCCGCGCTCATGATGTTCTTCGCCAGCTTCGAGAATACCTTGCCCCTCTTGGCGTCAACGGCGCCTTTTTTGTGTTTTATACTTGCCCAATGTGAATGTCCCGACATAGCGCACCTCCGTTCGGCCATGCTTGCGGCCAAAGCCGTCCGATTCTTATCCTGCCGAAACAAGGCGCTCACGGAACCGGCTGCTCCGGGCGCCCCTCTAGAATATATCAGGAAAGGGTCAACCCTATCAACCTCGCCTACTTGTCCGGGGCCTTGGTCCTTTCCGAAACAGGCAGGCGCAGGCTGTGCGACTGCTGTTCCTCGACGAGCCGGTTCGCGACCCACGTCAGCATCTTCTGAACCTGCTCCTTGTTGGGCAGGGCGTTGGGCCGCTCTTTGGCCACCTCCTGTGCCCGCGCCAGGGAGGCTTCCCAGGCGGCCTTGGCCTTCTCCCACTCGCCCAGACAGAAATACACGATCGCGATGTGGTCGAGGATGACGGGGTCCTCGCCGCCTTCTTCCTTCTTGTTACGTTCGGCCGCGTAGAGCAGCTTGTCCAGCGCCTGTTGGAGCGTCGGCGGGGCATCGGCGCCTTTCTTGGACGCGGCCGGGTCCTGGGCCTTGGCCAGCTTGAAGAGTGCCCAGCCGAGGCTGTCGAGATAGGCTCCGTTCTCCGGCTCCGCCTTGAGGGCGCGGTTGATGAGTTCCACGGACCGTTCGAGGTTCACGCCGCGGTCGGCGTAAAAGTAGCCGAGATAGTTGTTGGCTTGCGGGTTATTCGGGTCGGCGCTCAGCATCTTGAGCAGCAGGCCTTCGGCTTCGCCGGCGCGTCCGGCCTGATCGTAGAGATACACCAGGTGCAGGAAGAGGTCCTGCGCGGCCTTGGCCTTCAGATTCTCAGGGGGGACCATCGCGACGGCCTTGGCCATGACGCCGATGGCCTCGTCATACCGTTTCCGGCGCGCATGGATGTTCGACAAGTTCACGAAGGACAACAGGCGGATGTTCTCGGGGACCGAGGCCTTGGGCGCGAGGAGCTTGTCATAGGTTTCGATGGCCTCACTGATCTTGCCGTCGCGCTCGTAGAGAACGGCGAGCAGGTACAGCGCTCCGGCATTCTGCGGACTGGCGGCCGCGATGTTCTTGTAGGCGATGATGCCTTCATTGGTCCGCCCCGCCTTGTCGTATGCGACGCCCAGCAGGCGGAGGAACTCGAAGTTCTCCGGCGTCAGCTTGGCCGCGGCCGTCAGAAGGGAGATGGCGTCGTCGAATTTTTTCTGGGCGATGTAGACCTCGGTCAGCCCCTGGTAGGCGACAAGCGTGGCCGGGTCCCGCCCCTGAACGTCGAGCGCGATGCAATTTTTGAACCGCGTCACGGCCTGATCGTGGTCCTTGAGTTCCGCATAGGCCTGCCCCATGATCAGGTTGGCGCGGTGCGCGATGCCGACCCGTATCTGGGCCTTGTCCTTCAGCATCTGCTCGCACACGGCGATGGCCTTCTTGGGGTCCTTCTGTTCGCGATAGAGGTCGGCCAGCTTGAGCCAGGCCATGTTGATCTGCATGGGGTCGTCCACGGCGCACTTGGTGGCCTTCTCAAGCTCCGCGATGGCCTCTTTGGGCTTGCCCACGATGGAGTAATAGAGACCGAGGCTCCAGTGGCCTATAAAACTGGAAGGCGCGATCTCGACCAGTCTTTTCACGTGGTCGAAGTACCGCTTCTGGTCGCCCAGTTTCCCGTAAAGCTCGGCCAGTTCCTCATGCACGACGATGGCCTTGGGGTCGTGTTTCAGCGCCTCCTCAAGCATCTCAACGGCGGTCTTCAGATCGCCCCGCATCTTGGCCATGGCGGCCTTGCAGTAAAACGAATAGGCCTTGGCCTGGGGCGTGGCCGAGGAGGGCGGGGCCACGCGCAGGTCGTTCAACGTCATGGGGGAGCGCGGTTTGGGTGCCGGTGTTTTCTCGGCCGCCCAGACAGCCGGACAGAGCAGGAGGGACAGGCACGCCGAGAGAACCGGAAGCCTTCTTCGGGACATGCCGGACTTTGCGGATTCGGAATTCACGAACGCCATTTTGTCCTCGTGGTCTTCTGTGTCGCCGCCAAACGGTACTCGCGCGCGCCGGCCGCAAACGCACTGGCGACGGCGTGTTATGGGATAACCTTGTTCAACGGGTACTCGATGATGCCCTCCGCCCCGGCCCGCTTCAACTCGGGCACGAGCTGGCGCACCTGCCGCTCGTCCACCATCGTTTCCAGGGCATACCATCCTTTGGCCGCCAGCGGGGAGACCGTCGGCTTCTTCATCGCGGGCAGAATTTTCAGCACGGCGGGCAGCGACTTCCTGGAGACGTTCAGCTTCAGGCCGACCTTCTCGCGGGCGATAAGCGCGCCCTTCAGAAGGATCGCCAGGTTCTCCATCTTTTTCCTTTTCCAGGGGTCGCGCCAGGACTCTTTGTTGGCGATGAGCTGCGTAATGGACTCCATGACCGTATCAATGATGCGCAGGTTATTGGCCCGCAACGAACTGCCGGTCTCGGTCAGCTCGACGATGGCGTCCACCAGGTCGGGGGCCTTCACCTCCGTCGCCCCGTGGGAGAACTCCACGATGGCCGAGAGGGACCGATTGGCGAAGAACTTGCGGGTGACGTTGACCAGTTCGGTGGCGATCCGTTTCCCCTGCAAGTCCTGCGCGCGCTGCGCCGGCGACTCATTGGGCACCGCCAGCACCCACCGAACCGGCGTGAGGCTTTGCTTGGCGTAAACCATATCCTGAACCACGATGACGTCGGAGCCGTTCTCCTCCACCCAGTCCTGCCCCGTGATGCCGGCGTCAATGATGCCTTTCTCGACGTAGCGCGACATGTCCTGCGGGCGGATCAGGCGCGCCGTCAGTTCGCTGTCGTCAACGCTCGGGAAATACGAGCGGCTTGCCGCAAAGATGTTGAAGCCCGCTTTTTTCATCAGGTCGAACGTCGAGTCCTGCAAACTTCCCTTGGGCAGGCCCAGGATCAGCTTCTTCTTTGAGGCAGTCATGGAAAAGGCTTTCCTTCAGAGATTACCTGGCAGTGGATTTCCTGCGCCCGGCCTTGCGCGAAGCGATCCGGCCGGCGGCCTTCACGCGGCGCGCGCTCACCGCCCGGCGCGGCCGGCGCGAAACGACTTTCTGCGTGGCCTTCGGCTTGCGCCGGAAACCGCAGAGCCGGACCGTCACGCAGCGGCCGCACTTGGGTTCCTTGGAATGGCAGACCTCCTCGGCATGTTGCTGGAAAAGCTCGAAGAAGGCGGCCATGCGCGCGCTCGGCACAATGCGCTCCAGACTCCGCTGAGCGCGGTCCACGCCGCTGCCTTCCTCAACCAGGCCCATGCGCTCGGCCACTCGCAACACGGGCGGCGTCAACGGAACGGCCGACTTCTGAAGGCCGTAGAGCATCGTGTAGGCGATGGCCGCGGGGGAAACGCCCTCGAACTTCTGCAGGTACTCGCGAGCGTCCTTGGCGTTTTTCTCCTGCAGCGGGTCAAGGGCCAGCTTGTTCCAGTCCGAGTATATCTTTTCGAGCGCGCGCTGCACGTTTCGCCCCGCGCTCTCCGGCAGATGAATCGGGCTGCAAAGCTCCGATATCTCCTTGCCGGTGCTCACGCGCGCCTCGTTCCAGTCCACAAACCGTTTCTTGAGGTGTTCCAGGGCGTCGTAGGCCCGATTGCGGGGGACGGCATCCATCATGATGGATGCCAGCAGAACTTCCAGAGGCGCACGCGGCGCCGGGGCGTCCGGCGCACCGTATCTGCTCTGCAGACGGTTGATCGCCTGAGCCACTTTCCTGGCCCTCATGTCTTCTGACACGTTTTCTCCCTCGCAAAAGACTTACGCCCTCGTGCAAGGCAGCCCCAAGCCCTTAGTCGCTTTCTCTGTCGCGCTGGTTCTGCGCCCCCTCTTCCCGCTCCCGCCGCACCTGCTCGATGAGACCGCTGATGCGAATGCCTTTTTGAACCGTATCGTCCGGCGCAAAGCTGATCGTCGGGCAGCGCCGGACGCCCAGGCGTTTGCTGACCTGACTCTGGATATAGCCGCCGGCATGGTTCAGGGCTTCCAGCGCCCGTTTCCGTTCGGCTTCCTCTCCCATAATGGAGACAAAGATGCGCGCCTGAAGGAGGTCGGCGGACAGCTTCACGCGCATCACCGTCACGAACCCCATCCGGGGGTCCTGAAGCTCATACAGTATGACCTGGCTGGCCTCCTCCTTGATCCGCTCGGCCATCCGGTCTCGTCGTCGGGAAGACATGTCCTTCTCTTTTCAATGTGCCGTCGCCCCAGAGGCCGATCTGCGGGCGATGCATCCCGCTCCGCGCCGTGCGGCCATCAGGCGTCTTCGGCCCCGCGGCGCGGTTCAGAGTCCATCACAGGAGAAACTCCAGCTCATAGTCCACGAGCTGGCTGCCGGGCTGAAAGCGGACGAAGTTGATCAAGTCCGACAGGGCGCCGTTGATATAGCGGCGGTCGTCGCCGGCCATGGCGACGGCCAGTGTCGCACGCTGCCACAATTCCGTGGCGTCAATCTCCGAGACCGAAACGTTGAAGCCGTTCCGAATCCGGTCCTTGAGTCCCTTCAGCACTCGCCGCTTGTCCTTCAGCGATTGCGCGTCCGGGATGACGATCCTGATCGTTAATGTACCGACTACCATGACTGACACAGGGCGTTAAAGGCCGGCCCGCCGACGCGGCCGGGAGCCTTCGAACAACCGTCGGGTCAAACCACCGTGCGCGCCACCTCCTGCACCTCGAAGGCCTCGATGACGTCCCCCACCTTGATGTCGTCGTACCCCTCGATCTTGATGCCGCATTCGAAGCCCTCGCGCACCTCGCGCACGTCATCCTTGAATCGCCTCAGGGACGAAATCTTGCCCGTGTAGATCACCACGCTCTCGCGGATCAGCCGGACACCGGCGTTGCGCGTGATGCGGCCGTCGTTCAGGAAGCAACCCGCCACGTTGCCCACTTTGGACACCTTGAAGACGCTGCGCACGTGGGCATGCCCCATCACGACTTCCTTCTTCTCCGGGGCCAGCATGCCCGAGATCGCCTTCTTCAGGTCCTCGATGACCTCGTAGATGATCTCGTACAGCCGGACGGTTACGCCCTTTTCCTCGGCCACGCGGCGCGCGCTCTCCTCGGGCACCACGTGGAACCCGATGATGATGGCGTCCGACGCGTCGGCCAGCAGCACGTCCGACTGCGTAATCCCTCCCACGCCGCTGTGGAGGATGTGAATCTTGACTTCCTTCGTGTCAATCTCCCGAAGCTGCTTCTGCAAGACTTCCACCGAGCCTTTGACGTCGGCCTTCAGGATGACGGGCAGTTCGCGGACCTCGCCTTCGGCGATGCGGGCATAGAGATTCTCGAGCGACACGTGCTCGCGCGGCGCCAACGCCGCCAGCCGTTTCCGGCGCGCCCGCCCTTCGGCAATGATCCGCGCCTTTTCGGCGTCATCCATCACGACGAACACGTCCCCGGCCTCCGGCACATCCGTCAAGCCGTAGACCTCGACAGGCGTCGAGGGTCCCGCTTCCTTCACCAGGGCGCCGCGGTCGTCAAGCATGGCCCGCACACGGCCCCACGCATGGCCGGCGAGGATGGCGTCGCCGCGTTTCAGCCTGCCCTCGCGCACCAGGACGGTGGCCACGATGCCGCGCTCCTGGGAGACGCGCGCCTCCAGGATCGCGCCTTGTCCGGGCCTGCCCGGATTGGCCTTCAGTTCGAGCAGTTCCGCCTCCAGGCCGAGCATCTCCAGCAACTCGTCAACGCCTTTGCCCGTGATGGCGGAGACCTCGACGCACACGGTCGTGCCGCCCCACTCTTCGGGCGTGAGATCCAGCCCGACGAGTTGCTGCTTCACGCGCATGGCGTTGGCGGTAGGCTTGTCGCACTTGTTGATGGCCACCACGATCGGCACCTTGGCCGCGCGCGCGTGGCTGATGGCCTCTTCGGTCTGAGGCTGCACGCCGTCGTCGGAGGCCACCACGAGCACCACGATGTCGGTCACATTGGCGCCGCGCGCCCGCATCGAGGTGAAGGCCTCATGGCCCGGCGTGTCGAGGAAGACCACCGTGCGCCCGCCCTTCTCGACGCGGTAGGCCCCGATGTGCTGCGTGATGCCGCCGGCCTCCTGGGCCGTCACATTGGTCTTGCGTACGTAATCCAGCAAAGAGGTCTTGCCGTGGTCCACGTGGCCCATGAACGTCACCACCGGCGGGCGCGCCTTCATCTCTTCCGGCCTGTCCGGCGCCTGCGCCGCAAGCAGCTCGGCTTCCAGGTCGCGCGGCTTCTTGATCGTCACCTCCACCCGGAAGTCGCCGGCCAGCTTCTGCACCATCTCCGGGTCCAGGACGTCGTTGATGGTCGCCATGACGTTGTTCTGCAGGAGCTTCGCGATGATGGCGCTCGCCTTGACGACGACGGTCTCCGAGAAGTTCTTTATCGTCACAGGCTCTTCCATCTCGAACTTGGTCGCGCGCACGGTCTCCACCGGCTTCGCCGCGCCGGCGGGCGTCCAATGACGAGGCGGCCTTCGCACTCTCCTTATCGGAGCCTGGCCGGCCTTCGTGACCACGGGGGTTTCGCTGCCGTCCACCACCGGACTGATCTTCCGAATCACCTTGCCCCGGCGCCGCTGCTCTTCCATGCGTTCGGCAAACTTCTCCTCGATGGCTTCCACCCTTGTTGCGGGCGCAGCCGCGACGGGGGACGCGGGCGGCGCAGCGGGTGCACGCACTACCGGCCGCACAGGCATCTTCGTAAGGCCGATCGGCTTGACGACCGTGGCCGCCGGCTTGGCGGCGGTGGGCGGCACGATGATGGTCGGTTTGGCCGGCGCCTTGGGGGGTGGCTGCGTCGGCCCTTTGACGGCCGGCGCGGCGGGCGCCGGGGCCTGCGCCGGTCTCTGGGCCACGGCGGCCTCGGCGGTCGGGGCCGGCGCCTCCACGGGCTTTGCCCCAACAGCGGGGGGGGCGGCCGGCGTCTCGGCTGCCGCGCCCTTCTTTGGCTTCCGCGGCGGCAGAGCAGCCGCCTCCGGCGCCGCCGCCGGTGCGGCCGGCGCTTCCGCCGCAGCGGCCGGCGCAGCCGCCTCTACGGCTTTCTTCCTGGGCGCCTTGGGCGCGGCAGGCTTCTTCTCAGTCTTCTTGGCGGGCTTGGGCGGCGGAGGCGCCACGATGATGGGGGGCTTCTTCTCGACGCGCGTACGCCCTCCCTTCAGCATGCGGCGCAGGTGTTCCGCGTCTGCGTCCTCAATGAGGCTGGTGTGGCTCTTGACGTTGAGGCCGAGCTGTACCGCCCGTTCCACAACGATCCTGCTCTCGACGCCAAGTTCCTTTGCCAGCGCACCGATTCGAATAGCCAACCTACAACCTCCCTCAACTGCTTCTCGCGCCGACCTTCTTCTGGGCCCGCTCGATCAGTTCTCTAGCCTTTTCAGGACCGATTCCCTCCAGCGCCCCCAGATCCTGGGCGCTGGCGTGAGCCAGGTCCTCAACCGTCTTTATCCCCATCCTGGCCAACGCCTCGACGAGGCCGTCGGCTGCAATGGACGCTTCCTTGAGCAACACCTCTAGCCCCTGCAGAGAGACCTCCGGAGCAACCGGCGTCTCCGCGGCCGGCGTCTCTGGAACCGGTGTCTCCGCGGCCGGCTCCTTGCTCTCCGAAGGCTTCGCGCCCTTCTCTTTCTCCTCCAGGCGCGACTGCGTGGTGATGTCTATGTTCCAACCGCTCAACTTCGAGGCCAGCCGCACGTTCTGGCCGCGCCGGCCGATCGCCAGAGAAACCTGGTCTTCCGGCACAATCACGGTGGCCTTCCGCTCGTCGTCGTCCAGGATGATGCTCGCGATCTCGGCGGGCTTCAGCGTGTTGCAGATAAGTCGTTCGGGCGCCTCGTCCCACTGAATGATGTCAATCTTCTCGCCGTTGAGCTCATCCACGATGTTCTTGATGCGGCTGCCGCGCACGCCGACGCAGGCGCCGACGCAGTCCACTTTGGGGTCGTTGGACACGACGCCGATCTTGGTTCGAAAGCCGGGTTCCCGCACGATATTCCTGATCTCGATCACCTTCTCGGCGATCTCGGGGACCTCCAGCTCGAACAGCCTGGCTACGAACTCGGTCGAGTTCCGCGTGAGCACGACGCGCACCCGGCTGCCAATCTTGGCCACGTCCAGCACCAGGGCGCGGATGCGCTCGCCCACATGGTACGTTTCTCCGGGAATCTGCTCGGAGCGAGGCAGGATCGCCTCGGTCTTCGCCAGGTTAACGATGATGTTCGGCCCTTCGAAGCGCTGCACCGTGCCGCTGACGATGTTGTCCACCTTCTTCTCAAAATCGGTGTACAGCACGTCGCGTTCGGCCTCGCGAATCTTCTGTATCATCACCTGCTTGGCCGTCTGGGCCGCGATACGCCCCAGGGCGGCCGGATCAATCTCGACGTTGCCTCCTTTGGCGGAGATTTTGCCGCTCTGCCGGTCAATGGTGACCACCAGGTTCTCATCGGCCCCGAAGTGCTTCCGGGCAGCGGACACGAGCGCGGCTTCCAGTCCCTGGAACACGAGCTCTTTGTCAATCTCTTTGTCCCTGTGAAGGGTTTCGATGAGTTTTACCAGTTCACCATTCATCCAGAAGTCTCCGTGTCTGCGCCGGATTCGGCCCGCGTTCAGGCCGTTCTGCCGTCCACCTCTGCAAACCGCGATTCGGACAACGCCTCAAGACAACCCATCGCACTGCGCATAAAACAAAAAAGTGGGTTTCGCCCACTTCCGTACTCTCCCGCCCTTTGGGCCGCCCCGATTCGGCCCGCCACACATGCATTCCCTGTCGTCTGCCGGCGTTGCGGCCCGCTGCGGGAGATGCGCCGCAAGGGGTGTCTGCGCCCGCTGGACCCCGCCCAGGACCAACTCCGACCTGCCGACAGGCGGCTCAGTTCAAGGTCACATTCTTACCCGTCTCCAGATCGAAAATGTGAGCTTTCCGAAGATCGAAGGTAACCGTCACCTTCTCGTTTACCGAAATCCGCCGCTCGCTCGACATCTCGTCGGCGTCAATCTTCGCGACCAGGTCGTGCGCCTGCGACGAATTGCCTTCCAGGGCCAGGTACAGAATGATCTCGTCGCCCAGAGGCTCCACGACGGTGATTACGGCGGCCAGCCCGTTCGGGGCTTGGCCTGCCGCATGCAAGGCCGCGTCCTCGGGACGAACGCCGAACACTACCTTGCGTCCCGCCTGGGCCGTCAAGCGGGGCCGCCACTCCGGCGGCAAGGCAATCTTCGACTCCGCTTGTTCAAAGAACAGGGCGCCGCCTTCTTCCGCCAGGCGGCCCTCCAAAAAGTTCATGGGCGGCGTTCCGATGAACCCCGCCACGAACATGTTTTCCGGACGATCATACAGCGTCAGCGGCGCGGCAATCTGCTTCACCACGCCTTTCTCCATCACCACGATCCGATCGCCGAGCGTCATGGCCTCGATCTGGTCATGCGTCACGTAAATCATCGTCGTCTCGAGGCGCTGGTGCAGCCGGCTCAACTCGGCCCGCATTTCCATGCGCAACTTGGCGTCGAGGTTCGAGAGCGGCTCGTCAAACAGAAAGACCGCCGGCTTCCGAACAATCGCCCGTCCCACCGCCACGCGCTGGCGCTCGCCGCCCGACAACGCCGCGGGCTTGCGGCCCAGCAGGTGACTGATGCCCAGAATCTTCGCGGCCTCTTCCACCCGCGTCCGAATCTCGGACTTGGGGTACCGCCGCATCTTAAGCCCGAAGGCCATGTTGTCATACACGGGCATCGTCGGGTAGAGCGCGTAATTCTGAAAGACCATGGCGATATCGCGGTCTTTCGGCGGCACATCGTTCACCACGCGCTCGCCGATCCGGATCGTCCCTTCCGTGGACTCCTCCAAGCCGGCGATCATGCGCAAGGTTGTGGACTTGCCGCAACCCGACGGCCCGACAAGGACCAGGAACTCCTTGTCCTTGACCTCCAAACTAACGCTGTCCACCGCCTTCACGCCGCCGGGGAACACCTTCGAGACGCCCTCCAGCGTTACGGAAGCCACGTACTTCCTCCCTGCTCCCTGCCTGCGACCCCGATGTGCTCCTTGCGCCCTCGCAGGGCAGGGGGTTGCCCAGCGGCCAATCTAAGTTATAGCGCAGCAGGAACTTATGGACAGCGCACCCATAGGCGCCTGCCATTATCGCTTAATTGTACCAGAATGCGAGGTTCTGTCAAGGTTTAAACGCCCGGCGCCGGACTTGGCCCCGCCGCATTAAAAAGGCAAGGGCGCGGATCCGCGCCCTCGCCGCACAACCGCCTCTATGCTCCACGACCCTCAGTGTGCAGATACGGCTCCCCGTACGCCTTGCCAGTGAGGCTCTGTCTGCCTGAGTCTCATCTTGGCCCGTCTTTCTTCTTTGGCTACCTTCACATGCTTGCGTTGCTGGTCGGCCAGATACTTCTGGAGAAGTTCTTCGTTCATGTAACCGGTACACTTGTGACGCTTCCACATCTCTCTGGGGTAGCTGAATACCCCGCAATGATCCCGAAGGTTCAGACTGCATCCGTGGCATTTCCTGACAGGCTTATGACTCAACTTCATACCAGGCTCCTTCTAAAGTACCCTACTGATCCTGTCTTTCTCGATGCTCACTTTTCCCGGTTACATTGGTTTCTCTCTGAAACGTCTTTGTTCTCCCTATCCCATCACCTCCTCTCGCCCCGCCATCCCCTCACTTAGAAAATACCCCGCGATTTTCCGACTGTCAAGTCGCCCGGACACGAAATCTGTCCTGAAACGGCCGGCGTGCGCCGCTATCCTCCCATCCAGACAGGATTTGTGTACGCCCTTCGGCCGTCCACGGCGTAGGCCTCGACCCGGTAAAAGGTCTTCTGCGCGTCCGCCGCGTCGTCCAGCGCCAGATTAAACACGGCGGATTGCCTGCGGTTCACGGCCTGTTTCAGCACGCGCCCGTTCTTCACAACCCGAATCCTGGCAATGCCGGCGCTGTCATAGGCCTCCACGACGATCTTTGCCTTTCCGGCAGCCGCGCTGGTCTTTCCGCCCATCTCGGCATCGTTCACGCGAAGGAACACGAACGGCCCGTCCGACACGAAATGACGTCCTCGAGCGCACAGCCGTTTCAGGTTCTTGCGGGTCGGTCTGTCGCCCACAAACCCGTTCCACACCATCCCGAACTCCAGCACGCTGTGGGCGTCCGTGTTCCCAAACCCGATGACGCGCCGTCCGGACGAAAGCAGGCGGTCCCATAGCTTCACGGCCGAGGCGTCGGTCACGTCGTAATAGTCGAAGAGGTTGCAGGCCCCGTTGCCGATCTCCATCCCGAACTCCCCGTCCATCTGAAAGACCCTCTCCACCTGCTCCGGCGGATAGATCACGGTTCGCCAACCGCAAGGATGCGCCAAAATGGCGTACCCTTTGGCCTTCCGGATGTCGTCCATGCGGGCCTGGACGGGCTTGTTACGGTCGGGGTCTACGGCCTGCGCCACCTCGATCCCCACCATGTGATGCCCGTCGCCGCTCACGACCTCCTCCCCCAAGGCCAAATTCTTAAACTGCGACAGTTCGCCGGCCTGGGCGATGGTGTCGTGGTCCGCCACCGTCTGCACATCAACGGCATGCAGTTCGGCCCAGCGGGAGACCTCGGCCAGGTTGGCCGCGCGGCCGTCGCTGTAATGGGAATGAGAGTGAAGGTCGGCGATCCACACCTTGTGCGGGCACAGTTCGCGCGTCTTCGAAATCCGCCTCCTCCGGTCCTCGGCGAAAAGCTCCAGGTACCGCACCCATTCCATCTCGCGGTAGCCCATCCATATCGAAGCGTCCTCGCCGCTCATGTGGGCGTACCGGCTGCCAACGTACTGCTCGACGCTCTTGCGAATCCTCTCTCTTTTCTGCGGGTCCAAGGCTGTTCTCCAAACCAAACGCGCGGCGGAAGCCGCACGCACACAAAGCCAGAGTATAACCGGAAGCCTCCCGCGGCAAAAGAAAAGATTCCGAACTCGCTTCGCGCATTTTATCTCTTGTCTCGCGGGGCAGAACTGTAGTGTTTTCGGCTAAGCGGGACAAAAGGGCGAAATAAATAGTGGGTGCTTGC
>CAYPFP010000025.1:12129-51541 GCA_964409935.1 uncultured Planctomycetota bacterium | reverse complement strand
CAGAGCGCTCCCTTGAGATATGAGGCGGCTTGAGCGTATAATGATGAGGTCTTCAACCAGAGGGCGCGCCGCGCACCAACCCGCCGGGCCCGGCCCTTCCGACACAATTTCAGAGCAGGTTGGTACGGGGCGCGCCGCGTGAAGGACCTTGAGAAGCGCAAACGAGTCATGGGCCGTTCCATACGCCTGGGGCATTGCGTCTGCAACCCCAGGAAGCCGTGCCCCTGCGACCTTTTCAAGGAAAGAGACGTCTGCCTGTGCGCGGGCGAACAACTCGAACCCGACACCGGTCCCGTCCGCTTGACCCAACTGGTCGAGAACCCCGGCTGCGCGTCCAAGATAGATCAGGCCAGTCTCAAGCGAGTCTTGCAGTACCTGCCCTTCGACCATGACCCGCGAGTTCTGGTCGGGGCCGCCGCCGGCGACGATGCCGGCGTCTACCAGCTCGACAAGCGCACGGCCCTCGTGCAGACCGTGGACGTCTTCACACCTTCGGTGGACGACCCGTATACCTTCGGTCAGATTGCGGCGGCCAACTCCGTAAGCGATGTCTACGCCATGGGCGGCCGCCCCCTCACCGCCCTGTCCATACTGAGCTTTCCCATCCGCGAACTGCCCGACGCCATCATGCACGACATACTGCGCGGCGGTCTCGACAAGATGGCCGAGGCCGGCGCCGTTGTCATCGGGGGGCACAGCATCAACGACCGAGAGATCAAGGCCGGTTTCGCCGTCACCGGCCTCATTGACCCCACGCGGATCATGACCAACGCGGGCGCCAAGCCCGGCGACGCTCTCATTCTCACCAAACCCCTCGGCACCGGCATCATCGCTTTTGCCGCCCAGATAGACCGCGCCCCCGACGTCGGGGGCGCCCCCGCCGGAGCCATGGATGCGGCGGCCCGCTCTATGGCCGCCTTGAACAAGGTTTCCGCCGAGCTGATGATCCGGTACGGCGCACACGCCTGCACCGACATCACCGGCTTCGGCCTCATGGGCCACCTCGGCGAGGTCGCCGCCCGCAGCACCAGCGCCGGACCGGTGGATGTGGAGATCCTCTGGGACGCCCTGCCTCTCCTGCCCGGCGTTGCCGAATGCCTCGCCGAAGGCGTCATTCCCGGCGCTGTAGAGCGCAACCGCGAGTCCTCCGCGCACCGCATGACCGCCGACAACGCGCTGTCGCAGGCCATGCTCGACATCTGTTTCGATGCCCAGACTTCCGGAGGACTTCTCATCGTCCTGCCCAAAGCCAAGGCCCGGCCCTTGCTGTCTCGACTCCACAAATCGGGCATCACCGACGCGGCCATCATCGGACAGGTGCTGTCCGGCGGATCGGGCCGCGTAATCGTCCGCACAACACGAACACGGGAGCTTCCGAAAATGAAGGCCAAACAAAGCTCGAAAGTGGTTTCCGTCAGCGCGCCGCGTCCGGAATCGTCCTGTTGCCCCGAGAGCCACGGGGCATCGCAGACACAGAAAAAACTCCAGGCGTTTCTGGCCGCCGCCAATGCGCCCGGCACCCTCGACGCCCACACGAAACAGGCCATTGCCGTCGCCCTTTCGGTCATGGCCAAGTGCGAGCCTTGCGCCAGGATACACATCGAGAAGGCGCGGGGCATGGGTTTCTCGCAGGAACAGATTGACGAAGCCGCCTGGATGGCCATCGCCTTCGGCGGCTCGCCGCTGTGGATGTTCTACAACGGCTTGAAGAAATCGGCGTGAACGCCATCGCGGGCGGAGGTGACTGGCGTCTGGTGGCGCTCCTGGCCTTCAAAGCCAGTGTACGGTCCGCAAGGGTCGTAGGTGGGTTCGATTCCCATTCGCCTCCGCCATTCCTGCCGCATTCGTCTTTGGCCTTGCATTAAGCACTGCGGCAGGTTAGAGTGAAACCTGCAATGAAAGCTATCCGCCAACTTGCGCCGCTCCTCGTTCTGCTCGCCGCAGCGGCCCTCATTCTCTACGGAGCCGCCTTCCACTTCATCCCTGTGCTCGCAGTGCAACCCGCGGAGCCGGAGTCGCAGGCGTCGCCGGCGCCCCAGATTACGCCCCCCGCTTTGGGGATTGCGGCCGCCCCGATCCCACAGCTTTCCCCTGACCTGCGTCAGACCATCGTCCTATCCGAACCTGCCGCCGTCCAGGATGTAACTGTCGGCGGCCTGACGCGTTCGGCGTCGGGCCAAGTGCAGCGCACGTACGCGGGCAAGCCTCTGTCGCAGTGCCCTACCTGAGTAAAATGACCCCCGGGTCATGGTGTCCATGGCCAATCAGACCAACAGTCGTGCCCCGAAAACGCTGACCCTCCGACTCATCCGCTGGCGCGCCTGGGTGCAGGGGGTCTTTCTGCTCATCTGGCTCGACCCCCTGATGCTGCGGCTCCACAACGTTTGCGGCCCGGTCTTTCACTGCTACTCCTGCCCCATGGCGTTTCTGGCCTGTCCCATCGGCGTCGTGGCCAACTTCAGCGCCATTCACGTTATCCCCTTTCTGGCATTGGGCACGCTCTTGCTGGCGGGCGGCCTGCTGGGAAGCTTCGTTTGCGGGTGGGTTTGTCCCTTCGGATTCCTGCAGGACGTGGTGGGCAGAATCCCGACCCGCAAGTTCAGCCTGCCGTCGTGGGCGGGGTACACACGCTACGGCGTGCTTGTCATACTGGTCCTGCTCGTGCCATTCCTCTTCGGCGAGGGGCACCCCCTCTTCATCTGCGCGCTGTGCCCGGCGGGTGCGCTCGAGGGTGCTGTACCCAACATCGTCAAGCAGGCCGTGACCCAAGCACCCATTTCGTGGCCGAACGCCGCCAAGACCGTCATCCTGGGGCTGTTCCTGGTCGGCATGTTCGTCAAGTGGCGGCCCTGGTGCACGCTCCTGTGCCCGCTCGGCGCCATCTACGGCCTCTTCAACAAAGCGTCGTTCCTGATGCTCGGCTTCAGCCCCGGCCGGTGCAAGCGCTGCGGCGCTTGCCGCAAGATGTGCAAGTATGGCGTGGTACCCGACCACGGGGCGAACCTGGTTGGCTGCATACGCTGTCTGGAATGCGCCCGATGCGGGGCGATTACGGTTTCGAGCGTCCTGTCCCTTCCCGAACCCGCAAGCCCGCAGAAGGATTGTCCGCCTACGACCCAATAAGCGCCGATCCGACAATTCCCAGACTCACCAGGAACACGACAATGGCCGGCCACTTACGCGAGTCAAGAATGATCCCCACGCCGCCTGCCAGCAACGCCCCCGGAACCGATATCAATGAAGCCAGCGCTCCAAGCGCCGTCAAGGGGCTGCCTCACCCCGGTCGCAGGAGGATCAGGACCCCCACGGTTAGAAAGCCCAACCCCAGGAACCCGGCTCCGATGACCCCAAACCGCGACTTTCGCGCAGATATCATCGCACAACCTCCCGCCAAAGGCATCTACGCCCGGGACTTCAGATAGCGCGTGTTCGCGTCGCTTCCGACGCCCCGCCGAAGCAAACCTACTCGGTCGAAATAATCCAGCAGCGGTATCGCAAACTTCCGCGTCGTGTCCAACAGATACTTGAACCTCACCGACTCCAGTTTGCCCTCTTCCTGAATGAACGACACCAATATCTCGCGGGCGCGCTCCACCGCGTCTTTATGGAAGTAAAGGCCCTCCGGCAAGCGCACCAGCCGTTCGTGCTCCACGAGCAACTTCACCGCCCGCTGCACCTTCTCCAAGGGGAGATGCGCGGCCGCGGCCGCCTCCTCCAGCGCCGGCGGACTGAAAGGGCGACTGCTGAACAGCGGCTCGACTTCCCCCAGCAGCTTCGCGTCCTCGTCCTTGAAGGCGCCGCGATGCTCCGCGAGCGCGATGCGCCGGTTCCTCTCGGCCAGCCTGCCGAACTTCAGCAGTCCCGCCAGTACCGCATCGAAGACGGGTTTCACCAACCGCGACCCCTCAAGCAACTGCTCCGGCAGAATCCCCGGACTTTCCGGAGTCGCCGCATGAAAAACCCGCACCGCCTCGACCAGACGCCCCTCCAAGGCCGTCACCGTATCGGTATGCACATACCCACCGCCCGCCGCCCGAATCCGGCCGGACTCAACCAGCCCCTTCACGATCTCCGATACCCGGCTCCGGGGTATCTTCGTGCGCTGCGACAGGTCCTGCTCGCCGGCTATGGCGGTCTCGGCGCTCTTGACGCCATACTCGACAAAGGCCTTCTCGTCCCGCACGGCCTGCGCCCGCGCCTCAACGTCCTGCTGAATCTCCGGCCTGTTGCGCTTCAGCCTCCGCGGGATCGCCTCGACGATCATGCCCCCGCCGATCGTCAGCACCGGCGACAGCATCCTGACGATGAACCGGTCACCCGGCCCCGCCACGACCGGCTCCTCCAGCCTCAGTTGCACCAAGGCCTCCTCGCCGGGCGTCATGCGCTCCCCCTGCATGAGATACACCACCGCCGTCACGACAGAGGTGCCCGTGTGGAATTTCACTTGCGCCCCATTCTTGAGAGACACCTTTTCCTGTGGTAGGAGCCTCAGCCGGCAGAGGTACATCCCCTCCGCCTCGAAATACCCCGGAACCGTCACACAGTCGCCGTGCCGTATCTCGCCATGCTCCCATGCCTTTACGTTCAACGCCGCGCATTGCCCCGCCATCACCGTATCGCCCGCGCGCCCGTAGACCTCAATCCCCCGCAACCGGCCCTCGACGTTCTGGGGCAGCAGGACCAGTTCGTCTCCCAGCCGCGCCTGCCCCGCCACCGGTATCCCCGAGACCACCGTCCCGTATCCCTCGACCGAGAAGGCCCTTTCGACCGGCAAGCGGAAGATGCCGTCGGTTCGCTTCGGTTTGATCGAGCGCACCAGATGCGCCAGCGAGTCATAGAAGCCCTCGAACCCATCGCCGGTCACGTTGGAGACGGGCAGGACCGGCGCGGCTTCGAGGAAGGTCCCTCTCACGAACTCGCCCAGACGCAGCCGCGTCTCGTCAACCCGTTCCTTGCCAACGCGATCAACCTTCGTCAGCGCAATGATTCCGTTTTCGATACCCAGCAAGGTCAGGATGTCCAGGTGCTCCCGCGTCTGGGGCATGATCCCGTCATCGGCGGCCACCACCAGGATCACACCATCCATGCCGCTTGCGCCGGCCACCATCGTCTTGATGAAGTTCTCGTGACCCGGCACGTCCACAATCCCCACTTCCATATCCGAAATGACGCAAGGGGCAAACCCCAGCTCGATGGACATCCCCCGTTCCTTCTCCTCCTTCAGGCGGTCCGTGTCGCAGCCTGTCAGAAACTTGACCAACGACGTCTTACCATGGTCAATGTGACCGGCGGTTCCAAGCGTGATGTTGATCTGCATGCTCGTCATGCGCCTTCCCTTTGCGCCGCTCCCAACGCCGCTCCGAGCGCCGACACCAACGCCCGAACTACGACCTCTTCCTCCCCATCCAGCAGCGTCCTCGGATCAATCCGGACCTGGTCCTTCTGCACCCTTGTGAAGACCGGAGGGTCGTTGAGGCGCAGCCGCCGCGCAATCTCCTCCGCCTCCACCCCAGCCGCCCCCACGGCCAGAAGCCTCGTCGGCACGTCCTGCCCCGGCAGGGAGCCGCCGCCCGCCTGCGATGCGCCCTCAACCGTCGTTACCGCAGCGGCTGGCGCGCCCTTTCTGACCGCAGCGGCCATGCGTTCGGCCTGGACCGCTATCTCCTTCACGCCGCGCGCAAGCATCCGCAGCGTCGGCACGTCGCGCACAGCCGCTTCCTCATCCAGGAACAGCGATAGCGTCGCCTCCAACACCGTCAACGTCAGCTTCCCCACCCGTACAATGCGCGCAAAGGGGTTCTTGCGGACGGCCTCGATGAGGGCGGCCCTGCCCAGGATGATGCCGCCCTGCGAGGCGCCGATGAGCTTGTCGGCGCTGCAAAGCACAAGGTCGGCCCCTGCGCGGATCGAGCCTGCCACCGTCGGCTCGTCCTCCAACCCGAACCGCCTCATGTCCATCAGCGCGCCGGCGCCCAGGTCGTCAATCAGCGCCACGTTGCGCGAGTGCGCGATCCCCACCAGTTCCTCCAGCGGCACTTCCTCGGTAAACCCGACGATCTTGTAGTTGCTCGGATGTACGCGTATGATAGCGGCCGTGTTTTCCGTAATAGCCTTCTCGTAATCCTTGGCGTGCGTCTTGTTCGTCGTGCCGACCTCAACCATCTTCGCCCCGCTCGCCGCCATGACGTCGGGCAGCCGGAACGAACCGCCGATCTCGATGAGCTGCCCCCGCGAGACAATCACCTCTTTCCCCTTCGCGAGCGTGTTCAGAGCGATCGCCGTCGCTGCGGCATTGTTGTTGACCACGCATGCCGCCTCGCAGCCCGTAAGCTGCTGCAACAACCACTGGATGCGCTCGTCGCGCCGACTGCGTTTCCCCGTCTCGGCATCCACCTGCAAGAGCGAATACCCCGACATCGCCTCCTGTATCCGGCGCAACGCCCTGTCCGCCAGGACCGCCCGCCCCAGGCCGGAATGCAGGATGACGCCCGTCGCGTTGACGACGCGCCGGTAATGCGGCCCCATCGCCTTTCGGATACGCGCTCTGGTAAGCCCCAGAATCGTCTCTCTGACCTTCGATCCGAGCGCGGCCTCCCCCGCACCCCCGCATGCTCCCTTCTGGATCAACGCGCGCGTCTCGTCCACCGACGCCCGAACGGCGTCCACCAGGACCCTTCTGGGCACGCCGTCGGCCTCTTTCCTGATTTCCGCATCCTGCAGGAGCGCTTCCACCGACGGGAGTTTCCGCAGCGATCCCTGGTTGCTCGTGGGCATATGTTCTCCTTACGCAAGGCGTATTTACGTGCTCCGGCACGTCGCCGCCATGTGGATTCTAGCCGTACCGGAAGGGGAAAATCAAGCCGCCCCCCGATCGCCGGTCTGCCCGCCCCTCGCTTTTCTCTGGGAAACGCATTTTTTGCGCTTCCCGCAGATTCGGGGCCGCGGAGACCCAAGAACGCCCCCGACGTCGGGGGCGCACACGATGGAGCGCCTGTGCGACCGCTGCTTGGCGTCATTATCCTTGCTACTTGCGCCCGTACTTTCTATCATGATCCCGACAACACTCCCAAAGGAGACCCAGATATGCAGAAAGCGACATGTCGCCTGCTTGTTGCGTTTCTATCGTTGGCCATGGCAAACGGCGGGGCGGCCGCCGAGGGCAAGCCGCCGCAGCTTTCAGCGAACGCCGTCATCCTGGAAAACCAAACCTGCCGATACGAGATCGGCCTGAACGGCGACAACCTCGCCTTCGTGAATCCCGTTGAACAGAAGAACTACTGCGAACCCGGCACGCCCTTCATGATCATATCCAAGGACAAGAAGGCGTGGCGGTCGTCCAAGGTGAGCCTTCAAGCGGACGCGGTCACCGTATCGTTTGGCGACTCCGGCTGCCAGGTAAAGGCGCGAATTGAGATCCGCCCCCGCTACTTTCTGGTAACGCTTCAGGAAGTGACCGGCCCGCCGCCGGACTGGGTCCAACTGTGCGGCCTTTCCCTTTCCATCACCGAGAGCGTAGGAACGCTCGTCAACGCCGCGTGGAACGAACGCTTCGGGGCGTGCGTATTGGCATGCAACGACCGGACGCATTCCTTCGGAGCCAGCACCGCCAAGGCGGCGCTCACGGCCCGGGCCTACTCGGAGTTCGGGCTGGCGGGCGCAAAAATCGCCGTCATCGCCGCGCCGACCGCCGCGCCGGACCCGGCCGACAAGATGCTTGACGCCATCGAGCAGGTCGAACTGGAGCAGGGACTGCCCCACCCCACCATCAACGGCGTCTGGATCAAACGCGCCAAAGAGCGATTCGCCTCTTACCTCATGGCGCATGGCGTCAGCGAGGAGAACATTGACGAGGTCATCGAGTTCGCGAGGAACGGCTTCGGGTGCGTCGAGTTCTATCCGTGGAGCTCAACGCCCTCCTACCGGTTGAATCCCAAGCTCTTCCCTAACGGACTCGCCGGCCTCAAGACGGTCGCGGACAAGATTCACGCCGCCGGCATGCAGGTCGGCCTCCACACCATGCAGGCCATGGTGGGATGGGGCGCCAAGAACGACCCGTACATCTCCCCCAAGGCCGACCCGCGCCTCCTGCAGGACCGATACGCCACGCTCGCCTCGGCGCTCGGGCCGCAGGACACCGAGGTGAAGGTCAAAGAAAGCATCATGGAATGGCCCGAAGAAGGCGACCTCTATGTTGCGGGCGAGATCATCCGCTACAAGCAACGAACCCCGACGGGCTTCGCGCAATGCCAACGCGGCCTGCACGGCACCACGGTGACCGAACACAACGAAGGCACGCGAGTCGGCCACCTCGTCAATTGCTTCAAGATGTGGGGCAACTGCGTGTATGCGCCCGACCTCAAGACCGACATGGCCGACGAAGTCTGCGAGAACATCGCCCGCGTCTTCAACGAGGTCGGGGCCGACATGACCTACTTTGACGGCGGCGAGGAACTGACCGTTCAGCCGCCCCACTGGCGCAGCGTCGGATTCGTGGGACTCGGCGTCATGAAGCGGCTCCGAAAGCCGGTCGTGCTGGAGGGAAACGCCGTCTACACCCACCACTCCTGGCACGTCGTCTCGCGGGGCAGCCCCCACTTCGATCCCATCTATTTCGGACGACGCGAGTACACGCTTCGCTTCAAGGGCCAGAACCCCGCCCACTGGAAGAAGAATCTCCTGACCGGCGACGTGGGATGGTTCGCGCCCCACGCGCATTCGGAATCCACGTACGCCGTCACGCCGGACGAGGTGATGTTGCTGTGCCTCAAGGCCCTCGGCGGAAAGGCGCCCATCTCCTTCTCCGTGCCCGCCTCCAATCTCTACGCCAACAAACGCATGCGCGAACTGCTCGACATCATCCGCACGTGCGATGAGTTGAAGCGGCTCGACTACTTCTCGGAGAACATATGCAAGGAACTCACTACGCCGATGGCCGAGCACGTCCTCGAACAAACGCCCGACAGGGCCTGGGCCGTGAGGCCGATGCAGTTCGGACCCGCCGGCCTCCTGCACGCCCAACGCCCGCCTTCCAACGAGATGGCGTATAACAACCCCTACGCAGCGCAGGCCCCCTGGCTCCGCCTGCGCGCGCATGCGCGACTCGCCCCGTATGGTTCCAAAGACAACATCGTTCTGGCCGATCCGAAGGACGGTGTCCCCTTCAAGGCGGAGGCGACAGCGTCGGCCGACCTTGTCCAGGAGATCGAAGCTTCTCCAGAGAAAACGCCCGACGGCGGCGCTGCGTTCTGTTACCGCGCCGCGAACAAGGCCAAAGGCCGCTCCGGCTGGTGCCGGGCCGCGATGTCGTTTGCCCCGACCCTCAACCTGTCGAGCAACCGGCGTCCGGGCTTGTGGCTGCGAACGGAGCCGTCGCCCGGCGCGGAAGGCGGCATCCTGAATGTCCAACTGCTCCAAGGCTACGGCGCGCGCGATCACTACATCCCGCTGAATTTTCGGGGCTGGAAATACATCGAGCTTGACCAGCCCGAAGACAGCCGCTTTTACGCCTACAAATGGCCCTACGGGTTCATTGACCTGATGTACTGGCCCTACCGGTACGGAACGGTCAAGGGCCTCAACCTCTTCTACAACGACCTGCCGCCGCAAAGCCAGGTCGCCTGCCTCATCGGGCGAATCGAGGCCTTGCGCGAGTACCCCGAGCCGCTCAAAAACCCCGCCATCGAGGTCGCAGGACAGCGTTTGCGGTTCCCGGTCTCGCTCAAGCCCGACGAATACGTCGAGGTGGACTGGGACGGCAAGTGCCGCCACTTCGAGCCAAACGGCGGCCTGATGGCCGACGTCTCGCCCGAAGGCCGTCTTCGTCTGTCACACGGCGATAACCGAGCGCGTTTCCTGAGCGACACCGGCGAGTCGGCGTCTCCGCGCGCCGAACTGACCCTCGCCGTCCGGGGCGAAGCCCTGCACAACGAGCGTAAGGTCGCTTCCCCCATCGGGCCGGAACCCGCCCAGGGCATGAGCCTTCTGCCTGACGGCAGCGGCGGCCTACGGCTCACACAAGGCTTGTATGAGCTTGTGGGACGCGAAAGCTCGCACACCATCGTCGCCTTCGACGGCAAGTCGAACCGCTGGACTGTCGAGAATCCCACATCGGTCGCCTGCAAAGGCGCGATTGCCATAGGACGCGGCGGTCAGACCGGCACTCAAAATGGCGGTCACGGTGTGGACTACGACGCTGATTACGATGATCCTAAAGCCTTGCTGCTGGAGAGGTTCGATGACCTCGCGCCCTATGAGATGAGCACGACAAACCAGTTCGAAAGATACGTCATCGGCGGTGGCAAGCAGCTCCTGCCGTGCGGCCCTGTGCGGGCAGACGTCACACAGACCTTTCGTACCGCCACCGACGACGCACGCGCCGGAACGTCCTCCGCCGTCTACACCGCCGTCAACAGCGGCGCCGCCGGAGGCTGGTGCGCGAAGGGCAAACGCTTCACACCGCCGCTTGACCTGTCCAGGCATGAGGGCATCGCCTTCTGGCTTCACGGGGATGCCAAAAAGGAAACGCTCCGGTTCCAGTTCCGCGACGTCGCCGGCGCCAGCGCCGACTGGCTCATCCCCATTGACTTCACCGGCTGGAGACTCATGGTCCTGCGGGCCGCCGATGCGCCCAACTTCGATTGGGGCAAGGTCGAATACGTCATCTTCTACTTCAACAACATCCCCGCCCAGACCAGCGTCACCATGAAGCTGGATGATCTCAAGGCCGTGGCGAGACTTCGTGCCCCCAGCCCGCTCTCGGGCCTCCTGCTCAAGGCAAACGGGCAGACACTGCGCATTCCGGCGGACCTCGGCCCCCGCGAATGGGCAATCACCGACGGCGCGGGCATGTGCTCGGTCTGGAAAGGCCTCAAACGCGAGAGATCTCTGCCGGCGCCCGAAAGTACGTTCCGGCTCCAGCCCGGCGCAAACCAATTCGAGCTACTATGCAACACTTCGCAGACAATGCCGCGAAACGTCACAGTACGCGTGATCCGACTCGGACCAGCCCTGAACGGGATTCGTTCAGGGCCAGCCACGGACTGACCGACCCAGACGCCTTCGGCCAGCCAGTGCGGTTGACACCCTGCCCGGAGTGTGGTAGGGTTTTTTACGAGGTCTCTTGACCCGGAGCCGTCTCACCTATGAGGCCAGTCATGATCCGACCCAGACTCGCGTCGCTGGTACGACGCGCCGCGTCGCTGGAACGACGCGCCGCGTCTGCCGCTTTACTCGCCGGTTGTCTGTCCTGCCTGTTGCAGATGGCCTTCGTTGCCGCCCAAACACCCGCCGCGCTGCCCGACCCTGTGACCGTCGTTAATGGGGAGAAGATCTCACGGGCGGATTTTTTTGACGTTTTGGCCAAGGCAAGAGGAGGAGAGATACTCGACCGCCTCATCGAGGTGAAGCTCATCGAGCAGGAGATGGCCCGCCGACGCGTCGCCGTCCCCGAAGAGGCCGTGGACGCCCGCATCCGGCTCATGTCCGAGACCCGCGTCGCCGCCGGCCGCGAGTCTTTTGAGGAGGCCCTGCGCAAGGAAGGGCAGTCCATCGGCCCCTTCCGGCGCGGCATCCGCATGAAGATAGCCATGGAGACCATGGCCAAGACCGATTACCGCATCCCCCAGGAACTCGGCATCACCAACCTCAAGCTTGAGCGGTGGTACAAGGCGTTGAAGGACCGCGCCGAGATCAAAGGCCGCCGCGACCAGCTTCCGGCCCATGTGTTCGCCACCGTTAACGGGGAGGCCATCTCCGCCGACGAATTCAACGAGCTTCTCTGGAACAACACTTCGCGCGAGGAACGGGCAGCGGCGCTCGACGTTCTCGTCAAGCGCACGCTCCTCAAGCAGGTCCTCGACAAGAAGGGCCTTGTGGTCGGCCCTGAAGACCTCGACGCCGAACTGGACCGGCTCGAGAAGGCCTATGGCCGCACCGCCGAGTATAAGGGCCTGAGCCTCGATGCTGTTCTCCAGCAGCAGGGCATGTCCAAGCTGCAACTGCGCGCCGATCCGGGTTTCGCCCAGGCGGTGGCCTTGCGCAAACTCATCCGGGCGGACCTCACCGAGGATCAGGCCCGAAGCTTCTTCAAGGAGCACGAGTTCGAGTACAGCGGCGGGCAGGTGCGCGTGAGCCAGATTTATATATCCGCCGTGGATACGCGCACCGGCACGCCCAAGAGCCAGAAGGAACTTGAGGAGGCCAGCAGGAAGATTCAGGACCTGAAACGACAACTCAGCGACGGAGCGGATTTCGCCGCCCTCGCGCAGCAATTCTCTGAAGACCGGGCTAGCGCGGCGGAGAAGGGCGACCTGGGCTTCATCCCCCGCTTCGGCAAGCTCGTGGAAACGCTTTCAGCAGCCGCCTTCGCCCTCAAGAAGGGACAAGTGAGCGATCCCCTCGTGACCCCCATCGGGTTTTACCTCCTCAAGGTCACAGACGTTCGACCCGGAAAGAAGACCGACTTCGAGGAGATGAAGGAAACGGTCTACGAAGACCTGATTAACGTCCAGAGCGCGTCGTGGTTTGACAAATTACAGAAAAGCGCCCAAATCCAGCGAGCGCCTTTCTAGCAGGAAGGGGCGCTCTCGAACGCGCCCCGCAATGGCGGAATCGGCGTTACTTGGGCGGCGCTGGAGCCGGCGCGCCGGGCGCAGGGGCTGGAGCCGCTGCTTTGGGCGGCACCGCCGGCGCCGGAGCAGGTGCGCCGGGCGCAGGGGCCGGAGTCGCGAACTTGGGCGCCGCCTTCGGCGCCGCAGCGGGGGCTTGGCTCGATTTCTTTGCCGCCTCGGCCTGCTCGCTCAACCAAAGCTGTTCCTTTCGTCGAAGCTCAGCCCGCGTCATCGGCTGCTCTTTCTCGATCGTCTTGGGGTCAATACCTTGGTGCGTCCCGTGATGGGCGGTGTCAGAGGCGTCGTGGGGGTGCGTGTGAATCGTTCCGTTGCTATGCTGATGCTCGTGTGTGTGGACCTGCACCACCTCGCGCAGATGCGCCTCCTCGGCCTTGGCCGCCGTGCTGCGTTCCTGCTCCTCCATCTGCTGTTTCTTATTCTTGGCCCACCAATCCGCCCATAGCTTCTGATAGGCCGGCGGGTCGCTTGAGACCTTGTCCTCGCTATCGGCGAAAGAATTGCCGGTCAAGGCCTCCAGAGCATCCTTGATCTTGTACCGCACATCCTCTTCCCGATCCGTGAGGGCCGCAATCAGCGGCTCGACGGCAACCCGCTCCCGCATGGTGCCCAAGGCAAACGCACAGCTTTCTCTCACCTTAATCTCGCTATCCTTCAAGCCGTCCACGAGGGCGCCGATGACCGACGCCTCCCCAATCTCCCCCAAGGTCTCTGCCGCAACCGCCCGCGCCCTGGCATTCGGGCTTCTCAGTGTAACCACCAGTCCCTGCAAGGCGCTCCGACGCAGGGAAACCAGTTTCTCCTTTGCCTCCATGCGCTCGGAATAGTCGTCGCTGGCCAGCTTGGCGCACAGTTGCTCCACTTTCAGCGCCGTCTCGGCCGCGACCTGCTCGGGCGTCGGCGCCGCGGGTTGGGCAGCCGGCGCCGGGACCGCCGGCTGCGGGGTCACCGCGACCGCAGGGGAGGACGGAGCGGTTTCCTTCTTCCCACCGGCCATCATGATGATAACCACCAGCAAGACCACAACCACCGCCCCACCGCCGATACCCACGTAAAGCATCGGGGGCTTGAAGAGTGCCTGCAAACCAGACGCCGCAGGCGCCACCGCCGGTCCCACCGCGGCAGCCACGGCCGGCACCACAACAATCTGACCGCAGGCCGGACATTGAACGCGAGTCCCCGGAGCAAGGTCCGAGGACAGCCCCATGCCGCACGCGCACTTGAACTGCACGGGCGCCGGAGCAGGTGCGCCGGGCGCTGGGGGCGGAGCGGCCGGGGCCGGCGGCGGCACGGACACAACAGGTTCCAGCGCCGACGGCTCCGCCGGAGCGCCGACTTGCGTCAGCGGCTCTGCCGCGGGCGGGGGCTCCGGCGCCGTGGGCGACGCTTCGACCTCCGGCACGGCGAACTCGGCCCTGCATTCCGGACATTGGATCATCGCGCCCGGCGGCTGGTCTGTTTCCAGCATCGCCCCGCAGGCGCACTGGACCTGAACAGCCCTGGGCGCCTCCGGCGGGGCCGGCGCAGCGGCTGCATCCACCGATGCCGCCTCCTGGCGGGCCTCCTCATTGGTCACGGCAGACACGGCCTCCGATATGGCGGCATCCTCCGCGCGCGATTCAGCGGGTGCGGGTTGCGCGGGCGGCGGCGAAACTTCTTCCGGTTGACGCGCAGCCGGCGGCGCCGGCTCGGCAGGCGGGGGCTGGACGGAAGGCGCCGCCTGCGGGACCGCCTGCGGCGGAGCAGGAGCCGCCACCGGGGGGGGCTGCGGCGGGATGGCCGTGCCCTGTTCGGCTATCGGCTGCGGCGCAGCCACGGGAGGCGGAGGCGCTGTGGGCACCGGTTGGGCCAAACCGCCATGTTCCGGCACAAGCAGAATCTGCCCACAGTTCGGACACTTGGCCTTGCTGCCGGGCGGCTTTCTGGTGCGAAGGGCCTTTCCGCAGGCACAGCGGAAGCGGACCAAAGGGGGTTCAGACTCAGGCGCGGCGGGCGCAGCGGGGGGCGGAGCCTCCTGAGGCGCCTGTTCCTGCACGGGGGGCGCTTCCGGCACAGGCACGTCCACAATGCGGTTACACGTGGGACACATCACCTGCTGTGGGGCGGGCAACTGAACCGCCAGCCATTGGCCGCAAGGACACTGGAAACTCAACTCATTTCCCGTCATAAAAGCTCCTTCGGTCCGACTACCTCTACAACCTTATCCCATCGTGGAATAGCGTGAGTATAGTACAGGAATCCACAGGATGTGTCAAACGCAATCCACCGCGTCTCAAGACACATTCCGCGGGAGCGGAATGTCGAGCATCGTGCGCAGCCCCGGCCTGGCCTCGACAATGCTCGGCACACAGTTGGCGAGGATGGCCGCCGTAGCAAAATCTCCCGGCGTCGCTCCCGGAATCAGCACGCGCATCGGCGGCACGCCATCAATGCGGATTTCATCGCGAGGCTCCGGCGCATCCAGATACATCCTCAAATCGAGGGACAGTTTCTCTTCTCCGTTCTGCATGCCTTTTGCGACCTGCCATACGCCGGCCACCTGCCCGGCCTTCACCGGCACGTCTCTGGTTCCGCCGTCACTCTTTGCGATAACGGGCTTGATGGTCTCTGATATCTCGTCCAATCTCCAGCCGAGGCCGTGGGCGATGAGGGCCAGGGATTCCTGAAGCCCCACGTGGCCCATCTTGCCCTCGACAACCAAACGCCGGAACTCCTTCGCCGTAAGGCCGCCACCCACCTTCCTGCCCAGTTGAGGACGACGCTTGGAGGCGTCCTGGATACGCCAGACGCGGACGCGCTTGACCCCCTGACAAACGCCCGACACAAGCAGGGGCAAGGTGTCCATGACAAACCCGGGGTTCACGCCCGTTCCTACGCAGGCAACGCCCGCCCGCGCCGCCGCACGGTCCACCAGTCCGGCCTGCCTGGGATGGCGATGCCAGGGGAATAGCAACTCTTCGCAAGAACTCACCACATCCAGACCCGCTTCGAACATTTCCAGAAGTTGGGGCAAGACATCAAGGAACTTCGACCCGGTCGTGAGAACAGCCACGTCGGCGGGCCTTTCTCGGAGGCATTCAGCCACCGTCCCGTAGATGGGAACACCCAAGTTCAGAGACGGTTTCGGACAAATCTCCACGGCGCCCACCAGTCGGAGGCTCCGTTTCCCTTTCAGCACCTTTGCGGTCGCGATGCCGATCGCGCCCAGCCCAACCTGAATCACGCGAACCACAGTCTTACCGCGCATCAACACACTCCTCCCTCAACCAGTTCCACTGGAACTCAGCCATGGATTCTCCGCCGATAGGCCTCGAAAAGACGACTCGCAACCGGACCGGGAAGACCCGCGCCGATCTTGTCGTCATTCACACGCACAACGGACAGCACCTCCGTGTTGGTGCCGGTCAAAAAGACCTCGTCCGCCCGAAGTAGTTGGTCGAGGGAAAGCGACCCCTCGCGCGCCGGCACGTCGAGTTCAGCCGCAATGTCGAGGACGATGCGCCGCGTGATCCCGGACAGGATGTGCGGGCCTTCCTCCCGAGTGAGGAGCCTGCCCGATTCAACAGCGAAAAGCGTTGTGGAGGAACCTTCGGTCGCCTGTCCATCCGGCCGCACGAAGACGGCCTCAAACGCCCCGCAGGCCTTGGCCTTCTGCTTGGCCAGGACATTTGGCAAGAGGTTCAGCGACTTGATGTCGCATCGCCCCCAGCGCACGTCGGGAACACTGATGATGCGCACCCCAAGCCGACGTTCCTCAGGCGAGGGGCTGGCCGCCGGACGCACCGTAACCAAGAACGTCGGCTTCACGACCGCGGGAAAGTTGTGGGAGCGGGGAGCCGCGCCGCGAGTAATCTGAACGTAAATCTGGGCGTCGGCCAGGCCGCTGCGCCGGTGCGCCTCCTGAATCTGCGCACCCACGACCGACATGGCCGGCCCGACAAGTTCGATCGCCTGCAAGCTGCGGGCCAGCCGGTTCAGGTGGGGTTCAAGCGCCCAGATTCTGCCGCCGTAGGTTCGCACGACCTCGTAAACGCCGTCGCCAAACAGGAAGCCTCGGTCATTTACAGATACCTTGGCTTCGGCAATAGGCAGGAACTCGCCGTCCAGAAATGCAATCTCGCCCACCTATCTCTTTTCCTTATCCTTCTCAGCAGGAGGCGCGTCCTGCTTCGCCTTTACTTTCGGCTCATCCTTGGGCGCAGGTTTCTTGGAAGACACAAGGCTCTTGGGCTGTGCCGTAGGAACAGCGGACGCAGAAGGAACGCGCTGAGTAGCGGTAGGAGCGCTTTGCTGACTGGCGCCAGGCGCAGGCGAAACAGATTTTGCAGGAGCCTTATCGCCCTCCTTCATCCCCGGCAGGGTCGGTTGCCATAGAAAAACAGCCGCAACGCCGCCGCAAACCAGCGACGCAACCCCAACCACCAGCGCCTTGCGGAAAGTCACCAGGAACTGGGCCGCCAGAAAAGCCCCCACACCACCGGCCAAAATGCTCAGAACGACCTTCAGCCAAAGCGGCCAGGTCAGCGGCTCAATGGTAACGTTTACACCCAGTATCCCCATGGTCTACCTTGACAGATCGCAGGTTCAGATCGTTTCCAATCGGATGGACTTCTTTCGGACATTCTGCGTCAATGCGCGTATCTTCTCTTTGACCTCCACCGGATTATCAATGCCATCGAGCACCGTCGTGGGACACGTCGCATCCGTGGGAGTCAAGACGGTGACGTTGCCGACGTTGAATACCCGATGGATGATGTTCTGATGAACGCTCACGTCATCCACGCGCACCAGTTCGATCTCATCCACCGTCCTGTTGACTATGCCTCGTGCCGCAAAAAGACGTTGCGTAGTCAAGCGGTACGACGTTGACAGCCTGCGCTTCAATCCGACTACCAGCAACCACAACTCAAGAGAACAAAAGGTAATCAGGAACACCCCGCCCAGAATCCAGGTTCCTCTCGATGTCTCTCGCTCCTGAAGATACCGGCTGACAAAGGTGTAGAGGAACACCAGACCCAGAAAGCTCAGCAAAAGCATCCAGCCGCCCATCGCCTTAATGCTGTACCGTCCAGACCACACGTCCTTCTCCGTCTCCGACGAAGGCGAAGACTCTGACGGCGGGAATGCGCCCGCCTTCTCAGGTGTGCGGAGGCTCGCGCCGCAGCGGTTGCAGAAGGAGCTTTCGTCCGGCACCGTCGCTCCGCAACTCCTGCATTGCATGGATTCCTCCGAATCAAAACGCCCGTCCCGCCAAGCTCATGAGGAGATTTTAATGAGGCGCTCGAAATGTGTCAACATCAAATACAGGTTGGAACGATTCAATCCAACGGGCCGGGAATTCTTCTGAATTTTGCTTTGCGCGAAGCCATCTCCTTGCCGTTTGCGTCCGTCAACAAGACCCCCACCAGGTACTCGCCGGGCGGTCCGGCGGGGACGCGGAAGATGACCTCCGCCCCAACACCCGCACAGCCCACAGGTCGGGACTCCGTGACCTCCTTCCCCGGCACGCGCAACAAGCCCACAAGCCGGAGCACCTTCACCGAACGATCGGTCGCGCCAATCTCCACCCTGGCAACGAGGGTCTTGTCGGAAACGTACAGGACCTTCCGTTCCAGCGAGAAAGTCAGCAACGCGGGCATCTCCATAGAAACGGCGCGCGCGGCAAGCAACCTCTTGCGCGCTACATCCATGCACGAAACACTCAGTTGGTATTCCCCGCCGGAATCCGACAAAGTCAACGGGATGTCCAGGACCTTACTCTCAGCCGGACTGATGGTTAGGACAATGCTTTTCTGGCCGGCGGCGAACGGACGTCCCTTCACTGTCACATCAGGAACGACGGCCGTCTGAATCGTCTTCCTGCCTGGGTTGTCCAGCGTCATCATGGCCACGTTTTCCCCCCATCCCAACCTGTCAACCCGCACACTTCTGATCACAACTTCGGGATTGCCGAAAACCAGATACCCCCACTCGGTCAACCTCCCGAACCCGCCGCCAGCAGACGACCACACGGAGATCTCGCCCCGCGGCTTCTGCTCGCGCATGAGCTCCATGGCCCACACGGCATTCTCCGGCGCCTTCGACAGCCCGAACGTCGTGAACGGTATCGCGATCTCGGCCGTCCAGAAATCCTTTCCGAGAAAAACCGCGCCCCGCCAAGCCCCGTTCCACTGCGCCCCAACTTCCATACGCCCGTCTCGCGAGTCCGGCACCAACCGTTCCCGGCCCTCCCATCGGGCGCCGCCCGCGCTTAGTATGAAATGGAAGTCCTCGCGGCGTTGGTCGCCCGGGTCCAGGAAGATTTCGACCACGTCGTTGTTCCAGATGGCTTCATCATGGGCGCGCTTCGGCGCCGACAACTTCTGCATCTGGGATTCCCGGCATGTAAACGCGAAGTACAGGGCCTGGGCATCGCGAACGACCCTCACCTCCGTACATTCCGCCGGCGCAGCGCCGCTGCGCGCAATCACAAAGCCGTCGGCCTTCGCACCCGCCGACCAGCAGGCATCCTCCAGGCGACCGTCAACGACAGGGGGCTTAGGCACGGGCAGACACGCGAGTTTCTTCGCTTGGGCGGGCGACGACAGCCTCCCCGGGAGGGAGGCGTTCTCGAAATAAACCTCCTGGATCACGTCTTCAGAAAAGCCACAGGGCCCCTTCGGCATGAACAACATTGCCAGGAACAGGAATCCCGCCCGCCTCATGACGTCCTCCGGTGAGGTCAGCAGATGCGAGGCAACTGCTCCCCGTAGGGCAAGTCAACTATACGGCGGCCGCCGGCGCGCGTCTCCAGCATCACGCGACCTTCCGGGCCGGCCACCACGTCGCCCATGACGCACGCCTCCCGCCCCAGGGCGTTCGCTTTCATCGCAGTCAGTACCGCGTCCGCGACCGAGGCAGGGCAGATCACGAGCATCTTACCCTCGTTTGGAACAGCGATTGGGTCAAAACCCATGATGTCGCACGCAGCCATAACCTCCCGCCTCACAGGAAGGTGGTTCTCGTTCACAACGATACCAACGCGGGATGCGGCCGCGATCTCGTTCAGGGCCGCCGCCAGACCGCCGCGGGTAGGGTCGCGCATGGCGTGAATGTCCTTGGTCGCGCCCAGAATCCCAACCACGAGCTTCCCCAGAGGCGCCATGTCGCTCTTCACAGGCGTCTCGAGCTGTATGCCGGGCCTTGCGCTCATGACGGCGATACCATGGTCGCCAACAGGACCGCTGATCAACACCTTGTCCCCCGGTCGAGCGCTCGCAGGCGAACAGTTCACCCCTTCAGGAACACAACCCACGCCCGATGTCGTGAGGAAGAGTTTGTCGGCGGAACCGCGTTCCACCACCTTCGTGTCGCCGGCCACCACCTGCACCTCGGCCTCGGCGGCCGCCTCGCGCACGGAATCCAGCACCCGCTCAAGCTCGGCCAACAGGAAACCTTCCTCGATGATCATCGAGAGCGACAGATATAGCGGCACGGCCCCCGATGCCGCCAGATCGTTCACGGTTCCGCACACCGCCAGACGACCGATATCCCCGCCAGGCAGAAACAAAGGCTTCAGAACGAAGGAATCCGTTGTAAAGGCCAGACGACCGGAGGGCGAGTCGAACACCGCACTGTCGCCAAGCTGGTCCAGACACCGATTCGAAAACCTCGGGACGATGACCTCCTCAATCAGGCGCTTCATCATCACACCGCCGCCCCCGTGAGCGAGGAGAATCCTTTCATCTCTTGTGGGCATACCGCATCACACCATTTGAACGGGAACAATTGAAGTCTTCGGCATACGCGCCAGGCAACTCGGCCCGTCATCTGCCGTAGCGATAGAACGCAGCGCACGCGCCTTCCGAGGAGACCATGCAGGGGCCGACCGGCGTTTCCGGCGTGCAGGCGCCGGCAAAGAGCGGACACTCACGAGGCGACAAGGCGCCCCGCAGGACCGCGCCGCAAGAACAGCCGCCCGGCTCCTTTACGTCGGCAGATTTCACCCCAAACCGGGCCTGAGCGTCAAGAGGAAAAAACCGGCTCCGCAGGCGAAGGCCGCTCGCCGGAATCACGCCCAGCCCGCGCCATGGAGCATCGGCCGCCTCGAACACCTCGTCCGCGCAACGCCTGGCCTTCGGGTTTCCCTCAGGCTTTACACAGCGCGTATACTCGATTTCGACCTTGCTCCGGCCGGCGGCGATCTGTTGTACTAACATGTTGATAGACCGTAGGATATCCTCAGGCTCGAAACCGGCAACGACGCACGGCTTGCCGTGACGCCTGGCTATCGGCTCGTAGGCCTGCGAACCGATAACCGTGCTGACGTGCCCCGGGCAGAGAAACCCATCAATGTTAAGCTCGCCACCGGCCAACAGAGCCTCCATGGCGGGAGGGATGATCTTGTGGGCACACAGGAGCGAAATGTTCTTCAGGCCCTCGCGTTCCGCCAGCAGAGCCAGACCTGCGGTAAGAGGGGCGGTCGTTTCGAATCCGACGGCGATGAAAATGACGTGTTTGTCAGGATTGCTGCGGGCCAGATCAAGCGCACCAAGCGGAGAATACACCACACGAACATCCGCCCCCGCCGCACGTTCCTTCTCCAGACTCGATGCGCTGCCGGGAACACGAATCATGTCGCCGAAGGTAGCTACAATCACGCCAGGCCTGCGAGCCAACTCAATCGCGGCGTCAATCTGGCCCGGAGACGTCACGCATACCGGGCATCCCGGCCCCGAGAGCAGGCGTATCTTTTCCGGCAACACGGCCCGAAGGCCGTTTCGCCAAATCGCCATGGTGTGAGTGCCGCATACCTCCATCAGCGACACCGCAGGAGCGCTGATGGAATCGCTCAACATTCTGATGTTCTTCAGAAGGGACTTCATTCGATATTCAGACGCTTCCATTCGGCCAAACTTTCGGCGGCCTCTTCAGGAGAGTACTTGGCAATCGCAAAGCCCGCGTGCACGAGGACATAGTCCCCCACTCGCGGATCGTCTATCAGCATGAGATTCGCCTTGATGCGATTACCGCCGATAGAGACCTCGCCTGTCTCACCGGCAATGGACTCAATCTTCGCAGGGACAGCAAGACACATCGTCAGCTCCCAATCAATTGCCGTAACGCCACAGCCGCCTGCCCGAGGGAAATGCCCCCGTCATTCGGCGGCACATTGTGATGCCGCAGGACCTCGAAGCCGCGATCCCGCAACAACGCGCAGACTCGACGGGTCAAAAGCTGGTTCTGAAAAACGCCCCCCGACAGAGCAACCAGCCTCAGCCCGCAATGGTCGCGAAGCCGTTCGCACACCTCAGCGCTGGCCGCCGCGATCGTGTTGTGCAGTTTGGCCGCAATGCGAGCGGGACTCGCCTTTGAAATTTCCGCCACGATTGCCCGGAACGTCGGCGACAGATCAATGGTTATAACACTAGTACTATTCACATGATACGGATAACACTCCGAGGACGATGGGTCGGCTGCAGCCTCCAATTCGATCGCCGGCTGCCCCTCATACGTCGCCCTGCGGCAGATTCCCGTCAACGCCGCCACGGCGTCGAAGATGCGCCCAACGCTCGATGTCAGGGGCGAATTGATGCCGCCGCGAATTATGCTCAGCAGACTACCTACTCTAGTGTTGCCGAAACCGGTCAAGGCGTCAAGGTCCAAGGCAGCGACCTCCTCCCCAAGCGCCGCATACAGCCAGGAAAGCGCCATGCGGAGCGGCTCCTCGACGGCGCGGTCGCCGCCGGGCATCGGCACGTAACGGAAGTGCGCGGCCCGCTCAAAGCCGGCCAGATCGGCGATGAGAAACTCCCCTCCCCACACATTCCCGTCGGATCCGTAGCCGGTGCCATCGAAGGAAAGCCCGATCACTTTTTCATCGCGGCCGTTTTCGGCCAGACAGCTCGCGATGTGGGCATGATGGTGCTGGACGGCTGTGCGGCGGACGCCCTGCTGAGCCAGGGCATACCGAGTGCTCCGGTAATCGGGGTGAAGATCATGGGCGATCACGGCCGGCTCAATCTGGAAGATGGTCTTGAGGTGGCGAATGGTCATCTCGAAGAACTCGCACTCGGCCACGTTCTTCAGGTCGCCCACGTGCTGGCTGATGAAGGCGTTATCGCCCTTCGTGACGCACACCGTATTCTTCAACTCGGCGCCAACCGCCAGCACAGAACACGGCGCGCGCACCTTGAGGCGAACAGGGGCGGGCGCATAGCCGCGCGATCTGCGGAGCACAACGGGCCGGTCCAAGTCAACACGGACCACCGAATCGTCCGCGCGCAGGTAGATGTCTCGATTGTGAAGCACAAAGTAGTCCGCGATGTTTCCGAGACGCGACAGGGCCTCCCCGTTGTCAGTGGCGATAGGTTCCTCGGAGAGGTTCCCGCTCGTCATAACCAACGCCACGAAGCCGCGACGCAGAAGGAGATGGTGTAGCGGCGAGTACGGGAGCATCGCGCCGAAGTACTTGCTGCGCGGCGCCACCGAGTCGGCAAGGGGACCTTGGGCAAGCCTCGGGAGCAGCACGATCGGGCGTTGTATGCCGGTAAGCAGGACCTCGTCGGCCTCCGACACAGCCGCGTAGCGGCGCACCGCACTAAGATCGGGCGACATCACGGCCAGCGACTTTTCCTCACGGCGTTTGCGCTCGCGCAGCCGCCGCACGGCAGCTTCATTGGTGGCGTCCACCGCCAGATGGAACCCGCCGACGCCCTTTATGGCCAGAACGAAGCCCTCGCGAAGAAGGCGCGCCGCCTCGTTCACGACGGCATCGGCGGAGACCGCCTCGCGGGACGGGCCGATAAGCTCGCGGCCAGCGGCGTCGGCGAGCCAGACATGTGGACCGCAGACATGACACGCGTTGGGCTGGGCATGGAACCGGCGGTTGCAGGGATCATCGTATTCCGCCCTGCACGCAGGACACATCGGGAAGACCCGCATCGTGGTCAGGGCGCGGTCGTACGGGATGTCTTGGACGATGGTGTAGCGGGGGCCGCAATTAGTGCAGTTGATGAAGGGATAGAAATAGCGGCGGTCGCGCGGTTCGAGCAGTTCGCACAGGCAGTCTTCACAGACGGCGATGTCGGGCGAGATGAGGGCTGAACGCTCCTGACCCGATTCGCTGAGGACAATGTGGAAATTCTTCTCGCCCAGAACCGGAATGTCCACGCACGACACGGACTCGATGCGCGCCAGGGGAGGCGCCTTGGCCTTGAGGTCGCGGGCGAAGGCCAGCACGTTGTCGGCCTGCCCCTCGATCTCGATGAGCACCCCCGCTGAAGAGTTGCGGACAAACCCCGCCAGATTCAGGTCATGCGCGAGACGATAGACAAAAGGCCGGAACCCTACGCCCTGCACAATACCGCTCACGGCAAGGCGAAGGCGAGCAACAGCGGATGCTTTGGCACGGCCTTTGCTCACAGCACACCGATTGCTTACGCCTCGATTCGTTCGATGATCACCTCGCCCAAGCCGGCGTGAGGGTGATCATGGTCGTGGTCATGGTCATGGTCGTGCGCCTTTTCGGAACGCGCGCCGATGATCTCGACATCGGCTTTCTCCAGCGGCGTCCTTGCCGCAAAGTGCTTGAGGGCCGCCGAGAGGACCTCTCCGTTCTCGCTTTCAAGCTCACAGACCCGAAGGACGACCTTCTTGACTTTCTTGAGCTTGTGCTCCGCGGTAAGCGCCATAAGACGGCCAAAGACCTGACGCGCCAACTTCACTTCATGCATGTTACACGCTCCCAGCAACGGTATCAAGCGAAACGAGGTTCGCAATCTCATTTTTTACGAGAGAAACGATCTGCGGAATCCTGTCTGCGATGGTCTTGCTCAGGACATCGGTCCACTCGACGCGCTCCGGCTGAACGCCGATGACGCGAACAGCGGGGATGCGCATCTCAAGCTTCTTCATCAAGTCCAGCAGCCCCAGCAAGTCGGTATGGTGAAGCGAGAAAGGATGAGTCTTCTTCACGCTTCGGACCTCGTCGGGCGAGAAGACAACACAGGTTCCGGGGGGCTTGCCCATGTCCGCCGCGTCAACCAGAACGACGCCGTCGGCGTCCTCCATCAGACCAATGAGGGTGATGCCGCCCATGCCGCCGTCCACGACCTGGACGTTGCGGGGCAGATGCGCGTGCTCCAGGGCGTGGGCGACGCGCACCCCCACGCCGTCGTCGCCCATGAGCAGGCTGCCGACGCCGAGAACCAGTATGGACTGAGTTGGCTTTGCCATCCGCCATCGCCTCTCAACAAAGTCCGACCCCTGAGGCGTGCGCAGGCCGTCAGGGGTCGTCCCTCAAACGCAAAACCGGCCGGGCCGGAACTCAGACGAACTTCACATCGAGCATGTGCACGGCACAGGAGATGCACGGGTCGTAGGCGCGCACGAGCATCTCCAACGTCAAGCGAATCTCGTCCTGCGGACGATCAATAATTTGAGGCACGATGGCCCTGATGTCCTGCTCGATATTGGCGAGATTCTGACCAGTGGGGATGATCAGATTGGCAGAGACCATCGTGCCCTTGTCGTCATAGGTGTAATCGTGGAAGAGGATGCCGCGGGGCACTTCGCACGCGCCCACGCCGCGGCCGGCGCGAGGTTTAACCTGAACCGGCTCGTCCTTCAGGGGGCTGTCCAGCAGTTCGTTGAGGAGCCTCAGGCTCTCTTCGTAGCAGTGGACCGTTTCGACGATCTGGGCGGCGTTGATCATGAAAGGATTGTGACAGGGCGCCTCCATCTTGAGGTCTGCCGCCACCTTCTTGGCCTTGGGATGCAATTGCCTGCTGTTGTTGTTGAAGCGGGCCAGGGCGCCGACCATGTAGGACTCGCGCTTGTTGTAGGTGTGCTTGGAGCTTGAATGCTTGACGATCTTCTCCTTGACGATCTTCTGGTAGTCAATGGGCTTGACCGTGCCGGTGTCGCTGGACATGACGTCGCCCTCGATCCAGGCGTACTCCTTCGGATGGGTGAGAGAGACGTATTCCGTGGGCCGTTTGAAGTTGGGCATGGCCAGGGTGCCGAAGAGCTTGACGGTTTCATCAATGTCCGGCCCGGCGGCCAGCAGCTTGGCCTTGAGGTCGCTCAGTTCGGCCTTTGTGGGGATCTTGGTGAAGCCGCCGACGACAAGGGACATCGGCATGACCTTGCGACCGCCGATGACGGCGCACATCTCGTTGGCGAGCTTCTTGAGGCGCAAGGCCCGCTTGACGACATCGGGGGCCGTGCCCGCCAGGGGGATGACGCTGCCCACCTTGAAGAAGTCCGGCGCAACCAGGAAGTACTCGTGCAGGATGTGGCTTTGGATCTGTTCGCCCATGAAGTTGAGGTCGCGCAGCTTCTTGGTCTGCTCCGAGATGGGGACGTTCATGGCGCGTTCGGAGGCCTGGAGGCTGGCGGTGCAGTGACCGACAGCGCAGATGCCGCAGATGCGCGAAGTGATGAAGTTGATGTCGGTGTACTTGCGGCCGCGCACCATGGCCTCGAAGAAACGCGGCGATTCGATGATCTCCAGTCTCAGTTCTTCCACGACGCCGTCTTTGGCCCGCACGACGATGTTGCCGTGCCCCTCGACGCGCGTCACCTCGTGGACGTTAATCGTTACAGTCGCCATCGAAGCTCTCCTCTTCCCAGAGACGAAATGGGTTATGACTCGTTGTCAGATTACTTGGCCGCCTCGGAGTATCCCGCGAAGAGCCGGAACTCGCGCAGGATGTCCTCCACGGTCAGGCCGCGATCCTTCAGGACGTCCTTCTGGGCATAGACGTTGGGGTTGTCAATGAGGCCGCGGCAGCCCAGACACTTGTTGCCGAAGCTGGGACACATGGGGTCGCAACCGGCGCGGGTCACGGGGCCCATGCAGACCAGACCCTTGTCAAAGACGCAGACGTTCTCGGCGAGTTTGCACTGGACGCAGACCGGATAGGTGGGGATGTTGGGTTTCTTGCCGACCAAGAGCGACTTGGTCACCTCCAGGAACTCCTTCTTGGAGATGGGGCAGCCGCGAATGTAGAAGTCCACCTTTACGACCTGGTCAACCGGGCGGGCCGGGATCGTGTCGAACCACTCGGCCTTGTCGCCGTAGACGATCTTTCCGACCTCGGCCGGAGGCATGAAGTTCTTCATCATGTTCACGCCGCCGGAGCAGGCGCAGGCGCCGAGGGCGATGAGCACCTTCGCGCGGTCGCGGATTTCTTTAAGCTTTTGCACCTCGCATTCGCGCGTGATCGTGCCCTCGATGAAGGCGATCTGGTAGTCGTCGCTCTTCTCGGTCATCCCCTCGCGGAAATTGACGATATCCACGGCGCCGAGGATGTCCAGAAGCTCGTCCTCGCAATTGAGGATTTGGAGCGCGCAGCCTTCGCAACAGGAAAAACTGAAAATGGCCAATCTGGGTTTCATGTCCCTATCCTCACATGTGGGCGGTTATATGCCTTCTCTCAACCTTTTCACCTGGGCGTACGTGAAGACCGGCCCATCCTGGCAGACGTAGACGTGGCGAATCTGACAGTGCCCGCACTTGCCGATGCCGCACTTCATCCGGCGTTCGAGCGAGCAGATGATGCGATTCTCGGGGACCCCTTCGCTGAGCGTCTCCAACACGGCGAACTTGAACATGATCGGGGGGCCGACGATGACGGCGATGGTGTTCGTGGGCGAGATGGTGATCTGGGAGAACAGCGTCGTGATGAGGCCCACGCGGCCCTTCCAGGAGGCATCGGCTCGGTCCACGGTCACGAGGCAGTCCACGTCGGGCCGCGCCTGCCATTCCTTGAGGTCTTCCTTGAAGAGCAGTTCCTGAGGGCTGCGGGCGCCCACCAAGATGGTGAACCTGTTGTACTGCGAACGGTTGTCAATGACATACTTGATGAAGGAGCGAGCGGGGGCCAGTCCAAGACCGCCGGCCACGAAGAGGACGTCCTGGCCCTTGGCGGCCTCGACGTCGAAGCCGTTGCCGAACGGGCCGCGAATGCCGAGCATGTCGCCGGCGCCCATGGTGTGAAGGGCATTGGTGAGGTCGCCGACGGCGCGCACACACAGGTCGAAATGGCCCTTCTCGGTGGGGGACGAACAGATGGAGATGGGGGCTTCGCCGCGTCCCCACACGGTCACTTCGACAAACTGACCCGGCTTGTAGTCGAAAGGCTGCCCGTCCTCGAACGCCAGGCGGAAATGCTTCTCGCGCTCCGTAAATTTCTCGGCGACGAGTATCCTCGCCAAACGGGGCAAGTAAGGCGATACCTGGGGTGTCGGCATCACACGAGTTGTTTCAGTGGACATGGAAATCGTCTCCTTGGATAAAGGCATCTTGCAGGGCGAGCCAAAGACCCCGCGCCGGGTCAGCGCGCGCCGGCAATCTGGGTATACGTCTCGACACTGCTGATCTTGGCCACGCAGGCTCTGTCGCAGCGCCCGCACCCGACGCAGCCGCTCTTTCCGAAGGCTTCGCGCAGGTACTTGCCCTTGCGGAAGAAGCGATGGCGAAGCCTGGAAGAACGTTCCTTGCGGAAATTCTCGCCGCCGGCCACTTCGGCAAAGGAATCGAGCTGGCAGGAGTCCCAGTGGCGTTTGCGTTCGCCCTCTGTCAGCGTAATCTGGAGTTCGTCGAGAACGTTGAAGCAATAGCACGTTGGGCAGACGATGTTGCAGGAGCCGCAGCTCAGGCAACGCCGGCCGATGGCCTCCCAGATCAGACTGTCGTAGGCATCGGCGAGGATCTCGGGCAGATACTTCGATTCGACGGGGAGGCGGGGGCGGAAGGCTACTTTCTTGGCTTCCATCGTCTTCTGGCGCTGGGAGAAGTCCGTGTTCGTGGCCGGGCGCGCGTTGGAGAACTCGGCCATTATGGACTCTCCTCGCTCCGAACCGATATCCACGAAGTAGAGCGTGCCCACGTCGGTCAGGAACAGGTCGTAGCCCTTCTCGGGATAGAGCGAACCCATATCGAGACAGAACTGGTATTCGTCGCAGGGTTTCAGGCAGTCCAGGCCGATGATGACGGCGCGTTTGCGGCGATCCAGGTAATTGGGATCCGACTGCTTGTCGCTGAAGACGTGGTCGAGGAGCCAGGTCGCGTAGATGTCGCACGGGTGCGCACCCAGGATGACGCGGGGCTGAGCCTGCACCACCGGCTCCACTTTCACACCCTTGTCCAGCCGGAAACGGATGAGCGTATCCCACTGGGGGAAGAAGAACTTCTTCGGAGGAAGCAGCGTGATGGGATAGTCCATACGCAGGTCCTCGACGCGCTTGAGGTCGTCGAACACGAATTTGCCGTCCTTGGCGACGGGTCCGGCTACGGGGCTATTGGACATCAGGCCTTCCACGAACGCACGAAAATGCTTTTTTTCAATTACTTGTGGCAACATGTAAGGTCCTCACAAGATATCCTAATCCACGATGCTCTATTCCTCCGCCAGGGGCAGCCTGACGGTAAAGGTGCTGCCCTTATCCACTTCGCTCTCGACGGAAACGTCTCCGCCGTGGCGCGTCACGATCTCCTTCACGATGGAAAGCCCCAGACCGGTGCCTTCGCTGGCAATGCTCCGCGCGTTGGAGGCGCGGAAAAACTCCTGGAACAGGTCCTTCAGCTCGTCGGGGGGGATGCCGATGCCGGAATCGGCGACCTCGCAGTTGACATAGCCGTCACGGTCGAAGGTCCTGATCTTCACGTTGCCGCCGTTCTTCGTGTACTTGATGGCATTGGAGACCAGATTGCCCACTACATCCTCAATCTCCGAGCGGTCGGCCTTTACCAAGTCCTGTTCGCCCTGCCTGTCCACCGACACCTGTATGTCCCTCTCGGCGGCGTGGGGTCCATGGAGCGCCGCCACCTTGTCCACAACCTCCCGCAGGCGGAAGACCTCCGGTTCCCGGCCTTCCAACTGCGCTTCCCTGGCCCGCGAGAGCGTCAGCAGGTCATTCAGCAGCGTCAGCATGGACTGCGTCCGCGAGATGGCGCGTGCGATCATCTCGCGTTCCTTTTCGGGGTCTTGTCGGGCAAATCCCTCGACCACAACCTTGAGGGCGCTGCTGATGGCCCCCAGAGGCGCCCTCAACTGGTGCGCGGCTACCCGCATGAACCGGGACTTCCGTTGTTCGAGTTGCTCCATGCGGTCGCGGGCGTCCACCAGTTGCGCCTCCCGCCTGCGCAGTTGTTTGGCGATGGATACCGTCAGGTAGACGGTCAGGTAGAGTGTGACCGCCAGGGCGGCGATGCTGGCCAGCACGAACTTGCCGTGCGAGTGCAGTTCGGCATTCAGGAAGCCATGCACCGGATAGTGCAGGCTCGGCCACTGCCACTCCGCCAGGCTCATGCCGGAATACAGGAAGACGGCCAGGGTCGCCTGAAGGTAGCTTGCCAGGGGCGACAGCAGGATGCCGGCGATAATCATGTGGAAGATGAAGAACAGCGACAACGGGTTTTCCACGCCGCCGGAAAAGTGCAGGAGCAGCGTCAGCACGACCAAGTCCACAGAGATCTGGAGGTTCGCCAACCCGGTGACTTCCTTCCAGGATATCTGCGGCAAGGGCTGACCGGCCAGATGTCTGGCGTAGTAAAAGAAGATCGCGTTGTAAAAGAGCAGAATCGCCGCCATCACGAACAGCGGGGTCGCGTTGAGCCGGATACCGAAGACCCACTGCGTTCCCGTCACAGACCCGACGACGGCCACTGCGGCAAGCCACCGCAGTTTGACGAACCACAGGTTGCGCGACACCAGACGCCGAACGTCTGCATAGTCTTCAACCACTGGTCCATCTCCGCCAAGCCGTCGGGCGGACGCCGCGTCGCTGGTACGACACGCCGCGTCGCTGGAACGACGCGCCCGCGTCCCCCGGACGCGCCGTCACTTCCGTTCGGCCAGGAGTTTCTCCACGCGGGCCAGCAAATCTTTCGGTTCAATGGGCTTTTCGACAAAGGCTTCCACCGGCAGGTACTCCCCGTCCTTATCGGGAGAGAACTTCATGCCCGTCTTCTCCCCTATGGCCGTCAGCATCAGTATGGGGGTCTTCGCAAGCGCAGGATCATTCTTGATCATGTAGCTGACATGGAAGCCCTCGGTCTCCTTGCGCATCATCACGTCGAGGATCACCAAGTCCGGTTTCTTCGCCCGCATCTTGGCCAATCCGCTGTCCCCGTCATGGGCGCTGTCCACGGCATAGCCCGCACTCTCCAACACGGTCTTTATCACTTCCACTACATCTGGGTCGTCATCCACGACCAATATGTACTCCTTCTGGCTTGCCATCTGAGACTCCTTATTCGCTTAGCATGAAGCGGGTCAGGTTTGAGAACCGCCACGTACGCCGGAACAATACTCGGAGCCGAGACCGTTAGACGGGATAGGCTTAAGCAAAGAGAATGCCAAGAGTTCTGCTTTCTGCAACATCTACATAACTCCAGTAGTGAATGTGGTTTATATCGTGAGTCTTTGCCGACTGGAGGGAAAGGAGACGTTCTTGGGCACAAAATATGGGGGTTTTCACCCAATTGAGTGGGTAGAAAACCCCTAGTCCGCTTCGCTCTGTAGTGCCTGGCTCGCGCTTGGCGTGTGCCTGGCACTACGTGTCACTCCGCCCGTCGTCTTTGTGCGCTTGATGACGAACACGAGCGGTATGACAACAAACATGATGAGCATCTGCAACCAGAAAGTGTCTATGAAGCCCAGCATGGCTGACTGCTGCTGAACAAGCCCGTAGAGGAGAGAATGAGCCTGGCTCTGGGCCTCAACGACATTTGATCCGGCCTGCCAGAGGGCCGTCCACATGCCCGTCATGGCTTCCTGGGTCTCCGCGTCGTAGGCATTGACGTGAGTCATCAATATGCTCTGGTGGAACTGGGTCCGACGCGCCAAGACGGTCGTCACCATGGCAATGCCGAAACTGCCGCCGAGATTTCGCAGAAGGTTGATGATGCCTGTGGCCATGCCGACGCGTTCCCTCGGCAGATAGGATAGGGCGACGACATTGATGGGAATGAAGAGTGCTCCAAGACCAAGCCCCTGGACAATCCGAGGCCACATCATGGTGTTGAAGTCTATCTGCGTGTTAAACGCCGTCATCATGTGGAGAGAATAGCCATTCACGACCAACCCGTAGATGATCATCCATCGGGCATCCACCCGCCCGGAGAGGACGCCGATGATGGGCATCGTCAGGAGGGTTGCGACGCCTCCCGGAGAGAGCACGAGGCCGCTCAGCGTGGCCGTATAGCCCATGAGCGTCTGGGCATAAATGGGCAACAGGACGATGCTGCCGTACAGCACCACTCCCAGGACGAACATCAGAAAGGCGCCTGACGCATAGTTCCGGTCCTTGAACAGCGTGAGGTCCACGATGGGGTTCTTCCTGCCCAACTCCCAGACCACGAACAGAATAAGCGCCACGGCGGCGATGATGGCGAGCGTGCCGATCCACTCGGACTGGAACCAGTCCTCGCGCTGGCCCTTATCGAGCACGATCTGCAGGAATCCCAAGCCGACAGCCAGCAAGCCGAAGCCGATGTAGTCGCCTCGACCCGCCTTGACCTTGCGGATATGTTCCGGGTCAAAGATCAGGAGCTTGGTGAGGAGAATAGAGAGGAGGCCCACAGGGATGTTGATGAAGAATATCCAACGCCAACTGTAATTGTCGGTGATCCAGCCGCCCAGCGTCGGCCCGATAATGGGGGCAAAGACCACGCCGACGCCGTAGAAGGCCATGGCCTGCCCCTGCTTCTCCCGCGGAAAGCTCTCGACCAGGATCGCCTGCGAAACCGGCTGCAGGCCGCCGCCCCCCATGCCCTGAAGCACGCGGTAGAAAATGAGTTCTCCAAGGGAACCGGCCGACCCGCACAGGAATGAACTGACGGTGAAGATCAGGACGCAGAGCATGTAAAACCGTTTCCGACCCACGGCCACGCTGAGCCAGCCGGTAACGGGAAGGATAATCGCGTTGGCCACCAGATACGACGTGAGGACCCACGTGCTCTCATCCACCCCCGCCGACAGGCTCCCGGCGATGTGCGGGAGCGATACGTTGGCTACGCTCGTGTCGAGCACCTCCATGAACGTCGCAAGCATCACCGTCCACGCGATCACCCACGGGTTCACATGACCGGTTTCGCCTGGCGCTAGGAGTTTCCAAATCATTCCACGCAGACCTCAGTGGCCGACGTCAACCGTAACGATGGCGTTCATCCCCGGCCGCAGAACGGGCATCTCCCCCGCGTCGGCGCGCTCCATGCGAATCTTTACAGGAATGCGTTGAACGACTTTGACGAAATTGCCGGTGGCGTTCTCCGGCGGCAACAGGCTGAAGCGCGCCCCCGTACCCGCGGCGATGCTGTCCACCGTGCCGTGGAAGGTTCGCCCGGGATAGGCGTCCACGGTGAACTTCGCCTTCTGCCCCGCCTGCATGTGCGTAATCTCCGTTTCCTTGAAATTGGCGACGATCCATGTGTCCTCCAACGGCACGATGGCCATCAACGGCTGGCCGACCACGACCTGAGCGCCCTTTTCGGCCCTTTTCTTGCTCACGAGGCCGTCAACGGAAGCTGTGATCTGGGTATAGCTCAGGTTCAGTTCCGCTTGCCTCAGCGCGGCCTCGGCCTGTTGCACTGCAGAGGCCGACTGGTCCGCCGCGTCCCTGGCCGCCGAGACCTGCAACGGACCGGTCTGCGCGGCCTTCAGGCGGCCTTTGGCGAAACCGATACCGGCCGTCGTTTGCGCAGCGCGGGCGATGGAGACCTCCAGGTTGACTCGGGCCTCCTGCAGGGCGGTGCGCGCCGCCTCGGCGTTGGCCATGGCCACCTTGTGGTCGGCCTCCACTGCATCCAATTCCTCCTGAGGGGCCACAGCCTGGAGAACCAGCCTTGTCGTGCGCGTCAGGTCCTTGCCGGCCTTCTCAAGCGACGCCTCGGCGGCGCGCAGATTGGCCTCGGCCGTGGCGATCTGGGCGCGCGCCTGTTCGGTCTGCTTGTTGGCGCTATCCAGACCGGTAACGCCGATCTGCACACCCGCATTGGCCTGGTCCAGGTTCGCGTCGGCGTTCTGGGCGGTCAGGGCGATGTTCGTCCTGGCGCCGGCCTCGGCCGCCTTCGCCGAGGCGAGTTCCGCACGTCGAAGGGCCAGGGCCGCCTCAAAATCTCTTGGGTCAAGTCTCACAAGCAATTGACCGGCCTTGACCTCCTCATTGTCGCTGACGAACACCTCCAGGATATGCCCAGCAACCCGGGCGCTGATCTCGTGGACGTGGCCCTCGACCTGCGCGTTGTCGGTGGAAACCACGCCCCGCAGGTAAAGCCACCAGTACAGGAACGCCCCTGCGGATATTGCGAGGACCGCCGCGATGACGAAGGGAAGCAAGTTCCTGGGCTGGGGCTGGGCCGGACCTGCACCCTCGTCAACGGCCGGAGGTTGAACGGCAGCCGCCGCGCCGTCATTCTCCCCGTCGTTCCTCATGACACACCCGCCTGGAAGGTCTCTTTGCGTCCCCGTTCGGTAAGCAGGCCTCGGTGGAGCAACTCGATAATCTCGCGCTTTCTCAGGGCCACCGCCTCCTGCGAGAGGGCGTCGGTTCGCGCCACCATGCCGAAGAGTCTTGCCGAGTTGAAGTAGAAGACTATCAGTCCGACCACGCTGAGAATCAGATGCCCGGGGTCCGCCCTGTGAAACAACCCGCGCCGCACGCACTCGCTGATCAACTGGGTCGAGAGACGATACATCGGCTCGATATGCCCCGCAATGGCCTTGAAAAACCTCCCGCGACCGATGGTCTCCCGCTGGACGATCTGAGGATACGTCCGCCGGCCGTCCACAAAGTCGAAGTAGGCGGTCACCATGCGGAAGAACCGATGCGCCGGAGGCTCCGCCGACAGGGCCACGGCCTCGATCGTCTGCTGAAGCGCGCCGAAGAAGTCGTCAAGCACCGCCCGGAAAAGTCTTTCCTTGCTGGGGAAATAGTAGTAGATCAGGGCCTTGTTGACCCCGGCCTTCCGGGCGATCTCGTCCATCCGCGCGCCGTCGAAGCCCTTCTGGGCAAATACATTCTCTGCGGCGGCCAGCACCGTCTTCTCGCTCTTGGATGTCGCCATGCACAAAGCTCCCAGATTAACTAACCGTTTAGTTAATATAATAGCCGCGCAGTCCTAGAAAGTCAAGTGTGACGCGTGTTTAGGAGGCGAGGCCCGAGTGGGCGCTTACAGGAAGTGCATCGTCTTGTCGGAGGGATCGGCGCCGATCGCGGGACAGTTGCGGCAACGCGCGTACAGGGGCCGCCCTTCCGCCAGCGAGCGGCGCACGGCCATGTAGCGCTCGCTGTTCCAGGCACGGTGAAATTCCGCCCCCGCGAAGTGAGCAAGCGCAGGGAAGTCATCCCACGCATTGCAGCACAGACCCAACGAGCCGGAAGGGTCAACGTAAAGCTGCGTCCACGGCAAAGCGCACGGCGACGGCGACATTCCTCCCGGAGCCGCCGAAAACAACACGGGCAGACGCAAGTCAATCCCGCGCGCCACTGCCGCCACCCGCGCCTTCTCAAAAACGGAAGCCGCCAGAGACTGATGGTGCCACAGCGACTCCTGCTCGTCAACCCCCGGCGACACGATAAGATAGGCCACCTGAACCTGATTCACGTCCAGGTCCGCCGCCAGACTGACCAGTTGCGGCAGTTCCTCTATGTTCCTGCGCATGGCAACAAAACGAAGGCTGAGGATTGGGAACACCGAACGCCTCTCGCGCTTCACGGCGGCAAGCCGGCGGACGTTCTCCGTCACACGGTCAAACAAGGCCCCTCGCCGGATCGCATTGAAGGTTTCCGGCCGCGCTCCGTCGAAGGAGATGGTGAGCGACCACACGCTGGACGCCCGCACCAGGAAATCGGCCCAGTCGCCGTCAATGAGGGTGCCGTTAGACACGACCGTCACCGGACACCCGTACTGGCGGCATCTGCGGAGCATCGCACGGAAATGAGGATGCAGAAGATGCTCGCCGCCCGATGCAAACCGCACATACAGCAAGGTCGGGAAGAGACGCCGCGCCAGGGCCTCAAACAGCGGTATCGGCATCTCCAACGGCGGTTCGGATGAGTATCCGATGCACATGAGGCAGCGGCAGTTGCAGCGCCGCGTGGTCACGATGTCGGCCCCCAGCGGCATGGAGCGGAGCCGCGTGCGCCCCAGCCATCGCTCCAACCGATTCAGCGAGAGGTTCGCGAGTTTGGCCGGCAGGGAAAGTCCGTCCCCCAACACGGACAAGGCTCGCACTTTGAGCAGGATATCCATGGTTACTTCGCGCAGTCGAGATACACTTGCTCGTGCCGCTCCGCGAATCTGCGCCACGAGTAGTTCTTTTCCACGTGAGCCCGGCACTTCCCACGCATCGGCGCGGCCAGAAGACCGGCCCGCAGCGCCCCGCGCACCGCCTCCGCCATGGCCCCCGCCGAGGTGTCCCCCGCCACGAGTCGGGGGTCGAGCGGCGTGAGGATCTCCGGGGTCGCACCGGCCGGCGTCCCCACCACCGGCGTCCCGCAAGCCAGGGCCTCAAGGGTGACCAGGCCAAACCCCTCAAGCGCCAGGGTCGGCAGCACGAAGAGGTCCGCCGCCTGGTAGTAGCGCGGCAGCGCGTCGTCCGGAATCGCGCCCAGGAATCTCACGTTCTCCCCCAAACCCATTGTGCCCGCCACAGATTCAAGCTGTTCGCGCAGATGCCCGGTCCCGCCCACGAACAGCTTGACGTTCGGAACCTCTTTCTTGAGCAAGGCCAACGCCCCCAGGAGGTTCTCGATCCCCATGCGCGGGACCAGCCGCCGTACCGTCAAGAGCATAAGGGCATCCTGCCCGATACCAAGCTCCCTTCGCACCGCCGCGCGGTCCGCCGCCGGCCGAAAGCACTCGGCGTCCACTCCCGCCGGTATCCGCACGGTGTCCTCCTGACGCACAGCGTAATCCTGAAGCAGTATGTCCCGCGTGAACTCGCTGAGCACCACAATCTTCGACGCTCGGCGCAGGCTCCTTTTCTCGATCGCCCGCAGATAGGCGGAGAACAGCGTCGGCGCAACCTTCATCGGGCCGCGGCCAAAGATGGGCCGCCGCGCCAGGAAAGCCCCGCGCCATTCCTCCCCCCACGGGGCATAGAAGCTGTATACGAGCGGCAAAGCCCGATGCCGCGTCATGGCGCTTGCCAGCACCCCCGGCAGCGCCTCGTGCACGTGCACAATATCCACGGGGCCCTCCTTCAGGACGTCGCGCGCCGCCAGCCACGCACCGAGGGCCTCGCTCATCTGGAAGGCCGGAAGCGGCTGACGCAGGATCGGAAACCGGAAGACCCTGAACCCCGCCATCGTCTCCCGCATCGGAAGCTCAGGCCGCACACGGCGCGCCGTCACGCTGACGCGGTGTCCGCGTTCTGCAAGGCCCTTGCTCGCCTCAAACACAACCCGATCCACGCCCCCGAAGGTATCCGGGAAGAAGTCGGCGGTCACCATCAAGATGTTCAGCCTGCGCGCAGCCACAGTTCCTCACTCAATCAACGACGCCATGTAGTCATCAGAAACCGTTCTGGTCTTCTGAACGATCTTGCGCGCCCTCAAGACGTCCCGAAGACCAAGCAAAAAGTCGAGCTTCCCGCCGATATAGGCCCAATTGTCGCGGCGCAACAGAGAAATCAAGGTCATCCATTCCTGATGGAGCACCATGCGCGGCATACACCCCAACAACACCCTCCAGGGCAGCGTCTTGAGAAGGACGCGGTTCTGGTTGCGGCTCGTGAGACGGAGCCGGCGGCGGGCATCGCGGCCCCAGGTCGCGCTCACAGCATGATATACGACGGCAGAGGGCACGTACAAACCCCGGAAGCCGCAGAGCTGGGCGCGAAGGCAGATATCCACATCCTCCCACATCGAACCGAGCGACTCGTCGAGCAGTCCGACGCGGTCGAAGACAGCACGCCTGAACAGGCACGCGGCGCCCGTGACCCAGGCCACGGCGCGAGGCGCTTCGAACTCCGGTCCGTCGGGCGCGCCTCGACCGCGGTCCCGCGCCTCGCCGTTCCGCAAGAGAACACCGCCGGCCGCCTCGACCATGGCACGATGGCGGAGGTTGAGGATCTTCGGCCCCACAAAACCAAGCCCCTCGTCCTTCGCAAGCGCGCCCAGCATCTCGCCCAGCCATCGCGGGTCGGGTTGGACATCGTTGTTCAGCAAGGCAACGTACTCCCCGCGCGCCACGCGCAGACCGGCATTGACGGCGGCCGCAAAGCCCCGATTCACCGGCAACGCCACAACACGGACACGCGGGAACTCGCGCCTCACGTAGTCCGCCGAACCGTCGGTCGAACCGTCATCCGCGAGAAGGGTCTCGGTATCGCTATAGGTCTGCCCCGCCAACGCATCAAGGCAAGACTTGAGCAATTCCCTTGCGTTCCAGGTTGGAATGATGACGGTGATCACTCTTTGGCGCCCAGGAATTCCAGACCGAACAACATCAAGGCGTATACGGCTGCGCCCAACGGCACGATCAGGGCCAGCGACAGTTCCCCAAAGTACCAGCACATCGCGGCCATCACGACGGCTGCCAGACACGGCCGCCACAGCCCCGCCAGAAGCGCGCCGAGCGCAAGATATCGCCTTGCCAGCATGAACAGCACGGGCATCAACGCGACTTCGCAGAGCAAGGTCACCCATGCGGCGCCCATCCGCCCATACGGCGGGATGAGCAAGAGGTTCAGGACAATGTTGGCCGCCATCAACGCCGCGCATATCTTCATAAGCAACGGCTGCAGACCGGCCGCCGTGAGCAACGTCCCCACGAGCCGATTCACGAAGATCAGCAGCAATGCCGCGGACAACACCTGGAGCGCTGGCGCCGCCGCCGCGTAGCCCTCCCCAAACAGAGACATGATGGGCGCCGCCAGCAGCCCCAGTCCCACCGCCATCGGCAGGCCCAGGCGCACGATCCATCCAAATGCCCGCCGAAAGACAACGCCGCCACCTTCGTTCGCCACGGCCAAGACACACGACAGCGCCGGCAGAGAGGCCGAGTTCACGGCAATGGACATGAACAGAAGCGACTCCATAATCCGATACGCCGCGCCGTAAAGGCCGGTCTCCAGGTCGCCCTTGATCGCCGACAGAAGCACCATGTCAATCCGAAAGAAAATGCTCGTCACAAGGGACATCACTATGTAGGGCATGGCGTTCCACAGCAGCGTCCGAATGTACTGGAGATGGAGCGCCAGGCGTGGCATCCATAAACGCCAGGACAAAGCAGCCCACAAACCCAGACCGGCAACCCCCCCGCCTATCGCCGAAGCCGCGACGACAGGCCCCAACCCCCACCCAACCCAGGCCGAAAGTCCAACGCCCAGCAGGACAACGGCCGCCCGAACGATACTCGCCAGCGCCGGAAACAACATCCGCTGAAAAGCCATGAAGAAACTTGACAGGCACTCGGCGCAGGCGTCGAGGACCATGGCCAGAGCAAAGATTGCGATAGCGCCTCTCGCCGCCGAATCGGCAGTAACGACAAAGGACAACCCCACAATCGCCACGAACGTGACCGAAGCCAACAGCAAACGCAATGTGAATATATTGGAGAAAAACCGCCGAGCCAACGCGGGGTCCGACGGGCCTGCGGCCGCCATTTCCCGCACGGTGAAGGACGTCAACCCCAGTTCCGACCCGAAGGACAACATCGCCACAAACGAGTACGCCAGGCTATACTTGCCGAACAACTCCGGCCCCAGGTAGCGCATCACGATGAAGATGTAGGCGAAGGTCAGGGCCTTGGCGACGACGGTTGCGCCGGCAAGCAAGGCGGAGTTGAACGT
>CAYPFP010000025.1:0-12029 GCA_964409935.1 uncultured Planctomycetota bacterium | reverse complement strand
ACCCCGCCATTACACCATTTCCTGCATGGCTTCGGCAAGGGTCGAGACATGGCGCGAGGCAAGACCCGTAAGGGACTTGGGGAACTCGTTGTCCAAGGGCAGGATCACGCGGCGAAAGCCCAGTTTCTGGGCCTCGCGAAGACGAGACTCCACCTGGCCGATGCCCCGCACCTCGCCGCCCAGGCCCACTTCCCCAAGCACGACAAGGTCATCGGGTAAACGTTTGTCGCGAAAACTCGACGCCATCGCCAAGGCGATGCCCAGGTCGGCGGCAGGCTCGTCCACGCGCACGCCGCCGACGATGTTGACGAACGCATCCTGACCGCCCAACATGAGGCCCGCCCGCCTCTCCAACACGGCGAGCAGCATGCAGACCCGATTATAGTCCGCGCCGCTCACCTTGCGTTCGGGCACGCCGAAGTTGGCGCGCGCGATGAGCGCCTGGACCTCCACGAGAAACGCCCGCGTTCCCTCGATGCAGGAGACCACCACCGACCCCGACGCCTGCCGACCCCGCTGAGCAAGAAAGAAACCCGAAGGATTCTGCACCGGCACAAGGCCCGCCTCGCGCATCTCGAAAACGCCGATCTCGTTGGTCGAGCCGTAACGGTTCTTCACCGCCCGCAGGATCCGGAAGGCATGAAAACGCTCGCCCTCGAAGTACAACACCGTGTCCACGAGGTGTTCCAACACGCGCGGACCGGCAATAGTTCCCTCTTTGGTCACGTGGCCGATCAGGAAGATCGTCACGCCCGTGCGCTTGGCCAGATAAATCAGCTCCGCCCCGCATTCGCGAACCTGCGTCACGGTGCCAGGGGCCGAGGGGAAGTTCGGGGAGTAGACCATCTGAATCGAGTCAATCACCACAAAGCGAGCCTCACACTGCTCGATGTGGGACAGGATTTGGTCGAGGTTGGTCTCGGCGACCACCAGGAGGTTGTCCGAGGCGATCCGCAACCGCTCCGCGCGAAGCTTGGTCTGCCCGACGGACTCCTCGCTGGACACATACAAGACGCGCCTGCCCTGGGCCGCCACCGCCGCGCACACCTGAAGCAGGATGGTGGACTTCCCGATGCCCGGATCGCCGCCGACGAGCACCGCCGAACCGACCACCGCCCCGCCGCCGACCACCCGGTCGAATTCACTCAGCCCCGAAAGGACGCGCGGCTCCGGTTCGGCGCGGACCTTGCTGATGGGTTCCGGGCGCCCTCGCAGGAGGCTCGGACGGCGCTGTTCCGAAGGCGCTTCAACGGCCTCCTCCGCCATGGTGTTCCACTCGCCGCACTCCGGGCAACGGCCAATCCATTTCGGACTGGCCGCGCCGCACTGCTGACAAACATGACGAGTCTTGGCCTTGGACATGGCTTTCTTGATCTGAATACAGAGAAAAGGACTCCCGCTTCCGCCCCGGCCGCCTATTGACCCTTGACCCCATCCCTGGCAGGTTGCGGGGGGACATTATTGCTCTTGGTTTCGGGGGGCGCAGTCCCATTGTTTTTTTTCGCGCTCTCGTCCTTTGTCTGATCCTGTGCGGTGGTCGGCGTAACCCCGAAGATCCGCTGCCAGAAGGGCTTATCCTCGGTCACCTTCTTCTTGTCCTTGTCGCCCCAATAGAGCGCGGTGGGATTCTCCTCCAGATACCGGAAAGTCTCCTTGACCTGCGCGAGGGTCGTGCGCGCCTCGTCGAGGGCCTCGACCAGCTTCTGGTAGAGCTTGTCCTCGGAGAGCATCCGCCCGACCGTGCTCGTCTCGCGGGCCTGACCGGCAAGCCGCGACATGGCGTTCAGGAGATTCTCCATTTTGCTCGAGATACCGCGCAGGTCCGCCGCCAGCGCGGTGTAATGCTTGCCCAGTTCGCCCAACTGCGCCTTGGCGCTGGCCATCACGCCGTTGACGGCATCCACCGTGCCGTTGAGCCGGTCAATAAAGATGCGCGCCCCTTTGATGGCGGCGGTCGCCTCGGTCACGGCGCCCTCCAACTTCTCCGCAAGCGCGGGGCCTTTGGCGATGGTGGCCGAGGCATACTGCACGGTAGCCCTGAAACTCTCCTGGGTCTTCTGATCCGCGATGATCGTGTTCAGACCCACGATGGACTTGTTGAGGTTTTCGAGGATCAAAGCCAGCTTGGGTTCATAGCGCGTGAGCAGTTCGGTGACCTTGGGCGGGATGTCGCCCATGGAGGTCTGCACCACGCCGGAAATGACGCCCTTGCCGGTCTTGGGCAGTTCGGGGGCGGCGTCGGTGCCGCCGGTGAACTCAAAGTAGTGCTCACCCAGAATGCCATCCTGCTTGATCACCAGATGCGCGTCCGACTTGATCGTGACCTCCTCGTAGACCCGCAGGAAGGCCCTGACGTTGCCGCGCTTGTCCACTTTGATCTCGGAGGCCTTGCCGATGTCCACGCCGGCCAAGCGCACGGGCGCTCCGGGGGTGACGCTGCCCACGGAGCCGGTGAACTCTCCAATGACCTGGTAGTCGCGGCGCAGAAGCTGAAGCTGGCCGAAAGCAACGACCATCGCCAGCAGGAGCACCATTCCGGCAGTCACGAACAAGCCGATTCTGAACTCCAACGCTTCTCGTTTCATGCCATGTCCTTTCGCACGCAGAAAGGAAGCCCGCACAGACGGCTGAATATTATACCAGGGCTTCACACGGTGCAAGCAATAACCCACAAGGTCCGGCGTTTTAATTTGACTAGCGGTCGGCTTGGACTATACTTGGGATAGATGCGCCACATCGCGGTTTTGCGCGGCTTTACAACGGCAAAAGCCCAACCTACGGTGAGTGATGGACGTCCTGCGACGTATGACCCCGCCCCCCCATCGGATTCCCCGGACCCATCGCCGGCTTCTCATGGAGGAGCTTGAGCCGCGCGCGGCGCCCGTCGTGCTTGCCCCGGGGCAGCTCTTACAGTTCACGGACGCCGACGGGGACCTGTTGCGGGTTGAATTCACAGGCGCCGGGTCAGCACAAATCCTCGACGGCAGCGGGAGCGATCCCAACTTCAGCAACATCGGGAGCATCACGTTTTCCGGCACCAACCTGACGTCCTCGCTCATCGTGCAGGACATGAATCCCGGCATCGGCGGCGACACCATCCAGGGCGGAACGATACGCACGGCAGCGGGAGAGGACGTAGGGCTTGTGGCGCTTGGCGTCTTGCCGGCCGGCGGCACCGCGGGACTGGGAGCCTTCGGTTCGGTCAACGTGGGCGGCAGTCTGGGCGCCCTGCTGATCTCCGGCGACTACGACGCCGACCTCGGCGGCCAGACGATCCGCGTGGGCCGGTCGCTCGGACTCCTGAGCGTCCGGAACCTAACCCTGAACTCCGCTACGCACGACGCCGGTATCTACAAGACAGACGCCGAGGGCGACGTCAGCTTCATCCAGATCGCGGGCACGTTGTACAACTGGACCAACGGCCCCCGCCGTTCCTCCACCCTTCTGCTGGAAGGCCAGTCAACCGTCATCGCCGACGACGCCGGCGGCTCGATCACGATCATCCCGCGAAACGGCGCAATAAGCGTGCTCGCCGTACCGATGCCCGGCGGGGGGCAGGTCATCTCGGCGATTACGTCCAAGTTCGGCACACCCGACATCGCCATCACGACGCGAGGCAGGGGCGGGGACATCACCGAGATCGAGAGCGACATCGGCGGGCTTGGGAACATCCGGATCAGCGGGGCCGCCGACACCGACGTCTACCGCCTTCGGGCCATAGGCAACATCTCGTCCTTCAGCGATACAACCGCTTTCGGTGACGTGTACGATGTCTCGGCGGGCGGCACGATGGGCGCCTTTACCCTCTCAGCCAGCGGCCGCCTGGGGGTCTCGTCCATCATTCCCCCACTTTCTGCGCCCCACGGACTCCGTGCCGCTGACTTGCGCAGCCTGAACGTCGGCGAGATCCGCAATGCGCTGGTCAGCACAGGCGCAGGCATCGGGAGCATCTCCGTTCGCGGCGCAGTGACAGACACCGCGATTGTGTGCGCCGGCACGGCCGGGGTCATGTCGTTCATGGGGCCTCTCCTCAACTCCGAGATTAGAGTCGAATCATCGGCCGTTTCGCTCTCCTTGCGCGGCCCTGTGCTCGACAGCCGCATCTCGGTTGGCGGGAGCCTCGCCAAACTCGCCCTCAACACCGGCATGAGCGGAAGCACGCTTGAGATCGCGGGAACACTCAAGTCGGGCACGGTCAAGGGAAGCCTTACCGCCAACGCCGACGTTACCGTTCTTGGTCCCGGTTCGTCCCTCGCCATTTCCGGAAGCATCCACGAAGGCGCGCGGCTGAACGTTGGCCACGCCCGCGTGAAGATATCGGGGGACGTCAACGGCGCCATCACGGTCGCCTCCGGTTTCACGGGCGGGATCACCCTCAGCGGCAGCCTCGTGACCGCGGGAAGCATCGTCGTCCCCGGCCCCATGCAGGCATCGTCCCTCCTCTCAATAAAGAGAGACCTTGCCGGAACCATCGAAGTGGACGGCGACCTCGGCGGACGGCTGAGCGTAGGGGGCGCCGTCGCAACGAACGGTTACCTCGCCGTGAACGGCAACATCACGCAGGCCGGCGGCGTCAGCGTCAAGCGCGGCCTGGCGGGCATCATCGTCGCTGACGCCTTTGCGCCCTCCGGCGTAAAGTACGCCCCCAAGTCCACCGGCTTGGCCGTCCAGCGCACCGTGCCCGTGCGAACGTTTAGTTTCGACTCATTCGAGACGTCCTTCATGTACAGCTTCCGCGGCTATGATCGAAGCATTGATGCGCTCGTAGGATTCGGGTCCTCCGCCGCGCTCTATCTGCTCGACCCTCTTGAGGGTCTGGCCGACCTCGCCGTAATCGGCTCATTGTGGAGCCTCTTCAGCGATTCACTCAACTTCCGCGACATCCGCGCCGGCGCGAGCGCTTCTTCGCGCATCATGATATTCAACGGGAATGTGGCGGGACTCCTGAGCTTGGACGCTATCGGGACATCGGGCAGCGTTCTTGTCGGCGGCGACCTCAACAACCTTTCCGTCGCCGGCGTCATGGCCGGCGATATCGGGGTTGAGGGCGAACTGCACGGCCTGATGGACCTCCGGCAGGACGTGACCGGCGCAGTCCGCATCGACGGCGACATCAGCCCGGCAGGCACAATTCGCGTTGGCGGCGAGATTCGCGGCGATATCGCCATTGGCGGATCACTCCTTGGCGCCGTCAGCACAGGGGCGCGAGTCTCCGGAACGATTGACGTGGGCGGCAACGTCGCCAACGCCAACAGCGCAACCGCGATCCATATCGGCGGCGATCTGACTTCCGCCGCGATCCTCTCCATCGGCGGCGCGCAATCGGCCGGGGCAGGCGCGGGGAAGAACCGCATCAGCATCACCGGCACCGTGGCGGGGACGCTAAGCGCCGCGCAATTCGGGGACGTCGTCATCGCCGGCGAGTGGGTCGGGATCTTCCGGGCCGGCTCGCCGGGGATCGGTAATACCCTCTGGTCCACGTTCGTCACCGGCGGTACGCTCGATCCGGCCAACGCCTTCGCGAAGATCGTGGGCACAGGAAGGCAGTTCTACCTTACGCCCGATTTTGGGGAGGCCACCTTCAACGACAGCGACGGCGACCTCGTGCGCATCCGCTACCAGGGCGACCCGGGCAGCAACCTGCTCATCACCCTGACCGGCGACACCGGACGCGATGACATTGCAGCCATCGCCTACAACAACGCATCGGCGGCATCGAACCTGAGCATTGCCGTCATTGCGCCGCTGGGCAACGGCTGGGCCAAGGCAGGACGCATCAACGCGCCGGGACAGACTTTCGGCTCCATCAGCGTGCAAGGCTCGATCGTCAGCCTGACAGGCGAGGCAATCCCCGCGCAGAAGGCCGTCACAACGCGCGCCGGCGACACCTCCAAGGCCAACATCGGCGATGTCTTCCTGTCCGGGAACCTTGCCGGCACGCTGGACGTCGGCGGGTCTCTGACGGGTACGCTCACGCTTGGCGGCGACCTGACCGGATCGGTGAAAGTGGGCTCCGACCTGGGATCGGTCTCGGTCTTTGGGTTCGGGGGCGCCACCGGCAATATTGAGGTTGCGCGCGACCTGACCGACATCATCGCCGTCGTCTTCGGCTCCATCACGACCCCCTTGCGGATCGGCCGCGACATAGCCATTTCAGGCGGGGTGATGACCGGCAACGACCTTGCCGGCGTCGAGCTAGGCGGCGGGATGTACGGCGTCATCAACGCCGGGAGAACCCTCGGCCCGGTAACCATGCGCAGCGGCTCGCTCATCGGCAGCATCAACGCCGCAACCGCCGCCGGCGATATTGTTGTGGGCGGGGCGATGGACGGGGCCGTGTTGACCACGCAGGACATGACGGGCAACCTGATCGTCCAAAGCGGGAACGGGTTGAACGGCATTGTGCTGATTGGCCGCGATCTCACCGGCAGGATTACGGCAGATTCGGGAGGGATACCGGGCGACATTCTGATCGGGCGCGACATCGCCGGCGCGGGACTGATCTCGTGCGCAACGAGTTTGACCGGCACCATAGCCATCGGCGGAGGCATTCGCGGCAACGCCCGCATTGCCATCGGCGGCGGCGTGGACGGGAGCGTTCAGATCGCCGAGCTGATCGCCGAGCAGGGCCGCGTCAGCGTGGGGGGCAATCTGGGCACCAGCGGCGCTGTGGCCGTGGGCGGGTTGTCGAGCACACACGCGGCCGGCGCAATCGCCATCGGCGGCAGCCTCTTGTCCACGCAACCCCTCCCGCTGCGCGTCGGGACGGCGGGCGTCGCGGCAGGCTCAGCGATCCTGATCGGCGGAAGCGTCCAGGCTGAGACCACGATACAGGTGGACGGACCTTTCCAGGGATTGCTGCACGTCGGGACATCCGGCGCGGGCGTCTTTGGCCGCGTGGTCATTCTCCATGGTTTGAGCGACGGTACGCTGAAGGCATTTGCCCGAAGCAACCAAGCCGTCCTCATCACCCCCAACCCAACAGCCCTGACCTATCAAACCGAGCAGCCCCCACTCAGCGGGCACGATTACGAGATACTGTTCGGGCTGCTGCAGCAGCCGCCCTGACCGTCAGTTCCGGTTCGTAACGCCTGCGTCGGCGTCGGGTCGCAGATGCTTTCTCACGCCCTTCAACGCCTCGATCAGGGCAGCCTTCTCCTTGCGGTCAAGTTCCGCGAGCGAATCCTTCCTGCCGTGCGTTTGCCGGCGGATGAAGCCCGCAAGGCGTCGCGGGTTTTCGTCCCACCCCATGCGGTGCTCCAATGCACGGATCATGTCGTCCTGCGACGCATGGGCAGGCGGTTCTTGCGTCGAGCCGGCGGTCGCGTGACCCAGCATCTTCTCCTGCTCGTTGATTACGAAGGTCATCTCGTCCCTGTTCAGGTCGGCCGTGGATTGCCTGCCCGTCAGCCGGCGGAGCAAGTCGCGACGTTCTTCCTCACTCAGCCCCAACTCCCTCACCTGCGCACGGTACTTGCGTTGCTGTTCAATCGTCCACTTCATATCAGCGCGCCTCCGACCGGATGGCTCATGCGCCCTCTACCATAATTATAGCACCGCTTTCCGGCAACGGCCGATTCAGCTTGAATCAAGGTATTCGCATACTTACAATTACATCGCCGTCGGTCTTGACGCTTATGGCAGGCGCCCTGCGGGGATATGAATCGCCGTAAACACTGATAATATAAACATATATGACCGCGCGCAGGATCCTTTACCTAAACCATGTCGGCCTCGTTGCCGGGGCAGAACGCAGCCTCGCGGCCATGGTGGAGGCGCTTGACCGCACCCGATATGAGCCTTACGCAATCTGTCCAGATGGACCGTTGGGCGAACTGCTGGCCAAGGCAGGAGCGCAAGTGCGCCACTGCCCGCTCCAACGACTTCGGCGCACACGGAATCCCGCGAAACTGTTGTACTACGCCGCCCAGGTTCACAGCGTTGCCCGCGACATCGCCCGCAAATGGAACGGCCCCGCCATTGACCTCATCCACTCCAACAGCACCACCGCCCACATCTACGGCGCGCTCCTGGCTCGATACTGGCGGACGCCCTGCATCTGGCATGTGCGCGACCTCGTTCCGCTGGGACTCCTGGGCCGGCTGCTCTACGCAAGGGCCGACGCCGTCATCGCCACATCCACAGCGGTGGCCGATGTTGTGCGCGCGGCCTCCGGAGTTGCAGAGAAGATACGCGTGATCCCGAACGGCATCCGCATTGACCATCACGACGCCCCCGGAGGCAAGTCCCCAATCCGGGCCGAGTTGGGTATCGCCGAATCTGCGCCGGTCCTGGCCGTCATCGCCCAGCTTGTCCCCTGGAAACGCCACGACGTCTTCCTCAAAGCCTTCGCCGAAATCGCAAAGCTCCGACCGAACGCCGTCGCGCTCATTGCGGGAGACGACCTTTTCAACGACAACGCACGATACAAAGCCGAACTTCTGCAATTGACGCGTGAACTCCGATTGGAGAGCAACGTGAAGTTCCTGGGCTGGCGTCATGACGTGAGCGCCATTCTCCATGCCTGCGACATGGTCGTCGTCCCTTCACAAGCGGAACCTTTCGGCCGCGTGGCCCTTGAAGCCATGACGGCAGCGAGACCCGTCGTAGGCACACGCGCCGGAGGACTGCCCGACATCGTGGCCGACGAAGAGACCGGCTGGCTCGTGGAACCCGACAACCCCGCCGCCCTGAGCGCTGCCATGACCGAGGCCCTTCAAGACCCCGATCTCGCGCGCCAAAGAGGACAAGCCGGTCGGAAGCGCGTGGCCGAGCGCTTTGACATAACCGTCACAACGCACGCCGTGGAGAAGCTTTACGACGATCTCCTGAAGCCACCGTTCCCCGAGGTGCGCCCGTGAGAATCGCCTTCAACGCCGTTTTGCTCGGCGGCATTGAGACCGGAGTGGAACGCTACATCCGATGCCTCATTCGCGCCCTCGCCGACGTTGACACCCGCAACGAATACCTGCTTTTCACCAACAAAACCGTTCCTCATCTGGAGGAGGCGGGGGCCTCCCGGTTTGAAATCCGCCGGACACATTTCACACACAAACAGCGCCTTCGCAGAATATGGTGGGAGCAATACGCACTCCCAAAAATCCTGATCCGCGAGAAAGTGGACGTCCTTCACGCACCGGCGTATGTGATGCCGCTCCGGTCGCAGACCCCGACCGTTGTCACCGTTCATGACGTCCTCGCCGTCACCCACCCGCAGTTCTGCAGGAAACTCAACGTCCTCCACTATGGGCTCATGCTCCCACGCACGGCACGCCGCGCCGACCGGATCATCGCATCGTCTGAGGCCACTCGTTCCGCCATCACCAGCCACTTCGGGATCGCGCAGAGCAAGATCGCGGTGGTCTATCCCGGCGTCGAGACGCCCTCCGGAACCGGCGGCGACACCGGCAACCTGCCGCCGAAGTACATACTGTTCGTGGGCAGACTGGAGCCCAAAAAGAATGTCGCCGCACTGCTCGAGGCCTATGCGTGGCTCAGGGAAAACCGCGCACTGCCCCACGCCCTTGTGCTCATCGGCCCTGACGAGATCACCGACCCCAAGGTCGCCGCCATGCTGAAAGTGTCCGGCGGCAACCACCCAATCCATCGAGTCCCATACGTATCCGACGACCGATTGGCAACTGCCTACGCGAATGCGGCCGCGTTCGCCTTCCCGTCGCTGGCCGAAGGATTCGGCTTTCCGCCGCTGGAGGCGATGGCCTGCGGTACGCCCGTAGTCGCATCCAACATCCCTGTCTTGCGCGAGACGCTCGCCGACGCCGCCATCACGGTTCCGCCCGACGACCCCAGGCTGCTGGCCCTGGCCATCCACAAGGTCCTGAACAACGAGTTCCTGCGGCGCACCCTCGCCCAACGCGGCCTCCAGCGCGTCCGCTTGTTCAACTGGAAGGAGACCGCGGCGAAGATCGTGCAGGTGTATGACGAGGTCGCGTCCACATCCGGGAGGAGGTAGGAGATGTCCCGCATATACTTTCTGCTTTCGGTCGTGACCGCGCTTCTCCTTTCCCTCTCTGCCGGCGCCCAGCCCACACCGGAGAAACCCATGCTTTCCCATTTCGCGATAGAACTGCCCCATCTACAATGCCCGATCTCGCTCATCATTGACGACCCCACGCCCATATTCACAAACCGGCCAACCGCCGAGGAGATCGCCAAGCGGAAGGCCCAAAGCAAGGGCGCGGACTGGTGGACATTCTTCGACAATCTCGTCAATCTGTTCGCCGACTTCGGCGTCAAAGGCAAGTTCACCGTCAACACCTATCGCTCCGAAGTGGGCATGATAGACAAGATAACAGACCCCGCGCGAAAGAGACAGTTGGACGAATTCCTGACCATCACCCAGAAACGCATCGTGCCCGCCTTCGACATCACGCCTGAAATCATCTCGCACGGCGTCGTCCTGAACGTTGAGACCGACCAGCCGCTCGGCGTGAAGGATCCGGAGCACATCTGGTCGCAGACGCAGGACGAAGACACGCTGGAGAAGTACATCGGGCGCGGCCTGCTGGCCCTAAAGAACGTGGGCCTCCACGCCAATGGCGTCACTTCCCCCTGCGACTTCGGCTCCGCCAACGAGGCCAACTACGTGCGCGCCATCCATCGCGCCCTGAAGCGCGTGAACGGCGTCAAGCTGGCCTGGTATTTTCTGCAAGCGGACAGCGCCGACTACGTCGAGCCGCGCCTGATGTACTTCGACCGCCGCAACGCCGAGTACGTCGTCAGCATCATGCCGACCAGCCGCACCAGCGACATCGGCCTGAACAAGACCCACGGACGCGACATCGCGAAACTCGTTGACACGCACATCACGGCCGACGGCAAGGCCGGCGTCTTCCCCAAGATGATCGCCAACCGGAGCTATATCGTTTTCTACAAACACTGGGGCCTCCTCTACGACGAAGGGCACGAGACCGGCGTCAAGGTGTTGCGCGAAGTGTTCACCCGCATGAAACAACACTACGCCGACGACGTCCGGTGGATGACGTGCAGCGACATCGCCCGCTACTATGCCGCGGGAAAGACGCTTCGCCTGACGCAGCACACCGGGCAAGACAGCGTCTCCCTGCGACTCGAAAGCCCGATCCCGTGCCCCGGACTCACGGTCAGCTTCTCGAGCAGAGAACCCGTCCAGAAAATCTCCGTGGACGGCAAGACACTAACCCGCCTCGACCAGAAGCCCAAACACCTGCCTTCCGCAACCTGGTGTCCCGACGGAGCCAGGACCATCGTCTGCCTTGATCTGGCCGACTCCACGAAACTGGAGATTCACTTCTAACGACCGGGCTTCGCCCTGAGGCACACATGGACGAGAAGTTCCACGGCTACAATCCCGCCGAAGGTTCAGAGCCGACATTGGAAGTCCTGCGGCCCGACACGCTTATGCACAGCCCGCACGCCTCACACGCAAGCACACACAAAGCAATAAGCCCAAGACGACGGCCGATGAACGCAGATGCAAACACACATCGCAAAGAAGCCGAATCCGGCTAAGCCGAACCCCCGAAGAGGATGGTGTGGACCTTCCCGCTGACGCTCCCCCGCACGTAAGTCATTGTCCCGTCAGGGGTCTGAGCGAAGATGGTCGCATTATCGTTCCGCGCGTCCGCGACCAACTTGCCCGTGCTGTTGAACGAATCCATCACGACCACGTCGCCGAACATGCCGTCGAGGACGCCGGTCCTTGTGCCGACCAGAATCTGCCCCAGCAGCGCGCCGCCGACCTTGATGCGATTTTTCCCCTCTCCCGCCCCATACGCCGCCGTGCCGCCGATGCTAATCTTGGGCTTTGTGCCAAGGTCGCCACTGGAAACGATTCCCGACGCTGTAACGGGGTTGCCAAGGCCAAGAGGATCCTGCATAACCATAGAAGTAGTGGACGCATTCAGTTTGCTTTGGTCCATCATAGTTTCAAGAATAGTTACGTTCGGCACAATCGCGAGATTGCCAACCAGGTACTTGAGACGGTCTGTGCTTTCCAACTTGCTTGAAGCTATTAGCTGAAGTGCACC